>JAGBDN010000028.1 GCA_017937485.1 Thermoguttaceae bacterium
CCCGACGTTTTTTTTCGGCGGTCGTTCGACGCGATTCTTTCGACGGTTTTCAATATTTTTAGCGTTTGCGCGATTTTTGTTTTCGCGTCGCTTTGTTTTACTCGTTTCGCTTTGTCGTTTTCGTTGCGTTCGTTATGCCGCTCGACGATTGGCTCGACTCCGCGTTCGACGACTCCAACGCGCTCGACGGGAGCGTTTTCTTCGATTCGCTTCTCGACGACGCCGCGTCCGACGAAACGACCGAAACGCCGACGCCGCGCTCGATTCGGCTTCGAGCGAAGCGAGCGACGCTCCGAGTTCGGCAACGCGAAAACTTGCGCGAACTCGTCGACGCGGTTCCGGCGGCGGGCGAAGCGTTGCACGTCGTTAGCGCGAACCGTTTCAGCTTTTGGACTTGGGTTCCCGTTTTGGTCGACTTGATCGGCGCGACCGACGAGTTTTATTGCGCGACTTGGACGGCGAACTTCCAAAGCGTTCGCGAATTTTTCGAACTTTGGGACGCCGGGAAAGTCCGGTCGACCGCCGGGTTTTGCCTCGGGACGTACTTCAAGCGGCGCGAACCGGTCGTTTATACGAAGCTCGCCGAAGGACTCGCCAAGCGCGGCGGTTGGATTAAAGCGTTCGAGACGCATTGCAAAGTCGTTTTGCTAAACTCGCCGGAGCGCGACGTTTATCTAACGATCGAAGGCTCGGCGAACCTGACCGCGAACCCGCGCCTCGAGCAGTACGTCGTTTCGAACGACCGCGCCCTTTGGGAGTTTCACCGCGCTTGGTTCCTCGAAGTTCGCGAGCTGAAAGGAAAATTGCCTTGGTCGTAAAGCCGACGCCCGCGCAACTTGCCGCCGTTCGAACCGCCGTCGCGACCCTTAACGACGACGCGTTGGCCGCCGAGCAAATCGCCAAGAAGTTCGCCGAACTCGGTTGGAGCTTGGACGACGCGACGAAGGCGGTCGCGACGGCGCGGTCGCGCATCAAAAAAGCGGCGTCGAAAATCAAGACGAAGGAAGAAATCGGCGTCGGACTCGCGCGGCTCAACGAAATTTACAAGTCGGCCGCGTTCGCGCAAGACGGCAAAACGGCCCTCGCCGCCGAAAAGGAGCGGTGCAAACTCCTCGCGCTTTACGACAAAATCGAAGAGCGCGAAACGGCGACGGTCGACCGCGAAAAAGAAGAGGCGCGACGTTGGCTCGAATCGGCGCTAACCGACGTCGAAAACGTCGGCTCGCTCGGGCTCGACGACTTGGCGCGAATCGCCGTTTATCGAATAGTCGGAAAGGAAACGAGTTAGCGTCGGAGGTTCCGGCGGCGAAGGAAGGGCGAAGGGCGGAAAATGCCGAGCGTCGGACGCAAACGGCGCGAGCAGGAGGCGGCGCGCAAAAAGATCGCGCAAGCCGCCGAAAACGAAATTTACCCGCTCCCGCCGATCGGCGATTTTCGGCGCCGCGTCGAGTGCGAACGCGACCCGGAACGCTGGCTCAAAACGTACTTGCCGAAGATTTTTTCCGCGCCTTTTTCGCCGTCGCAGGTTCGCCTGATCGGGAACTGTTGGGACGCGATTCGCGCCGACTCGTCGAAAAGCGTCAACGCTTATCGGGGTTTCGGGAAAACGTCGATTTTCAGCGGCTTAATGCTGATGTGCTTGGCGATCGGGCGTTTCCGACACGCGTATTACGTCGCGGCGGAGGGCGGGAAGTCGAAGGAAGCCGCCGACTGGTTCGCGAAAATCCTGTACGCGGCGCCGGATATTCCTTGGGCCGACGTCGGCGCGTTCGGGCTCGACTATCCGGAAATTTTTTACCCGATTCGCCGCCGACGCAACGTCGCGAACAAGCCGTTGACGTATCGCGGCGAACCTTGCGCGATCAAAATCGGCCCGGCGCTGATTCAGCTTCCGACGATCGCCGGGTCGCCGTCGAGCGGTTCGGCGTTGAAGTTCACGTCGGCGCGCAAAGCGATTCGCGGGTCGAGTCATACGATTCGCGGCGTCGGGAACTTCCGCGTCGCCGCCGTAATGTTCGACGACGTGCAAACCGACGCGAACGCCCGGAGCGAGAAGGAAACGGAGAACATCGTCGACACGATTATTTCGTCGGTCAACTACCTTTCCGGGAAAGAGAACGACGGGCGCAAAGAACCGCTCGTCGTTTTGTCGGCGATCACGCAGAACCGACCGGGCGACGTCGCGGAACAGCTCCGGGTGAAGATGCCGCAACTGAACGCGGAGATTATCCCGTTTTTACGGAGCGTTCCGAGCGACTTCGGCGAATGGAAGAAGTACCGCGACAAGTTCGTCGAGATTTACAACGCGAACCCGGAGAACCCGGCCTTAAGTCGTTCGCTCCTCAACGATTACTACCGGTCGCGCCAAGCGGAGATCGAACGCGATTGCGTCGCCGACGACCCGCGAATTTACGAACGAACGCAACTTTCCGCCGTCCAGTACGCGCTGGAAAAATGGTGCGTTTCCCAGCGTTCGTTCTGGTGCGAGTTGCAAAACGACGCCGCTCGGGGCGCGCAAGAGGAAGACGGCTTGCTGACGCCGATCGTCGTTTTGCGCAAAAAGCGACCGATTCGCGACGGGGAAGTCCGGACGCTCAAACGTTGGCAAGTCCCGGACGAAACGGCGGTTTTGACGGCGCACGTCGACGTCGGCGACCATTACCTGAATTACGAAGTCGTCGCGTTCGGGCCCGACGGCGCGTTTTCGCACGTCGTCGATTTCGGGATTTGGCCGGAGCAAAATTACCCGACGACGTCGAAAAAGGTTTTCCGGCGCGACTTGCAAGAGGTTTACCGGCGCGGCGACCGGTTCGACCGCGTTCGCGACGCGCTCGTCGATTGCCTCCGACATATTTTCGAACAGCAGTATTTCGACGCGAACGGCGCCCCGATTTCGGTCGACGACCCGAGCCCGTTCGAGTGCTTCGGGGCGCTCCGGGGGAAACGCTTTTGCCGACTCGCGCTTTGCGGCGTCGACAGTTCGGACGGCGAGGCGGCCCCGGCGGTTTGGGACGCGGTTTCGGCGTTCCATCGGCTCGACGACGGTCGCTTTTACGGTCGGGCGCTCCCGACTTACGGCGACGCGGCGAAATCGCGGCTGTTGCGCTTTTACGACTTGAAGCCGGGCGAATGGCGGCGCGGCGCGTTCTCGGCGTCGACTTGCGACTGGATCGAGAACCCGGCGAGTCGGCGTCGCGAACTCGACGGAAGCCCGGCGGTTCCGGCTTGCCTCCTTTACGACGCGAACACGTACAAGACGCGGCGCGACGAGGCTTGGCGGCTCCCGACGAACCGGCCCGGCGCGTCGAGCCTTTTCGACGGCGACGACCCGGAATATTTGGCGATGTTCGCCGAACAGCAATGTTCGGAGGAAGTCAAAAGCGAGAAGAAAATATCGAGCCAACTTTATAAAATTTGGGACTTTAAGAAACCGCGCGTCGCCGACAACGAGTTCCTCGACACGGACTCCGCTTGCCGCGCGCTCGCGCATTACGTCGGCGTCGAGCCGACGATCGGACGCCCGCGACCGCTGGAAATCAAATGGACGACCCTATGACGAACCCCCGCCCGAACGACCCCGCGTCGACGCAAGGAGCGACGCAAAACTTTTTGAACGGCTTAAACCCGGACGACGTCGCGAGCGTTTCGAGCGCCGGCGTCTCGATTCAATTTCGCTCGCCGAAAGAAAAGTTGGAAGCGGAGCGTCTTAAAGCCGCGCAAAATTACAACCCGTTCGCGTTCTTCGACCCGAACGACCGGAGTTTGCGCCGATGAAGTCGACCCGTTTTTCGCGCCTCGCGTCGGGATTCGTTCCGCCGATTTTCCGCCGTTTCCGGCTCGGTCGCGCCGCGCTCGACTCGACCGCGACGAACGAACGGACGGCGGACTATTACGCCGACGCGGTCAACGAACCGGCGACGCTCACCTTCGACCGGCAAACGCGGGAAGTCGCGCAAGCTCGGGCGCAAATGGAGTTTTTGAACGACGCGCTCTTTTTCGGCGCTTGCCAAAAGATCGCCGCGCTCGTCGCCGGGGCGGGGCCCGCGCTGAAAATCGACGGCCCGTTTTCGCCCTTCGTCGCCGCTCGATACGCCGACGCGACGGCGAAGTCGCAATACCTCGAAAAGTGTTTCGGGCGGTTCGCCGACGCGATCGGGCTTCTCGAAAAGATTCGGCTCGTCGCGATGGAAACGCTTTACCACGGCGAAACGTTTTTCCGCAAAATCCCGTCCCGGGCGACCGTCGAAGGGTTCGATTACGCCGCGATCCGCCCGGAGCGAATTTGCGATCCGCCCGGTTTCGCGTTCGACCCGCTCGTCAACGACGGCGTTCGATACGACCGCCCGGACGACGCCGCGACGCCGGTCGGGTATTACGTCCAACGCGAAAACTTGAACCCGTTCCTCGAAACGCTCGAATGGGAGTTCGTCCCCGCCGACGAAATCGTTCACACGTTCCACCGGGCGCTTCCGCAACAGCGGCGCGGCGTTCCGGAGTCGCAAAGCGCGCTCAACTTGATTCGCGAACTGAAAATTTTGCGGTCGCTCGAAATCCAAGCGGTCAAGAACGCGGCGAAGTTTTCGGTTATTTTGCACACCGACAACCCGACCGTTTTAAGCGCCGCTTACGCCGAAGCGGGCGCGCTCAAAATCCCGAAAGCCGGGGAGTCGAAAGCGCTTCCGGACGGCGCGTTCGTCGCTCCGCTCGGAATGGCGCCGACGTTCGGCGACGCGAAACACCCGACGACCGGCTTCGACGCGTTCAAACGTCTTCTCGCCGGAGACGTCGGCGCGGCGCTCGGCGTCGGTTGCGGCAAGATTAACAACGACCACTCGAGTTACAACTTTTCGTCGGCGAAGATGGACGAACAAATCGACGCGACGATCGTTCGCGTCCGCCAAAAGAAGATCGCCGCCGACTTCCTCGACGTCGTTTTCAACGACTGGCTGACGGAGTTCGCCGTCCTCGACCCGGTCGCGAACGAGTTGCTGACGTTGACCGGAGCGCCGGAGAACGTCGCGCGGCGTTGGCTCTTTCCGGAGCCGCGTTCGATCGACCGCAAAGCCGACGCGGAAGCGGACGAAATCGAACTCCGCAACGGAACGATCACCCTCGAACAGATCGCGGCGCGTCGCGGCGAAGATTACGACGACTTAGCGGCGCAACGCAAACGCGAACTCGAAAACCTCGCGGCGTCCCTCGAATCGTCCGGGCTCGGTCTTTCGACGACCGGCGCGATTTCGACCGTCGCGCCCGCCGAATTTCAGCCGCCGACGCCGGAGTCGGAACCCGCCGTCAACCTCGAACAAGGAACCGTCCCGCAATGAACCGAACCGCGAACCTCGCCGCGAGCGTTTCGAACTTGACGCTCCCCGAACCGCCCGCCGAGCCGACCGAAAAAATCCCGACGATTCTTTTCGACCCGGCGTATTCCGGCGGCTTGCTCCGAATGAACCCGGACGTTTGGCCCCTTCCGGTCGTTTTCGACGTCGACGGCTTGGAGGAGCGCCCGCAGAACGTCCCGATTATCCGCGATCACGACCAAAACCAAAAGGTCGGGCAAACGGACGCGGTCGAGTACGACGGCGGCAAGATCGTCGCCCGGGGCCGCCTCATCAACTTCGGAATCGACCCCGCCGCCGGAAAAGTCGTCGCTCTTTGGAAGCGCGGCGCCCGGCTCGAAGCGTCGGTCGCGACCGGAATCATTCCGCCGGAAAACGTCGAGCAAATCGCCGCCGGGGAGACGGTCGCGGTCAACGGGCAAACGTTCGAGGGCCCGATCGAAATCGTTCGCCGTTGGAAACTGAAAGAAATTTCCGTCGTAACGCTCGGCGCGGACGACGCCGGAACAAAGGTCGTCGTCGGGAACGCGGCGGGGAATTTTAACGCGCAGAAAGGAAAAACGAAAATGCGAAATTGGTCTTTTTTAACGCGAAAGCTCGGACTTGCGCCGACGGCGACCCGTCGCGACGCGATTCAACGCATCGCGCAAGCGGCGTCCGACCCGAACGCGGCCCCGCTTCCGTCCGACGTCGTCGAAGAGATTTTGGACGCCGCCGCGAACGCTCCGGACGACCCGAACAAGTCGGCGAGCGCGAACGCTCCGGACGGCGACCCGAGCAAAACCGCGTCCGCCGAAGGGGAAATCGACCCCGCCGACCCGGAGTTCGTCGCCTTCGCCGCGTCGTTGGGAATCGACGACGTCGTCGCCGCCGCGCCGGAGCTTCTCGAAGTCGCGAAGGCGGCGTTCGCTCGTTTCGGCGCCGCGAACGCTCCGGACGAATCGGCGCAAACCGCGTCCGCGTCGGCGCCCTCTGAAGAAGACGGCGCGCAAACGGCGAGCGCGGAAGAGGAAAGCGACGCGAACAAAACGGCGAACGCGTCGCGCGGCGTCGGCGTTCTCGGCGGCCCGCGCCCTTGGTCGCGAACGAAGTTCCCGGTCGACCGGCTCGGCTCGCAAACGACGACGTTTCAAACGCGCCCGCGTCCGTCGGCGGCCCGCGTCGCGGAAGCGTCGCTCTTGACGTCGGGAGGCGTCGAACCGAAAACGCTCGAAAAACTCGGTTACTCGGAGGCTGAAATCGACGAAGCGAGTCGGAGCGAAAACCGCAACTTGACGCTGATGGGAATGATGTATCGCGCCGGGGCCGCCCGGGCCGGTTACGCCGACGCAAGCTCGTTGACGGAAACGCTCCAACGCGCTCAACTTCAAGCGTTTATCGACCCGGCCCGATACCGTTTCGGGCGCGCCGCCGGGGAGCTTTCGACGGTCGACGTGCCGAACGTCTTGGCGAACGTGATGCACAAGCAGCTGTTGAACGGGATTCTCGCGATTCCCGACCCGACGGACGCGATTTCGCGCGTCGTCGCCGCTAAAGACTTCCGCGAACAGAACTTCGTGAACCTGTTGCCGTCGGGGGATTTCGCCGTAGTGAAAGCGAACGGCGAGCTGGAAAACCTCAAACTTTCCGACGAGAATTACGTCAACAAGGCGCGCGTTCGCGGGTTCGAATTGCGGCTCGACTTCGAAACGATCGCCAACGACGATATGAACGCCCTGATGGACGTGCCGCGCTTGATGGGGCGCAAGGCGGCGATTCGCAAGCAAAAGCTCTTTTGGCAAACCCTTTGCGAAGGCTTGAGCGGCGTCAAAAGAGCGGATAAAAACCCGAAGTTCGGGCTGGCCGGGCTCGACAAAGTAACCGCCGAATTTAAAGGCTTGCGCGACGGCGACGGCGACCCGATCGGCTCGCGCGGGAAGTTTTTGATCGTCCCCCCGGCGCTCGAAACGTCGGCGTTGAACATCGTCAACGCGACGCAAATCGTCGCGGCGGGCGGGGGAACCGAAACGGCGGTGATTCCGAACGTCAACCGTTTCGCGACGCAGTTCGAAGTCGTCGCGCCGCACTTCCTCGGAACCGGCTCCGACCTGTCGAACCTTTGGGGCGACGCTCAATATATGTTGCTCGCCGACCCGGCGGAAATCCCGCTGACGATCGTGTCGTATTACCAAAACCAACGAACGCCGACGTTGAAGACCGTGCGCGGCCAAACGGAAATCGAAGGCTTGCGTTACGTCTGCTGGTGGGGGTTCGGCGTGTCGGTCGCCGACAAGAACGCCGCCGTTCTCTCGACCGGCGCCGGTTCCTGACGCGAACCTAACCAACGAAAAGAAAGGATTAAAGAACGATGACCGCGATTTATCGAGGAATCAACGACGTCCTGTCCGTCGTCCCGACCGCGACGATTCCCGCCGGTTCGGTCGTGAAACTTTCCGACGGCCTTGTCGGCGTCGCGACGTCGACGATCGCCGCCGGAGAGCGCGGCGACCTGAACACGAAGGGCGAATACGACGTCGAGGTAACGCCCGGAAGCGCGTACAAAGTCGGCGATCCGGTAACGACCGCCGCCGTCGGGCTCGACGGAACCGCGACCGCCGTCGAGTTCGGCCCGGCCCTCGTCGCCGCCGACTCGACCGCGACGACCGTTCGCGCCCGGCTCGTCGCCGACCGAACCGTCTAAACCGTCCGGACGTCGCGCCGCCGCTCGACGTTTCCCCCTTTTACTCCAACCGAACCGCCCGGCTTGTCGCGTTCGCGCCGAGCCGGGCCGACCGAAAGGAAAATCAACGATGAAAAAATTTCTTGCCGTTTTGTTTGCCGCCGCCGTTCCTTGCGCCGCGTTTGCTTCCGACGCGCCGGTTTATTCTCCGTCGCCTTGCGCGCCGGTCGCGACTTGTTCGCCGTCGCCGCCGGTTCCGGTTTGCGCGCCCGTTTGCGGGCCGGTCGGGGAGGGCGTCGCGACTGAAACGAACGTCGGAACCGCTTGCCCCGGCGGCGTTTGCCCGCTGAACGTTAACGTCGGAACAAGCGGTTCCGGCGGCGTTTGCCCGCTCGGCGTTAACGCTTGCGAAGGCGGGCGTTGCGAAACCGACGTCGGCGCGGCGTCTTGCGCGGGCGGCTTTTGCTCGGTCGCCGTCGGCTCGAACGGCGTCGGCGGCGCGAAGAAAGTCCGCGCTTGGTCGCGAACCGTTTCGCGTTGCGGTCAAACCGGTTTCGCTCGAACCTCCTTCGTCCGCAACATTTGCGCGGCTCGACAAACCGCGTCGAGCCGCCGCGCCGTCGCGACCGTCGTTGTTCGCTCGACCGGAACTTGCGCGACCGCAACCGCCGCGCCGCCGCTCCCGTGCGCGCCGGTTTGCCGCTAACCGCCGACGCTCGACGCTGGAAACGGCGCCGAGCGCCCTAATCGATTTGTCCCAACTACCTCCCGAAAAAAGGAGCCGTCCCGATGAATAGGCGCGCCTTCCTAAAAAACGCCGCCGCGACCGCGCTCGCCGCGTCGCTACCGTTCGACCCGTTCCGAACTCTCGCGTTTGCAAACGGTTCCGTCGACGGCGGCGACCCGGCTTTTCGCGCCGCGCAAACGTTCGACGACGCGCACGCGGCGTCGTGTCGCGTCCGAGTCGACGGCGCGTCCGGAAGCGGAACTTTCGTCGGCGTCGCGGGCGGACTCGCTTGGATTCTGACCAACTATCACGTCGTCGGGCGGGCGAAAACGACGCGGCTCGACTTTTGGACGAACTCCGTTCTCGAAACGGTCGACGCCGCCGTTAAGTGGCGCGCTTACGACGCTTCGCGCGGATACGACTTCGCGTTTTGCACGCTCGACCCGGCGGAACTCGCCCGAATCGCGCCGCCGTTCGTCCGACTCGGCGGCCCGTCCGCGACGCCGAGTCGCGACGCGTTCATCGTCTCGAGCGGCTGTCCGGACGGGCGGTTCGCGCAGGCTTGGCGCGGCAAAATCGTTTCCTTTTGGAACGACTCGACCGCGCTTTTCCAGCCGCCGCCGGTTCCGGGCCAATCGGGGAGCGGCGTTTTAGAGCGCGTCGACGGTAAGCTAACCTTAGTCGCCGTCTTGACTTGGTTCGTCGGCGAACGGGGCCGCGACGACTCGAAGGGCGGCGCGATTCCGGTCGCGAACCTGCACGAAGCCGCCGCGCCCGGTTCTCCCGCCGCCGCGCCGTTCGGCGATCCGATCCCCCCCGGCGCGACGGAGTGTCGGCGGCGACCGCGCCCGCGACCGCGCGGTTCCGG
>JAGBDN010000102.1 GCA_017937485.1 Thermoguttaceae bacterium
CCAACAGACTTGGTTCCAGTTCGCGTTGTTTTTCTTCCACCAACCGCGAATCTTCAACGCTTCTTCGACGCCCTTGACGCGAATCGCCTCGCGAATCTTTTTTCGATTCTCGTCCGAAAACGTCGCGCCGCAGGAGTCGTACGCAAGCGCCAGCCCGACCGTCATTTCCGCGACGTCGAGGAAGTGCGACGGGTTCCAATCGGCAAACTCGGCGATCGCGACCGCCTCCTTTTCGACCCGCGCCGCGTACTTGGCGTCGCCGGTATAACGGTACATAAACGTCCAACCCAAAAGACGACGCAACGCTTCCCGCGAAACCAGCAAGAGTCGGATTCCTTCGAGCTTTCGCTCGACCGGCGGCGCTTCCAACGTCTTGTCGGCGCGACGTTTAATCGCTTCGTAATACGCCTTCCAACGCGGGTCGGCCTCGATTTTTTTCTTGACGTCGGCCATCGTTTCGTCGGTAAACAACAGACGCGGCGCCGGACGCAACTTCTCGAACGCGGCGTCGACTTCCGCTTGCGAAATCGACGGAAACCCTTTCGGCGTCTCGTCTTGCGCTTTGTTCGTTTCCGCCGCGAACGCCGTCGCTTCGAACGTTCCGCGCTCGACGTTTGCGAAGAAAGCTCCGGACGCGACAAACGCCGTCGCGAAACAAAGCGCGGTCTTTCGTCTCCAACTTTTGTTTTCTCGTTGTTTACGTCGCAACGCGTTTAAATCGACGGCGACGTTTTGTCGACCTTGCCGACGACGTTCCCATTCGTTTATTTTCATCGGAACTCTTTTCCTTTTAATATGTTGCGTTTAACGCTTTTTGCCTCGAACGTTAACGGACTTTTGCGACAAAATCGCCGAAAATTGTTCCCGCCGACGTTAGCGTCGCAACCGTTTGACCGGTATAATATTAACGACGCCCTATTTTAGCGCTCGCGGCGCCGCGAAACCCGACGCCGCCGGTAAAGCGCAAACTTTCTATTTACACAACTCACCAACGCTTATTTCTTCTCGCCGCCGCTCTTTTCCCTCCGTTCGACCGGCGCGAAAACGGTTCGGAACGTCGCCGTCTTCCCGGCTTCGACGGTCGCCGTCTCGATCAAAATCGAAACGCCCGGATTCTTCGAGTCGAAATCGTTTTCCGTCTCCGCAGCGACGACGCTAAACGCCGACGGCGCATCGCCTTGCGCCTCCACTATTTTACAAAGCGTCGCGTCGCCGCAATGAACCGGACTCGGCGCCGTCAACGTCGCGACGCGTTCCGAAACGAGCTCGACCGCCGCCTTCGTCAACAAACGTCGTTCGACCTTAATTTCTTTATCGGCAAGCGCTTCAACGACGTCCTCGACGATTAGGCTTCCGTCCGGATTCAACGTCGCGACGCGCTTGACCGACTTCGCTTCGCCGCGATAAACCGGCGTCAAATCGAGCGTCGCGCTCGACGCTTCGCCGGAAGAGCCGATTTTCGTTTCGACGATTTTCGTCGTTCCGTCGACAAGTTGCGGCGCCCCGTTCAGCGTCAAAACGCTATGTCCGAAATTATTATATCGCAACAACTTCCAGCGTTCCGAATTTTGGTTCATTCCCCAAAGATTCATCCCGCGCGACTCGATCCGATGGTAATTTTCCGGCCCCAGCTCGACAATCCAGCGGACGCCGCCGTCGTCGTACACGAACCCGCCCTCGTCCATATGCCCGTGCGGCGCGTTCGGCGCTCCGGCCTTAATCCCAAGGTACGCCGCGTCGCGCTTCCAAGCCGTTCGGAAAAGCGCGACGGCGTTGCGTCCGTTCCCGACGCCGACGTATCCAAGTTCTTGCGGCGCAACGTTTCCGAACCCGAGTTCGTCCGGGTCGACCGCCCCTTTCGTCGCGATTTTCTCCAAATCGAGCGGCGTTTCGCGAACCGGCCCCCAAAGAAGAGCGCAGACGGCCAAGCGGTTCCCGGCGAGCGAATCGAGCGAGCGCGCCCCGTGTTTAACCTTATATTTCGTCGCGACATACGCCGCGTCGACCGCGAAATTTTCGTTCCAAGCGGCGCTCGTGTCGCCGAGATTGAGCGCGTTCCAGAAAGCGGTCGGCTCGAACATCTTCCCGCCGCCGGAATCCGGGTAATTGAACGCGTCGCCGGTCGTCCCGAAGACGTGTTCGTAATAGCGAATCGTCTCCTTAAAGCCGCGCGCCGCCGATCGTCCGAAATCGTTCCCCAGCGCGGAGTTAAGAGCCGACAAGAGCAGAACGTTGAACCCGGTTCCGTACCCCCAGTAACCGGGCCCTTCGACGTAATTTCCGTCCGGCTCGTAAGACGCCATACTCCACGTTACGCCGTTGACAGCCTGTCGCACGGCGTCGCGAGCGAGTTCCGGTTCGTCGTCGGCGATCGCCAGCGCGCCGTAAAGGGTTCCGCACCAACAGACTTGGTTCCAGTTCGCGTTGTTTTTCTTCCACCAACCGCGAATCTTCAACGCTTCTTCGACGCCCTTGACGCGAATCGCCTCGCGAATCTTTTTTCGATTCTCGTCCGAAAACGTCGCGCCGCAG
>JAGBDN010000103.1 GCA_017937485.1 Thermoguttaceae bacterium
CCGGTTTCTCCAACTTCCGCCAATTTCCGGGAGCGCGGCGACTTTTTAACCGGCGTCGGTTCCGCAACGTCCTCAACTTCCGCCGATTTCCGGGAACGCGACGACTTCTTAACCGACGTCGGTTCCCCAATTTCCCCAACTTCCGCAGATTTCCGGGAGCGCGGCGACTTTTTAACCGGCGTCGGCTCCCCAATTTCCGCAACTTCCGCAGATTTCCGGGAGCGCGGCGACTTTTTAACCGGCGTCGGTTCCCCAATTTCCGCGACTTCCGCAGATTTCCGAGAACGCGGCGACTTCTTAACCGACGTTTTTTCCTCCGCGACGGACGTTATTTCCGGCAAAGTCGCCGCCTTTTCGCTCTTTTTACTCCGTTTTGCCGCGTTCGCTCCGCGTTTTTGCGGGGTTCCGACGGCGGAATCTTGCGGTTTTGCGCCCAAATCCGCTTTTTCGACCGCTTCGCTCGCGGCGTTCGAAACGTTCGTTTTCGGATTTTCGGCGCTCTTTTTCATTATTCAACCAATTAACTTCAAAAGTAAAAACAACAAGGCCGACGTTTTAACGTCAAACGCCGGAACGACGCGACAACAAAACGCCCTCTTAACATCGGCGCCAACCGCCGTCGTTCTCTCAACGTTTAACCGATAACGCGACGATTAACCGGAATCGGAATCGATTTTTTCCCCGAGAGATAAGGGCCGGTAACGGAATTCGGGTCGCGCTTCACTTCGTCCGGCGTTCCGGAGGCGACGACGAGTCCGCCGCGCGCGCCGGCGCCCGGGCCGAAATCGATCACGTTGTCGGCGTTTTCGATCACTTCGCGGTCGTGTTCGACGATTAACAGAGTGTTCCCCAAATCGCGCAACTTATTTAACGACGCGATTAAACGTCGATTGTCGCGCGGGTGCAAACCGATCGTCGGCTCGTCCAAGACGTACAAAACGCCGACCAGCCCGCTCCCGATTTGCGCCGCCAACCGAATCCGCTGCGACTCGCCCCCGGAGAGCGACGGCGCCGGTCGCGACAACGTCAAATAGTCGAGCCCGACGTCGACCAAGAAACGGAGCCGCGCCCGAATCTCGTCCAACACCTCCCCGGCGACCTTCCGCTCGGTCGGCGACGGCTCCCAATCGGCGAAAAATCGCGCCAACTCGCCGAGCGGCGTTCGGCAAATTTGGTCGAGCGTCAAGTCGCGGAAACGGACGGCGGCGACGTCGTCTCGCAAACGGCTCCCCAAGCAGGCGGAACATTCGCATTCGTCGACGCGGTATTCCAGCCGACTCCGGTAATAAGGCGCGATTCGCCCGGCTTCTTCGAGCGCCGGATAAACCCCTTTAAATTGGAACTTAAACGCGGTCGGCGTTCCGGGCGGCGTCGGCGCGAACGTCCCGGCGGCCCGCTCTTCCGGCGTCGTCGCGCGGGTCGCGACCTCGACGTCGGCGACGGTCGCTTCAAACCAACGGTCGCCGGTTCCTTGGAAAATCGCGCGGCGGAACCGAGCGTCCAACCGCTCGAACGGAACGTCGAGCGGCAAGCCGAGCCCGCGAGCGAACGCCCGCAACGTCGCGACCGTCGTCGGCGTTCGGAAGTCCGACCAAAGGGAAACCGCTCCTTCGGCCAACGTCAATTTGGGGTCTTTGACGAAACTTTGCGGGTTCGAACCGGTTTGCGTCCCCAATCCTTCGCAATGCGGACACCAGCCAAGCGGACTGTTGAACGAAAAATGGCGCGGCGTCAACGGTTCGAACGCCCGCCCGCAACTTTCGCAAGAAAGACGGCGGCTCATCGTCGTCGTTTCCCAATCGCGTTCCGGTTTCGCCGGGTCGGCCTTGGCGACGCGAACGATCCCGGCGCCCCAGTCGAGCGCGGTTTCGACGCTTCCGGCGACGCGGCCTCGGAACGCTTTGTCGTCGGCGTCCCCCTTCAACTTGATTCGGTCGACGACGACTTCGACGGAATGTCGAGCGCGACGGTCGATTTCCGGCGGCGCGTCGAGCGAATGCGTTTCGCCGTCGACGCGAACCCGCAAAAAGCCTTGCGAACGGAGACGTTCCCAAAGTTTCGGATAATCGTCCCCGATTTCAAGGGTCAGCGGCGCCAAAATATACAGGCGCGAGCCCGGTTCGCCGCAAAGAATCCGCGCGACGATTTGGTCGGTCGACTGCGTTCCGATCGGGACGCCGCAGTCGGGACAGTGCGGAACGCCGAGTCGAGCGAACAAAATCCGCAAATAATCTTGAATTTCCGAAACCGTCCCGACCGTCGAACGGGGCGAACGGCTCGTCGTCTTTTGCTCGATCGCGATCGACGGCGCGATTCCGAACGTTTTTTCAACCTTCGGCTTGCGAATTTGTCCCAAAAATTGCCGCGCGTAACTGGAAAGGCTCTCGACGTAACGGCGGCGCCCCTCGGCGTAAGCGACGTCGATCGCCAACGACGACTTCCCGCTCCCGCTCGGCCCGCAACAGACGGTCGTTTTGTCGCGCGGAATCTCGACGGTAATGTTTTGCAGGTTGTTTTCGCAAGCGCCGACGATAACGATCGGGCCTTCAATCTCGACGCTCGGAATCGTCGGGCCGTCGCCGGTTTTAACGGTTTCGCCGACTTTACCGGACTCGACGTCGCTTTTTTTATCGTCTTTTCCTTTTTTACCGGTTTTAACGCCTTCGTCGCGACGCAACGCTTCCGCGCCGACGCAACGTTCGGCGAGCTTTTGCCGGTCGCGGCTCAAAAATTCCTTCAACGCGCGCCCGGTTCGGCTCTCCGGAACTTCGGCGACTTCCTCCGGCGTTCCCTCGGCGACGACGCGCCCTCCGCCGTCCCCGCCTTCCGGGCCGAGGTCGATCACCCAGTCGGCGGTCTTAACGACGTCGAGATTATGTTCGACGATGAGAACGGTGTTCCCGGCGTCGGCGAAACTGCGCAAAACGTTCAAGAGGAGCTTGACGTCGGCGAAATGCAAACCGGTCGTCGGCTCGTCGAGGAGGTAAAGCGTTCGCCCGGAACTGCGCTTGACGAGTTCCTTCGCCAACTTGACGCGTTGCGCTTCCCCGCCGGAAAGGGTCGGCGACGGCTGCCCGAGCTTCATATACCCGAGCCCGACGTCGTATAAAGTTTGCAGTTTTTCCCGAATTTTCGGGATATTCTCAAAATGCTTCAACGCGGTTTCGACGTCCAAATCGAGCGCTTGGTCGATCGAAAGCCCCTTATATTTGACGGCGCGGGTCTCTTGGTTGAAGCGTCGACCGCCGCAAACCGGGCAAACGGCCCAAACGTCGGCGAGAAAATCCATTTCGAGCTTCGTCGCGCCGTTTCCTTCGCAATGTTCGCAACGCCCGCCCGGCACGTTGAAGCTAAAACGCCCCGGTTGGAAGCCTTTCGCTCGCGCTTCCGGGGTTTCGGCGTACAGCCGTCGAATATCGTCAAAGAGTTTGATATACGTCGCCGGATTGGAACGCGGCGTCCGTCCGATCGGCGCTTGGTCGATCGAAATCAGCTTGTTCAGGTGTTCGACGCCTTCGATCGCTCGGTGCGCGCCGGGGTCGCCGTTCGCTCGGTTGAGGTCGCGGGCGAGCGCTTCCTTCAAGACGTCGTTGACGAGCGAACTTTTTCCGCTCCCGCTGACGCCGGTAACGCAAACGACGCCGCCGAGCGGGATTTTTACGTCGATATTCTTCAGGTTGTGATGCGTCGCGCCGCGAACGACGAGGAACCGCCCGTCCGGCGCTTTGCGCTCTTTCGGAACGGCGATCTCTTCTTCGCCGGTTAAAAATCGAGCGGTCAACGACTCCGCGCGCCGATTTTGCAAAACGTCGGCGACCGAGCCGGCGGCGACGATCTTCCCGCCGCGAATCCCCGGGCCCGGGCCGAAGTCGACGAGGTAATCGGACGCGAGCATCGTGTCTTCGTCGTGTTCGACGACGACGACCGTGTTCCCGAGGTCGCGCAACCGCGTCAGCGTCTCGATCAGCCGCTCGTTGTCGCGCGGATGCAACCCGATCGACGGCTCGTCCAAGACGTACAAAACGCCGACCAAGCCGCCGCCGATCTGCCCGGCCAAGCGGATTCGCTGCATTTCGCCCCCGGAAAGGGTCGGCGCCGACCGCCCAAGCGAAAGATAGCCGAGCCCGACGTCGATCAAGAAACCGAGTCGCGCTCGAATCTCCTTGACCAAATCTTGCGCGACAATTTGCCCCGATTCGTCGAGATTCAGTTCGCTAAAGAACTCGCGCAGGTCGGAAATCGGCAAATCGGAGAGTTCCGGAAGGCTAAACGACTTCTTTTCGGCGAAAGGCGCGGCGTCCGACTTCGTTTCGATTCGGAACGCGCAGGCCTGTTCGTTGAGCCGCTTGCCGCCGCAAAAAGCGCAAGGAACGGAACTCATATACCGCTCCATCGCGGCGAGAATCATCTTGTTCCGCGTCTCCCGAAACTGCTTGAGCATTTTCGGAATAATCCCTTCGAACGAACCGCCCCACTTCCGCTCGACCGAACCGTTCCGCCAAGAGAACGTAACGTGCAAATCGCCGGCGCCCCAAAGCAACGCCTTTTTGACGCGCTCGTCCAGCTCTTCCCAAGCGGTTTCGAGGACGTAATTCTTCTCAAGATTGTACAGTTTCTCTAAAGCGTCGGCGACGCCTTGATAAATGTGCCGCCGCCAGCGCCCCATATCCTTCCATTTGCCGATCGGAACGACGCAGCCCTGCTGGAACGACTTCGTTTCGTCCGGAATCAAGAGTTTCGGGTCGAACGTGTGAACGACGCCGAGCCCTTGGCAATGCGGACAGCGCCCCTGCGGACTGTTGAAACTGAAAAGTTGCGGCGTCGGACGCTCGAAACTAATGCCGCAATGCGAACAGGCGTAATCGGCGCTAAAATAAATTTCCGTCTCGCCGTTCGATTTCGCGACGTTCTCCGGCGCCGCGTCGAGCCCGTCGAAAGCCGCCGCGTCGTCCGTTTCGCCGTCTTCTCGTTCGTTCGCTTCCGCGCTCGACGGCAAATCGTCGACGAACGCCGGGGGCGCGTCGAGTTCGGCGCCGACGAGATTTTCCGCCGCGTTCGTCTCGGCGTTTTCCGAATCGGTCGCGACGCCCGACGTTTCAATCAACGCGACGGCGCGCCCCTTGCCGAGTTGCAACGCCAAATCGAGCGCTTCCGCCAACCGACGATAAATCGTTTCCGACTGAACCATTCGGTCGACGACGACGTCGACCGAATGCCGCAACCGTCGGTCGAGCAAAATTTCGTCGTCGAGCGAAAGCGTCCGCCCGTCGACGCGAACGCGCCGGAATCCTTTGCGGCGCAGGTTGGCGAAGAGGTCGGCGGCGCTCCCTTTTTGATTGCGAACGAGGGGCGCCAAAATTTGGAGACGCGCTCCCTTCGGAACGACTTTTAAGCGTTCGAGAATTTGCGCTCGGGTTTGCGCGACGATCGGACGGCCGCATTTCGGGCAATAACCGGTCGCGACGCGGGCGAAGAGAACGCGCAAAAAGTCGGAAACTTCGGCGATCGTCCCGACCGTCGAACGGACGTTTTGCCCCGCCGTCTTTTGCGCGATCGAAATCGACGGGCTCAACCCGGAAACGCGCTCGACGTCCGGCTTCGGCAACTGGCCTAAAAATTGTCGCGCGTAACTGGAAAGGCTCTCGACGTACCGACGCTGGCCCTCGGCGTATAAAGTGTCGAACGCAAGCGAACTTTTCCCGCTCCCGCTGACGCCGGTAAAGCAAATCAAACGATTGCGCGGCAACGTCAGCGAAACGTCGTCCAAATTATGTTCGCGAGCGCCGCGAATAACGACGTCGGCCATTTTCCCCCGATCGACTTCCTAAATCTCTTAAATTTTTAATCGCTAAACACCCCAAACCGCCCCGCCGTTTCAAACGTCCTCGACGTTCTAAATTAACGTCGCGCAACCAAGAAACGCGAAAGCGGCGCAACGCGTTTCTTCGTCGCTCCCGATCCGGTCGAGCGTCCGGGCGTCGACGCCGGAAAAGAAAAACGCGTCTTTATTATTATACGCCGTTTGCGTCGCCGCGACGCCCCGGGCAAGCCGTTTTTTCGCTAAATTTTTCAAAATTCGTCGGAAACGAGCAAAAATTTCAACGCCGCGTCTTGCGCTCGACGCCCGAAAAGGCGCCAAATTAGCGCAAGCTAACAACGCGAACCGCCGCAAATCGCGCGCTCGACGCAGACGCCGCGTTCCCCCTAAATTAACGTCGCCGCCGTCGTCGAAAGTTAGCGAATAATGCGTCCGCCGCCAAGGAGCCGTCCGCGCCAATAACAAACGAGCGCCTGTCCCGGCGCGACGCCGAACCGCGGTTCGTCCGGAATCGCTCGAATCGTCCCGTCGGAACCGGCGCGAACGGTCGCCGCGACCGAATCGTTCCGATACCGAATTTTAATTTCACAACGAAAATCTTCGTCAAACGGAACCGGGGCCGCCCAATTCGCGTCGACGGCGCAAATTTCGCGAACCGCCAACGCTTCGTAAGGGCCGAGAACGACCGCCTTCGTCGCCGCGTCGACCCGTTGAACGAAGATTCGTTCGCAGAATCCCATCCCGAGCCCCTTGCGTTGACCGACGGTAAACTTTTCGTAACCCGCGTGTTTTCCAATAACCTTTCCGTCGAGCGAGACAAAATCGCCGCTTGTGTCGTCCGGAAGCGCGCGCCAACGCTCCGGATTCGCCGCTCGAAACTCGCGAACGAACTCGAGCCGCCGCTTGTCCGGAACGAAACAAACCTCTTGGCTGTCCTTCCGCGCCGCGACCGGAAGCCCCCTATCTTGCGCAATTTGTCGAACTTCGCTCTTTTCGAGTTCGCCGACCGGAAATTCGACGCGCCGCAGCGTCTCCGCGTCGACGCCGTACAAGAAATACGACTGATCTTTCGCCGACGGAGCGCGTTCGATAAACTCCGCGTCGCCGTTCGCTTTTAACCAATCGGGCAAAACCGCAAACTTGCCGCCGACGCCGCGACCGCCGTCGTTTGCCGAAACTTCGCCGACGCCGCAAGCTCCGTCGCTTGCCGCGACAACGTTGTCCCCGCAAATTCCGTCGTTTGCGCAAACCGCCGAACCGCCGTTAAACTCGGTCGACTTTGCCGCTTGTTCCGCCGTTGTTTCGACTTCCGCAACCCAATCGGCGACGCGGCGCTTGCGGACGTAATGCCCGGTCGCGAGCCGTTCTCCGCCGAGGCGTCGGCAAACGTCGTCGAGGAGCCCGAACTTGATCGTTCGGTTGCAAAGCGCGCAAGGGTTCGGGGTTTGCGCCGAATAATACTCGTCGACAAAATTCTCGACGACGGCGGCGAAGGGCGCGTCGACGTCCAAAATCGTCAGCGGAATCCCGAGAAACGCGGTCGTTTCGAACGCGGAAACGGCGTCGACGGGAAGTCCCTTCTCGCTCCAAAACGCGACGGCGGCGTCGGGCGCGATTTCGGTCAAGTCGCCGTTTCGCGCGACCGAATAAAACGCCGGTCTCGCCCAATCCTTGCGTTTATCCCCGCTTCGCTCGCTTCCGTCGTTTTCCCAGCTCCCCCATTTTTCGAGAACGCGGCGCGTCTCGTCGGCGTCGAGCGTCGCTTGATACCGATGCCGCATATAGAGCCCGCGAACGTCGTCGCCCCGCTCTTTCAAAATCGCCGCCGCGACGCCGCTGTCGACGCCCCCCGAAACCGCGCAAAAAACTTTCATTGCCTAAACCGCCTATTTTCTCTCAACATTCCCAACGCTTCCAATATCCCAAACGTCTTAAACCTTCTAAACGTCGCCGATTTCCTCAACGTCGCCGCGACGACGCAGCCAAACGCAAACCGACGCGCCGCCCGTCTCGCCCAACGCTCGCGCTCCCGCGCCGTCAAGTCGTTAAAATCGCTATTTTTTACCGGCGTCGTACCTTTTTCGCCCCGTTCGGCCAACGAAAACGAACGTCGCGACCGCTAAAACCAGCGCGACCGTTTTAATCGCTCCGGTTCGTCGCCGCAACTTTTCCCAAGCGACGCCGAAAAGTCGCCGTTCCGTCGCGCCGCCGTTCATTTTTTCGCCGCTCGTCCGTTCGCCGCCCAAAGTTAAAAACAACTTACTCGTTCATCGATTCGCCCAAATTCAACGCCGGAACGCCTTCGAACCAACTTTCGTCGATAAATCGCCCGAGCAAGTAGAATTTTTGATCCGGATACCAAAGAACCGCGCGCCCGTCGACTTGCGTCGAACTCGTGTAAAACGACTGCCCGCTCGGTCGGTCGACGAAAAGTTTCGGCTCCGCGAACCAAATCGGCTGACGCGCGCCCGCTTGGTACGTCCCGGCGAGGAGGTAAAGCGGTCCGCGATTCTGCCAAGGATTTTTGTCGTCGAAATTAAATTTATTGTGAACAAACGCGTAATAGTAACCGCTCGCCGCTTCGTTCCCCTTCCAATCGTAAATCGGGCAAGGCGACAACGGGTGTTCGAACGGCTTCCCGCCGTCGCGGTCGAGGAGCGGTTCCGGCGCCGCCCAGGTTTCGCCGTCGTCTTCGCTAACCGTCCAATAGGGCCGCCCGACGCCGGTTCGCAAGAGCGCGAAAAGCCGACCGTCCGGCAACTTAACGATCGACGGCTCCTCGCAATGAACGCCGACGCGGAGAACGTCGTCGTTCGTCGCGAACCAACGAACGACCAAATCTTTCGGCTCCGGGTCGTCGTCGATATTTTCGAACCGCATAAACTCCGTCGCGGTTTTGAATTTCGAATGAAACTCCGGCGCGGCGTATCGAGTGCAACCGACGAGGTATTTTCCGCCCTCGCCGAGTCGCAACGGCTTTTGCCAAACCACCCATTCGGGGGGAATCGACGCGTCGGACGGGTCGTTCGTCGTTCGCGGTTGGTCGATCGTTTGCGGTTCCGACCAAGTTTCGCCGCCGTCGTCGCTGAAAATTCCGACCATCAAGCCGGTGTGTTGGCGGTTCGTCGAAACTTTACCCGGTTGGTATTGATTGTAAATAACGTAAATTCGGCCCGATTTCGAGACCATCGGGAAGCCCCAACTCGCGATCGGAACGTCCGAGTCGAACGTTTTCGGCCCGGCCAAGACTTTCGGCGCCGACCAAGTTTTCCCGCCGTCGACGCTTTTGAAAAGCGTTACGTGTTGATCGAGCGCGCCTTCGCACGTCGCTTGGCAGGTCAACGCGAACAAAGCGCCGCCGGGCCCGTCGAAGACTTGGAAGTGGTCGTTGTAACAGTCGCCTAACTTTTCCGGTTCGACTTGCGGGACGTAAACGATAAAATCGGGTTTCGTCGTTTGAACGTCCTTCGCAAAGTTAGGTTTCTGTTCCTTTCTCGCCGCCAACGTTCGTTGAATTCGCCCTTCGTACTCGGCTCGCCAAGCGTCGACGCTCGCGCTCTGTTGGGCGACGAGCGCGTTTTCGGTCGTCGGAGCGACGCCGCCCAAGATTAACGCCGCCAATAAAATCGTCGTTCGCCTCAACATCGTCTCGCTCTCCTTATCGTTCGTCGGTCAAATTTTCGATTCGCGACGCAAAACCGGCGCCGCTTAACATTTTCCGCTTCATCAGCCGTTATCCGCGACGCTTAACCACACCCGCAAAATCGGCAAACTTTCGCCTTTTCCGCTCAAACGCCGTCGATTTCCGCCTGTTTCGGCTTCGAGAAGTAAAGAAGCGACCGTTTCGGGCCCGGCAACACGCTCGACTCGCCGACGTAAGGCGCGCCGGACTCGGCCCAAGCCTCCGCTTCGTCGGTCAAACCGTTCAAAATCGCCTCGATTCGGCGCCGGTAATGTTCGACGCCGTCGCGGTCGAGGTCGGCCGGAACCCAAATATCGCCGCTCGGAATGCAGCGCGCCCGCGAACCGGGTCGAGGAATCGCGAAACGATCCCAACTCTTGAAGCGGAACGGACGGTCGTACCCGACGCCCATCGCGACGATCGGAATTTGCAGTTTCGACGCAAGATAAACGCACCCGGGCGCCAAGACGCGACGCGGGCCCCGCGGCCCGTCCGGAGTAATCGTCAGGTGTCGTTTTTCGCTCCGTTCCTTGCGCATCATCTCGCGAAGCGCTTGGACGCCGCCGCGATTCGTCGAGCCGCGAACGCAGTCGAAACCGAGCAAATTCGCGATCTGCTCCAACACGTCGGCGTCCGCGTGTTTGCTCGCGAGCATCGCCAAACGGCAATGTTTCCGCAAATAGATGAAATACTGAATATATTCGTGCCAGAAAATATATATTCGACGCTTTCCGTCGTTTTCGTAAGCGGGATCGATAATCGGGTCGTAATACGCGACGCGGTAATCGAGCGTCGGCATCAACGAGTGAACGCCGAGCGAAACCAAAGAGCCCGCCGCTCGAACCAACGTTTTGCTTCGAATTTTCATCGGTTGGGAGTCGTTTCCAATCGTCGACGTTTAAAATGAAAAAAGCCGACGCAACGTTAAAAAATAACGGTTGCGTCGGTTTTGCCAATAAATTTCAAGACTCGCCTAAAAGGTCGGCGACGTTTTCAGCGTCCTACGTCGTCTTTTTCCAATCGGTCGCTTTACCGTCGCCGGTCTCGCGCCGCGCCGGTTCCTTAACGAGCGCCGACGACGAAATCTTCCTCCGGTTCGCTCAACGCCGCCTTAGGATTCGTCGCGGAAGACGGGGCGAAATCGAAATTTTCTTCGTTCAATCCGGGCCCGTTCGTCGGCGCCGTCGGCTCGACGATCGGTTCGAACGCTTCCTCGTCGTCGAACGAAGTCGACGCGTTCGAGTTCGACAGGAAAGCGAAGTCCTCGAACGTCGGGTCGAAACGCTCGCCGTCGGCGGAAAAGAGCAACTCGTCGAAGTCGGCGGCAACGGCGTTCGGCGAACGCAAACGAGCGTTGCGCGCCAAATCCGCCTTCAAACGGTCGCGATAACGGTAATCGACGTAAATAAAACCGCCGAGCGCCGCGAGCGCGAACGAAAGCGCGAAAAAGAGAATTTGATCGCCGGCTTCCTTCTTCGGCGGCTCCGGTTCGGCCGGAGGCGCGAGCGGCGTCGTTTCGGCGAACGGGTCGAGCCGACGAGGCGGTTCTTCTTTTTTCGGCGAATCTTGCGGCGTCGCGACGACTTCCTTCGTTTCCTCGACGACCGGCTCCGGCGTCGGCGCGGAAAGTTCCAAAAAACCTTCCGGATACAAAAGTTCCTCGGAGCGTTTCGCCGGTTGCGGAGGGCGATTGCGCCGCGCCGCGTCGACGGCCGAAAAAACGGTCGGCGATTCCAAATCGAGCGACGGAACAAAGAGCGCGCGGCTTTCATACGCCGCGGAAACGCCGTCGCTCGCCGACGCTCGGACGCCCGCCCCCGACGCGTCGAAACCGACGCTCCCCAAGGAAGCGATCGCCGCGCCGACGCAACAGCGGACGAACGCCGTTGAAAAACGTCGCCCCCAAGAGCGTCGATCGTTCGTCAAGAACGCGCTTGCCATCGTTTTTATTCGTTTCGTTGAAGGATCAAAATCGCCGCGAACGACGCGAAAAATCGTCGCCGCGAACCTAAAGCGCCTTCTATTATACCGCGAAATTCCGTTCGTTTCAAGAAATAAATCGCAATAAACGCGAAATTTCCCAACGTCGCGTCCCCAACCGACGACAAAACTCCGACGATCGTTTTTTACGGAACGCCGACGTTTCGTCGAAAAAGAAAAAAAGAGGAGTCGAACATAAGCCGGATTCTGTCCTCCCGAAAGAGGGACGGTCATTTATCTTGACGGATTCGTCGCCGAACCGTTCTTCGCGGTTTACCCGCGCCTTGAGGACGGATCGCCCCCCGCTCGACTCGAAAGTCGAGCGCGACGCTGTTTAACCTTGCTCCCGATGGGGCTTGCCTGGCCGGCCGGTTGCCCGAGCCGCCGGTGAGCTCTTACCTCGCCGTTTCACCCTTACCGACGACGGCCGAAACCGTCGCAGGCGGTTTGCTTTCTGTTGCGCTATTCCCTGATCTCGCGATCGGCGGGCGTTACCCGCCATCGTATCCTGCGGAGTCCGGACTTTCCTCGAAAGAACGCCTTGCGACGCTCTCTCCGCGACCGTCCGTTCGGCTCCTCTTTTTTTCTTTTTCCAAACGAAACGCGGAAAAAACGCCGGTCGCCAAACCCGACGCTTCCGCCTTCGCTATTAATTATAACCTCGAACGCGTTCTTTTCAACGCCGCGCGCTCGATTTTTTCCATTTTCTCGCCGACTCGCGTCGATTTTCTCGGCGCCGCGTCCGCCCAAGCAAGCGACGCCGACGACGCAAAATAGCGAAAACGCGTCGACTAGGCAAACAACGCGACAAAAGCCCAACCGCTCGAACGGCCCCAAAAGGCCAGACAATCAAGAAAGCCAAAAAGCCCAAACAGAAAAACGGCCAAAAAGAAAAAAGTCGACTCCGCCCCGTCCCCCGAAAAAAGCAAGAAACGCAAAAAAACGAACGCGTTCGTTTGAACGCGTTCGTCTTTTAAGTTCGTTTCGGAAGTCGGGCGGCGCCGTTAAGCGCGTTCCCGTCGATCCGACGGTTCAAATCGTCGCGACCGTTTTAGTCGCGTTGGTCGACCGAACCGTCAAATCTTGCTTCCGTTCCGTTCGTCCGCTCAGTTGCAGGACGGGACGGCCGGCATGCACGGAGCCGGAGCCGGAGCGGTTTCGACCGGGCCGCAGGTCGAGCAAGAGCCGAGTTCGCCGGCGCCGCAAGCGCACGGAACGCCGCAGACGTAAGCCGGTTTGAAGAAGCCGGCGTCGCTGGTCGGGGTGGTGATCGTCGCGAGGGTGTCGAAGACGCCGTGGACGATTTTGCAAACGCCGTTGACCGGACGATGAACCGCGTTGTAGAGGCACGGTTTCAGGTACGGGAACATCGGGCCGCAAACCGGAGCCGGAGCGCAAATCGCCGGGCCGCAGGTCGCTTCCGGAACGTCGCATTTCGGCAGGTTGGCCGAAACGATCGGGCCGCAAACCGGAGCCGGAGCCGCGGCGCAGGACGGAGCGCATTCAACGACGGCGCACGGACGGCACGCCAAGAGCGAGCGGAGCCCGCTGAAGAGTTCGCACGAAGCGCCGGTGCAGGACGCGCAGCAGGACGCGCAGGAGACGTCCGGGCCGGCGGCCGCGGCGCACGGAGCGCAGTCTTGCGCGGAAGCGGTCGAAACCGCGCACGCGGAAATCAAAGCGAAGCAAAACGCCATCAAACGATTTTTCATAGGTAAACTCCTTTTTTAACCTGAAATGTCGAACCGTCGCGAAATTTGCCGCCGCCTCCCGCCAATCCCTTGAGAGGCGATTATGAACGGCTTCGGCTTCGACGCGCTTTCTCCGACGCGACCTTTGAGGAAGCGTCGCGTTCGAAAGAACGCCGTCGGCGCGCGTCGATTTTGAACACGATTCAAAACTCCGCGGCAAACGTCGTCTCGCGACTTTTCAACGTTTCGTTTTTTTGCGGTTCGTCTTGCGGACGAAACGCGTTGAGCGCAATTCGATTCGGAACGAACTTGGATTTCAACGCTCGACGCCCGTCTTAAAACGGAAACGCGGTCGGAAATTTGTTCGCCCTTTTCGAGGACGGTAGTAGTATCGGAAAAGTCTCGAAGCGGGCTTCAGGAAAATCGCCAATTTTTTTAAAATCCGTTTTGAACCTTAAAAACGCGCTTTTTCCGACGTTTTTCCCCTCTTGTTTTCGCGTTACAAATATTAAAACTAATATTATTGTTAAAGTTTAACAAATCGTTCGATTCTCCGCTTCGCTTCGCCGCGCCGCCGCCCGTTTTGAACGTCGAAAGCGCGTCCGAACGCCGACGTTTTTTCGAGTTTTTCGCCCGCTTTTTTCCTCGTTTCGCCATTAATATATTAATAGACCGCGCGACGAAGCGTTTTCGTTCCCGCCCTCTCCTTTCTACTTCGCCGTTAAGGCGCGTTCCTCGCTCTCTCGACGGCGCGGCGTTTCGACCGTTTCGACCGCGCTAAAGCGTCTAAAGCGTTCTTTCGGCGTCGTCGTTACTCTTTGCCTAACGATTTCGTTCGTCCGAAAATTTCCGCCGTTTCTTTAAAATTTCGCCAAACGCCTAAGCGCGGTCGGAGAAAAAGCACGATTTAGGAAGCGGAAAAACCTCCGTCCGCGCCCAAGGTCGGGCCGAGACGGCGCGCCGCGTTCGCTTGTCGGACGCAAAACGCGAAAAATTGGTTTCTCCGAGACAACCGTTAAAATCGCGACGTATCCTTTGCCGACCGCCGAGAAACGTTCAGGTTCGACGCGCGCCGGAACGGATTTTACGCGTTTTGTCGATTTTAACGTCAAATTTCATGGAAGCGGTTTGCGACGACCGGCGCCCGAAACGGGTTTCGTTCGTCGCCGACGCGTCGACGTTGTTCGTCGCGTCGAAAAGCGCGAGAAAGTTTTTTCTCCAACCGGCAGCTTCGCCAGGAGGGCGACTGAAAAGGAGTTCCATTTCGATTTTCGGGAAACGTCGGAATCGACGCGCAAGCGCCGACGTTTGGGCAGGACGCCTCTTTCGAAAGTCGACCAAACCGACGGTCTTCGGGCCGCTTGGTACAGACATGCAAAAATTCCTCCAACTTTTAACGGTCGCCGTCGCCGCCGCGAGCGCGTTTTGCGTTCCTTCGACGACGAGCGCCGATTCGGGTTCGCGTTCGCGCGGGCCCTTGCCGACGTCCTCGACGTTCGCCTCGGATTCGTCTCCGACGATTCCTCCGACGAGCCGGTCGCGTTATTCGCCGTTTTACGAACCGTCGGCCGACGCGCTTTCGGCGCCGACGCCCCTTCGTTCGCTCGACGATTTGCTCGACCGCAAACGAACGCTCGACGCCGAAACGGAAACGCGCCGCGCTCTCCCGTTGAACGACGGCGCCCGCGAAGCCGCCCTCGCCGAAGGGGACGCGCTCCTCGCCGAAGAGCGTTGGGCCGACGCGAAAAAACGGTTCGAAAAGGGGTTGCGCTCCTTCCCGAACGACGAAACGCTTCGAGAACGCTTCGCGCTCGCCCGTCGACGCGGCGAACTCGAATTGCGTTACCAAGACGCGACGTTCGTCGAGTTGACCGACGGCGCGAACCTCGACGACGTTCTCGCCGTCTTCGACGAAACGACGCTCAACATCGACAATTATCACGTCGACCGTCCGACGCCCGCGACGCTCTTCGCGTTCGGGTTCGCCGGACTCGTCGAAGCGTTCGCGCACAAGCCGTTTTACGAGCAAAACGGTCTCCCGTTCGAGCGGAGCGAACGCGCCGAAGCGTTGTTGGCGCGAGTCGGCGACGCGTCGAAGCGTTGGCGGCTCGAAACGGACGCCGACTTGAAAAGCGCCGTCCTTTGGTTGGCCAAGCGACTCCGCGAGGAAACCGGCGTTCGCGAAACCGCGACGATTTCCGAGTTCCTTTGCGCCGCCGTTTGTTCGCTCGACGCGTATTCGGCGCACCTGACCCCGGTGCAGGTCGAGGACGTTTTCTCGATGATCGACGGACGGTTCGTCGGAATCGGCGTCGAGTTGAAAACGGACGACCCGGCTCGAGTCGTTCGCGTCGTTCCGAACAGTCCGGCGAGCGAAAGCGGCGTCGAAGCCGGGGACGAGATCGTCGCCGTCGACGAAGAGTCGACCGACGGCCTCACCGGCGCGGAAATCGGCGCCCTCCTGCAGGGCGAAGTCGGCCAACGAGCGACGCTGACCCTTCGTTCGCCGGTCGACGGAACGCTCCGCCGCGTCGTCGCGATTCGCCGTCAAATCGACGTTCCGAGCGTCGAAGACGTTCGTCTCCTCGACGCGCCGGGCCGAATCGGTTATTTCCGCGTCGTTTGTTTCCAAAAAACGACGGCGACCGAAATGATCGCGGCGATCGACGAACTTTCGCGCCTCCATATGGAGTCGCTCGTCGTCGACTTGCGCCAAAATCCGGGCGGACTCCTGCAGGAAGCGATCGACGTTTCCGACCTGTTCCTCGACTCCGGCACGATCGTTCAAACGCGCGGTCGGAGCGGCGACCGTTCCTACTCGGCGACTCGAACGAGTTTTTGTTCGACGCCGTTGGTGTTGCTCGTCGACGAAAACAGCGCGAGCGCGTCGGAAATTTTCGCCGGCGCGATGAAGGAAAACGGACGCGCCGTCGTCGTCGGAACGCAAAGTTACGGCAAAGGCACCGTTCAAGCGATCGTTCAGCTTTCCTGTCCGACGCAAACGGCGAAACCGATCGCGGGCTTGCGTTTGACGACCGAAAAATTTTACTCGCCGAACGGGTTCGCTTACGGCGGCGTCGGCGTCCTCCCGCACGTTCGCGTCGAGCTTCCGGAATCCTCGGAAAACGCCGCGACGTTCGCCGCGACGAACCCGACGTACTCGAACGCCGCCTTGACCGACGCCGCGCTCGTCGAGTCGAAAACCGATTTTGCGGAATCTAACGATTCCAACGAAGTCGACGCCGACCCGTTCCTCGCCGCCGCCGTTCGAGAAGCGAATCGTTTGTCGACGCGCCGCCAAAGTTCGCGTTTCTCGACGCGTTCTCAAGCCGCCGAGTCTTTGACGACCGCGCCGCCTCGTCGCGCCGCGCCTCGTTTCGTCGGCGTCTCGACGGAACGTTAATCTTAACGGCCGATACTCGCCGGTTCGACGCGATCGTCGAACGCGTTCGCGCCGCCGACTCCGATTCGTCGAAGTCGGCGGCGCGGCGTTTCTTGCCCGTTCTACCGCAAGCGCCCAATTTCTCATTCTTCGCCGCAAAAAAAGCGACAAAAAAAGAAAAAAGCGCGCAACCCGCAAAAACGCTCTTGACCTTGCCGCCCGCTCTTCTAAAATAATAAAGACGAGTTCCCTTTTCGCAACGTAAGGAACGCCGTTTCTTACCGCTCGTTTTCCCGAACGAAACGCCGTTTGTTTTCGTTTTTGTCAATATTATTAATGCGCCGTCGTTCGACCGCCGTTTTTCCTTCGTTTCCCTTTTCCCGACCTTGTCGAGGCCGTTCGATGAAGACGATCGCCCCCGCCGAAACCGACGAAAATTTGACGGCGATTTCCCGCGTTACGATCGTCGGCGCTTTCCTCAACCTTGCGCTGACGGCCCTGAAGACCGGCGTCGGCGTTCTCGGCGGGTCGACCGCGCTCGTCGCCGACGGTTTGCACAGTCTTTCCGATTTGGCGACCGACGCGATCGTTTTCGTCGGCGCTCGAATTTGGACGCGTCCGGCGGACGAAAGCCACCCGAACGGACACGCGAAAATTGAATCGCTCGCGACGCTTTTTGTCGCGCTCGCCCTCGCGTTCGTCTCCGTCGAACTCCTCCGTTCCTCGGTTGCGAAAATCGGCGCGACGCTCGACGGCTCTTCCGAACCGCTCCGACGTTCGGCGCTCGTTTGCGCGCTCGGCGTCGCTCTTCTTTCGATCTTCTCGAAAGAGACGCTTTACCGCGCGACCCTCGCGGTCGGACGGAAAACGCGCTCGTCGGCGGTCGTCGCGAACGCTTGGCACCATCGAAGCGACGCGCTCAGTTCGATTCCGACCGCGCTCGCGCTCGCCGGCGTCCTCGCGTTCGGCCCGAATTTCGCCTTCCTCGACCCGGTCGGCGCGATCGTCGTCGCGTTTATGATCCTCAAAACGGCGTTCGAAATCGCCCGACCGACCGTCGCGACCCTTTGCGACGCGGGCGCCGACGAACAAATCGTCGAAGCCGTTCGTAAAATCGCGCTGGAAAACGCCGCGATTCAGTTTCCGCACAAAATCCGAACGCGCCCGCTCGGCGGCTCCCTTTACGCCGCGCACCTGCACGTTCGCGTCGATCCCGAAACGACCGTTCGCGACGCGCACCGCCTGTCGCACGAACTCGCCGCGGAGATTCGCGCTCGCGTTCCGGCGATCGTCGAAACGACGATTCACGTCGAACCGTTCGTCGAACGCCGCGACGCCCCCCGATAAATCTTTTCCCGACGCAGCTTTTTCCACAATTTAGCCCTTAACGAGCCAAAAATAACGATGAAACTTTTTTCGCGTTACGCTTTTTTCCAAACGTTAAAGATTTTCTTTATCGCCCTCGCCGCGGCGACGTTCGGGCTTATTTTCTTTTCCGTCGTCGAAACGTCGCTCAAACGCGGACTGCCGTTGACGCTTCCGCTGTTGATGACGCCTTATATGCTTCCGGATATTTTATCGAAAACGCTTCCGATCGCGGCGCTTATTTCCGTTACTTTTTTCTTTTCGCGAATGGCGGGAAACAACGAAATTATCGCGTTGAAGGCGTTGGGCATCGCTCCTTGGCGCGTTCTTTTCCCGATTTGGATTTTTATGTTTTTCGTCAGTTTGTCGAGCGTTTGGCTCAACGACCTGTCGATCTCTTGGAGCCGCCAACAGATGACGCGCACGCTTCTTAAAAAGTTCGAGACGACGATGCTCTCCCAACTTCGCGCGGAAAAGCGATTCGCGACTTACGACGGCGATTACGTGATCGAAGTCTCCGACGTCAACGAGGACGACCTGCTGATCTCCCCGATTTTCACCGCGAAAGGCGGCGCGTTCACCGGTTTTGGCGAAACGGCGCGCATCAAGGTCGATTACGAAGCCGCGCTTATCCACGTGCATCTCTACAACACGGAGTTTTACGCCAAAAATTACGAGATGCAATTTTCTAAAAAGTTCGTGTTAACGTTGCCGCTGAACGAAATTTTCCGTTCGGCGTATCGCGTCGACCCGTCGGCGGCGAAAATTAAAGAGGCGTTGGCCGATTTGGCCGCGGAGCGCGAAGGCAACCGGCGCAAGCTCGCGTCGACGGCGATTTTCGCGTTTCTTCGCGGCGACCTCCAAGAAACGTCGCATCCGATTTGGAAAGAACGGGTCGACTTTGAAGAGCGCGTCGCCGACAAAGAGAATCGTTATCGTTTGATCGTTCCGCGCGTTTGGGCGTCCGGTTTTTCTTGCTTTTTCTTCGCTTGGGTCGGGGCGCCGTTCGCGATTTGGTTCAACAAATCGGACGTTACCGCCGCTTTTTTCTCTTGTTTTTTACCGATTTTGGCGATTTATTATCCCCTTTTTATGTTCGGGCTCGAAGGCGCGAAGAGCGGAGCCGTTTCGCCGATTTTCGCTTGGACGGGCAACGTCGCGCTCGGAATCGCCGGCTGTTGGTTCCTCAAAAAAATTCATTAGTCGCCCGTTTCCGCGACGTTAACGCGAACGGCGCGCCGAGTTTTCCCGCTCGACGCGCCGTTTGCGTTCGTTTTCAACGTTTTTATTCTTCAAAACGTTCAACGCTTTTCAACGTCGTTTTCCGTCGCGTTCGCGTCGCGCCAAACGCCGAAATTCGCGTCGAACGTCTTTTCGACGGCGCTTTCGACCGCCTTCGCTTCGACGGCGAACCCGCAAACGCCGAGCTTGCGCGGGTCGTCGGAGCCTTCGCGAACCTCCGCCGGAATCCAAGCGCGGCATCGGACGGCGAGCGTCAGTTCGTCGACGTCGGCCGGAACGTCCGTTTCGAACTCGATTCGGTTGGCGCCGCAAACGATTTCGCCGACTTTAACGCCTTCGCAAAAGAGCCCGACTTCCGCCGACTTTTCCGAATTTTCCGTTTTTTCCGATTCCAACGCCGAAACCGCGTCCGCCGGAGCGTCCAGTTCGACCGCGACGCGATACCGCCGCCCCGGAACGACCGGAAGCGTCAGCCGCGATTCGCCGCTCGACCAACGGAACGTTCGGCCTTCGCCGTCCTTTTCGGCGTTGAACCAACCGTCGACGAAGCGGGCGTCGTTCGTCGTTCCGAGCGCGAACCGATAATTTTCCTTCGCGTCCGGCTCCGCCTCCATTGGGTCGAGTTCGTTCGCCGCCGTTTGAACCTTCGCCGCCGACTTCGGCCCGATCAACCGAAAACCGCCCGGCGCTTGATTCCCGACCGCGACGACGTTCGCCGCTTTCTCCGAAACGAGGACGTGCGTCCCGGACTTTTCGAACGAACAGCCTTGAACGGTCGCGCGACCGGCGTCGATTTGAATCGCGGGCGCGCCGTTCTTCGCCTTCGCCGAATGAACTTCGTCCCAATTAACGAAAACGCAAGAGTTAAGCGTTACCCGTCCGAGCGGTTGGTTCGAAAGGACGCAAGTTTTGACCGGCCCCCAAAAGGCGCAGTTCGTCAACATCACGGCGCCTTCGTTCTTCTCGCCGATCTCCAAACAGACCGAATCTTCGCTCGTCCAACGCCCGACGAACTCGCCGTTCGTTATCAAAAGCCCCTGTTTTTGCGATTGGTCGACAACGACCGCGCGGCGGCAAGAGTCGGCGCCGATCCCTAAAAAGTTCCCGTTCGCCCCGCCTTTTCCGGCGTCGATAAAGGAGTAGCCGCGACCGTACCCGAAGCAAAACGTATTCGTTACGTAATGCCAGTCGGTTCGCGCAAATTCGAACGCGACGCCATTAATATTAATCCATTCGCAAAACGGGTCGTCCGGCTTGTAAATCAAACCGAACGGCCAAAAATGAATATTTTCGATTCTTCCAATATCGTAACACTCGTCAACGTAAAGCCCGCGCTTGATCGGGTATCCGGTAACGTTCCGAACCAAGTGCCGATGCGCCAAATGCAAGCGAATCCCTTCGTAAGGGTTCAGCAAACAGCAGTCGACGACGGCGACGGCGGTCGAGTTTTCCGACGCGACGCAAGGCGGGTACGGAACCGGCGGAACGTCCGTTTGGCGCCATTCCGGATAGGTAACGACGACGCCGACGAGCGCGGAGTTAGGCCCCTTTAACTCGATAAAGGGCGCGGCGTCCGGTTTCCCGCGGTTCGCATACGTCAAGAGGGTCGTTCCGGTCGGCTTCTCGTCTTTCTCGACGACCGACGGCGCGACGCGGTACGTTCCGGCGAGCGTTACCCCGGTCGGAATCGTCAGCGTTCCGTCGAACCGAAAGCGCCCGGCGGGAAGTTCGACGACGCCCCCGCCCGCTTCCCCGGCGACGTTCAACGCCCGTTGCAACGCCGCGGTCGAGTCGACCGTTTCGCTCGCGACGACGCCGAAATCGAGCGCGTTCCAGCGGGCCCGCGCCGCGCTCGGAGAGTCGACGTCGACGACCGTGCCGCCGTTGTCGCCGCCGCCCTCGTTTCCGACGCCGTTAAAACCGTTGAATCCAGCAAAACCGGCGCTCGCAGCCGCCGCGTTTCCCGTTTCGACGCCCGCCGTCGACGCCGTCGTTTCGAACGCTCCGGCGGCGGTCGCCAACGCGCAATTTGCCATTAATATTAATAAGGACTTCCAACGCATCTTTTTCGTCTCCTTTCGCGCTCCGCAAAGCGCTCGACGTCAATCGTCCGCCTCCGCCGACGCTCGCAAGCGACAAGGGGCGAACTCGGTTTTCTCTTCGGGCGTTCGACGACCCGACGTTTTTCAACGTCGGCTCAACCGCCGCGACCGAATCGCCCGGCCGCTAAAATCAACAAAAGCGTTAATCCCGATAAAACTCGTCCAAAATTTCGAACCAGCGCGACGCTCTTTTGCACGTCGCGAACGCCAGCCGGACTTCTTCGGTCTTCGGGTGAAGTTTCGCGTAAGCGACGCCGAACTTGCGCATCTCGGTCGCGGTTCGCCGTTCGCCGTACAGTTCGAGCGCGGCGCTAAAATGTTCCGCGATCGTCGCCTTTTGCTCCGCCAACGTCGGCGGCGCCGGGATCGGACGCCCTTCGACCGCCGCCTTGGCCCGCTCGAAGAGCCAAGGGTTCCCGATGATTCCGCGAGCCAGCGCGACGCCGTCGACGCCGCTTTCCCGCATTCGCCGAACGATCGTCGCCTCGTCGAAGAGGTCGCCGCACCCGAGAACGGTAAAATCGGGACGATTGCGCTTAATTGCGACGTATTCCTTAACTTCGCGCAAGAAATCCCAATTCGCGACGCCGGTGTAACGCTCCAAAACGGTTCGCCCGTGTATCGCGACGCCGTCGACGCCGACGTCGAGCAAGCCGTCGAGCAGCCCGAAAAACGACTCGCGACTCTTCGGCGAATCGTCGAAACCGCGCCGCAATTTCGCCGTTACCGGAACGTCCGCCGGAACCGCCTCCCGCACCCGTCGCGCGATCTCGACCGCCCGCTCCGGCTCCGACATTAAAAAACCGCCGCGACTCTTCCCGACGACCTTCCGCACCGGGCAAGCGAAGTTCAAATCGATCAAGTCGAACCCGAATTCGAGCAATTTCAGCGCCGCCGGGACGAATTCGTCCGACGACGAGCCCATCAACTGCGCGCCGGACGGCTTGTCGGAGTCGCGGGTCGCCAAATAAAGTCGCGATTTACTCTTTTTCGAAACGTTTAAGATGAATTGGTCGAGAAACACCTCGCAGAGCGCGAACGACGCCCCGAACTTGCGCGCCAACCGCCGCATCGGCGCGTCCGAATATCCGGAAAGAGGCGCCTGAATAATCGGCGTTCCCAGGTGCAATTTGCCTATTTTCAACGGCGGAAAGAGCGGTTCGCTCATACGCGACTCCTCAAAATCGTTATTTTCAAAAAATTTTCGCGTCCGGACGCCCGTTATTCCTCGAAAAACGCCGACTCGCCGCCGTCGCCGGGCCGCAAAATCGGAATTATCGCTAAAACAGTATTAAAGCGCGACGTCGTTTCATCCGATACGTTAAATACGCGATTTGTTCGACTCGTCCGGTCGACGCGGCGTTGCGTCGGCGTTAAAATCGGCATTTTCGCTAACCCCGCTCTTTCGCAAGGAGGCGAATCGGCGCGGCGGAGCGAAAAAACGTTAAAATCGGTCGAGTCAAGCGGTCGTTTTCGCTTTTCGATCGAGTTCGTTCAGTCGTTTCGTCGAGGCGCGCCAAGGAGGGCGGCTTTCGACGGCGCGACGCAACCCCTCAAGGCGTCTTATGCAACCGTTTCGTTCCAGTTTAAAATATATTCTGTTCCTTGCAATAGTCTGCGGCGGCGCGGAAGTCGGTTTCGGGCAATTTTCTTTCCCGCAAATGGGAAAAGCCGCCAAAGTCGAAGCCGATCCGAAGAAAGACTACTTCCTGAAAGACTCGGACGGGAACTGGCTCGCGATGGCGGCGAAGTTCTCCGACGAGAAAGCGGCGTACCGCGCGAAGAAACTCGCCTACGAACTCCGCAAGGCGTATAAATTGGAAGCGTTCGTCTTCAAATTCGACCCGAGCGCCAACCTCGACGCGTTCTCGGCTGAAGTCGACGCGGCGAAAAACTTCCACTATCAAACGGCGCAAAGCGTCGAATACGCGGTTCTCGTCGGCGGTTACCCGGTCGCCGACGACCTCGAACTGCAAAAAACGCTCGAACGTCTGCGACGTTGCCAACCGGAATCGCTCAAAGACGACCCGGCGAGCAAAGCTCTCGCGCAAAAATACCAAGAAATGGCGCGCAAGAATCAAAAATACGCCGGGTACGGCCCGATGGGCGGCGCGTTCGCGGTGCCGAACCCGCTCCTGCCGAAGGAATTTTTCAGCCAAAAAGGAATCGTCGACTCTTACGTCGAAAAACTGAACTCCGACGGCAAATACAGCCTCTTGAACAACGATAAGCTGTACACCGTTCGAATCGCGACCTTCTCCGGCGACGTCGCGATGTACAAAAACACGCAGGGCCCGAAAACCGACGAAATGAAGAGCCGCCTGCGATACGCCGGGCTCCGCGCCGCCGCTCTCTGCGAAGCGCTCCGCAAAGCCGGCGTCGAGGCTTGGGAGTTTCACGACCGCGACTGCAGCTTCGTTACGATCGGTTCCTTCGACTCCTACGGCGTCGAGCAAGCGAACGGTCAAATCGAGCTGAACCCGAAAATCGATCAGATTATGAAAAAATACGGCGGCAAACTCGTCAACGGCGAAGACGGTCGCTCGAAGTACCGCGCCTACACGGTCGTCGTCGACATTCCCGACCCGGAATCGACCGCGCTCCGTCCGAAAAAGAAGCGACTCGAACTCGCCTGCGACCTGCGCCCGGTCATCATCGTCGTTCCGCAACGCTCCGGCGAAGCGAGCGTTCGCAAGATCGCGTTGGCGCAACAAAAGATGCGCAAGGCCCAACGTCAAATCGAAGAGGCGAAAGCCGAACGCGCGCTCGCCGTCGCCGACGCCAACCTGCGCGACGTTCAACAATACGACGGCGAAACGATGGACGCCAACGATCTCGTCCGCTCCGTCGCCCAAGAGCTTCAACGAAAAAATAAGGGAATGACCGCCGAAATCGCGTTGGCCGAAGCGCAAAAAGCCGTCCGCGCCTTTGAGACGACCGGTCAAATTCCGGCGATTCTCCAAGACCTTGGAACCGCCCAAATTGCGCAAACCGCCTCGACGAACGCTCCGTATTCGGCGCAAGCCGCCCAACCGGCGCAAAACGCCGCCGCGCAAACGCCGTACAATCCGACGCAAGCTCGCCCGACGGCGCAAACCGCCCAAGCCCCGCAAGCTCGTCCGACGGCGCAAACCGCCCAAGCCCCGCAAGCTCGCCCGACGACGCAAACCGCTCAAGCTCCGCAAGCTCGCCCGACGACGCGAACCGCCCAAGCTCCGCAAACGCGTCCTTACGGCGCCGCCGCTCCGGTTCGCTCGGCGAAAAAACCGGCCGCTCCGACCTATTGAGCGGTTCAACCTTAACGGTCGCGTCGAGTTTAACGCTCGTCGCGACCCAACCGAACGCCGCGTCGAGCGGGTTTTCCCCAAACGACGCGCTTCCCGAGCGGTCGCGACGTTTTTCACCGTTTTACGTCGCGACCGCTCTTTTTTTCTCGCCGTCCCTCTTCGTCGACTCCTTAACTAGCGCGTTTCCATTTCTTTACGCTTTTTCGTCTCGCGTTTCAAACCAGCCGTCGCCAAGCGCCGATTTCGAAAACAAACGCGATTTCAATCCTCCGAAACGCTTAACCCGTCCTTTTTTCCTCCGGCGACGCGACAAATTACCCGAATTTAGCGTTTGCGCCGAAAACGCCGACTAAATGGCGCTTTTTCGCGGACGTCCCCTTGCGGTTTCTCGACGACGTGTTATCATAAAGTCGCCCTTGACGGAGGGCGTTCGACCGTTGCTTTCCGGGGGAGCCTACAACTTTGCCCGATGGCGCCTTAAACGATCGAAAGTCGTTTTCGCGTAACGTCTTGCGCGACGCGCCGGCCACTGCGCCGCCTCGTCGAAATTCAAGTCGTCGGCGTTTCGACTTTCAAGGTTGCCGCATTTGTTTTTCGGGCTGCCCGCTTAGATTGTCGAACGCCGCCGTCAAGGGTTTTTTGTTTCTTGACGCGTCCCGTCGAATCGCGCCGCCTTGCAAACGCCGGAAATGCTTGACAATTTTAACGATTCTCCCGAATATTCCGCTTTATTGTCTTTGTTCGCTTCTTTCTCGTCGAAAATTCGGCGGAAAAGCGCCAAAAATTCGGTCGGCGGCGCTTGATAAACGGCGACAATATGCGAAAATAAAAAAAATTTTGCCGTCGGCGCATACTTAGCGCGCCCCCTCTCTCCTCCTCGTCTCGCCGTCGACCGTTCGAGCCGACGCGCCGCCGCTTTCGCGTTTTCGAGAGCGTTTCGAGACGACCAAAAATGAAACGATTATAACGATTACAATGAGCGCATCTCCCGCCCCCTTCCTGTTCGACGCCGCCGCGCGCGCCGATCGCCCCAACGTCCAAACGCCGGCGCCGCTCCCTATGACCGCCGAAGAAATGCAAGAACGCGGTTGGGACGAAGTCGACGTCGTCTTCATCACCGGCGACGCTTACGTCGACCACCCGAGTTTCGCCGCCGGTCTTCTCGCTCGCGTCGTTGAAGCGGACGGGTTCCGCGTCGCCGTTTTGAGCCAACCGGACTGGAACGACGTCGTCGACTTCCGCCGCTTCGGCCGTCCGCGCGTCGCGTTTTGCGTTAGCGCCGGGAATATGGACTCGATGCTGAACCATTACACGGCGAACCGCAAAATCCGCAACAACGACGCCTACGCGCCGGGCGGCAAAATCGGCAAGCGTCCCGATCGAGCGACGCTCGCCTATTGCCAACGCGCTCGCCAAGCGTTCCCGGGCGTTCCGATCCTGACCGGCGGCGTCGAAGCGTCGTTGCGCCGCCTCGCGCATTACGATTATTGGAGCGATAAAGTCCGCCGCTCGATCGCGCTCGACTCGAAGTGCGACCTTCTAATTTACGGGATGGGCGAGCGTCCGCTCCTCGAAGTCTTGCGCCGTTTGGCCGCGGGCGAAGAGATCGGCTCGATTCGCGACGTTCGCGGGACGGTCTACCGCCTCGGTCGCAACGAAGACCTGCCGGAAGAGTCGGCGACGATCGCGCACCTCCCGAGCTTCGAAGAGGTCGAGGAAAACTCGAACAAGGGCAAAATGCGCTTCGTCAAAATGACGCAGCTCGCTTACGAGAACCTGAACCCGTACCGCGCGAAAACGCTCGTCCAAGAACACGGCGACGAAGCGATCGTCGTCAATCCGCCGTCCTTCCCGCTCTCGACGGAGGAGATGGACGCCGTTTACGACCTGCCGTACACGCGCAAGCCGCACCCGTCTTACGACGAGCCGATTCCGGCGGTCGACGTCGTTCGCGCGTCGGTTCAGAGCCACCGCGGCTGTTTCGGCGGCTGTTCGTTCTGCGCGATCACGGCGCACCAAGGCAAATTTATTCAAAACCGGAGCGAAGCGTCGATTTTGAAGGAAATCCGAACGCTCGCCGAGGAAGCCGGGGGCGATTTCGTCGTCGCCGACTTGAGCGCTCCGACGGCGAATATGCGCGGAATGGCCGGGAAAGACCGCGCGCTTTGCGAACGTTGCGTCCGTTCGTCCTGCCTCTGCCCGACCCTTTGCCCGAACCTCGACGCCGACCATACCGCGATTCGTTCGCTGATGAAAAAAGCGCGCGAAACCGAAGGCGTCAAAAGCGTTTACATCGCGTCCGGAATCCGAACCGACTTGGCGAACCTTTCGCCGGAGTTCGTCGGCGAGTTGGCGACGCATCACGTCGGCGGTCATCTTAAAACGGCGCCGGAACACGTCGACGACGACGTTCTGCGCTTGATGAACAAGCCGCAAATCGGCGATTACGAGCAATTTTGCGAACTCTTCGCCGACGCGACCGAAGCGGCGGGTAAGGAACAGTATCTCGTTCCGTATTTGATCGCCGGTTTCCCGGGCTGCACGATCAAAGCGATGGTCGCCGTCGCCGAATATCTCCGCGATAACGGAATCGAACCGGAGCAAGTTCAAGACTTCATTCCGGCGCCGTTCCAACCGGCGACCTGCGCTTATTATACCGGAATCGACCCGATCACCGAGAAACAAATTTACGTTCCGCGGGGCCTGCGCGAACGCCGCCTTCAACGGGCGTTGCTCCATTACTACAACCCGGAATTTTATCACGACGTTAAGTCGGCGCTCAAAGCCGCGAAACGCGAAGACCTGATCGGCGACGGCCCGAACGCGTTGATTCCGGCCTATCCGCCGAAAGCGTCGGCGTTGCGCCAAACGTCTCGCGTCAAACGACTTAAGCGCAAGGAAGAACGCGAAAAAGCGTTGAAAGAACAACAACGTCAAACGTTCGAGTCGAAACAAGGGAACGAACGCGGCGGCAAGCGGTTCGGTCGCGCGACGTCCGGCGGCGGGTACCGCGCGGGCGCTCGCGAGTTCGGACGCGACGGCGGCGGATTCCGACGCGACTTCAACGGAGAACGTCGCGAAGGCGGATTCAAACGCGATTTCGACCGAAACGAACGCCGCGAAGGCGGATTCAAACGCGATTTCGACCGAAACGAACGCCGCGAAGGCGGATTCCGACGCGACTTCAACGGAGAACGACGCGAAGGCGGATTCAAACGCGACTTCAACCGAGACGGAGAACGCGGCGGGTTCAAACGCGATTTCAACGGCGAACGTCGAGACGGCGGGTTCAAACGCGATTTCAACCGAGACGGAGAACGCGGCGGATTCAAACGCGATTTCAACGGAGAACGACGCGAAGGCGGATTCAAACGCGATTTCAACGGAGAACGACGCGAAGGCGGATTCAAACGCGATTTCGACCGAAACGAACGTCGCGACGGCGGATTCAAACGCGATTTCAACCGAGACGGCGAACGCGGCGGATTCAAACGCGATTTCAACCGAAACGAACGCCGCGAAGGCGGATTCAAACGCGAAGAGCGCGGCGGTTGGATGCGTCGCGACGACCGAAATTTCCGGAATAATCGCAACGACCGGAACGACCGCGGCGGCTTCCGTCGTCGCGACGACCGCGATTGAACGTCGCCGGCAAGCGGATTTTGTCATTAATATTAATAAGGGAGTTCGCGCGACGTCGACAAACGGCGTCCGCGAATCGCCCCCTTGACCGCTTCCCGTTAAAATCGGCGCGACCGTTATTTTCGGCGGTTTCGCGTTCCGTTTCCTTGCGCGCCGTCGAGCGTTAAAGCCTCGACGGCGCGTCTTTTTCTTGTTTTTTTGCGTTTTTTAGCAAAATTCCGAAAAAACTACGGCGCTTCCTTGCTTTTTTCGCTCGAGTCGTTTACAATAGACGGCGCTTCGTCGCGGTTATCCGACGCGAAGTCGCAAGCGGACGTTTCCGAACGTCGCGTCGTCTCCCGACGCTGCGCGCCTCCGTTTCGTTTTCCAAACGCAAACCCCCGTTATTCGTTACATATATCATCTAAGGAGAACGCAATGACTCAAAAACGCGGTTTTACGTTGGTCGAACTGTTGGTCGTGATCGCGATCATCGGCATTTTGATCGGCTTGCTCCTCCCCGCCGTCCAAGCGGCGCGCGAAGCGGCCCGTCGAATGCAATGCACCAACAATATGAAGCAATACCTGCTCGCGATTCACAACTATCACGACGCCAACAATATGCTCCCGGCGTCGCGTTTCAACTTCCACAATTTCAGCGTCAACCAACTCGGCGGCGCGGCGTACAGCGGCTACTGCAGCCCGAACATCGCGTTCCTGCCGTATATGGAGCAAGCGCCGCGTTACGACGCGATCTCCGCCCACGCGAAAGAAGTCGCCGCGGGCTCTTGGCCGTTCCACAGCGCTGAACCGTACACCTCGCTTATTTCGACGCTCCTTTGCCCGAGCGACGGCGGCTCCTCGCAACCGTCCCCGCACCAAAACATGTGCCGCAACAGCATTTGCATTAGCGTCGGCGACGGCATGTGGCACAACAACCGTCCGGACTGGGACGAAGGCGCCGCCGCGCAAGAAGACGGTCGCGGTTTCTTCGCGCCGCTCCGTTGGCGTCCGATGTCGTTCATCACCGACGGTCTCAGCAACACCGTCGCGATTAGCGAAATGCTCGGCGACGCGAACCGCTCGACGAAGGTGAAAGGCGGCGTCTACAAAACCGGCTCGATGCACGACGGTCGCGCGAAACCGGCCGCCTGCCTCACCGAGTCGCGCCGCGCCGACGACCCGACCCAACTTAACTCCGGCACCGACACTTGGCGCGGGCTCCTTTGGACGGACGGTCGCTCGGTCAACTCCGCGTTCACGACGATTCTTCCGCCGAACTCGCCTTGCTGCATTCACACTTGGCCGAACATCGAAAATATGGCTTGGGGCGTTTTCTCCCCGCAAAGCAACCACTCCGGCGGCGTCAACGTCGGGATGGGCGACGGTTCCGTCCGTTTCATTTCGGACACGATCGACTGCGGTTCGCCGAACTCTTACGCCGTTACGAGCGGCAAGTCGCCGTTCGGCGTTTGGGGCGCGCTCGGTTCTCCGGCGGGCGGCGAAACCGACACGCAATAACGCCGGTTTTAGCGATATTAACGCTGAAAGCGCGCTAATTTTAACGGTTTTAACGTTAAAACGCGTAAAAAATCCGACGTTTTCCTTTTTAACGCTTTAACGTCGCGACCGTTCCTCGTGTCGCGGCGTTAAACGTTGCTTTACGAGCGCGGCTTTCCTCGAATCGCCGCGTTCGCCGTTTTACTTACGTTTCTTTCCTTAGCTTACTTCGCTATTTTACTTTACCGATTTCAACGAAAGGTCGCTTTATGCGTTTTCATTCGATTTTTGCCGCGTCGACGCTCGCCGCTTCGCTCCTTTTCGCCGTCGGGTGCGGGGGGCAAAAAACGCCGCCCGATATGCCGAAACTCCAACCGACGACGATCGTTATCGTTCAAGAAGGCGCTCCGGTCGAGGGCGCGAGCGTTCAGCTGGTGAAGCCGGACGACCTCAATTACAAATGGCTCGCGGGCGGCGTTACCGACGCCGACGGTCGTTGCGTTATTCAAACGCACGGGAAATATAAGGGCGCGCCGGAAGGCGAATTCGCCGTCGTCGTTTACAAAACGACGACTTCCGAAAGCGAAACGCGCAAGAACGTCCCGGTTCCGTCCGACGCCGCCGCGGCCGCCGAATGGAGCGCGAAAGTCGCCGAAGAGGAACGCACCGTCGAAGAAATTGACCCGAAATACAAGAAAGCCGACACGACCGACCTCCGCATTACCGTTAAATCCGGCAAAAACGAAGAAACGTTCGACGTCGGCGCCAAGGTCGAGGTCGAAGTCGAGCAAACGACGAAATCTTGAGTCGATTTCCCTCTTCGCCCCATTTTCCCTTTTTTTTTGCCCAACCGCCCGCTTTAGCGAAACGAACGTTTTCCTCGAAGCGTCGTTTCGCGACGGACGGCGGGCGCGAATGGGGAAAATTTCGCGAAAAAATCGCAAAAAATCGCGACGGCGCTAGATTTTTCGGCGCCGTTCCGTTATATTATACGTCGTTGGTTTGATTTTCCGCCCCTCGACGCTCGGCGTTCGCCGTTTTGGCGTCGGTTCGTCGTTCGAGTTCGAACGCGCGGCGGCTTTCCTCCTTTCCCCCTACTTGACGAAAGGTTCCTCCGTTGAAAAAATCGTTCGCCCTTTTAAAATTGTTCCTCGGCGTCGCGCTCGTCGGCGGCGTCTCCGCGACCGTTCTTCCGTCCGTCGAAGCTAAAGAGCCGGTCAAACTGATTTACGACACCGATATGGGGAACGACATCGACGACGTGTTCGCGTTGGCGATGATTCACAACCTCGAAAAACGCGGCGAAATCGAGTTCCTCGCGCTGACGATCACCAAAGACAACAAATACGCGGCGCCGTATTGCCAACTGGTCAACACGTTCTACGGCAATCCGAACGTTCCGATCGGCGCGGTGAAGGACAGCGGCGTCGAAGCGTTCGACGGCAAGTTCACCCGCTCCGCGCTCGAAGCGAAGACCGAAGACGGCTCGCCGATGTTCCCGTTCTTCAACCTCGCGGAAGACAAAACCGAATATTACGACTCCGTTAAGCTCCTGCGCAAGACGCTCGCGTCGCAACCGGACGGCTCCGTCGTTATCGCGCAAGTCGGCGCTTCGACGAACTTGGTTCGCCTCCTCGACACCAAAGGCGACGAATTTTCGCCGCTCGACGGTCGCGAACTCGCGATCAAAAAGGTGAAGTACGTTTCGACGATGGCCGGCGCGTTCACGAACGAAATGGCGGGCCACTCGGAAGATTTCATTAACCAAATGAAAAATCACCGCGAATACAACATTATCATCGACCTCCCGGCCGCGCAACGCTTCTTCGCCGAATGGCCGACGCCGATCGTCGCGTCCGGTTTCGAAGTCGGTCTCCAAATCAAAATGACGCCGGCGACGATGAAGAACGATTACGAATACGTCGCGAATCACCCGCTCAAAAAGGCGTATATCGACTATCGCGGACTCGACAACGAACAATGCACTTGGGACTTGACCTCGATTCTTTACGCCGCGCGCCCGGATCGCGGGTACTTCGGCGTTTCGGAACCGGGCGTCGTTTCGGTCGACGAAAAGGGCCTCACCCGTTTGACGCCGAAAGCCGACGGCAACGTCCGCATTTTGACCCTTTCTCCGGAGCAAAAAATTCGCGTTCAAACGACGTTCGAATGGCTCTGCAGCGAAAAACTGTAATTTCACCCAACGTTTAAATCGTTAAGCCGCCGCCGACTTTAACGGTCGCGACGGCGGCGCCGATTTTAACGCGAAAAGCGACGCGCTTTCACCCGACGCGGCGTTTTTCGCGTTTTCGCGTTTTTCCCCCTCCGTTCTTCTTTTACCCGTTCCCCTATCTTGCCGCCCGTTTTCGTCGTTCCCGCTCCGTCGAGCGTCGACGTTAACGGTCGCGCTTATTTTAAGGACAATCCGATGAATCATCGCGCGTTTTCGTTCCTTTTCCGTTCCGGCTCGTTCGCTTCGCTCGCGCTTTTGGCGGCGTTTTGCGGTTGCGGCGGCGAGTCGAAAAATTTCGTCGTCGTTCCGGAGGGTTCGACGCTCCTCGGCGAACCGACTCCGACCGCCGCGCCCGCCGACGCGCCGAAATCGGACGTCGCCGCCGACGTCGAAACGCTTGAAATCGGCGGTCGTCAAGTCGCGGTCGGGCCGAAACGCGCCCTTTTCAACGGCGAAAACCTTGACGGTTGGACGAACGAAACGGGCGGCGCTCCGGGCTCCGGTTGGCGCGTCGAAGACGGTCTTCTCCGAATGGTCGACCCGGCGAACGGCGGCGATCTCTTGACGAAAGAACGCTTTGCGAATTACGTCTTTTCGTTCGAATGGCGGTTCGGGCGCGCTTGCAACAGCGGCGTCAAGTACAAGATCGAGCAGCCGAACGGCAAGGGCTGGGTCGGGCTCGAGTACCAAATTCAAGACGACGCGAACGTCGAAGACGGCAAGATCGCGAAGCGCCGCGTCGCGTCGTTGTTCGACGTTTTCCCGGCGTCGGAAACGAAGTCGGCGGCCTCTTACCCGGCTCCGACCGACGACGCGCCGAGCGGCGAGTTCCGCAAGGGCAAGATTATCGTCTTTGAAAACAGCGTCGAACATTGGCTCGACGGCGAGCGCGTCTTGGCGTTTACCGTCGGCGACGACGCTTGGGCGGCGGCGAAAGCGGAAAGCAAGTACAAGAAACAAGCGACGTTCGGAACCGCCGCGTCGAGCCCGATTCTCCTGCAGGAACACGACTACCCGATCGACTTCCGCAACGTCGAAATCCAAGAGCTGAAAGCGCTTTAAGCGTTTTTTAGCTCCCGCAAGAAACGCCGAACGCGGCGCCGACTCGAACCCGAATCGGCGCCGCGTTCTTTTGTTGAACGGCGTTAAAACCGGCGCGACCGTTAGAACTTAAAGTTCCAAGTGTCGCCTTCGTTAATCGTCGTCGTGTATATTTTCGTCCCGCTCCTTGACCTCCGGTAATTTTGACGTATAATAAACACAATGCAGTAGATGGCGTCGGAGCCTTGCTTTGATACTGTTTTGGGCATATCTTCAATGCGATATATTGGCGGTAAAAGTCTCCTACTTGACAAAATCAACGGCGTCGTTTCCAATTGCTCCAAGAGTATTGAAACGGTTGTCGACCTTTTTTCCGGAAGCGGCGTTGTCGCAACGAATTTTAAAAAACAAGGATACCGCGTTTTCGCAAACGACGCGCTCCGTTTCTCTTACGCGATTATTCGCGGAACATTGCCGCTTAACAAACCGCCGATTTTTTTAGGTTTAGGGTTTAATCCGTTTGATTGTCTTAACAATTTGACAATTGATTACGACGCAGTCGCCGAGTCGCGGAGTTTCATTCTCCGCAATTATAGCCCTTACGGCGATTGCTCGAGAATGTATTTTCAATGCGACAACGCATTGCGTTTAGATTACGCTCGCGTCGCTATCGAACAATGGCGATGCGAAGAAAAAATTACAGAAGACGAATATTACTATCTCTTATGCTCGTTAATTCTGGCCACGCCCTCGATTAGCAATATAACCGGAACATACGGCGCGTATCTCAAACACTGGGATAGCCGAACGTATAATCCGCTCCGCCTGGAACCGCCGACGATTATCGATAACGGAGCGGAAAATATTGTTTACTGTCGCGATGCAAACGAATTAGCAAAAACAATTCAAGCCGACTTGGCTTATATCGACCCGCCCTATAACGGGCGACAATACCTTCCCAATTATCACATCCTTGAAACGCTTGCGAGATACGACTATCCGATAATTAAAGGCGTTACGGGAATGCGCGAATACTCAAAAGAAAAGTCAATTTACTGTAATAGAATCAAAGCGTTAGCTGGATTCGACGATCTTTTTTCTAAACTTGACGTTAGATATATCCTCGTTAGCTATAACACGGAAGGATTGATAACGAAGGAAGAAATGTCGGAATTATTAAAGAAACACGGAAAAGCAAAAACGTTTCAACTTTTTGAATTTGATTATCGTCGATATAAAAATAAAATTCCGAACAATACCGAAGGATTAAAAGAATTGCTTTTCTTCATCGAAAGGTAATTATGATTAAAACTGAATTTTACGACAAATCGCCGCTTAATTATATCGGCGGAAAATATCGAATATTACCTCAGATTTTCGAAAGGTTCCCTTCGAAAATAGAACGTTTTGTCGACTTATTCTGCGGCGGACTTGACGTTTCCGCAAATGTAAAAGCGAAGAGCGTCTATTGTAACGACATTAACTATCACGTTATCGATATTTACAGAGCGTTTCAAAAACTTGCCGTCGACGAACTTCTGAACTATATCGACGACGTAATTCGCAAATATGGATTAACTCAAACGAATCAAGAGGGATACCTCGCGTTACGGAAACATTACAATGAAACGCGACAACCTCTTGATTTATACGTTCTCGTTTGTTTTAGTTTTAATTATCAGTTTAGATTCAATTCGAAGCACGAATACAATAATCCGTTCGGTCGCGAACGTAGCTCGTTCAATCCCGTAATGCGAAATAACTTAATTAAGTTTCATAAAAATATTTCACAATTTAATTTCGCCGCCCAGAATTTCAAAGTTTACGACTGTTCTTTTTTAACGAGAAGAGATTTTTTGTACGCCGACCCGCCCTACCGAATAGCGCTCGGTTCATATAACGACGGTAAACGCGGGTTCGAAGGTTGGACGTTGGATGACGACTTGATTCTCTTCGAACTTTTAGATTCGCTTAACGCGCGGAAAATTAAGTTCGCCTTATCGAACGTTGTCGAACATAAAGGCGAAATCAACGAAATTCTTGCGGAGTGGATGCGAAAATATAACGTTCATTACATTAGCGGCAATTACGACAATAGCAATTACCGTTCTACGGCAAGACGCAATAAAACTACCGAAATCCTCGTAACGAATTACTAATCTCAAATGTCCGACAGAACTTTTGGCTGGGTTCAGGATTCCGGCGAAATTGCCGCGCTTAAAAGAATTGCGGCGATTTTCGTTCGCGATTCGGAAACTCATCGATATTTGAAAGAGTATGCGATTCCCAGATACGTTCCCGAACGTTGCGGGAAAAAAGCGCTTCTCGACGCGCTTGCGCAACCCGGCGAACTTACGTATGAATACGGAATGTTGAAAGGAAAAGGCGATTCTTCCACAACGCAACTTACCGTTCGCGAAAATATCGAAATGTTTGGAATCGCGGAATCCGAAGCGCAAAAGCGCGTCGCCGCTCGCGGACGAGGCAACGCGGCGTGCAGCGGATTAATTCAAGCCGTCTTGGTCGCGCAAAAGAAATTTGAATCGACGGGCGAATCTAAACCGTATCAAGGCGATTGGCCTGCGGAATGTTTTCTGCGCTTAGCCGTTTCGATCGGGATGTTGGACTATTGTGCCGCGACAGATACTTGCGCGTTAAGCGAAACGGGAAAAAGATACTACGAAACGGCGGAAGGAAGCCTCGAAGAAAGAAACCTTTTGATTTCGATGTTTCTTTCGTGTCCACCGGTCGTAAGAGTCTTATCGCTCTTAGCCGACTCGGACGGTATGACAAAATTTGAAATTGGGAGTCGTTTAGGATTCGTCGGCGAAGCCGGTTTTACCACCGTGCCGCAAAATTATTTCGCTTACGCTTGCAACGCTATCGATGTCGATAAGAGCGTTTTAGAAGGAACCGCCGATAAATACGCAAGAATGATAGGCGGTTGGCTTGTCAAGATTAAACTTGCCGAAAAGAATAAAAGGTTCTATACAGAATCTTATTTAAATCGCGAGTATGAAGTCGACCTCGAAGCGTATCGCGCGACAGAAGAAGGACGGCGACGATTACGACAGCTTGCCGGTTATTCGTCGCGCGGAAAGACAAGTAAAATTGTTTTAAAAGAAATGCTTGCGACCAAAACGCCGGACAAAAAATATGTAAGAAATCGTCGCGCGCTTATTATTGAATATTTGAACGGTTCTTCCGCAAAAACAGTCGACGACGTTTGCAAGTTTTTAGCGAGCCAAGGTTTTGACGAAACAAATGAATGCGTTGAAGACGATATTAAAGGTTTCGTTAATATTGGTTTAACGGTGATTGAGAGCGGAAGTGCGTATCGCATAACCGATAAAATAGAAAAACTTGACGTTTCGTATCAGCCGCCAAAGCGGAGTTCGGAGAGAAGCGACGTTACGCTCGTTAAAGAACGTTGCCGGAGCCGTTTGAAAACTATCGATCACCGTTACCTGAACTTAATCGAGTTGTCGCGAGACGGCGCTGCCAATCGAGAATTTGAAATTCAAACGATCGCTTTCCTTACAAACGAACTCGGATTTAGAGGCGTTCGCCTAGGCGAATCAAGAAAACCCGACGGCGTCGTTTACGAGCGCGACTACGGCGCGATCATCGACAACAAAGCCTACAAGGACGGATATAATCTTCCGATAGCACAAGCGGATGAAATGATTCGGTACCTCGAAGAAAACAACGCGCGAGACCCCGGATTGAACAAAACCGAATGGTGGAACTGTTTCCCGCCGGAAATCGCTCGTTTTTGTTTTGTTTTCGTATCTTCTTCTTTCAAAGGAGAATTTGGAAAACAACTTGCGTACATCCGCCGAAGAACAAACGTTCCCGGAAGCGCAATCAACGCGGAAAATTTGTTATACCTAGGCGAATCGATAAAGTCCGGCACGATGTCGCGTCGGGATTTCTTCAAGATTTTGGCCTGTAACTCCGAAGTTGAAATCGGTTTAACGCCGTAGGGCAGGTAAGAAAACGCGGCGCCGACTCGAACTCGAATCGGCGCCGCGTTCTTTTTTTCGGCGACTTTTCGCTCGTCAATGAAACCGCGTTTTCTTTTCCGGCGAATTGTCGCTCTTCGGCGCCGCCGCGACCTCCGGCTGGGCGCGTTTTATCCGTTTCGCGCTTTCCGAACGCCGCGTCGAACGCCGTCAAAAGGGCGCGACCGTTAGAACTTAAAGCTCCAAGTTTCGCCTTCGTTAATCGTCGTCGTGTAGGTTTCCGTCCCGCGGATGACCGAAACGCGAAGTTTGCCCAAGTCGGCGCGGTCGACCGTCAAGTCGAATTCGGAACCGAACCCGCAAACGCCGCGCAGGGCCATATGATCCCACCCCTCCGGAAGGCGCGGGGTTGCGTCGAACGAACGGAAGCCGGTCGGGCGAATCCCGAACAAACCTTCGACGTAAATGCGGCAGTAAAGCCCGCTTTCCGCCGACAAATGACGTTGGCTCCCCTCCGGCCAAGCCTCGATCGGGTAAGGAACGTGATCGCCAAGAAGGCGCGTCGCGGAGTAGTAGCGGAGTTTGTCGAGCCCCTTTTCGGTCGCGCCGACGGCCAAAACGCCGCGAAGCGCGTACAGCGTCGAGCGATCCCAAAACGTCTTGCTCCCTTCCTCGGTGAGAAGGCCGTCTTTCGTCCAAAGGCGGTCGGAGAAGAGCGCGGCGATCGTTCCTTCGGCGCGTTCGTCGATTCCGGCGATAAACGGAACGCAAATCCAAGAGCGGAGTTTTTCGCACCCGTCGTAATATTGGTAAGTCTCGAAACCGCGGACGTTGCGACCGAAATGCTTCTCGACGCATTCGCGGAGCGACGCGGCCGTTTCGACCAAACGGTCGGTCGTTTCCTTCGGTTCGCCGAGTTCGCGACCGAGCGCGGCGGCGCTTAAAAGCGCGTCGTAATAGAGAACCGACGTGCAGAGGTTCGCGTCCCCCGCCGGGAAACGTCGCTCCAGTTCGTCGCAATCGGACGCGACGACGCCGTCCGCCGTCGTTTTTCGGTTGCAATATTCAAGACACCAAGCGATCAGCGGCCAAAGTTCGCGCGCCTCCGCTTCGTCGCCGCGAACGAGCGCGTACCGAGCCGCCCCGTAAGCGATCATCGCCGCGTCGCCGCGGTCGCCGGCGCCGTTCCAAATATCGATTCCCTCCGCGATAATCGACGACGGAATCGGGCGGAAGTCGTCGTTCATAAAGCGCGCGAAATGGCGGTAAGAGTTCAGCGCCGACTCGTTCCCCTTCGCGTATCCCAAGTAAGGAAAGAACGGGTTGACATATTCCGCTTGGTCGTTCGCCCAAATCGCGGCGTAATACGACTCGCCGCCCGGGCCGTGCATCAGGCCGCCGGCGGTTCGGTAAATACTCTCCGAAGCGCGGATTTTCGCGAACGCAAACGCGGCGTTCAGGATCGGCTCCGGCGTTTCGACGACGAGCTTGCTCCAAATTTCCGAAACGAACGCGGCGCGGGCCGCTTCCTCGGCGGCGAAATCGATCGTCGCTTCCTTTTCGCCTTTCCCTTCCGAAAACGCTTGAATCGCGAAGTTTACGGTAGCGCTTTCCCCCGGTTTCAGCGTCGATTCGCCCGGATTCGCGATCGCCGCGACGGTCGTATACGCCCCGTTGACGCCGCGTTTCGGGTCGGTTTGGTTAACGTCGCGAAGTTCCGGAACGCTCAAAACGACCGTTTCCGTTCCGACGTTTTTGACCGTCGCGCGTTCGCAAACGAAGGGCCCGGTCGTCGACGGGAAGAAGCGGCGCTCGATTTCGACCGGCTTTCCGTCGGCGTCGAAGCGACCGACGACGGACAAAATCCCGTTCAGCGCGACGCGGAGCGTTTTTTCGTTCGCGAGCGGCTTCCCGTCGAGCGTCATTTTCGACGGCAGGTCGTAATCGAAGCGAATCGTCAGGCTGGCGTGCGTGTTGTTCGGAATCGTTCGCAACATCGGCCAAACGACCGAGCGGTTCAGCCGAAACGCGCCCTTTTCGTCGACGCCGTAACGGAAGACGGTCGAGACGCGCTCGCCGCTCGCTTCGAGGTGGTCGTTGTGCGGAACGCGGGCCGCCGAAAAATCGGTCCAAGCGATACCGCCGTTCGGCTCGAGCGTCCAACGCGTCGCCGCCGGTTCCTCCGCTCGAGCGCCGCCGACCGTCGAAACCGCCGCCGTCGCGACGCAAGCGAACGCCGCCCAAAGCGCCGCCGTCGTCCAAAATCGTTTCATCGTTTTTCCTTTCGTTATCGTTAAAAACGTTGCCGCCGTTACTTTTCCTAAAAACCTAAAATATTTAACGATTTTTCCTTTTGCGCCGTCGGGAAAACGGCAAAAAGCGCGCCGACTTTACGTCGACGCGCCTTCGTTCGGCGACGGTTCGTTTCCCCCGCCGCCTTATTTTCGCTATTTTAACGTTTCTCCGCAACCGATCGCCGTCGGGACAAACGCCGTCGGGACAAACGCCGTCGGGACAAACGCCGTCGGGACAAACGCCGTCGAGCGCGTCAGTCGATAATTTGGCTGACTTCCTTCAACCGCTCGGCCAGCGAAACGGCGAACTTGCGGATTTCCCAAAGGTCGGCGTTTTCGTCGCGGCGGAACTTCTCGATTTGCGCCGTCGGGAGTTCGCTCATCGGCACCAACTCGCAGGCTTCGAGGAGGTTCGCGGCGACTTCGCAAGCGTCGAGCAACTTTTTCTTGTCGCTGCGGCGATAATCGAACGCGTCGCTCGTGTATTCTTTAAGCGCCGAGCGAATCAGTTCGAGGGCGCGTTCGGCCTTTCCTTCGCGGTTCGGGTTCGTCGGAACAACCGGAACGTTAACGCCGCGGTTGCGGAAACAGCCGAACATCGCGGAGATCGTCGCGGCGTCGCGAATCGTGCCGTCGGCGTAAAAAATTCCGTGTTCGTCGATACAACGCCCGTGAATCATCAGCTCGAAGAGGAACCAACCGATTCCGAACTCCTGACAGGCTTCGAGCGCCATTTCGTAAGAGTTCGCCCGCGCGAGACAGCCGGTTTCGGTGTTGATCACTTGGATTCCGAGCTTTTCGCCCCATTCCTTCGCCAACTTAAAGTTGTCGCGAATCACTTGGCGGCGGTCGTTGTAGCAGTGGAACGACAACACGTCGAGTTTGCGCGCGGTCGACTCTTCGATCTCCCAAGCGGTCGTGTAGCCGACGGTAACGAGGCAATCGGGCGCCCAAGCCTTGATTTGGTCGAGCTGGCGGTTCAGAAACGCCCAAATTTTCGCCTTGCGCGCTTCCTTTTCTTCCTTCGGCGCCTTATTAATATAGTCGCAACAGAGCGGTTCGTTCATCGCGTCGAACATCAGCAAGCCGGGCTCGTCTTTGAGCGCCTCGACCATCGCCTTGGCGTACTCGTCCGCGGCGGCGTAGGCGTCCGGCTCGATCGTTTGCGGATTTAACATGTTGCCGTTAAAGAGGATCGGCATACATTTATAACCGTTTTTGTCGCAAGTCCGAACGAAATTAACGATGCTTTGGACGTACTTCTCTTTGTCGCGGTGGTACGCCGCTTGACTGCACCAGAACCGCGTCGCGTTCAGGCCGACGCGCTTCCCGTACCCGAGTTCGCGCTCCGCTTGCTCCGTCGAACCGCAAAAATAGCAAACGCCGCGAATCTTCGAGCAGTCGATTTCCGGTTTCGCCGCTTCCGCCGACGTCGTAAAAAACGCGCTTCCGACGACCGCCGCCAAGAACGCCGCGCAACTCAATTTTCCCATTTTTCGCATTTTCTCAACCGTTTTTAAGTAATATTTTCGTTATTTTCGCTAAATCGCCCGCCTAACCAAGCGGAAGAGCCCGACCGCGCCCCCGGCGTCGCGCCGTCGAAGCAAAGCGCGGCCCGCGACCGCCGAATCGATTCGCTCGACGATTCGAACAAAACGCCGCCGCCAACCGTCAATTATTCAACCGACGGCCCTTCCAAACGCCCCCGTCGCCGAAGTTAAACCTTCCCGGGAGCGACCGAGTCCGCGACGCAACCGATCTCGACGGGCAAAACGCCGCCCGCGACCGTCGGCCAATTTAACCGACGGTTCGAAAAACGCTCCCGTCAACGAAGTTGAGCGTCCCCGGGAGCGACCAACGGGAGCGATGTAACCCGCCGCGCGCGGTAGCGCGAACCCGGAGCGCCCGGCGGCGCTCAGACGTCGCAGAGTTTGACGGCGTCGTAGAGGGATTCGACGCCCTTTTTCGGAATGAACTCGTGCGCGACGAAACCCTTGTAGCCCAACGCTTTAATCGCGCGCATAATCGCCGGATAATAAAGCTCTTGTTGGTCGTCCAAGTCGTTGCGGCCCGGCGCGCCGGCGGTGTGGAAGTGGCCGATGCAGTCGTAAGCGCGGCGAATGTTGTGGATCACGTCGCCTTCCATTCGGTGCATGTGATAAATATCGTACAGAAGTTTGACGCGCTCGCTGCCGACGCCCTTCACAAGATCGATCCCCCAATCGGTCGAGTCGGCCATATAGTCCTTATGGTCTTTGCCGTTCAGGAGTTCGAGCATAATGTTGACGTTGTGTTTTTCGGCGATTTTCGCGACGCGTTTCAACGCCGCGACGCAGTTTTTGAGGCCGGTTTCGTCGTCCATTCCGGCGCGGTTCCCGGAAAGCGAAATCAGGTTCGGAACGCCGAGTTCCGCCGCCATCGGGATGTATTTTTCGTACGACGCGACGATGCGGTCGTGGTTTTCCGTTCGGTTAATCCCGACCGGAATATTGACTTCCGGCACGTTCCCCATCGTAACTTCGAGGCCGTGTTTCTTGACGGTCGCCCAATCTTTCGGGTCGATCAGGTCGACGCCGACCATCCCCATTCCCTTGCAAATTTCGCAGAATTCGTCGAGCGGAATCGAGCCGAAGCACCATTTCGAGACCGATTGCTTAATATCGCCCTTGAAATTTTCCGGTTTTCCGAATTTTTTTTCTTCGCCCCAAGCGTTTTGCGAACCGAGACCAAGGGCCGTCGCTCCGGCAAGGGTCGCGCCGATCATATCGCGTCGAGAAATTTTCTTTTGCATCGTCTTTTCCTAACTCGTCAAATTAAAGCGGTTATAAAAGCGTGAATTCGCGTTCCGCCGCTCGACTTTTCGTCGAAAACCGGAAACGCGACGCTTATTTTACCGCAAGCGCGCCGCAAAATCAAGCGTTCGCCGAAATTTCGCCGGAAAAACGCGAAAAAAAGACGCGATCGCGCCCCCAAACGCCAAAAAAAAGCGCGACCGCCGCTTTCTTCGCGACGTTCGCGCTTCGTTCGTTTTCTCTTTTCGCCGACCGTCAAAACCGGCAAACTCGCCGTCGTTAGTTCATTCGGCCCAAACCTAAGAGGCCTTCGTCGCCTTTGTCGAGATCGAAGAGGAAAACCGGTTCGATTTGCAGGTTCAAACCCCAGTTGTCTTGGCTTTCGTTGCGCGTCGCCTCGACCGTAACGACGAACGACTCGCCGACGCGGCTGACCGTTAGGTTTTGCCCGATATTGTGGCCCTCGCTCAAGTCGTAAGACGCGTTGAACCCAATTCCCCACTTCTCCGACGTGCGGTAAGCGACCGCGAAGTTCAAATACGTCGAGTCGATCGGGCCGTACAGGCGGTCGACGCCCAAATAAACGGAACTCAAGCCGGGCCGCCGTCGCTGAAAACCGACGCGAGTAATCTTTTGGCCGGTTCCCCAAACGTCGTACAAGCCGGACGACAAGACCGCGAAACGTTCGCCGACGAGCCAGCTCGCGTCGTAATCGAGCAAACCGGGAATTTCGCCGAAGTTTTCCTCGTCGTTCGGATAAAGGTTCAAACCGGCGTCGAATTTGATCCAGTCGACGACGCGACGGTTCCCCGCCGGGCCGCGCTTCGTTTGCCAACGGTTGTTCCAACCGAGCCGAACGAGCTGCAAGTCGTCGGCCAACTCCGGACTCGGCGACGTAACGTTCCCGGCGAGCAGGCCCTGCCGAATCGCGTAATACCGCTCGTCGAAGCGCAACGGTATCGAACCGTCGAACGTCGTAACGGAGTAACGGCGGCGGAACTCTTGGATTTGCCAGTCGTCGATTTGATCGTAAAGAACCAGATCGTCGTAATTTTGGTCGGCGTCCGAAACCGACGCGTCGACGGTAAAGTTCATCTTGTGCGCCAAACCGTTCAGGTACCAAGTCCGGCTCTCGACGTTCGAGTCGACCTTCCAAACCGGCAAGTTCAGCCGCAAGCCGAGCCGCCCGTACAACCGCCCGACGTCCGAGTCCGAAACGCCTTGGCTCCAAAAGCCGTATTCGCCGAGCGCGTAAGGCGTCGCCTTGACCGGGCCGAGTTGGAACAGAGCGTCGAGTTCGTGCCGCGACGTGAAAACGAGCCCGTCCGCCGACAGCGTTCGCGTTCCCGGCGAGTAAGGCGAATTACTCGTCGAATCGGGCGCGAGTTCCCAATCGAGATAGCGGAAAAGCGCCTTGTCTTCGTCGGCGTAAGGAATATCGGTCGTTTTGAATTGGCCGTAACCGAGCCGCGTGTGTTCGTACCAAATCAAGTTCGAGCCGAACAACGGTTCGCCGAGCCAATAATGGTCGAGGCGCGGCAACCAGTTCGTCTGCGTGTAAAAATCGTCCGTCCGAATCGCGCCGGTTATCCCCAACGCTTGATTATTGTAGGTGTTTTTCAGTTCAAACCGCGTTTCCGGGTTCGAATTCGTTTGCCATTCCTTTTCGAAATATTGCGGAATGAAGTTGCGGTCGCTCGACGTTCCGGCTTGCGCCGTCAGGAGCCAACCGTCGCCGAGACAGCCGAGCGAACCCAACTCTTGGCGATGCTTCCAAAGCGCGCGATAACGGTAATTATGCGGGAACGGAACCGAGCGGCGCCCGAGACCCAAATTGTCGAGGCCTTTGTCGGAAATTCCGTAAAACGTGAACGCGCCGACCGCTCGCGTATCCCAGTTCCAAAGGGAATCGCGATTGTAGACAAACGTCGTTCCGTGCCCGAACCCGCGGTCGGAGAGATAGTCGAGTTCGAGATCCCATTCGGTTCCCTCCGGTCGCCATTCCGATAAACCGAAGAGCTGATAAGGGTTCCAAATCGTTCGAACCTGCGTTCCGAAAATCGAGTCGCTCCCGAGTTTTACGTTGCGCAAATAGAACGCCCGCTCCTTAATATCCATCGCCATCCAAGGCCAATAGAAAACCGGAACGCTTCCGACCGAAACGAGGTTGTCTTCCGCGACGACGTAACGCTCCTCGCGCGTCGCCGGTTTGCCGGTTTTCCGATCGATCGCGCGGCGCCCGGTCGCGACGTCGTAAAGAGGCGTTTGGCGCGTCTCGGCGACGAGCGATTTCGCCGACAAACGGTAGGTCGGCTCGCCCATCGCGCTCGTCGAAACCCAAGCGTTCGTCGCGTGAAGAGCGTCCAAACCGCGCTGCGCGATCTTGTCGGCCGAGATTCGCAAATAACCGTCGTTCGTCTCCGGAACCCGCGCGACCATTTCGGCGTCCAAAATGATTCCGACGAAGTTTTTCGCGTCGTAATACATTTGCCGCGCGTAAATTACGTTGTCGCCCTGACGGAAGACGACGTCGCCGTCCAAATAAAGTTCGAGGTCGAGATCGGCCGGCGTTATTTTGCTCGCCGCGTTCCCAAAGTCGACGTTTTGCAAACCGGCGGCCCAAATCGTCGCTTGGTCGGCCGACAATTCGATCGCGTCTCCCATCGGCGAGCCGGAGTCGTCGAGACCTTGCACGACGATGGTGAAACCGTTGGAAATCAGCCAAACGTCCTTGCCGTCGCCGTCGGTCGACTCGCTCGAATTCGGGCGCAGTTTGACGTCGGTCGCGCGATCGTACCGCTGATAAATTTGGAATCGGCGTTTCGGCGCCTTTTTGACGGTTTTCGTTTGCTCGAAATATTCCTTAACGCGCGTCGTTTCCGGCACTTCGACGAGTTCGCCTTCGCCGGTTTCGCTCCAACCGACGCCGATTTCGCCGTCGACGGGAGCCGCGTTTTGCTCGTTCCGCGCTCCCTCTTGATTTTGCGCGACTTGTTCGTTTTGCGCGTTCGAACCGGCGGCGTTTCCGTCGTTTCCGTTATTGTCGCCGCCGTTCCAAGCGTTCGGCGCCTCGACGCGGGCCGTTTCTTTTGCTCGAAAATAGATTTCCTCCGGCGCGAGTTGGCCGTCGCCCGGCGTCGCGATGCGCAAATCGACCCCGCCGAGCGTCCGAAACGTTCCGAACCAAGAGTCGCCCTTCGCCTTCGCTTCGACGAACGCGGACGACGTTTCGACGCGCAACGGACGTTCCGCGTCCTGTTCGAGATAAACGAGAAGCCGCGCCGAACCGTCCGCCGCGAACGAACGCCAAACGACCGCCGACGGAGCCGAAACGACGTCGGCGCCCTGCGAAACTCGGCAATCTCCGTAAAGAACGTAAACTTCGCCGAGTTCGTCGTCTTCGCCCTTCCAACCAAATTCGGCGGAAACCGCGATCGGCTCGCTCGACGCGACCGCTTTCGGCGCGAGAATTTTCGAATCGCCGATCGTTCGCTCTTCGAGCCGCGCCGCCAACGCTTTTTCCTCCGGCGAATGCCCGAGCAATTCCGCCCGCTCTTGCGCCAACGCTTCCTCTTTGGCGACGGCGCCGAGCCCCGCGTCGAACAAACCGTTCGACGGCGAACGCGGCTCGACGGCTTCGACGTTCGGCGACGCGTCGACGGTCTCCGGATAATCGGCAAAGTCGGCGAAACCGACGGTCGGCGCGTTCCCGCTCCCGTCGTCGCTCAACCCCAAAACGCTCCCGGAAACCGGCGCGGACGCGAGAAAATCCGAGGCCGGCGCGACGCTCGGAACGCCGAAAATCGCCGCCGCGAGAACGCTTAACAAGAACGAACGAGCGCAAACGTTCCCCCGACGCCGCCGCTTTAAAAAACGGCGACGCGCCGAAGGAACGTCGATTCTTAATTTTTCTTTAACGCCCGAAAATTCGTTCAAAATTCTTTACCTAACGAAAGCGCGTCCAACGCGACTTATTCCGATCGCCGCGTAAAAACGCTTCGCGCCGTCGTCGACGAAACAAGCTGAAAAAACAACGGGCGAAGTATACGAAGAACCGCGAAACGAATCAAGCCCAAAAGAGAAAAACCGACGAAAAAGCCCGCGAAAAGAGACGAAATTCGCGTCGGACGACCAAAAGAATCAATCGGTTTTCAAAAACGCGCGAAAAATCAAAGTCGCGACTTTGCGGCCAAGAACGCTTCGCCGCCGTCGAGCGACGCGAGCCGATAAAAAAACGACGACGTTTTTCAACGCCGCCGCTTTTTAAGACTCAATTTTCAAAAATTCGCTCGCTTGTCGCCGTCGCCATAAAGGAAGAGTCGGGCGCGAACCGCAACGCTTGCGCCGCTTCGGGATCGGAACAAAGATAGGCGCGCCAAAAGAGCGTCGACGCGGAACGAATCGACGCTTGGTACCGCGCGTCGTTCGTTTGTTTCGTCGGAAGCCGGTGTCCGCCGTACACCATATGGTCGCCGCCCTGCAACGTGAAGTGGAAACGGTCGACTCCCCGCGCGGCGTCGAACGGAATCCGACGCTGTTCCGCTTTCACGTCGCCGACGACGCCGTCGTCGTTCGTTCCGGAAAACGTCGCAAAGGGCGCGTCGAGCAGCGAATAAACGACGCGACCTTGTTGACGGTCGCAATACACGGGAGGCGAAAGCGCCAACGTCGCCGCGACGCGCGGGTCTTTCAGCGACGGCCCGTTGTCCGGCGGAAGCTGACCGGCGACGAGGAGCGCGGCGAGAGCGCCCAAATCGTTCCCGGCGACGCCGACGCGGTTCAAATCGAGATCGCGTCCGAGCGGGCCGTCGGCGTTTTGCGTCGTCGCGAGAAAATCGAGCGCGGAACGAATCGCCAACGCCCGGTCGCGAGCCGTCCACGAATGCCGATACGCCTCTTTCAACTCGCCCATCGGTCGCAATTTGCCGCGCCAAACGGTTTCGTCGCTCTCCGGGTGCCGCAAACAAAGCGTTACGACGCCGCGCGCCGCCCACGCTTCGCCCAAATACGCGAAACGTTCCGCGGAGCCGCCAAGCCCGTGCGAGTAAATCACGACCGAAAATTTCGCGCCCGCGATCGGAGGCGCCGCCGGATAAAAAACGAGCGCCGAAACGAGCGCGCCGCGCGCGTCGCGCCAAGCAACTTCTCGACGCGCGACCGGATATTTTACGCTCGAAACGACGGGCGACGCTTCTTTTACGACGGCGTTCGTCGCGTTTTCGCCGGGCGTCGCGAGCGGAGTTCCCAACGGTTGCGCGCCGGCGTTATTCGGAGCGGTCGCAACGTAAATCGGGGCGCGAACCGTCGGCAACGCGGTTGAAGTCGCGCCGTTCGCTTCCCCGACGCCGCCGAGAGCGGCGATCGTCAAAAGGGGCGCGGCCAAGGACGCGGTTCGCCGGAAAATCGCGTTAAAGAGGTCGTTCGGTTTCATTGTTGTCGCGTTAATCAATTTCTCAACCTGCGCTCCGTCGACGTTCGGGGCGCCAAACGCAAAATAAATCGCGCCGTCGACGCGTATTTACCGGAAATATCGAACCGTTCGACAAGCGAACTTTAACAAAAACGCGCCGTTTCGTCGTCGAGTCTCGCAAGAAACGGCGGCGCGGCGCGCTTTTCGAACGCGTCGCAACAGTATTTAACGCCGCGTTAACGTTAATTTTTTCTCGCCGACGCAAACGTCGACGCGAAAACAGCGGACGAGGCGGGATTCGAACCCGCGGACGGGGAAACCGTCGCCGGTTTTCAAGACCGGTCCCTTAAACCGCTCGGGCACTCGTCCGGTTGTATTCATTAAAACAAAGGCAATAAGGACGAAGCCTGAAACCGCTCGGGCGCTCGTCCGGTTGTATTCATTAAAACGAAGGTAATAACGACGACGCCTGAAACCGCTCGGGCGCTCGTCCGGTTGTATTCATTAAAACGAAGGCAATAAGGACGAAGCCTGAAACCGCTCGGGCGCTCGTCCGGTCGTATTCATTAAAACGAAGGCAATAAGGACGAAGCCTGAAACCGCTCGGCGCTCGCCTTAAATTCAAACGTTTTTTCGCTCGCTTGCCGCTCGACGACTGGGAAAATCGTTAATATCAGCAAAACGCGTTCGACCAAAACTTATTGTACTCGTTTTTTTCCCGTCGTCAAGCGGGGACGCGACGCCTTTCCGTTTGACAAACGATTCGCGACGCCGTACAATGGGAAACGTTCCCGTCGACGCCGCCGACCGCGCCGTTTCGACGGAAGCGCTTATTCTCCCTTTTATCCATTTTCGCCATTTCGTCAAACTTTAACGTTCGGCGTTCGACCGTTCGCGTCGTTTCGTTTTAATTTAGGAGGTTTTTATGCGTTCGCGCTCTTTGCGTCGACTTTTCCGGCGCCGTCTTTTTTCCCTTGCGTCGTTCCAAAGGACGGCGTCGGTTTTAACGATTTCAACGACGTTAACGGCGCTCTGCGTCGGCGCGCTCCCCGTTTCGGCGCAACCGTCGGCTCCGGTCGCGACGCCGGTTGCGACCGCGCCGACGAAGTTGCTCGTCGATTTGCTCGAAAAAACCGACGTCGTTTGGCGCGACGGCTACCCGACGCAACTGACGTTGGCCGACGTTCCGAAAGCGGTCGAGCGGCTGCAAGTCGCGGAGATTCGCTCGTCGCGTCCGGCGTTTTCTTGGGTCGTTCCGGCGCCGAAGCGCGGCGCGGCGCAGTCCGCTTGGCGGATTCAAATCGCGACCGACCGCTCGATTCTCGCCGAGTCGAAGGGCGCGCCGGACGTTTGGGACTCCGGCAAAACGGCGGGAACGGAGTCGACCGCGGTTCCGTTCGGCGCTTCCGAGCCGCTCAAACCGTCGACCGTTTATTATTGGCGCGTTAAAACTTGGGACGAAACCGACGCGCCGTCCGATTGGTCGGCGATCAAAGCGTTCCAAACCGCCGCGACGCTCGACGAAAGCGGCGCGAGCCGTTATCCGCTCGTCAAAAAAGTCGACCGTCCGCAAAGCGCGGCGCCGCTCGACGCTCGAACGACGTTTTACGACTTCGGTCGCGCTTCGTTCGGACAAATTCGGGTCGAAATCGACTCGAAAGCCGCCGGTCGCGTCGCGCTCGTTCGGGTCGGCGAACGGATTAAAGACGGTCGAGTCGACCGCAAGCCCGCCGGGTCGACGCGCTATTGGGAGTACCGCCTGCCGCTCCAAACCGGGCGTCAATTTTACTCGATCAAGACCCGCGTCGACAAGCGCAACTCGAGCGGCGCCGCCGTCTTAATGCCCGATTACGTCGGCGAGGTGATGCCGTTCCGATACGCCGAAGTCGAAATTTTGCCCGCGACGCCCGACAAAACCGACAAAACCGACAAAACCGACAAAACCGACGCGACCGAAACGCCCGCCGACGCCGCCGAAACCGCCGAACCCGCGCAAGTCGGCTCTCTCTTCGACGCGGCGCCGGAGCCGGTCGTTCTTTCGGTCGTTCGCGAAACGGTTACTTACCCGTTCGACGTCTCGGCGTCCTATTTCGACTGCGACAACGACCGCCTGAACCGCGTTTGGGACCTTTGCCGTTATTCGATTCCGGCGACGACCTTCGCGGGCTATTACGTCGACGGCGACCGCGAACGGATTCCTTACGAAGGGGACGCGCTGCCCAACCAACTGAGTCATTATTGCGTCGACCGCGAATATTCGCTCGCTCGGGTAACGCTCGAATACTTGATTTTCCACCCGACTTGGCCGACAGAATGGCACCTGCAAATTCCGCAAATCGCTTGGTTCGACTATTTATACACCGGCGACGCGCGGCATATCCGGCGTTATTACGAAGATATTAAGGCGAAAACGCTCGTCGCGCTCGCCGAGGACAACGGCCTAATCAGCACGCGCAAAGGCAAAACGACGCCGGAATTTTTCGCGTCGCTCCACTTCAAAGGGTCGAGTTCCCCGTTCGGCGACATTGTCGACTGGCCGCACAAGGGGCTCGCCGGGAACGAAAACGCGGAGTCCGGCGAGACGGACGGTTTCGTTTTTAACGATTTTAACGTCGTCGTCAACGCTTACCATCACGTCGCGCTGAACTCGGCGAAGCGGTTCGCGGAGATTCTCGGCGAAGAAGCGGACGCGGCGTTCTTCGCGGCGCAGATCGAAAAACATCGAAAAGCGTTTCACGAAACGTTTTTCGACGCCGAAAGAGGGGTTTACCGCGACGGCGAGGCGACCGATCACGCGTCGCTGCACGGCAATATGTTCCCGTTGGCGTTCGGGCTCGTTCCGGCGGAGAACGTCGCGAGCGTCGCGGCGTTCGTTCGGTCGCGCGGGATGCGTTGCAGCGTTTACGGCGCGCAATTTTTACTCGACGCCGTTTACGAAGGGAACGACGGCGAGTACGGTTTCGAGCGAATGACGGCGGACGACCTGCGCGGTTGGCTGAACATGCTTCGCGTCGGTTCGACGATTTCGTTGGAGGCTTGGGACGACCGTTACAAGCCGAACCAAGACTGGAATCACGCTTGGGGCGCGGCGCCGGCGAACGTTATCCCGCGCAAGTTGGTCGGCGTCGAACCGACGAGCCCCGGTTTCGCGACGCTTCGGGTCAAGCCGCAAATCGCCGGTTTGAAGCGAGTCGACGCGCTCGTTCCGACGATTCGCGGCCCGGTCGAAGTTCGAATCGCCCGCCCGACCGACGCGGTTTACTCGCTCGCCGTTTCGCTCCCCGGCAACGTTAAGGCGGACGTTTACGTCCCGGCGCTTTCGGACGACGACGCGCTTTACGTCGACGGCGTTCCGGCGGCGGAGTCGGCGACCGGCATCAAGTTCGTTCGCGACGGCGCGTTTTGGAAAGCGGAGAACGTCGGCGCCGGAACTTGGCGGTTCGAGCGCCGCGCTCCGGAAGCCGCCGAAACCGCTCAAAACGCCGAAACGACGCAAGCCGCCGAACCGGCGCAAGCGAAATAACCGTCGCGACCGTTTCAACCGACCGCCCGAACGACGCGGCGAAAACGCCCGACTCGCCGCGTCGCTCCCGCTCGGTTTCGCCGATTTTGTCAATATATTAATAGAGCGGTTCGACGCGCCCAGTTCCGCGTCCGTTTTAACCTTCCCCTTTCCCCTATTTTACCCCGAAAGGAGCCGCCCCCGATGCGCCGCCGCGACCGCGAAGTCGTCGACCCGACCCGAATCGAAGAGATAATCGCCGAATCCGCCGTTTTGCGACTTGGCCTAAACGACGACGGCGAAGTTTACGTCGTTCCGGTCAATTTCGGCGCCGAAATTATCGACGGACGGCGCGTTTTCTATTTTCACTCCGCTCGTTCCGGACGCAAACTCGACGTTATTCGCCGGAATCCGCGCGTCGGCTTCGAACTCGACGCCGGGTTCGAGCTGGTCGAAGGGCCGACGCCTTGCGCTTTTTCGGCGCGGTACCGGAGCGTCGTCGGGGTCGCCGTCGCGACGGAACTCGCCGACGTCGCCGAAAAACGCCGGGGCTTAACGGCGATTCTCAATAAGACGGCGGGCGCCGGGCGCGACTGGAACTTCGACGACGCGGCCCTCGACGCGGTCGCGGTCGTTCGACTCGACGTCGAGCGGCTTAGCTGCAAAGAAAACCGTTAAAACCGCCAAAGTCTCTCGGCGGCGACGGTTAAAAAAACGTTAAATCAGCTAAAACCGTCAAAACCTCCCGGCGGCAACAGCATTAAAAACGTTAAAACCGTCAAAATTTCTCGACAACAAAACCGCTAAAACCGTCAAAGTCTCTCGACGGCGACAGTCAAAAAACCGTTATATCGCCTAAAACCGTCAAAATCTATCGGCGACAACGACAAAAAAACCGAGAACGCCCGACGCGGCGCGTTCCCGGTTTTCGTTTTTTACGCGACGGCGAACCGTCGGTTTGTCCTTATTAATTAATAAACGTTTTCAAAAAGCGTTCCCAACCGCCGAGCGCGACGGCGAACCGTCGGTTTGTCCTTATTAAATAATAAACGTTTTCAAAAAGCGTTCCCAACCGCCGAGCGCGACGGCAAACCGTCGGTTTGCCCTTAATTAATAAACGTTTTCCAAAAGCGTTCCCAACCGCCAAGCGCGACGGCAAACCGTCCGTTTTGCCGATATTAATCCGCCGTTAGAAGAGGCGCGCTTCGTCGAGTTTCAGCGGCGATTGGCCGGACGTCGCCAAGCGGAATTTCAGCTCGCCGCGCGCCTCGTAATACTCGGTAATCGACTTGCTCGTCAGCGCGTCGATACTCGCCATCGTCTCGTCGAACGAACGGATTTTCCCCAAATACGTCCAGTCGCGGACGATCGCTCCGGCGCGGGCCGTCGTCGACTCGCGCTGCATCACGAGCCCGCTCTTCGCCCGGATTTTCATCCGCTCCATTTCGCTTTCGGTCGGCGGGTCGACGCGCAACCGGTCGATTTCGCCGACGATCACGTCGAGCGACTCTTGCGCCCGTTCCGCCGTCGTTCCGCAATAACAGAAGACGCCGCCGAAATTGCGGTGCGTGTTGTACGACGCGAAAACGGAATAGCAGAGCCCCCGTTTCTCGCGGACTTCGCTAAAGAGCCGCGAACTCATCCCGCCGCTCAAGACCTCGACGCCGCCCCAAGCGCGGTGATACTCCGGGTCGCCGAACGGTATCGTTTCGAACGCCAGCCCGATATGCGTTTGCGCCGAGTCGGTTTCGCGACGCGCGGTCGACGTCGTCGACGCGACCGGAACGATTTCCGCCGTTTCGACCGGCTTCCAGTCGCCGAAAAGCGCCGCGACCTTGTCGCGAACGCGCTCCCAATCGAAGCGGCCCGAAACAGCGACGACCGTTCCGTTCGGGCGGAAAAAGCGGCGGTGGAAGTCGCGAACGTCGTCGATCGTCAGCGCGTTCACCGACTCGACGTCGCCGAAACTCGGGCGGCCGAACGGGTCGGGATAAAAAATGCGCCCCAATTCGATCAGCGTTTTGCGCGCCGGTTCGTCTTCGATCGCGGCGATTTCTTGCAACTGAATTTGGCGACAAGATTCGAGTTCGTCTTCCGGAAAGATCGGGTCGCGGAGTTGCGCCGTCAACAGCTCGAGCGAGCGTTCCCAATGCTCCGCCAACCCGACCGCGCCGATCGACATATACGACTGCGACGTCGACTCCGACGACTCGACGCCGAGGTTTTCGAGCGTTTCGAGGAACTCGCGATTCCCGAGCCCGCCCGCGCCGCGCGTCGTCATCTCGCACGTCAAACTCGCCAACCCGGCTTTCCCCGGCGGATTGTAAATCGACCCGGCCGGCGTCCGAATCGCGAACGAAATCGCTTCGCTCCAAGGCGCCTCTTCGGCGATCAACGCGAGCCCGTTGTCAAAAACTTCAATCCGATTCTTCGCTTCCATCGTCTTAATCCGTTCAATCCGTCCGCGTTTACATCCGTCAAAATCGGCGCGTTCGTTAAATTTTCTCTTAAATTTCCGTCGACGCGACCGAGTTCCGCGCCCGTTCGTTCCTCAAGGCGCGTTTCAACGTCGACGTTCGTCCTTTATATCGGCGCCTCGACGCGTAAAATACAGAAAAAGCCGCCGAGCGTTCCAAGTCGCCCGACGGCTTCCGTTCGTCAAAATCGCTTTAACCGTTAAAACTGTTTCCCCGTTTCGACATACGATTCGACGTAATTCACCCGCGACGTTACAAAACCGAGCGAGGCGTACAGCTTTACCGCGCCCGAATTTTCCGCGGTCGCTTCGAGCGTCGTTTGAACGCAGCCGACGTCGCGAAAACCCTGCAACGCCTTCAAGACGAGCGCCCGTCCGAGCCCGCGCCGTCGAGCGGTCGGAATCACCGCGACGTTCAAAATCCCGCCGATCGTTCCGTCGCCTTTGAGCATCCCTTGAATCGTCGCGCAATAATCGATTTGTTCCGACGGCCCGCCGCGGCGCCCGATCAGCCAAGTCGCTTTCGGAACGAACTCCTTTTTCGACGCGATCGCCCGCATCAGCCGCTCGCAAGCGTCGTAAGAACGAAACGTCGGAAAAACGCGAGCGTCGAGGTCGCGATGAAACGCCGTGTAAATCAGCCGAGCGTGCGTCTTCGTCTGCGCCGCGCTCCACGACGTCCAAAAATACCCCGGCGGCAACGACGGTTCCGGCAAAGGCGTTCCTTCGACGTAATCGTACCGCATTTTCAAGCGTTTCACGTATCGAATTTCCAACGTCATTTTCTTCGCGCCGCGTCGCGACGTCTCGCTCGCTTATCATTGTCGTCGTTTCTCGGACGACGAGCGTTAACCGCCCGTCGTTTCGCCGCTTCCGCCCCTTCTTAAAAGCAAACGGCGATGAAATTATAACCAAAATTCAAATAAAGAACAGGTTCTTTTCGGAGAATTTGAAAAAATTTTCCTTTTTTCGAAAAAAAACGCTTCAAAACGGAAGCGATTTCAGTTAAGATATGAAAAAGCGAGCGTCGCCGTTCGACGCGCTCCGTTCCTCGTTCCTTCCGACGCGCCTTCGCCGTCGGACTCACCCCCTCAAAGGATTTGCCATTATGAAAAAATCGCTGAATTTGGCGGCCTTCGTCGTCGGCGTTTTGGGCTTGTCGTTCGCCTTCGTCGGCGCGCCGTCCCTTACGTTCGCGCAACCGGCCGTTACCGAAAACCTCGCCGTTACGCTCGAAAACCGCGATATCGACCGCTTCAAGAAACAAGCCGAACGGATGGCGCAAGGGAACGTCGACCTCCTCTGGATCGGCGACTCCATCACGCACGGTTGGGAAGGCGGCGGGAAAGACGTTTGGGCCGAATATTACGGCGACCGCAACGCGATGAACTTCGGCATCAGCGGCGACCGCACCGGCCACGTTCTTTGGCGCCTCGAAAATTCGCCGGTCGACAAAATCAACCCGAAAATGACGATCATTATGATCGGCACGAACAACATCGGGCACACCGTCGACAAAATGGACGGCGACAATAAGGTCAAAGCGCAACACAGCTCGCCCGCTGAAACGGTTCAAGGCGTCCAAGCGGTCGTCGACAAAGTGAAGGCGCTCTACCCGACGACGAAAATTCTCTTGCTGGAAGTTTTCCCGCGCGACCATAAAGTCGGCGATAAATTCCGCAAAGACGTCGACGCCATCAACGCCGGTCTCCGCGACATTTACGCCGCCGGCAAAGTCGAAAACGTCCAACTTTACAGCATCAACGACCTGTTCCTGACGGAAGACGGAACGCTTCCGAAGGAAATTATGCCCGATATGCTCCACCCGAACGCCGCCGGTTACAAAATTTGGGCCGACGCGCTCGAACCGATGATCGCCGACGGTCTCGGCGAAACCTCGGTCGACGTTCAACCGGCGCCGCGCGAAGGCGACTGGTGGACGGGCCGCTTCAACGAAAAGAACGAACTTCTCAAGAAAGGCGACGTCGACGTCCTGATGGTCGGCGACTCGATCACGCACGGTTGGGAAGGCGCCGGCGCCGACGTTTGGCAAAAATACTACGGCGATATGAAGGCGATCAACCTCGGTATCGGCGGCGACCAAACGCAACACGTCCTTTGGCGCATTGAAAACTACGACTGGAGCAAGGTCAACCCGAAACTGGCCGTCCTCCTCATCGGCGTCAACAACACTTGGAGCCGCGACCGCGAACCGGCGAACATTGCGCTCGGCAACCGCCGCATCGTTACGAAGCTCCACTCGCTCTTCCCGGAAATGAAGATTATCGTTCTGAAAATCTTTCCCTGCACGAGCCGCCCGGATCAACAAGCGGAAATCGACAAGATTAACGCCCTCATGCCTTACGCCGTTCGCGACCTCGATTACGTCGAATTGGTCGACATTAACCACGTCTTCATGAACAAAGACGGCGTCCTCACCAAGGACGTGATGCCCGACCTCCTCCACCCGAACGCGGTCGGTTACGAATCCTGGGGCGCCGCGCTCTACCTCAAAATCCAAGACAAATTGGCGAAATAATTCTTTTTCCGCCGATTAAACCGATTTTGACGGCTTAAAAACGCTCGACGAGGCCGACGCAACGCGCCGCGACCTCGCCGAGCCGACTCGGTTCGCGACGCCGTTCGTCGACGTCGCGAACCGATTTTGTCATTAATATTAATAAGGCCTTTACGACGACGCGCCAGGCGCCCAATCGGCGCGACGCCGTTTCTCTCGGTTTCCCCGTCCCCCTATTTTTCCCAATCCCTTCGTTTTCCGTTTCCCCCCTTTTTCCCCTTTCCGGAGTCCCGCCGATGAAATTCGCGCTTTGCAACGAGATGTTTTTGCGTTGGTCCCTTGAAAATCAGTTCGACGCGTTCGCCGCTTGGGGATACGACGGCGCCGAGTTGGCTCCGTTTTCGCTCGACCCGGCGTTCGTCTCCGGCGACTCGAAAACGACCGACGTCGCCCGCGTTTCCGCCGCGATTCGCCGTCGCGTTCAAGCCGCCTCGACCGCTTCCGGCGTCGCGGTTTCCGGGCTCCATTGGGTCTTGGCGAACACGTCGGGCCTCCGTTTGACGACGCTCGACCGCGCCGTCCGCCGCCGAACCGCCGACTATTTGATCGCCTTGGCCGAGCTTTGCGCCGAGTTGGGCGGCTCGTATCTCGTTTTCGGCTCTCCCGCGCAACGTTCGATTTTGCCGGAGTTTAGCCGCGCCGACGCCGAGGAGTCCGCGCTCGAAACGATTTCGCTCGTCCTTCCGACGCTCGAACGAACCGGCGTTACGCTCGCGCTCGAAGCCCTCGCTCCGACCGAAACGAACTTTTGGACGACCGCCGACGAAACGCTCGCCTTTATCGACAAACTCGGTTCGCCGGAAACGGTCTCGCTCCACCTCGACTGCAAGGCGATGGCGGGGGGCGAAAGCGCGTCGATTCCCGAAACGATTCGCGCCGCGCTCGGTCGTCGAGCCGCGCCGACCTTTCACGCGAACGACCCGAACCTCCGCGGCCCCGGGTTCGGCGACCTCGACTTCGCGCCGATTTTACAAGCCTTAACGGACGTCGGTTTCGACGGTTGGGTCGGCGTCGAACCGTTCGACTATTCCCCCGGCGTCGTCGAGCTGGGCCGCGAGTCGCTCCGTTACTTGAAGAGCGTCGCGCCGTCGGCCGCCCGTTAAAGCCGTCCCAATCGTTTCGACCGTCAAACTCGCCGCCGACCGTTCCGCGTCGCGCCGTCAAAACGCCGAAAAACCGTTTAAATCGCTTCGACCGTTCCCGGCGCTCCCCGTCGAAACGCCCCAAACGCGACAATAAAAGGAAACCGCTCCCAATGAACCGCTTTCTCAACCGTTGGAATCGTCTTTCGTTGATCGCCCGCATCGCCGTCGGGCTCCTTTTGGGCGTCGCGCTCGGTTTCCTTTGTCCCGGCGCGACGGCGCTCGGAACGCTCGGGACGCTTTTCGTCGGCGCGCTAAAAGCGATCGCGCCCCTTCTCGTTTTCGTTCTCGTCGTCGATGCGCTCGCCAACGCCGGCGAAAAAGTCGGTTCGCGCTTCACGCCGGTCGTCGCCCTTTACTTAACGTCGACGGCGCTCGCGGCGCTCTTGGCGGTCGGCGCCAGTTTCCTCTTCCCGACGACGTTAAAACTCCCGGAAGCCGCCGACGCCGGGACGCCGCCGTCGGGCGTTTTTGAAGTTTTCGCGCAACTGCTGAAAAACGCGACGCAAAACCCGGTCGGCGCGCTCGTCGACGGCAACTTCATCGGCGTTTTGACTTGGGCCGTCGTCCTCGGGCTCGCGCTCCGTTCGACCGCTTCCGCGACGACGAAATCGACGTTAAAAGACTTCGCGACCGCCGCGACCGCCGCCGCGCGCTGGGTGATCGGCTGGGCGCCGCTCGGGATTTTGGGCTTGACGTTTACCTCGGTCGCGACGAGCGGCGCGGCGATTTTCGCCGATTACGGACGGCTTCTCGCGCTCTTGGTCGGGAGTATGCTGACGGCGGCGCTCGTCCTCAACCCGGCGCTCGTTTTCGTCGTTTTACGTCGGAATCCTTATCCGCTCGTCTTCCGTTGCCTTCGCGAAAGCGGCGTTCCGGCGTTTTTCACCCGGAGTTCGGCGGCGAACATTCCGGTCAACCTGCAGCTTTGCAAGAAGCTCGGGCTCGACGAAAACCTTTATTCGATCGCGATTCCGCTTGGCGCGACGATCAATATGAACGGCGCCGCGATCACGATCGCCGTTATGTCGCTCGCGGCGGCGAACACGCTCGGCGTTTCGGTTGATTTTCCGTCCGCTTTGCTTCTTTGCGCCGTTTCGACGTTGGCGGCTTGCGGCGCGTCCGGGGTCGCGGGCGGTTCCTTGCTCTTGATTCCGCTCGCTTGCTCCCTTTTCGGAATCGGCGTCGACGTCGCGATGCAAGTCGTCGGGATCGGTTTCGTCGTCGGCGTCGTTCAAGACTCCCTCGAAACCGCGCTGAACAGCTCCGGCGACGTTCTTTTCGCCGCGACCGCCGAGTTTCGCGAACGCCGAAAACGGAACGAACCGTTCGAAATTTAACCCGTTTTTCAACCGCCGCCGTCAACGACCGATTTCGCGCCGATTTTCCTCCGCCGCCGCGACGCCAACCCAATTTCCCCGGACTTTTCCCCTTTCGAAACCTTTCCCGATGAACCGTCCCAACCGCCGCCGTCCCGCCGCGCAAGCCGTTAAAACCGATTCGACCGCCAAAACCGCCGCGACCGGCGCCGCGTCGCGCTTTTTCCCCGCCGCCTTTGCGTTCGGGCTCGCCGCGACGCTCGTTCCGATTCTCGTTTCCGCTCCGGAAGGCGCGGTTCGCGAAGGCGACTTCAACCCGGTCGCGCTCCTTTTCCTCTTCTTCGCCGCCGCCGTTTCGGTCGCCGCGCTCCGCTTCCCGCTCCTTTCAAACGATAAAATCGATAAAACCGCTAAATCCAACGTCGACGAAGCCGTTCCACTCGACGCCGCAAACGCCGCTGCGCCCGCCCTTCCCACCGACAAAACCAACCCAACCGCTAAAACCGACAAACTCAACAAAATCGCCCGCCGCGCCGTTCGCGTCGCCGACGTCGCGCTCGTCTTCTTTCTCGCTTGGGCGACCGCCTCTTACCTCGCCCTTATTTTCGGCCAAACCGGCGACGTCCGTTTCGCGACGAACGCCTATTGGCTCTTCGCGACGCCGACGCTCCTTTACTTTTTTGCGCGCCGTTTCCGCTCGTTTTTCGATTCGCGTTTGATTTCGAGCGTTTGCGTTTTGATTTTCGCCGTCGCCGTCGCGGAGTCGCTTCATTCGTTTTACTCGCTGACGGTCGCGACGCCCCGCCTCCGCGCCGCTTATCTCGCCGACCCGGAGGGCGTTCTCGCCGCCAACGGAATGTCCTTTTCGAGCGCCGCCGAGCGAACGCGTTTTGAAAACCGCCTCCTCGAAAGCTCCGAACCGACCGGAACGTTCGGACTCGCCAACACTTTAGCCGGTCTTCTCGCCCCGACGTTCGTTTTCGGCGCCGCCGCGTTCGTTTCCGCAGTCTCCCGTCGACGCCGCAGCCGCCGCGCGATCGCTAAAAACGTCAAAACCGCCAATTTGGCCGCGACCGATTCGGCGCAAACCGCTCAATTCCCCCAACCCGTCGAAAGCGTCGAAAACGCCCAAACCTCCGACCCCCCCCGCCTTCCCGTTCCGGGCGTCGCGACGCTCGCCGTTTGGGCCGCCGCGCTCGGTCTCGTTCTTTTCGTCCTCCTCGCGACGAAGAGCCGCTCCGGCTTTTTGGGCGCGACGTTCGGCGTCGGCGTTTGGGGCGTTTTGTCGTTTCTCGCCGCTCTCCGACGCGCCGAACGGAAGACGGCGCGCCGCGTCGCGTTCGGAACGTTCGGAGCGTTCGTCGGCGCCGTCCTTCTCCTCGTCGGCGCGTTCGCGACCGGGCTTCTCGACCGCGAAGTCTTCGCCGAAGCGGGCAAGTCGTTGGGTTACCGGCTCGATTACTGGCGTTCGACGGCGGCGATGATCGCCGATTCCCCGCTCCTCGGCGTCGGCCCCGGCGAGTTCCAAAGCGTTTACGCCCGTTATATTTCCCCGACCGCGAGCGAGTTTATCGCCGACCCGCATTCGTTCGCGTTCGAGTTGGCCGCGCTCTTCGGCGTTCCGGCGTTAGCCGCTTTTCTCGCCTTCCTTGCCGCGCTCGCGACCGCCGCCGTCGCGACCGTCTTAACCGTCAAACTCGACGCCCAACCCAACCAACCCAACCAACCCAACCAAAATAACCAAAATACCTCAACAAGCCCGACCGTCAAAACCGGCCTCGACGTTCCGTTCGTCGTCGGCGCGTTTTTCGGCGTTTTGCTCGCGTTCGCCGCGTCGCTCTTCCAAACGGCCCCGCTCGACGGCGCGTTCGTCGGCTCGGCGTTCGTCGCGTTCGCCCTTATTTTCCCGACCGTTTCGAGCGCGACGCTCCGTTCCGATTGGTCGAGCGCGGCGCTCCTTGGCGCCCTCGCCGCCGCTTTTTTGAACCTTTGCGCCGCCGGCGGAATCGGCTATCCGGCGTTAACTTTCCCGATTTTCCTCCTCGCCGCGTTCCTCGTCAACCGCGCCGACGCGACCGCCAAGTCGCCGCAACTCGTCGAAACCGCCGAAAAAGCCGATCTTTCCGCGTCGACGCAAACCGCCGACGTCCCCCGAACGTCCCAAACCGCCGTTCCCCCGCAAACCGCTCAAATCCCGCGCCGCCCCGCCAACGTTCCGCTCTATTTCGCGCTCGGAGCGGTCGCGGTCGCCGCCGTTTTCGACGCGACGGCGTTTCGCCCTTGGGCCGCCGAGTTCTTTTTTTCGCTCCGAATCTCGGCTCCGAACGGCGCGGCGCAATACCGCGACGTCTTCGAAGCGGGCGCCCCGGAAAAAATCGACGCCGCGTCGCACGAAGTCGTTTCGCAATGTTACTACGCGGCCGGAAAAACGTTCGCGACGCGCCCGACGCCGGAAAATCGCGCTCGTTGGGAGCGACTCCGGGCTCAAGCGCAGGCGGTTTCCCCAAACTCCGCGTCGCTCCGAGAAGGTTGGGCCGACTTCGACGCGTCCCTCTTCGCCGACGTTTCCCGCGGAACGCGACGCGAGTTCCTCGACTCGGCGGTCGATTTTTACCGTCAAGCGGTCGACCGTTCGCCGACCGACGCCGCCAAGCGCGCCAAGCTCGTCGCCGCGCTCCGCGACGTCGCGACGCTTTCCCCGCCGACGTCCGTTTCCTCCGCCGACGTCGAAAACGCCGACTTCCCGTTCCCGACGGTCGCCGCCGAAACCGCGCTCGACGACGCCCGCCGTCAAGCGGAAATCGCGCTCGAACTCGACGCGAAAACGCCCCACCTCGACCGCAAACTCCCGGACGAAACCCGCGCCGACCTGCGCCGCTTCCTCGACGCCGCCCCTTAAAATCGACAAAACCGGCAACGTCTTCGCAAACGCAACGCCGAGAAGCGGAAATCACGCTCGAACTCGACGCGAAAACGCCCCGCCTCGACCGCAAACTTCCCAACGAAATCCGCGCCGAGTTGCGCCGCTTCCTCGACGCCGCCCATTAAAATCGATAAAACCGGCAACATCTTCGCAAACGCAACGCCGAGAAGCGGAAATCGCGCTCGAACTCGACGCG
>JAGBDN010000104.1 GCA_017937485.1 Thermoguttaceae bacterium
GGAGCGACGTTAACCGTCGAAACCGCGACGCTTACCGCCGAAACGTTAACCTTGGCCGCCGATTCAGTTTTAACCGTCGACGGCGGAAACGTCAACGTCGCGGAGCTAAGCGTCGCCGACGGCGCGACCGTCGCGTTTTCCGGCGTCGACGCGATTTTGACCGCGACCGAAACCGCGACCGTCGGCGCCGCGACGTTTTCCGGAACCGGTTATTTCGCGACGCCGCAAGGAACCGACGCAAGCGCCGCGACGTTCGCGGAAGCGGTTCGCGTCGTCGACTATTCCGCCGGAGTCGCCGACTTTACGGCGACCGCGACCGACTCGACGACGGCGACGCTCGCTTGGAGCGCAACCGACGCGACGGCGCGAGTTTGCGTCGAACGAGAAAACGCGGCCGCGCCGAACGGTTGGGAAGTCGTCGCAACAACGCCGACGGAAGGCGCGTCGCCGCTCGAAGTCGCGCTAAGCGGAAAAGAACGCTTCCGAATCTTCGACGGCGCGACGTTTACCGTTGATTCCGCTTGGTTTCCGACGTCGGCGTTTTACGTTTACGTCGCGCAAGCCGAGGCGTTCGACTCGCGCGGCGATTCGCGTTGGGAAATTGTCGCGCAAACAACGGAGGCGGGAATAATGGGATACCGAAACGAAGGAAGACTTTTCAAGGCGCGCGTTCGCGATAAGCTGAACGACCGATATTTGACGCCGAGCGACGTCGAGTCGATAACGGCGACGCTTTACAAGGTAACGAAACTTTGGAACGGGCCGAGCGAATGGACTCCGGTCGCCGGGCGCGAAAACTTCGTCGTCGACGCCGTGTCCGTTCTCGAAACGCCGACGCTCGTCGACGGCTGGACGCTCGACGAAATCGGGCCGAACGTCTTGATTCAGACGCCGCCCGGTATGTTCCCGGAAGGGGGCGAGTACCGGCTTCAAGCGACGTTTCACTTGACCGATGGGCGCGACCCGGTCGTCGTTACGTTCGAGGCGAAAGTTAAATGACAAACCTTTTCGAGCTGGCATCGGAAATCGCGAACGGCGTTCGAACGCGGTTCTTTTCGACGAAAGCGACGTACCGGCGCGGCGACCGCGTCGCCGAAATCGATTTGGCGTTCGAGCCGCCCGGCTCCGACGCGACGATCGCCGCAGGAGTCGCGTTTTTCGAAAACGCCGTCCTTTTCTCGGCTTCGGTCGACGCGTTCTTGTACGACGGGACGTTCGTTCCGCCGAAACGGGGCGACGTCGTCGAGACGACGACCGCGACCGGACGCCGCGTTTTCGTCGTCGCGGAAGGAGACGGCGCGCCGTGTTGGGTTTGGCGGCCCGACGATCCCGCGCAACGTTTGATTTTGATTCGCGCCCGCGAACGCCGCGCTTATTTCGATCCGGAGAAGTTGGACAAATGAAACGCCGCGCCCTTTGCAAAACGACGCGCAACGAGAACTTGCAGGCGCTTTATCGGCGAGCGAGCGACGCGGCGTTGAAATCGGCGTTCGAAACGCTCGGTTCGCTTGGCGTCGCGACCGCTCGAAACGCGCTTCCGAACGGTTGGCTGTTGGGAAAGGCGGTCGGCTTCGACGTCGGAAAGAACCGCGCCGGAACGCTCGAGCTGAACTTGCGCGTTCGTTCCGGGTTCGCGAGACGCAAGAACGGCGACCCGACGGAGTACGGCGTCCATTACGAACGCGGTTGGCGCAAGCGTCGGAAGGGCGGGTTTTACCGTCGTCCGTTTATGCGACCGGCGCTTGCGAAGATCGCGGCGAACGTCGAACGCGTCGTCGCCGAAAAAATTCGAGAAGAATTGAGGAAGGGGACAAAATGACGTTAATCGAAACGTTCTTTTTAAACGCGTTGCGAACGGCGTTGGCGGGCGAGGTCGAGCGCGAAAACGTTTCGCTCGAAGCGCCGTCGTCGACCGACTGGGACGGAGCGCCGCGCGTCGTCGTCCGGGCGACCGAAACGGAGCGTTTGCGCGGTCAACTCAACGCCGCGCTCGTTCGCGCCGAGGTCGAAGTCGCCACGATCGCGACGACGCGCGACGTTGCGGAGCGAATCGCCGGTCGGGCGCGCCTTGCCTTCGACTCGCCTCGTTCGAGCGCGGAACCGAGAATTAAAGCGATCGCGTTGAACTCGACGTCGGTCGGCGTCGTCCTCGAAAACGGCGTCGCCGTCGACGCGTCTGCCGCGTCGCTGAAATACGACGTTTATTTCGTTGAATCATAACTTTTAGAAGGGAAAGAAAAATGAACTTGCCGGAACAAACCTTTTCCGACGACTACTTTATTTCGACGGGAATCCACGTTGTTTTCCGCAAAAAGGGGACGACCGAAAACCTCCTTAGCGGTTGGAAAATTCGCGACGTCAACAAGTCGCCGACGACCGTCGACCAGCAGGAAGTCTCGCACCAGTTGAGCGGAAGTTCGTACAAGGAGCATATCCCGACGATGAGCGACGCCGGAGACGCGACGGTCGCCGCGTATTTCGAGCCGAAGAAAGCGCCGCCGACCGAAGCGTCGGTTTCCGCTTGCCGAGGCGCGACGGGGGAACTCTTTTACGCGTATTACGACGAGAAAACGAAAGCGTCGTACTACTTCTTCTACTGCGAAGCGAACCTGCAAGAATACGGCGACCTTGCCGGAGCGATCGGAACGCCCGCGACGTGTAACTTCAAATTCAAGCTGTCCGGAAAACCGCTTTACGCCGACGCCGCGAACGAAAAGGCGAACGGAACCGCTCCCGCGTCGACTTGAACGATTAAACCTTTAACAGATTAAACTAAGGAGAATAACGATGGGACTTATCACTCGCGAAGCCGCGCTGTCGACGAACGCTTTCCGCAAGGTGAAAATCGACGTGTCGGAATGGACGCCGGGCGAAGAAAGTTTCGTTTGGGTGCGCGAACTGTCGGCGCGCGAAAAAGACGATTTCGAACGCTCGCTGATGCGTCGCAACGGTCGCAAAACGGAGGTTTCAACCGAGAACGTTCGCGCGAAACTCGCCGTTCTTTGCTGTTGCGACGAGAACGGCGCTCGGATTTTCCAAGACGAGGACGTCGCCGCGCTGACGACGCGACCGGCGGGCGTGCTGTCGAAGATTTACGAAGCCGCCCAAAAGATTAACGAGGTCGACGACGAAGACGTGGACGAGCTGGTAAAAAACTCGTCGACGATTACGAAGCGCGATTCTGGTTCGAACTAGCGGCGCTTCTCGGCGCGACGGTGGAGGAACTCCGAACGCGAATGACGCGTCGCGAGTTCCTCTACTGGCTCGCGTTCGCAAAACTTAACGGGCCGCTTCTTCCGGGCTTCCGCAACGACTGGCACGCGGCGCAGGTCGCGCAAGCGTTGAACGGAGGACGGGTTCGCGACCATTTGCTTTCGTTTTACCGTCCGCCCGTCGACGCGAACGACGACGCCGCGACGGCAAAGCAAGCGATGATAAACTTTTTACGCGCGGAGGGCGCGCCCCTCCCGAAAGGATTCGACGATGACGACGACCGAATTGGAGATTAAACTTCTCGCGGATTCGTCCGCGTTTCGCAACGCGGCGCTCGACGCCGCCGACGCGTTGGATAAAGTCGCGGCGTCGGGAAGTCGCATCGTCGATCCGCTCGTCGTCGTTTCGGAGCAAGCGACCGTCGTCGCGGATTCGTTGCAAAAGACGGCGGATTCAGTAAAGAGCGCGAACGGCGCCGCTTCGCGTTTGTCTAAACTCTTTGACGCGGCGGCAAACGCGACGGTTAAAATCGCTCAAACAAGCGCAAACGTCGCGGACAATGTCGAGCGCGCGTCGGACGCCGTTCGAGAATTGGCAACGAAAACAAGAGAAACGACAGAAAACGTTGTCGAACTAATAGATTCCGCCGGAACGTTAGCCGTTAACATTGGAGCTTGTAGTCGCGGATCCGTCGAAGCCTTAAATTTTGTCGCGGCAACTGTTCAGGCGGCGCTTGTGCCCGCGTTTATTATTCTTGGAAGGGGAATATATCTTGCGTTGGCGGAGAAAACAACGATCGCCGCCGGAATTACTAAGGCGGCTATCGGTAAGGTGAAACTTGCCGTTTTTCAGCTTTATTCCTCTTTTTCACTGTTTACCGCAACGCCGCTGTTTGGATTGATGATCGTCGGTTTAGAGTCCGCGCGAAGGTCTACCGCCGAAGCGTTGGGCGAAACGACGGCGTTCCAAGACGCGCTCGAGAAAGCGTTGGAAGTTTGGGAGCGATGGAGCGAAACGTTGGCGGGGCCGACGCTCGACTTTGCCGCGTCGAGTTTAAACGTTCTCGCCAACGTTCTTGGAGCCGTTCGCGACGTTATCGATGGAATCGAGAGCGTTCCGTTTCTTGGAGGCGCGATTAAGGGCGTCGAGGGGTTAATCGGCCCGATTACTGTTTTACTCGGAGCGCTTGCCGCCGTGAAAGCGATTTCGATTTATTTTTTTGGCGGAAATATCCTCGGAACGCTCGTTGCGTGGACGAAAAATATTATCGCCTTAACGAAAGCGACGAAAGGATTCTCGGTTGCGCAAGCGTTGTCGAACGTTCAAAAGAAACTCTCGGCAACGTGGGACGCGGCGCTTATCGCGTTAGGGATAAAGAAATCGGCGGCGACGGCGGCTGAAACGGCTTCGCTGGGAATTTGGACGGCGGCGACGACGGTCGCAACGGCGGCGCAAGCCGCTTGGAATGTCGCTAAAACCTATGCGGCGGCATTAACAGGCGTTGGAATCGCGCTGGTTGTCGCCGCGTCGGCGGCGTCGGCGGCTTACGCGGCGTCAGCGAGTTCCGCCGCGAAAACAGAGGCAAGTTTCGCCTCCGCGACGTCTGAATTAGGCGATAAAGTTGCGTTAACGAAAGACCGATACGCCGAGCTTGCCGCCGAAATCAAACGCGCCAACGAAGAAGCGCAAACGCCGATCGAAGCGCATCGGGCGGAACTCGACGCGATTCAAGAGCGAATCGAAGCGCAAGGGAAGGCGACGAAGACGCTTGAGGTTTATCGAAAAAAGGAGAAAGAACTTTCCGACTTGCTTGCCGGAGCGAGCGGCGACTTGACGCGTCAACAAAGAAAAGACGCGACCGAACGGCTCGAGAAACTTCGCGAAGAGCGCGAAGAATTTGAAAAAACTTACGACGCGAACCTAAAATACTCCGACGCGGCGCAAAAACGCGATCGCGAGACGGCGCGTCAGAACGCGTTGTCGTCGCTCGGAATCGCCGACCTCGTCGACCAAAAGACGGCGGCGGAAACGCGCGACGAAAAGCTCGAGTCGCTCAAAACCGCGCTCGACGCCAAGCTGATTGACGAAGCGAAGTATCGAAAAGCCGTCGAAAAGGTTGTCGCCGAGTTCGAAGAGACCGACGAAGAAGCGAAGAAAGTCGCCGAAGCGAACCAAAAATTCGCGAAAATCCTCGAAACGAACGCGCAAAAAGCGGCGGAGGTTTACGCCGTCTTGAATGAAGGAATCGTCCTTGAAGAAGACCGCGCGAAGATCGAAGACGCGTTAAACGACGAGCTTCTGCGAGCGACCGAAAACGGCAAGTATTACGCCGACGCGTTGAAGTCGAACGTTCCATTTTCCGAACGTTTGACCGCCGAACTCGACGACTTAACGGAAACGGTCGGACTCCTTAAAGACGGTTCGAAGTCGACGGCGGAACGGGAAGCCGCGCTTGCCGACGCTCGCGCCAAGTTGACCGAGTCGCTTTTGTCGGAAACGGAGACGGGCAAATTCCTTATCGACGCGCAAAAGGCGCAAACGTCGGTCGCGGATCAACTGGCCGCCGCTATGCTCGAAATGGAAGCGAACGCCAAGGCGGCCGGAATGAGCGACGAAACGCTCGCCGCCGCCAAGACGAAATTAACGGAGTCGATTCTCCAACAGACGGAAGCGGGCAAGTACCTTCTCCAAGCCGAAAAGAATCTTATCCCGAAAACGGAGCGGCTTCAAAAGGCTTACGAGGAAATCGAAGCGACCGCCCGCGCGACCGGAGCGAGCGAGGACGCCGTCGCCGAAGCGAAGCGGCTCGCCGAAGAGGATATTCTCGGCAAAGGGAACCCGGAAACGAAGGCGCAAAAAGACGAGAAACCCGGTTCGAACGCGGCGGCTTATTTCGGTTCGACGGCGGCGCTCGACGCGGCGAATAATCGTCGCGAAGACAAGCAAACGCCGCTGTTAAAGGAAATTGCGACGGCGAGCAAAAAGACGAGCGCGGCGCTCGAAACGGTCGCGCAAAAAGAAGAGCCGGAAGTTTTTAACGGGTAACGGTTGAACGGAAAGGAAAGAATATGCGCGTTATCGTCGAAGGCGAAAGCGGCAATAAAAAGGCGGAAGCGACCGGCGCGACGTCGGCGAATTACGAAATCGAATACAAGGTCGTCTTAGATTCGGAGCGACTTGGCGTCAACTCGGCGCTGAACGCCGTCGACTCGGAGACGGGGATTCGCATTCCGCGCAAGGGCGAGCCTTACCGTTTCGGCGACGAGTCGGACGACGCCGCGATTTGCCAATCCGTCGACGCGTCCCGAGTGGCGCGCGTCGACGGCGGGGGCGTCGTTTATTCGGTGAAAGCGCGTTTCGCGACCGGCGGCGCCGAAACGGAGGAAAAGGAGCCGAGCGAGGACGACCCGTTCACGTTCGACGCGAGTTACGCCCAACAATCGATCGCGCTCGAAACCGACTTGGACGGTCGCCGCGTCGCAAACGCCGTCGGGGAACCGTACAACCCGAGCCCGGAACGAACGCTCGACGTCGTTCGCTTCACCGTAAAGCGAACGGAGGCGCGGAACCCGTTGCGACATATGGCCGGCTTTCAGTCGTTCGTGAACGCGACCGAGTTCTGGACGTTTCCGCCGCGAACGTTGAAAATGCTTATTTGCCCGAATTGGGACGGTCGCAAGTGGAACGTAACGTATAATATCGAGTTCAACCCGTTGGGGTATCGCCCCGCGATTATGGAGCGCGGGTTTCATTATTACGAGTCGGAGGAAACGGAAGGCGAAACGGAATCGGGCGACGCGACCGAAACGCCGGAAAACGGAACGCAAGCGGCGGACGCTTCGTCCAGAACGGACGCGACCGACTCGACGACCGGCGAAACGGAGTCGCCGGAAAGCTCCGACGAAACGAAGCCGAAACGCCGACTCGTTCGCGCTCTCGGCAAAGACGGCGAACCGGTCGACGAACCGATTTTGTTGGCGGCGGACGGAACGAAACTTCCGGACGACGCGAAACCGGTTTTCACGTCGTACCGCGTTTACGAAGAAGTCGACTTCGCGATTTTCAACTTGCCGAACCTGCAAAACTCTTGACCGCGAACGCCCGCCGACCGCCGAAACCGCCGAAGGAGCCGCCCCGATGAGCAAAGTCAACATCTCGAAACATTTCGCGCAACGGATCGCCGAGAAGTTGCGCGAACCGCTCGCGCCCGCGCCGAAGGGCCGCCGCGCGTCGTCCCTTTTTTACGACGTCCGCCCGGCGCGGATTGTCGGCGAGTGGTCGCGAAACGACGCCGGTCTTTGGACGGCGAAGGCGAACTTTATCGTCGGCGACGCGGTCGACGCGTCGTTCGAGTTCGACGTCGCCGCGCCCCTTGCGCTCGAAAGCGAAACCGCCCCAACCGCCGCCGACGCGACCGCGTTCGTCGTTTGGCGCGGACGTTGGGAACTCTTGTCGGCGCCGTCGACGCCGGTCGAACCTATCCCGATTCGAATGGCGACGGTCGCCGCCGCTTGGACGCAGAACGAGGCGCGCTCCGCTCCGATCGTCGCCGAATATTACGACGCCGACCTTGCGGAATACGTCGAAATAACGGCGCGGTCGCCGCTTTCTCGCTATCGCGATTCGCTCGCCGCCGGAACGAAAATTCTCGTCGCGCAAATAACGAGCGGAAACTGGATTCTGCTTAACGCGGAGTGTCCGGAATGAGCGCAAAACCGCGAAAACAGCCGATCGTTATGTTCGGACTCGGCCAACGTTGCTGTTATTGGAAGCGGGAAGGGCCGTATTATTGCGGCGAGTTCGGGCCCGGCGAC
>JAGBDN010000105.1 GCA_017937485.1 Thermoguttaceae bacterium
AGCCGACTGGAATCGCGGCCCCCGTCGAGAGGGCGACCGTCCGCAAGCCGACTGGAATCGCGGCCCCCGTCGAGAGGGCGACCGTCCGCAAGCCGACTGGAATCGCGGCCCCCGTCGAGAGGGCGACCGTCCGCAAGCCGATTGGAATCGCGGCCCTCGTCGAGAAGGCGACCGTCCGCAAGCCGATTGGAATCGCGGCCCCCGTCGAGAAGGCGACTGGCCCAAAGCCGATCAACCGAAACCGGAAGCGCCGAAAGACGATTCGGACAAAGGTTCGCAAGACGCTCAACCGGAAGCCCCGAAAGCCGAATAATCCTTTCGCTTCCCGATTAAATTAACGTTCGACGCGCCGCAAGCGTCGACGCCCGACCAAGTTTCGGCGACGATATAACGGGTTGACTCGCCGAAACAAGGAGCGTCCGCCGGTAGTTTTTACTCCGGCGGACGTTTTTTTTTTCTTGCTTTCTTCCTCGCGGCGTTTTACGTTCCCGCGCGCCGCCTTAGCGCCCGCCCGTCGAACGTTCGCGACGCCGTTTGCCCCTAAAGAGTTCGGCTTGGCGTCCCGCAACGTCGCCCCGCGCCGTAAAATCTCAAATCTCCCCGACGCGACAAGAAAAAAGGCGGCGAATCATCCAGGCGCGACAAGAAAAAAAGCGCCAAACACCCAAGCGCGACAAGAAAAAAGCGCCAAACGCCCCGACGCGATAAGAAAAAGAGCGGCGAATCGTCCAGGCGCGACAAGAAAAAGAGCGGCAAAACGCCCCGACGCGACAAGAAAAAAGGCGGCGAAACATCCCGATAAACATTCGACCGTTCCGCTCGCTTTTCCGTTTTTTCGCGTCCGTTCGTTCAGCGTTCGTTCGATTTTTGATAATACGTTCGGAACCCGACTTCTTGAAATTGCGCGGCGAAGTGAATCGCTCGCATCACGCGGTTGCGGTCTTTCTCGGAAAGTCGACGCGCCAACTTGTATTCGTTGCTCGCCTGAAACGAGCGATTAAAGAACATTTTTCCCTTGGGATAAACGTCGACGACCAACTTCTCCGGAAAGCGCGCTTCCTCTTGAAAACGTCGATTAATTTCCAAACGAGCCAGCGGCGTTACCGAACCGGGATTCATAAAGACGTTCAATTTGCAAAGAGCGTTCGCGAAATCAAAGTACGCGGCGGCGATTTGCGGCTCGTCGAAAGCCCGCGTCGTCGCGCGGTAATCGATCCATTTGCTCTGAAACAAGAGTTCGTCTTCTTTTCGCGACACTTCGAACGTCGGTTCGAGCATAAAAGAACAAAACGCGTCGTCTCGTTTTTCCAAAAGAGGCTTGACGTTTTCCAAAAAGCGGTCGATTTCTTCGGCGGCGACTTCCGTTCGCAAACGTCGAATCGGGTCGATCAACGCAAACTTTTTCTCGCTAAACGAATAGATGATAATTTCGCCGTTGTCGCCGATAAAGTCAAACGCGAAATCGTCGAAAAAAACGGACGACGTTTTAAACGAACGCTCCTCGTCTTCGTTGCGCGAAAATTTTACGACGGCGTCGACGCGAAAACGCAACGACGTTTCGGACGTCGACTCCCATTCGGGCCAACGCGTCGAAGAATCGAAATGAAAAACGCCTCCGGAATTTTCGGCTTTCGCTTCGTCGGCGCGGACGCCCGGATTCGCCGCGAACGTCGCCGCGACCGCGAACGTCGCCGCTAAAACCGCTATCCGCTTCCCCCAACGTCGCAAGACGACGGTTCGCTCCATCGATCGACTCCTTCGTAATTCGAGACGCGAATCGTCGCCGCGTCCGTCCCGCTTCGTTCCTTGAAGCGTTTTCGCCTTCGCGTCGTCGACCGGCGAAATCGCCGCGACTCCGCGTCCGTCTTCTCGTTATTCTAGACGTCGAATCAAAAGTTGCAAAACGCCGCCTCGACGCGAACCGTCGACTTCGTTTCCATCGAAAATTCGCGCCGATCGCGGCGTCTTAAATTGGGCGAAACAAAACTTATTTCGGCGCCAAAGTGCACCAAATACGCTTGCCCATTTGCTTCGGCGCGGATTCGACCTTAGCGACGTCTTCGAGCATCGCCATAACCGCCGTCAACAGCTTTTCGCCCTCGTTAATGTGCGCCATTTCGCGACCGCGGAAAAGAATCGACAACGTAACTTTGTCTTTCTTGGCCAGAAATTCGCGCGCTTTATTAACCTTCACTTGGACGTCGTGTTCGCCGGTTTTCGGACGCAAACGCAATTCTTTCACTTGCGTTTTGTTCGTTTGTTGCTTCGCGACGCGTTTCTTTTGCTGATATTTGTATTTGCCGTAATCCATAATGCGGCAAACGGGCGGCTTCGCGTCCGGCGCGACCTCGACCAAATCAAGCCCGGCGGCGCGCGCTTTCGCCAACGCTTCCGCGGAACTCATCACGCCCAATTGCTCGCCTTCGTCCGAGATAACGCGCACTTGCGGAATACGAATCATTTCGTTCACGCGATGCCCCGCGTTCGCGCCGTTGGCGCCTCTCGGGCCGTTGTTGTCCATCCTCCTCAGCGACATAATCTCGTTACAAAAAACCTTTCTTACGGCTTATCAAGAGTAAATTAAACGCGCCGCGTCGAGCGCGTCGTTACGCCGCTTTGAAACCTGTGCAACAACACAATTAACGCGCGTTTCATTTTTGCGGCTATTCCATTATTATTTTAGCGCTATTTTATTCGCTCGGCAAGCGCTCGACGCCGCTAAACGTCTCATTTTGGGCAACTTTTCTCATATTTTCCCCAAAATTATCGTCTTTGTCGTTACAAGCGCGTTTTACTTTGTTAAGAAACGGTCGAACTTGCCGCCGTTCCAGCGTTTCCGCCGGTTTTAGGAACGCTAACGGCGACGCGATTTTCCTTCGCGCAAATCGCCCAATTTTTCCATTTTTTGCGTTTCGCCGCGTTTTTCCAATTCACCCAATCGTTCCGTTTTCTCCGTCGTTTCCAACGTTTCGGCGCTCGGCGCCGCCGCGTCGAGCCGTTCTAAATCGGCTTCTAGGGCCGCCGCTTCGTTCGCGGCGTCGACGTTATAATCGGCAAAATTCGCCGCGTTCGGGTCGAACCCCGGTTTAAATTCGAGCGCGCCCTCCGGCGTCAACATCGGCTTTTCGAACCCTTCGACGCCGACGTAAAGGTCGACGTTCGCCTCGAATTCGTCGTTCGCGACGCCGTTTTTCTCGTTTTCGCGTCGCACGATCTCGCGGAAATCGGGAAAACGGTCGAATTCGCCGTCGTGTTGCGTTACCAAGAGACGCAACACGAGAATTTTTTGGTCGTAATCGTCGCCGCCGTCGGTGAAGAACCAACGTCCGAGCGCGCTCGTTTTCGCGTCGCTGGCGCCGATCGCCAAAAACTGACCCGGTCGCAACGCGAGCGAACATTTGAGCGCGTCGAACGTTTTCGTCGGCTGTTCCTGCGTTCGCACCAATTGTCCGTGTTGGTATCGGGTCGCGAGTCGCGGCGCGCCGTACCGCAAGAACGGCGTTACGTCGAAGCGGACGGAACCGTCCGGCGCCGGGTCGATCGCGACGCTGAAAAGGGTTTGCGCGTCGTTGTAACTTTTGCCGACGAGCGCTCCGTTTTGGTTTTCCAAGATCGGAATCGCCGGAATCACGTCGCCGCGCGCTTCGATGACGCTCTTCATTCCGGCGCGCAAGTTGATCGGTTTCGAGTAAGCAACGGGCGCCCCGGTCGATTTTTTTGAATAATCGACCTCTTCTTCGAGCGTCGAGCGGAGTTCGCGCCCTTTAAGCGTTAAAAGTCGGGAGAGCGAATCGGGAATCGAAGCGCCGATCAAGCCCGCGCGAAAGCCCTGCTCGTTGAGGTAACGCCGCGTTTCCGGGTCGATTTCTTGTTCGTCGACGTCGCGCCAAAACGCCTCGACAAGTTCGCGGTCTTGGTAAGGAACGTGAACGAGAAGCGCGTCGAACGAAACGGCGTCCGGCGCCAACTCGACCCGACGCAACGTCGTCTTCGCCGCGTCGCTCGCCGGAGTCGGAGGCGGCGGAGCGTCTTTCGACGTCGCCTGAAACGAAGCGCACGACGCAAGAATACCGGCGCCGCACGCCGTTAAAATTCCCGCGATCGCACTCCGTTTCTCCATTTTACGCCAACTCGACCGAAGTCGCGCCTTTCCTATCTTCGCCTAACGCTTTATTTTCTCTAAATCTTCGCCGACGTTTCGTTTTTCCGCTCGCGAAGCGCCGTCTTTAACGATATTAACGGCAATTATTGCGGACGATAATAAAAAAAGGTTCGCGCGTCAAGAGCGATTCGATAAAAAACGCCGCGTTTAACGACGGCGTCCTAGCGAAATTTTAGCGTCGCGCCCAAAGACCGGCCCCAAGAAACGACGCTTTAATATTAATGGCGCTATAGTATTAATGACAAAATCGTCGTTTCTTTGTTTTACCGCCGCCCGTAAAACCGCGAGCGGCGGCGAAAGAAACGTTTTACAACGTTTAAAGAAAACGCGCAAGAAAGGCCGACAAGGCCGATTAAGCGATTTCTATCGGGAACGCGAGCGTTTCGTCGAGCGATTTCGCCCCGATTAAAACCGCGAAAAAGCGGTCGACGCCGAGCGCGCACCCGGAACACGGCGGCAACCCCGCTTCCATCGCTTGCAAGAGTCGGGATTCGCGCGGCAACTCGCCCGAACCGTCGCGGCGCCGTTCGTCGCTCGTCGCTTCGATTCTCGCTCGCAAAACGGACGCGTCGAGCAGTTCGTGATAACCGTTCGCCAATTCAATTCCGTCGACAAAAAGTTCGAAACGCTCGGTAACGTCGAACGTTTCTTTCCGTTCGTTATCAAATTCCCGTCGCGTTTTCGCCAATTGCGATTGCGACGCCGGATAATCGTACACGACGACGGCCGCGTCGACGCCCAAATCCGGCTGAACGACCTCGGCAAAAATTAAGTCAAGCCAATCGTCTTTCGTCGCGCCGGTCTCCCCCGTTTCGCTATTTCCTCCGTCTTTCCCATTATCCGCCAACGCGCCGCTTTCTTCCCCAAGGTAAGACGCCGGATACGCAATCTTCGCCCGATCGGCAAAATCGCGCAAGTCGCCGCAAGTCGCCCAATACGGATTAATTCCCGTTTTTTCCTCAAAGACGTCGGCGAACGTTCGCTCGACGACCGCGTTTTCCGCCCAACGTTTCGGTTCGAGTCCGGTTTCGGCGAAAAATCGATTCGCGACATTAAGCGCCAAATCGGCGAGAAGCCGCCGTCCCGCTCGATAATCGTCGTCGCGGCGATACCATTCGAGCATTGCGAACTCGACGTTGTGCCAAGCGCCGCGGTCGCCGCGACGGCAAGCGGGCGCGAGTTGGTAAATCGCGTCCATCCCGGCGGCGATCAAGCGTTTCATCGCAAACTCCGGCGACGTTTGAAGATAGAACGTCGTCGCTTCTCGACGCGCCGTCTCGGAATCGCGAAATCGACGTTCGGCGAAATCGTCTTTTTCGCTCCAACAAAGCGGAACTCGCACGGAAATCGGCTCGACGAAACGGTCGACCACCGTGTCGCGCGACAGAAACGGCGTCGTCGTTTCAACAAACCCTAAACTGTCAAAAAAATTTCGAATCGTTCGATAAAGAACGGCGCGGCGACGCAAATTTTCGAGGGAAGCGGTCGGTCGCCACGCTCTCGCCTTTCCTCCGCCGTCCCATTTTTCCATTTCCGTCGTCTCGTCTTTTCTTTTTTCGTTCTCCGCGCCGCCCATTTTCTCCCCGTCTTTTCCATTATCTCTATTTTAACCGTCTTGCTTGCGCGTTCCTCGACGCGTTCGCGCCGTTTTTAAGCGGTATTTTTTCTATTTTAACAGAGACGGACGACTCGACAAGGCGACGTTTGAACTCGCGTTTAAAAAGGCGCGACTTCGCCGCTAAAAAAGAAACGCCGGAAGCGTTCGAGGCAAGCTCGACGGCGCTATAGATAAAATAGGCAAGACGCGTTAAATATTCCCGTTTTTCAAATTCGTTAGCGTTTGAAATCGCGCGCCCCTTTTTCAGACCGCGCGATTTTCAAGAGTCAAAACGCCTTATTTCATCTTTATTCGATTCGTTAAAATTTCAGCGTTTCCAACAATCCGCCCGGCGTCCGTTTCAAATTTCTTTTTTCCAAAGTCCGTGAAGATTGCAGTACGTTCGGACGAGAGCGGGCCCGTCTTCGACGCAAAATTCGGCGATCGGTCGGTCGCCCGGTTGCAAGACGACGCGTTTCGTTCGGTTTCCTTGCGTCGTTTCGATCCACTCGATATAGTGTTCGCGTTCCGACGGATGCTCGACGGCGCCGATCGTAACTTCGACGCGTTTCCCGTCTCGTTTCGCGCTCGGCACGTGTTTTTCAGCGGCGTTTGAATCGTCGACTTTCGCCTTTTCCAACGTCATCGGCTGCCCGCAGCAAACAAGTTCTCCGGAACCGTCGTGTAAAACTTCGACCATTTTTCCACAAATTTCGCAAAGATAAATTTCCGTTTCTTTCATTGTTCAACGTTCCTTTCCAGATTTTGCAAGGTTTGCGTTCCACTTTTTTGAAACGAAGACCCGTTTTTTGTTTTCCAAACGTCGACGAATTTCCGCGTCGTCGAGCGTTCGGCGCGTCTCGTTTCCGCGTTCCATTTCCCCCACTTTACCCTATTTATCCGTCGCCCGACAAAATTTGAAAATTTAACTTCTCTTCGTCGGCTTTCGCGCGTTTTTCCGTCAAGACGCGGGGAAAGTTGCGGTCGAGTTAGAAAAAAAATTGAGTTTTTCTCTTGAAAATCCGATACGTTCTTTATACGGCGCCGTCAAAACCGCGCCAACCGTTTTATTCCAACGTCGATTTTCGGCGTTCCTCGTCCTTCTTTTCCCTTGTTTGTTCGATGCCGGCCGCCAATCGTCCCCAACCTGCGACGTTCGCGTCGCGTTCGTCTTCGCCCGAAGCCGAACGCCGTCCGTTGTCGCAATATATGCAAGTCGACGAAATCGACGACGGCGGTTGGACGATTTTCAACTCGGCCGACGCCGCGCCGTCTCGCGCCGCGCAATCGCGCTTAGACCTTTCGGTTTTAAAAGAGATCAAAAACTTTTTGACCTCCGACGCGCCGTCCGACGACGTTTCTTTTTGGGGCGACGAAACGTTGGTCGACTCGAACGAAGTTCGCGTCGCTTATCCGTTTTACGACGGAACGCCCGTCGTCGAATCGGAAGCCGCCGCCCCCGAAACGTTAGAAAACGCGCCCGAACTTTCGCTCCCGCCGGAAAGCGCCGTCGAACAAACAAACGAAAATCCCCAAGACGCGTCGAAAATCGAAGCCGTCGAAGCCGCCGAAGCCGCCGAAGCCGACGAAGCCGACGAAGTCGCCGAAGTCGCCGAAGCCGCCGAAGCCGCCGAAGTCGCCGAAGTCGCCGAAGTCGCCGAAGTCGCCGAAGTCGCCGAAGTCGCCGAAAACGCCGAAGCCGCCGAAGCCGACGAAGCCGACGAAGCC
>JAGBDN010000037.1 GCA_017937485.1 Thermoguttaceae bacterium
GAAACCAAACGGAACCAAACGGAAACCAAACGGAAACCAAACGGAAACCAAACGGAAACCAAACGGAAACCAAACGGAAACCAAACGGAAACCAAACGGAAACCAAACGGAAACCAAACGGAAACCAAACGGAAAACGAACGCGGAAACGAACGCGGAAACCAAACCGCAAAAACGCGACGGCGACCGTTTCGCGTCGCCGTTTCGCGTTCCAACGTCAAAAACCGTTCGCTTCCGGAGTTTTTGCGCTCCGAACGCGAACGGTTTTAGCGTTTTTACTCTTTTCGCCGATTTTAACGAGCGTTCGCTCGCGCCGTCGACGGGGAAATCCTCGCGGTCAGTCGGCGACCGTCTTCCCCAACGCGAACGCTTCGTCGACAAGCGGCGACTTCTCCGCTTCGCCGACGCGCCAAACGCCGACGCCGTAAAGCGCGCCGCGCTCCTTCGAGTCCGGCAGGCAGTCGAGGAAGCCGCGCATTCCCTCGAACGTTCGCTCCATCGCCTCTTTCGAATCGTCGGCGGCGGTCGCGATAAAGTAAAATTCCTTCCCGACGACCTCTTCGTATCGAGCGCAAAAACGGTCGATCAGCGTTTTCAGCTGCGCGCTCATCGAGTAAAAATAGACCGGCGTCGCCAAGACGATTACGTCCGCCGCGATCGCTTTTTCGACGATTTCGTTGACGTCGTCCTTTTGCGGACAGGGCTTTTTCTCGAACGAGCACGCGCCGCACCCGACGCAAACGCCGATTTTCTTCTCGCGGAGCAAAATCTTTTCGACTTCCGCCCCGACCGAGCGCGCCCCGTCGGCGAAACGGTCGCAAAGAACGTCGGAGTTCCCGCCTCGACGCGGCGTCGACGACAAAATCAAGACCTTTTTCATTGCGTTTTCTCCCTATTTTATCTTAAACGTTTATTTTATCGCAAATTTTTCGTCGTTCGTTCGCCGAACGCAAAAACGCCCGCTTCGACTCGCGGTCGCGGCGGGCGTTTCGACGTTTCGGCTTTAAATCGGCTCGCGGCGGCGCGTCGTTGAGGACGCGTCGCCGACGGGCGAACGTTTTACGTCAAGCGCTTTCAGACGGTTCGGCGTCCTTCGCTTCCGTCGCCGCGGCTTTCGCCGTTTCGACGTTTGCGACGGGCGAACGTTTTACGTCAAGCGCTTTCGGACGTTTCGGGTTCTTTCGCTTCCGACGCGGCGGCTTTCGCCGCTTGGCGTTCGGCGCGCCATTTTTCTTCGGCGATCACTTCCTTCGGCTTTTTCCCGAAAAGAAGCGCCGTTCCTTCGCGGATTCGCTCGACAAGCGCGTACAACGCCGGAACGAAAACGATCCCGACGCACGTCGCGAGCAGCATGCCGGAAAACGTCGTCGTTCCGATCGCTCGACGGCTCCCGGAACCGGCGCCGGTCGCGATCACGAGCGGCCAAACGCCGAAGAGGAACGAAATCGCCGTCATCAAGACCGCGCGGAAACGTTGGCTCGCGCCGTTAATCGCCGCTTGGCGAATCGGGACGCCGCTTTCGCGCTCGACTTTAGAAAACTCGACCATCAAAATCGCGTTTTTACTCGCCAAGCCGATCAACATAATCAGCCCCAACTGCGCGTAAATACTCATCGAGTAAACCGACGCCATCGCGGCGCCGTAACGCATCAGGCCGCCCATCAAACCAAGCATCGCGCCGAGCGTCGCGACCGCGACCGACAAAACGACCGGTATCGGCGTCGTCCAGCTTTCGTACTGCGCGACGAGGAACAAGTACGCGAACGAGAACGCCAGCGCCAAGAGGAAACCGATCTTCCCTTGGTTCTTCCGTTCTTGATAGCTCATACCCGTCCACTCGATCATATAGCTTTGCTTCGGCATATCGAGGTTTTCGATCGCCTTCATATAGTCGCCGGTGCTGACGCCCATCGCGACCGCCGTAACGTTCGCGCAAACGCGTTGGTTGTGCCGCTGAATCAACTGCGGCCCGACGACGTGCTTGACCGTCCCGAGCGAACTAAACGGAACCATTTCGCCGTATTTGTTCGGAATGTTCAAGTTGTAAATGTCGTCGATCGACCCGCGCTCGTCGCGATTCGACTGCACCTTGACCTTGAAGACGTACCCCATCAAGTTGAAGTCGTTGACGTAGAAGGACGCGAGCTTGTTTTGCAACGTCGTGAAGATCGTGTTGATCGGAACGCCCATTCGCTCCGATTTTTCGCGGTCGATTTCCAACTCGAGTTGCGGCGTTTCGGCGTTGTACGAACTCGACGCGAAGAGCGTCCCCGGCGTCCGCATCAGTTCGGCGGTCGCGGAGTGCACTTGGTTCGACAGGTCTTGCGGCGTCGAGTCGTCGGTGATGCAGATCGCGAACTGCGTCCCCATTCCGAGCCCCATAATTGCCGGCGGCTTCATACACATAATCTTCGCCTGCGGAATGTCGGCGCACGCGGCTTGAACCCGCGCCATAATCGCGTCGATTTGCAACTCCGGCGTCTTGCGCTCGTTCCAGTTCTTCAGCTTGACGATCGCCATCCCGGCGTTTTCGCCGTTTCCGCCGGTGAAGCTGAAACCGCTGACGATCATCACGTTGTCGACGCCGTCGATTTCCAAGAGCGCTTTGTTCATCTTCATCACGACTTCGTCGGTGCGTTTGAGCGTCGCGCCCGGCGGCAACTCGAGGTTGCACATAATCGTTCCCTTGTCTTCGTCCGGGAGGAACGCCGTCGGAATCATCCCGTACATTTTGAAGTTCAGGAAAACGATCCCCGCGAAGAGGAGCGCCGTAATCAACCCGCGACGCACCAGGAACTTCGCCGAGAAAAGATAAACGCGACGCGAACCTTCGAGCGGTTTGTTAAACCAACCGAACCAGTCGATTCGGCCCTTTTTCGCCGGTTTGATCAACATCGCGCAAAGCGCCGGGCTGAGCGTCAACGCGTTGACGGTCGACAAAAGCAACGCGACGCACATCGTAACGCCGAACTGCATGTAAATTTGGCCGACCATCCCGCCGTAGAAGCAGATCGGAACGTAAATCGAAATCGTTACCAACGTCGTCGCGACGATGGCGCCGGTGATTTGCCGCATCCCGAATCGGGTCGCTTCGCGCGGATCCATCCCCTTTTCGACGTTCGTCATCACGTTCTCGACGACGACGATCGCGTCGTCGACGAGGGAGCCGACGACCAAAATCAGCCCGAACATCGTCAACAGGTTGATACTGTACCCGAGCGCAAGCAAGATCGGGAACGTCCCGATCAGCGAAACCGGAATCGCGACCGCCGGAATCAGCGTCGCGCGCCAGTTTTGCAGGAAAAGATACGTAACCAACACGACGAGGAAGAGCGCTTCGAGAAGCGTAACGACGACTTCTTTCAACGTCAACATAATGAACTGCGTCGGGTCGTAAACGATTTGATACGAAATTCCTTCCGGGAAACGCTTTTCAATTTCCGCCAAACGCTCCCGCACCGCTTCGATCGTGTCGAGCGCGTTCGCGTCGGTCGTGCGGTTGATGCCGAGCCCGCAGCACTCCTTGCCGTTCGAGGCGGCGTGCGCCGCGTAGGTTTCGTCGCCGAGTTCGACCCGGGCGACGTCGCCGAGCGTCGTAACGTCGCCGTCGGAGTCGGAGCGCACGACGATTTTTTCGAACTCTTCCGGAGTCTTCAAACGCCCGAGAACGTTGATTTTGAACTGCATGAAGTCGTTCGACTTTTCGACCCCGACCGAACCGGCCGCGGCTTGAATATTCTGCGTCTTAATCGCGTTCGAAATATCGGCGGCGGAGATGCCCATCGCGGACATGCGCAACGGGTCGAGCCACACGCGCATACTGTACACCGAGCCGCCCATAATGTCGGCGGAGCTGACGCCGTCGACGCGTCCCAAGTCGTCCTTAACGTTGGTGCGAACGTAGTTGCTCAAATCGCTGACGGAGCGTTCCGGCGCGACCTTCGGGTCGGTGAAGAACGCGATCATGCAGAGGATGTCGCTCGAGCGCTTTTGCACTTGAACGCCTTGGTTCCGGACTTCCTGCGGAAGCACCATTTCGGCGCGCTTGACGGCGTTCTGAACGTTGACCTGCGCGATGTCGGCGTCGGTGCCGTACTCGAAGGTGATCGTGCAGGAGTAGTTCCCGCTGTTGTCGCTCGTCGACGAGTAATAAAGCAAGTGTTCGAGGCCGTTGAACTGCTCTTCGAGCGGCGCGGCGATCGTTTCGGTGATAACCTGCGCGCTGGCGCCGACGTAACTCGTCGAAACGCGAACGGTCGGCGGCGCAATCTCCGGATACTCCGCGACCGGAAGCATCGGAATGCAAATCGCCCCGGCGAGGATCATCACCAACGAAATGACGATCGCCAGTTTAGGGCGTCGGATAAAAATATCGGAAATCATTCGAGTTCGGCCTCCCCGTCCTTAACGGAACGACGGCGAGCGCGGAAGAACGCGAAGCCCAAAATCGGGAACGCGACGACGGCGCCGGTCGCCAAAAAGCGGAGATTTTCCTTCGAAAAGACGCTCGACGCGGCTTGCGGCGCCGACGCTTCCTCGACGGCTTCCGTTTCGACGGCGGGCGCGGCTTCGGTCGCCTCCTCGGTCGCTTCGGCGGCGTCGGCGTTTTCGGCGTCGACTCGCGGCGCGGTCGACCCGGCGAACGCGGCTTCGACCGGTCGGACGATTTCGAACGGTTTCGCCTTGTGCGTCCCGTCCATCACGACGAGGTCGCTCGGCTCGATACCGGAGTAAATCGCTTGGACGTTCCCTTGCGTCGGGCCCGGAACGACCGCGCGGCGCAGAATCATCTTGTAATCGAGCGCGTTTCCGGCTTTGTCGACGCCGTCGACGACTTGGCCGTCCTTAAAGTCGACCGAAACGACTTCGCCGGTTTTCGGGTCTTTCGTTTCGTATCGCTTGCAGAACTCGGCAAAGAACTCGTCGCGCGTTTTGGCGCCGCTTTCGACTTCTTCGACTTGCGCCTTGAAACGGGCGTCGCGTTTGATTTCCTCGTAAAGCTCGTCGTTCGAAATCGCGTCGGTCAGGACGTAAACGAAGTAGCTTTCGCCGTCGAACATCACCGCCGACGGTTTGACCGCCGGAACGAGCTTGTCTTCGTTGCGCGTCAGTTCGACCGTAACGACGCCCCCCGGAACGAGCGGTTCGTCGCCGTTCGCCGACGCCGGATTCTCGAACGTCGCCCAAATCTTCACCGTGTCGGTCGTCGTTTTGACGACGTTGTCGCGCATCGCGACGGTTCCGTAGCGGACTTCGTCGGTTCCGGCCTTTTTATAATAGCCGCCGTCGGAGAGTTTCAGCGCGATTTTCGCTTCTTTTTTCATTCGCCCGAAGTCGCCGCCGAACATCGTCAGGAAGTCGCGTTCGCTGAGCGAGAACCGAACGTAAATCGGATTCGTTTGAACGACGGTCGCGAGCGCGTCGTTCGCTTTGACGTAGTTCCCGGTCGTGCGTTCGGCGCGGCCGACGCGACCGTCGATCGGCGAATAAACGTCGGAGTGATAAAGGTCGTCGACCGAAAGTTTCAGTTGCGAGACGGCGAGCCCGAGTTGCGCTTGAACGCTGCGCAGCTCCGTTTCGGCTTTCTGCATATCGTCGAGCGAACCGGCGTTTTTCGCGTAAAGCGAGCTGACGCGCCCGAAATTGGTTTTCGCGTATTTGATTCGTTCGACCAGCTCTTGAACGGTCGCGATCGCGACGCCGACGTTCGCTTGATAGCGCGTTTTGTCGACGGAGAAGAGCTTTTGCCCGGCTTTGACGAGACCGCCTTCGACGAACGTTTCGTTCGGCGCGGCGTTCGACGCTTGCAAGCGCGCCAGCGAGTCTTCCATCGCCGCCTTAACGCCCGGCAAATCTTCCAAAAGACCGGCGGCGGTCATATCTTGCAGCGTTTTTTCGAGCGCGTTCGCGACGAGTTCGGAACTTGAAAAGAGCCCGGCGACCCCGTCTTCAACCGGCTTTTGCCCCGCGACGCGCTGACGCGCAAGGAGCGTTCCGGAAACGCGAGCGACCAAGTCGGCCCGCTCGATCGGCTCGACGGAAGCGACGTATTTCTTCGTCGTTTCCGGATGAACTTCTCCCGCTTGTTCCGCGACGACCGTCGCCTTCGACGCCGGCGCCATTCCCGGCTGAGCTTGCGCGACGGCGCCCGCCCCCAAAAGAAGCGCTCCGCAGAGCGTTCCGCGAATTAACGATAAGTTTGACACGTGTTCTCCTTCGAACGCGAACAAAATAAGCGTCGATTCTCTATCGACGGCGACGGCGGCGCGCTCGTCGCGTTTCGCGTTCCCCTTGGCGCCGAGGCGGTCGCGCGGCGGAGGCCTAACGACCGTCAAAATTAAAAGTTCGTTTCGACTTACAGGATACCCGAGTTTTCCAAAAGAGCAAGAGGCGCAAAACGCAAAAACGACGTATATATTAATAACGTATTAATCGCCGCGGTCGCTCGCGCCGGATCGCTTCATTCGCCGTCGCGGCGCGGAGTCGTATTTTATCGGTTATTCCGACGACTCCGCCCCGTCGCGGCGGGTTCCGCGACGACGCTTTCTCAAAAAAAATTTTTTGAAAAATTTTTTCGTTTTTTCTTGTTTTCGAAGGCCCGTTAGGCGTTCTTTTTCGGCGGTATGCAAAAACGCTCTTAAAACAACCGTTTTTTTTTCATTTTTCGAAAATTTCTTAAAAAGTTCCGATTATTCCGGCGCGCCTCTCCAAACGCGCGCTTTTTTCTTCTACTTTTTTCTCTCTCCGCCTCAAGTTTCTTTCCCCGACGACCGAGATAACCGCCTCTTTAGCGCCGCGACAATCTTGCCTATTTTACACAACCGTAACCGCCGTTAAAGACCGCAAATCTCTTTCAACCGCCACTCCCGTCATAACCCCGCGTTTCACGTTTTTCCTACCGTTCGGCGCGACCGTTTTCCGCGGTAAAATCTCCAAATCCGGTTAAAGTCTCGCGAAAGAAATTTACGATACTGTTACCGCATAGGACTTCGGTCAATCCTTACACATCACGGAAAAAGAGGTAATCAGGGATGAAACCTTATTTTCAACGCGGAGTCGCGCTAAGCGCGCTCCTTGCTCTCGTCGTCGGCGGCGGGTGCAAAGTCGGTTCCGACTATCGCCAACCGAACGTTGCGGAGCAAGTAAGCTCCTCGTATTCGGAAACTAAAGAAGAAGAACAAGTCAGATCGATCGCCGGTCAAGACGTTACGAGTTGGTGGAGCCAAATCAACGACGCGACCTTGGCGGAACTGACGCGAGAAGCCGTCTCCGGCAGCTTGACGCTTCAAGAAGCGTTGTTCCGCATTCAATCGGCGCGCGCGGCCCTCGGTTCGACGAGCTCGAACCTCCTTCCGCAATTCGCGCAAGACGGCGGTTACGCTTACCAATCCTTTGGCGGCAATGGGCAAAACGTCTTCTCGACGGCGACCTCGATGGGTTGGGAACTCGACGTTTTTGGACGTATTCAACGCTCGATCGAAGCGGCCGACGCGAACATGGAGGTTCAACGTTGGCTCTATCGCGACGCTTACGTCATTCTCGTCGCCGACGTCGCGCAGGCTTACGTCGACGCTCGTTCGTACCAAGACCAAATTCGCAGCGCGAAAATTAGCATTTTGGTTCAACAATGCGTCGTCGACTACGTCGCGAACAACGAAGCCGCCGGCACGATGTCGCAACTCGACATTTATCGCGCGCTCGGCCCGATGCACAACACCGAAGCGACGCTTTCGATGTTGGAAACGCAATACCAACATGCGGTCAACCGTCTGTGCATCCTCCTCGGTCGCACGACCGGCGACGATTACGTCGCTTCGCGTCTCCTCGACGATCGCGAACTGCCGACCAAGGAAGAACTCAGCGCGCTTATGAACAGCGGCGAAGAAACGGAGCGCGACCAATTTGTCGCCATTATGCGCAACTTGCTGTTGGAAGACCTGCGCATTCCGGAACCGCCGAAAGAGCTTCTCGTCGGCATTCCGGCGGACTTGTTGCGTCGTCGCCCGGACATTCGCGCCGCGGAACAACGCATTATCGCGCAAAACGCTCTCGTCGGAGTCGCGGTCGCCGACCTTTACCCGATGTTTACGCTCAGCGGCTCGTTCGGACTCGAAGCGGACTCGTTCTCGGGTATGTTCGACAGCGACGCGATCGCCGCGGGCGTCGGCCCGGCTTTCCGTTGGAACATCCTCAACTTCGGCAAATACCGCTTTAACATCGAAGCGCAACGCTTTATGCAAGAAGAGTTGATCGCGTCGTATCGCCAAGCGGTTTTGGAAGCCGCCGAAGACGTCGACAACGCCTTGGTGATGTACGCCAACGAAAGCGGACGCAACCAAAAATTGGAGCAAGCCGTCGAAGCGTACCTCGGCGCGCTCGAAAAGACGTTGGTCATCAAGAGCGCGGGCGCCGGCGACATTCAGCCGATTTTGGAAGCCGCGGCCGGTTTGGTCAACAACGGTCTCCAATTCGTCCAAAGCAAAGCGAATCAAACCGGTTCGGTCGTCCAACTTTACCGCGCTCTCGGCGGCGACTGGGACTCCGCGTCCGCCGCGTCCGCCGCGCCCGCCGGCCCCGCCGTCGCGAAAGCCTCGGATTACGATCCGAAGGAAGATTGGGAACGTCGCCAAGCCGCCAACGAAGCGAGCGTCTCCGAAGCGTTGGCCGCCGCGCAAGCGGATCGCGTCGAAGTCGCCGACGAAGCCGTTAACGAAACCGTCGTCGAAAGCGTCGATTTTGAAATCGCCGCGGACGACGAACTCGAAGCGTCGCCGGAACTCGCCGAACCGAGTCTCGCGACGACCGAAGAAGCCTACGCGGACGAAGCGATTCTCATCGCCGAATAACGCGACGACTTCATCCTTGACGCGCAACCTTTGAAACGCAACTTTGATTAACAACTTTTGATCGACCCGCGATTTCCCCGTTTTTCGCGACGCTTCTAAACGTCGCGAAAACGGACGCGAGTTTCATTCATCGGCGCTTTCACGTCTTTTGTTCCGTCGACTCGTCGGCGCGTTGTTGAGAGGCGGTCTTCCCGTTTGACCGCGACGGCCTTTCCGAAGTCGGGCCGCTCCGAACGCGTCGACGCGCCGTCGTTTCTTGCGCATCCGTTCTTTCCCTCGTCGACGCGCCGTCGTTTGCCGACGCGCCGTTCGTTCTCGTTTTTCTCCTTTCGACGCGCTCCGGTTCTTGCGAAACCGCGAAATCGGCGGTATAATCGGAACAAAGTCGCGCCGGTCGCGATTTTTCCCGCTCCTTTCCTTCCCGCCCTTCCGCAAGAGGTTCTTTCGATGTTCCGAACGCTCCTTTCTTTCGTCTTCGCGACGCTCGCCGCCGTCCCGACGTTCGCCGACGCGCCCTCCGACGCTTCCGCTCCCGCCGCCGACTCCGCCGCCGCGCCGTTCCCGTCGGTCGTTTACCGCAACCCGGTCGCGTCCGCCGAAACGCCCGACGCTTGGCCCGATTACGGCTTCGGCGATCCGTTTGTTCTGCGCTTCAACGGTCGCTATTACCTTTACCCGAGTACGCGCGACGACCAAATCGGCGTCCGCTGTTGGAGTTCGCGCGACTTGACGAACTGGCGTTACGAAGGCGTTTGTTGCGTCGACCCGACCTCGAAAGGCGCCTACGCGCCGGAGGTTTTCCGCTGGAACGACGCGTTCTATATGATTACGTCCCCCGCCGGTCGCGGCCATTACATTTACCGCGCCGCCCAACCGACCGGCCCGTTCGAGCGCGTTACGGAGAACTTCGGCCTTAGCATCGACGGTTCCGCCTTGATCGACGACGAACCGAACGCCGAAACCGGCGCCGCCGACGCTTATTTTTACTCCGCCGCCGACCCCGCGATTCGCGCTTATCGAATGAAAGCGCCGAACGTCGTCGACCCGCAACCGCTTCCGACGAAACTGAATATGCGCGGTTGGACGGAGGGCCCGAACGTTTTCCGCGTCGACGGCGTTTATTACGCGACGTATTGCGGCAACCACGTCTTCAGTCGCGGGTACCGAATCGACGCGGCCTCGGGCCCGTCGCCGCTCGACCTGTCGCCGGTTCCGGAGAATCCGGTTCTCGTCTCCACCGAAGGCGCGCCGGTCGGAATCGGGCACAACTCGGTCGTCAAGGGCCCGAATCTCGACCTATATTACCTCGCTTATCACACGCTCCTCGGACGCGGCAAGGTTCGCGGCTGGCCGGTTCGCGACGCTCGAATCGACCGTCTCGTTTTGAACCGCGACGTTTTGACGGTCGTCGGGCCGACGCGGACGCCGCAAACGCTCCCGCTCCCGGACGCCGCCGCTTGGTTCGACGCCGACGCCGACCTCGCGCGCCTCGAACCGCTCGCCGCCGACGCCGACGCGAACTCGCCGGAAACCGCCCCGCGTCTCGAAAACGGTTTCCTCCGACTCGCCGCCGAAACCGCCGTCCTCTTGCGCGACTCCGCTTTCGACGCCGACTTCACCGCCGAGTTCAACGTCGCGCTTCCCGGCGGTTCCGGCGAGGCGGGCGTCCTCTTCGCTTACCGCGACGCGCAAAACTTCGGCCGCGTCGAAATCGACGGCGCGACGAACCGCGTTCGCGTCGTTTTCACCGTCGACGGCGAGGAAACGTCGACCGAAGCCGCCCCCGCTCCCGCGTTCGGGGAAGCCGTTTCGTTCGCGTCGCTCCGTTCGATTCAAGTCGAGCGAACCGGAAGCCGTTGTTCGTTTTACGTCGACGACCGCAAGCTCGCGACGCTCGAAAACGCCGCGCTCGACGGCGGGAAAATCGGCTATTTTACGTCGACGCCGGACGCGCGGTTCGGCTTCCTCGGCGCAACCGCCGCGACCGAAGGCCGGAGCGCCGCTCGACTCGCCGAACCGGTTCCGGGCGCCCTTTCGTTCGCTTACCGCGCGACGGTCGACGGTCGTTCGCCGGTCGAAATTAAAGACGCGAACGGCAAGCGTCGACGCGTCGCGGAACTCCAAAACGGCGACGCGCTTTCCCTCGAACTCGACGTCGCGGAAGCCGGGCTTTACGACGCCGCGCTCCGTTACTCGGCGACCGAACAAACGCGAGCGACGCTCGAAATCGCCGGTTCCGACGCGCCGCAAACGGTCGAAATCGCCCTCGCTCCGACGCAAGACGGCGCGTTCGCGACCGCGCTCCGCCGCCGAATCGCGCTTCCCCGGGGAAAAGTTCGACTCCGAATCGCCGCCGCGACCGGTTCGTCGTTCCTCTTGTCGCGACTCGACTTAACGCAAGGAGCCGCCGTCGCGAACGCGACCGATTTCGCCGCCGACTTCGCCGCTTCCGCTTACTCCGACGGCGCTTGGGAAGTCGTCGACGGTTCGCTCGTTTCGCAGGGGAAAACCCCGTTTGGCAAGCGGCTTTACGGCGACGCGGCTTGGGGCGACTACCGCGTCGACGCGACGCTCGAATTCCTCGACGGGCGTCCGAACGGCGGCGTCGTTTTCCGCGTCCAAGCGCCCGCGCTCGGCGGCCCGAACAACTCGCCGAAATTGGGAACGAATTTCTTCCGCGGCTACTTCGTCGGTTTCGCTCGGAACGCGGTCGTTTTGGGCAAACACGAGTTCGACTGGAAAGAGTTGGCGCGCAAGGAGTTCCGTTTCGAGCCGAATCAAAAGATCGACCTGCGAATCGAAGCGCGCGGCGGCGAGATCGTCGTTTTCGTCGACGGCGCCGAAGCGTTGCGTTGCGTCGACGACGCGCCGTTCGTTTCGGGTCGCGTCGGCGTTCGCGCTTGCGACGCGGCGTTGAAAGTCGACCGTTTAAGCGTCGCGCCGCTAGAATAACGCGCCGACAATCAAAAATCGACGCGCCCGTCTTCGCGCCGCCGAACGTTCTCCAACGCGATTCGTTCGGCGGCGTTTTTTTCTCGTTTTTCCTTATTTTACCCATTTCTCTTAAATCTCGCCGTTTACCCCGCCGCCGTCGACGCGCAAAAAGCGGTTATTTTGTTAAAATTCGCTAATTTTCCATTTTCCACCCTTTCTTTTTTATCGTTTTATTTTAAAATATCGTTAGAGTCGGAACGTTCGCGCCGTTTTCTCGGCGGACGGTCGCCGTTTTTTGCTTCGGCGGTTCGACTTGTTTTTCGACGCAAACCCATTTCCCCCCTATATATTAATAAGGAGAACAGTATGAAACGACGCTCGTTCGCTTCGTCGCTCCTGGCCGCCGCGCTCTTCGCGTCCGCGCCCCTCGCGGCGCCGGTCTTCGCGCAAGACGACGCCGCGCCGGCTCCGGAACCGACGAAACTGCTGCGTTACCCGGACGTCTTCGAAAACCAAGTCGCGTTCTGCTACGCCGGCGATATTTGGAAGAGCGACCTCGACGGCAAAAACGTCGTCCGCCTCACCGCGCACGCCGGTCAGGAAGTCTTCCCGAAATTCTCGCCGGACGGCAAGTGGATCGCGTTCACCGGCCAATACGACGGCGACGACCAAGTTTACGTCATTCCGTCGACCGGCGGCGAACCGCGCCAACTGACGTATTACCCGACCCCGTTCGCGGCGGCTCCGCGTCGCGGCGTCGAAGCGCAAACGCTCGGCTGGACGCCGGACGGCAAGCAAGTCATGTTCCGTTCGAAGCGCGACTCGAACTCGGTCGACTCGCTGACGAACATCTACCTCGTCTCGGTCGACGGCGGCCTCCCGACGAAAATCGGAACCCCGGTCGCGGGCGCGGGCGACCTCTCGCCGGACGGCAAGCGCCTCGTTTACTCCCCGCTTTACCGCGACTTCCGCCACTGGAAGCGTTACGAAGGCGGTTGGGCGCAATACCTCCTCATTTTCAACCGCGAAACGAACGAGTTCGCCGAAATCCCGACGACGCCGCGCACCGACCGCGACCCGATGTGGGTCGGCGACCGCGTTTACTTCGTTTCGGACCGCGACGGCACCCTCAACCTTTACAAATACGTCCCGGAAGAAGTCGAAAAACCGGTTCAAAAGTTGACCGACTCGACGACTTGGGACGTTCGCTGGGCGTCGAGCGACGGCAAAAACCAAATCGTTTACGAATACGGCGGGCTTCTCCGCGTTTACAACGCCGAAACCGGCGAAACGCGCGAACTTTCGATCGTCGTTCCGCACGACGGTTTGGCCGCCCGTCCGAAACGCGTTTCCGTCTCGGATAAACTCGAATCTTACGGTTTGAGCCCGAAAGGCGAACGCGCGCTCTTCGTCGCTCGCGGCGACGTCTTCACCGTTCCGCAAGAAAACGGCCTCGTTCGCAACTTGACGCAAACCTCCGGCGCGCACGAACGGAGCGCCGTTTGGTCGCCGGACGGTCGCTGGATCGCGTTCTTCTCCGACGAAACCGGCGAAGACCAAGTTTACATTATCGACCAAAAGGGCGAAAAGGGCAAAATCCAGCTCACCGACTCGCTGACCTGCAAGCTCGACTCGCTCGAATGGGCGCCGAACGGTTCCGCGCTCTCGTTCCGCGACGCGCAAAACCGCCTTTGGGCGCTCCTTCTCCGCTCGGAAGACGACGGAACGCCGAGCCGCGACAAGCTCGTCGAAGTCGTTCGCGACAAATACGCCGGTTTCCCGGACGCCGTTTGGTCGCCTTGCGGTCGTTACCTCGCTTACGCGGTCAAAACGGAAAACGAATACCGCGCTATCTCCATTTGGGACAAGGAAAAAGGCGAATCGGTTCGCGTTACCGACCCGATGTTCGACAACGGCTCCCCGGCTTGGTCGCAAGACGGCGATTGGCTCTTCTTCATCGGCCAACGCGAGTATTATCCGCAATTTAGCTCGATCGAATGGAACTTCGCGGGCGACCGTTTCGACGGTATTTTCGCGATGGCGCTGCGCAAAGACGTCAAGAATATCTTCGCGCCGAAGAGCGACGAAGCCGAAGTCGCGGAAGCGGAAGAAGCGAAAACCGACGAAAACGCCGACGACGCTAAAGACGGCGAAGCGAAAGACGCCGAAACCGCCGACGCGAAAGAAATCGACTTCGACGGCATTGAAAGCCGCGTCGTTCGCCTCCCGATTTCGTCCGAAAACTACGGCGGTTTGAGCGCCGGCAAAGACGTTCTTTACTTCGTCCAAACGACCGCCTCGTACTACGGCCGCGGAACGGACGGCAAGAGCGTCCTGAAATCGTTCGACCTGAAAACGTTGAAAGTCAACGACTTCGCGACCGGAATCGGCGGTTACGCCCTTTCGGCGGACGGTTCGAAAATCCTCGTTTCGCAAGGCGGCTACAAGATGTACGACGTCGCGCCGACCGCCGGTTCCGCGAAAACGTTCTCGACGAACGGCTTGGCGGTCGACCTGAATCCGCGCGAAGAATGGAACGAAATCTTCGAAGAAGTTTGGCGCCGTTTCCGCGACTACTTCTACGTCCGCAATATGCACGGCCTCGACTGGAACGCGGTCGGCGACCAATACCGCTCGCTCCTCCCGCACGTTTCGCACCGCAGCGACCTGACGTACATCCTCACCGAAATGATCGGCGAGCTGAACATCGGGCACACCTACGTCGAAGGCGGCGACTACGTTGTTCCGGAACGTCCGGTCTGCGCGCTCCCGGGCGCTCTCTTCGAACTCGACGCCGAAAAGAATCTTTACCGTTTGGCGAAGATTTTCCGCGGTCAAAACGAAGAGCCGAAATACCGCTCCCCGCTGACGGAAGTCGGCGTTAACGCGTCGGAAGGCGATTACGTCTTGGCGATCGACGGCGAAAAACTCGTCGGAAACGACAACCCGTATCGTCTCCTGCAACACAAAGCGGGACAAGTTACGCTGACGCTTAGCAAAGACGGTTCCGAAGAAAACGCTTGGACGACCGTTTACGTTCCGCTGGCGTCGGAAGACAACCTCCGTTACCTCGACTTCGTTCTCGAACGCAAAAAGCGCGTCGAGGAAGCGAGCGGCGGTCGCCTCGGTTACGTTCACGTCCCGAACATGAGCGGCGAAGGCGCTTACGAGTTCATCAAGTGGTACTATCCGCAAATCGGCAAAGAAGGGATCGTTATCGACGACCGCAACAACGGCGGCGGCAACATTTCGCCTTGGATCATTATGCGGCTGAACCAAAAGTTGCTCGGCTCCCGCTTCGCGCAAGTTCGCGAAACGCCGACGACTTATCCGACGATCGCCTGCGACGCCAAGTTGGTCTGCTTGATCAACGAAACGAGCGCGTCGGACGGCGACATTTTCCCGCACTACTTCCGCAAGTCCGGTCTCGGCAAGCTGATCGGGAAGCGCAGTTGGGGCGGCGTCGTCGGGATTTCCGGTCGCGGCCCGCTGACGGACGGCGGCGCGGTCTCCGTTCCGCTCACCGCGACGAACGACGAAACCGGCGCTTACGTCATCGAAGGACACGGCGTCGACCCGGATATCGAAGTTTGGCAAGAGCCGAAAGCGATGCTCGAAGGTCGCGACCCGCAACTCGAACGCGGGATCGAAGAGCTTCTTAAAGAACTCGAAAAAGACCCGAAACGCTATCCGCAACGCCCGGCCGACCCGGACAAAAGCAAAGGCGCCGTTAAAGATTACACTAAATAAGCGCTTGATTTTTGAGCCCAACGGCGGTTAAAAACAAAAGACGTCGAGTTTTCAGACTCGACGGCGCCGCCGGGCGCTCCGGGCCCGAGCTACCGCTCGAACTCGGTTTCCCCGCTCCCGTTGGTCGCTTGACTTTTAAGCCCAACGACGGTTAAAAAAGAAAAGACGTCGAGTTTTCAAACTCGGCGTCTTTTTTTGTCGTTGCGTTTGACGGCGCGTTTCAAACGGGAGCGACCGCGACGCCGCGACGTTTCGCCGCTTCTTTAACCGCTTCCAACTCGGCGTCGACCGCCGCGTTTCGCGCCGTCAAGAGGTCGAACCGCGATTGCAAATTTTGCCAAAATTCCGGTTCGACGCCAAAATACGCGCCGAGTCGGAGCGCCGTTTCCGCCGTAATCGCGCGCCGCCCGAGAACAATTTCGTTAATGCGCGTCGCCGGAACGCCTAAGTCGAGCGCAAGTTGGCGTTGCGGAATGCCCATCGGTTTCAAAAATTCTTCCGACAAAATTTCGCCGGGATGAATAACGTTTTCTCGTTTCATAAAACTCGCCCCTTTCAACGATGATAATCGACAATTTCGACGTCCCAAGCCGCGCCGTCTTCCCAACGGAAACAAACGCGAAATTGGTCGTTGACGCGAATACTAAACTGCCCTTTTCGGTCGCCTTTCAAGGCTTCAAGTCGATTGCCGGGAGGAACGCGCAACGCTTCGACGCTAACCGTCGCTTCGAGCATTTCAAGTTTGCGGAGCGCAACGCGTTCGACGGCTCGAAATTTCGTGGAACGTCCCGTGTCGAAGAGCCGTTCGGTTTCTCTATCGGCAAAACTGCGAATCACTTTTTATTCCTTTCCGTTTGCAATTATATCACGCAAAACGTTACACGCAAGACGGGACAAAGAAAAAATAAAAAATTTTTCCAAAGTCAAAAGTATCCAACGAAGCGGCAAGAAACAAAAAACGCGCCGAGCCTTAAAACTCGACGCGTTTTCCGTCAACGTTCACCCAACCGCGCAAACGGCGGGCTTAAACGTCGCGGCTCAAGAACTCGATTTGCGGGATTCGCTGAACGGGACGTGAACCTTTTCGCCGACGTCGACGGTCTTTTCGACGCCGCCCGGGCCGACCGTGATCGTTTCCGGAGTTTGCGCCATATCGCCGAATTTCAGGTCGACCGTGTCGGCCATTTGGTTCGCGAGTTCCGCTTGTTTCTTTTCCCATTCGGCGCGTTCCGCCGGGTCGGTCGGCGCGATTTCGTCGCTCGTTTCCGGTTCGGTCGTTTTACGGACGGTAACTTTGAATTCGCCCGCCGGAGCGCCCGGGAATTGCGCGTCGGTTTTGATTTCCGCGACGCCTTGCGCGTTCGTTTGACCGCCCATCACGAAGCGAACTTGCAACGACGGGTCGTTCAACATAACCGACGCGCCTTCGAGCGGTTGGCCGTCTTGAATAACGGTGATTTTGACCGGATAAAGCTCCGGCAAGTCGGCCGGTTTTTTCGGGCCGCCGCAACCGACGACCGCCGTCAACGCAACCGCGCCGAGAAGAGCGAAAAGTTTATTGCGCATCGTTCGTTTAAACCTCCTGAATTAGAGCGTGTCGGTTTCGCCGCCGCTGATCGAGCCCATCGCGCCCCAGACGCCGTAAGGCGATTTGCCGCTTTTCGGGCCTTGAATGTTGCTCGTGCCGGTGATGTTCGTCGAAATCGTTTCGCTAATGAAACGAACCGAACCGTCGAGCATGACCGCGTTGACGCCGCCGCTGTGGTTCGACGAAGCGGAAACGATCGCCCAGCAACCGTCGCTGGCGCCGTTCGAGCAACTCGGGCCGTTCGGCGGGAGAATCGTAACGAAGCCGCCGTTGACCGGACGACCGTCGCCGAACCAGTGACCGCGCCAGCTGTTTTCGGAACCGCGGGACATTTCGCCCGGGTTCGTCGTGCTGCGCGCGCTGTTGTAGCAGTCCGCCGCGCTCGCCGGACGAACCGGGTAGACGCCGCCCTTAATCCCGGTGTAACCGTTCGAGGTTTGCGGGTTCGTTACCGTTTCGCTGGCCGCGATCGTGTTGCTCGTGCCGTCGGTGATGGCGGAGAGGTTTTTGAACGCGCCGCAACCGAACGCGCCGCGACGGGAGCAGTCCCATTCGGCGCTCAGCGTGGCGTAAGGGCTGTTTTGGCTCCCTTGGTTCGCGTCGATGCAGTCGCCGTAGCAAACGACGTAGTTCGTGCGACCGCCGCCGTTAAGCCCCGGTTGCGTCGCATTGCCGTCCGACGGGCAAAGGATGTTGTCGATAACGGCTTTGATCGCGGTCAACGCGGAGCCGTCTTTCTTGGTCGCGCCGCCTTCCCAAACGTGCGGACGACGGTCGTAAATGTCTTTGTAAATCGCTTGTTGTTCGATGTACGGGAAAATTTTGAAGGTCGCCGACCAGTTGAACGTGTAGCCGTCGCCGCCGTAAGCGGAGTCGCCGACGCACCAGCTTTGCGCCGCCGGCATCGCCCCGTTCGTGTCGTGATAGTTTTGAATGCCGAGGCCCCATTGCTTGAGGTTGTTCGTGCATTGCATACGACGCGCCGCTTCGCGAGCCGCTTGGACGGCCGGAAGAAGCAAACCGATCAAAATACCGATGATCGCGATAACGACCAACAGTTCGACGAGCGTAAAGCCGCGTCGTTCTTTCAAAGATTTCGCCATTGAAAAATCTCCTCGCCAAATAAAGATAAAAAAGGTCGCCTTTCGGCGTTCGCCGCGCCGACGCTCGATTCCTCGCGCCCCGCGCGTTCGTTCCCTCGAACGTTTAGACAAACGTCCGTATTTCAAAACGCCGCCCCGACTTTCGCCGAAACGGGGTCAACTCGCCTAAAGCGGTCAAGATTAGCGTTCCCAAACGCTTACGACGCTACGACGATATTTCGTTTAGTTTAACTCAAGTCGCGTTTCACGCTAGGGGTTAGACGAGTTAGGTTTCGCATAATTCGACAAATTTTGGCGTTTTTCTTAAAAAAATCTCGCAAAGACATTAAAATCGGCGTCTTTTACCAACTCCAACCGTTAAAATTAGCAAGACGCGCACAACTGGAAAAACAAGCGAAACGCGCAAGAAACGCAAAAACGCCGCGTCCGGAGACGCGACGTTAGCGTAAGTCAACCTAAACGCTCGACTTACTTTTCTTCGACTTCAACTTCTTCGCGCGCCGACGCGCCGAGGTCGAACGTTTCGGCGTTTTTGCCGTCCGCGACGGTCAGGGTCAGCGGCGTGTTTTCGACGTCGGTAAATTCGGTCGAAACGAGCGAATAACGCTTGAATTGCGCCATCCCGCCGCTTTTTTCGACGTCGATATTCCATTTTTCAAGCGCGGCGGGATCGCCGGTCGGAGGCGGGCCGAGTTCGCCGTAGTCGATTTCGTCTTTCGCGCCGACGATAATTTTGTACTCGCCCGGAACGGCGCCTTTGAACTTGCCGTTCGTTTTCATTTCGGCGACGCCGCTCGCGTCGGTCGTTCCAACCGCGGTATATTGTCCGCCGTCGGCGGGAATCATCGTAACGCTGGCGTCGGCGAGGCCTTTGCCGTCGAGCGTCAACGTAATCGTCGTCGATTGCGGTTTCGGCATACCCGCCGGGAGTTTTTCGCCGCCGCACCCGAACGCCGCGACGAGCGCGAGAAGAGCCGGCGCCGCGACAAGAAGTTTCGTCCGTTTCATTCTTGCTTCCTTATTCAAAAAAGCGACGCGACCGGAGCCGCGCCGCCGTTTTCGTTAAACGTTCAATTAAACGTTATTGGACGTCGGTTTCGCCGCCCGCCGGGGTTCCAAGAGCGCCCCAAACGCCGAAGAGGCTCTTCGCGCGACCGTGATTTTGCTTTTCGGTCAGGTAGGAGCCGCAGTCGATCGTTTCGCTAACGAAACGGACGGAACCGTCCATCATCGCCGCGTTGACGCCGCCGGAGTGGTTCGACGACGCGGAGACGATCCCCCAGTTGTTGTCCATCGTGCCGTTAATGCAACTCGGCGAGTTCGGCGGGAAAACGGTGTTGAAGCCGGTAACGCAGATGCGCCCGTCGGCCCAACGGCAACCGCGCCACCCCGTCGCCGGAGTGAAGCGAGACGTGTCGTAAGACGTGTTGTCGCTCGGGTCGCGGGAGTTGAAACAGTTCGAACGCGAGGTCAGGTTGCTGTCGACGCTGTTGACGGCGGTCGCGCTCCCGGTTCCGAGGACGCCGCCCTTGACTTTCGACGAACTCGAAACGTCGGCGCTAACGGTTTCGCTGCAGAAGAGCGTGTTGCTCGTTCCGTCGGTCGCGGCGGCCATCGACTTCCACATAAACGGGTTGAAGAGCGAACGCGGGCGCGTGTCGTTGGCGGTCGACCAACCGCTCAAGCGTTCGCAGTCCCACATGCCGTCGCCGCGGGAAAGAGCGACGTTCGAACGCCAAACGTGCGATTTGTCCGGCGACGGTTGCGACGAATTGCCGTCCGACGGGCAAAGGAACGCCGAAATTTGCGCGTCGATAGCGCTTCCGTCTTGGTCGGTCCAAGGTTGCGGCGTTCCTCCGGTCGTCCCGGTCGCGATAATCCCGTCGTAAACCGCGCTTTGTTCGACGTAAGGCAACAGCGCGAAGTTAATCGAGTAACCGGTGTTCGCGCCGCCGTTGTCGAGCCCTTCGCTCATACGACCGTAAGTCCCCGCCGTGCAGCGCGACGCCGGGAGTTTGTTGTTCGCGTCGTGATAGTTTTGCACCGCCAACGCGAATTGTTTCAGTTGGTTCGTGCATTGCATACGGCGCGCCGCCTCGCGGGCCGCTTGGACGGCCGGAAGAAGCAAACCGATCAAAATACCGATGATCGCGATAACGACCAACAGTTCGACGAGCGTAAAGCCGCGAAGTCGACCGTTTTCCCTTCGTTTTAACGTTTTCGACATAGCTCAACCTTTGGAAATCTAATCGGAAATGAATAATAGAGAAGTCGCGACGAGCGCGAGCCCCGGGGCGCGGCGGTTCGTTTCGCCGACGCCGGGTCGCATATGTCCCGACGACGTTTAAGATTTTACCGAACGCCGCGCCGCAAAGCAAGCGTTTTTCTAAATTTCGACGAAAAAAGTCGATTTCCCCCTTAAAACCGCCCGATTTTAACGATTTTACGTTGTTTTCCGCCGCCCCTTGCGTCAAAATAAGCAAAACGCGCAATTTAGAAAAGACCGTCGACCGCCGCAAGAAACGACGCGCCGTCGCGACCGAAAAACGGCCCCGACGGCGAACGGCGAAAGTTTGCCGATTCGAACTTTAACGCGAATTAGAGAACGACGCGCAACGCTTCGAACGCCGCGTCGGCGATTTCGGGCGGCGTCTCGACGACGTTGACCGGTTCCCCGGCGAGCCAATTTTCGAGAACCCAAGCGGCCCGCGCCAACGTCGATTTCGACATATCGACGCAAATCGACGGCTCGTCGCCCGGCCAAACGATCTTTAACTCCGGGCGTCGACGACGCAAGCGGTCGACGAGCTTCCACTCGGTTCCGATCGCGAGCGTCGTCCCGGGCGCCGCTTTTTCGACGACGTCGATTAACTTCGTCGTCGAGCCGTACCCGTCCGCCGCGTCCGTTACCTCGAACGGCGACTCCGGGTGAACCCAAACTTGCGCGTTCGGCTCTTCCGCGCGAATTTTGCGAATCGCGTCGACCGAAAAACGTTGGTGAATCGGGCAGCAGCCGTCCCAAAGGATAACGCGCGCCGCCCGAACCGTTTCGACGTCGAGCCCGCCGAGCGGTTCCCCCGCCTTCCAAACGACGATCTCCTCCGGCGCGACGCCGAGCGCGAGCGCGGTCGCCCGCCCCAAGCGCGAGTCCGGCATAAAGAGCAATTTCGGACGACGCTCGAACGCCCAACGAACGATCTTCTCCGCGTTCGCCGACGTGCAGACGCCGCCGCCGTTCGCCCCGCAAAACGCTTTCGTCGCCGCCGACGAATTGACGTAAGTGATCGGCGTAAAGTCGCTAAAATCGACGACTTCCGAAAGTTCGCGCTTCCAATTTTCCGCTTGCTCCGCCGTTATCATATCGGCCATCGGACAGCCGGCGGTCAAGTCGGGCGCCATCACGAGCGCGCGTTTTCCGCCTCGCTCCGCGATTTTTTCCGGACGGTTCAGCAAAATATCCGCCGTCTCCAACATAAAGTAGACGCCGCAGAAAAGAACCGCCTCCGCCGACGACTCCGCCGCTTTTTTCGCCAACGCGAGACTGTCGCCCAAAACGTCCGCCGTCTCGACGATTTCGTCCGGCGCGTAATAGTGCGCCATCACGACGAGACGGTCGCCCGCTTCGGCGCGGACGGCGGCGATTCGCGCTTTCAATTCGTCGTTCGTCAACTGTTCGTATTCGGCTAACGGTCGCATTGTCGGCTTCCTTTCGGTTCTTCCGTTTTTAGCGCTTTAACGTCTTTTATTGTTTTCAACGTTTCCAACGTTTTTAGCGATTTTAACGCCGCCGACGTTTCCAACGCGTTCGACGCTTTACTTCTTTTTATCGCGCTCGACGCCGGGAGCGTTCGCCGCGATTTTGTCCTTAATTATTAATATACAACGACGCGAATGAAAAATAAGGTCGCGAAGGAGCGCCGCGCCGAAAATTTTTCGCGCCGCCGCCGTCGCGACCGTTAAACTCCGCCCCGTTTGACGCCGCGTTCGTCCGGCGTTCGCTCCGCGTTCACTCGGCGTCGTCGAAGAGCCAAGTCGAGAGGTACCGTTCGCCGCCGTCCGGAAGGAGCGCGACGACGTTTTTCCCCGCGAACTCCGGTCGGGCCGCGACTTGAAGCGCCGCGAAGAGCGCCGCGCCGCCGGAAATCCCGATAAGGAGCCCTTCGCGTCGCGCCGCCGCTCGCGCCGTCGCTCCGGCGTCCTCCGCCGAAACCGTCAGAATCTCGTCGACGACGGAGCGGTCGAAGTTCGCCGGAACGAAATTCGCGCCGATTCCTTGAATCTTATGCGGTCCGGCTTTTCCTTCGGAGAGCAACGGGCTCGCGTCCGGCTCGACCGCGACGATCAGAGCGCTCGGGCGCCGCGCCTTCAAGAACCGCCCGACGCCGGAGACCGTTCCGCCCGTCCCGACGCCGGCGACGAACGCGTCGACTTCGCCGTCGAGGTCGGCCCAAATTTCCTCCGCCGTCGTCCGGAAATGAACGTCCGGGTTCGCCGGATTCCCGAACTGCTCCGGTATCCAAGCGCCGGGAATCTCCGCTTGCAACGCTTCCGCCTTCTCGACCGCGCCGCGCATCCCGAGCGCTCCCGGCGTCAAGACGACCTCCGCCCCGAACGCCCGGCAAAGTTTCGCGCGCTCGACGCTCATCGAGTCCGGCGTCGTCAAAATTAGCCGATACCCCTTCGCCGCCGCGACGAGCGCAAGCCCGATTCCGGTGTTCCCGCTCGTCGGCTCGATAATCGTCGCGCCCGGTTTCAAAACGCCCGCCTTCTCAGCCGCCTCGACCATCGCCGCCGCGACGCGGTCTTTCGCGCTTCCGCCCGGATTGAACGCTTCAACCTTCGCCCAAACGTTCGCGCCCGTTTCGTTCAAATGTCCGACGCGAACCAACGGCGTCGCGCCCAACGTTTCCAAAATCGTTTCGTATCGCATCGCTTCCCCTTTCGACTCCGCCCCGGCGTCTTTCTTTACCAAAACGGTCAACATTCATTTTAACGGCAAAAACGCCCCCGTCAAGAGGCGTTTTCGCGGAACTTGCGTCCGTCGTCAGATCAAGCCTTCGCGCCGATACCAATCGGTCGCCGCGGCGAATTGTTCCGCAAGGGGCGTTTCGAATCGGACGCCGAGGCCGCGCGCCGCCTTATCTCCGGAGCAAATCCAGGCGCCGAACAACGCTTCGACCGCTTTATTCCAGTCGAGCGGCGGGGATTTTTTCGCGACGATTTTAACGATTTCGCCGTATACGCCGGTTCCGAGAACGCCCATCGGCGGGATTTTTTGCGTCTTCACCTTGCGACCGAGCGCGTTTCCGATCGCGGCGCCGAACTCCGAGAAGCGAACCGGCGTCGGCGACGTCGCGAAATAAACGCCGCGCCCGGAACAGCGTCCGTTTTTCGCCGGAATCGGGTCGAGCGTCGACGGTTCCGCTCGTTCGCCGCGCTCCGCCGCCGCGATCAAGAGCGTCGCCAAGTCGTCGACGTCGACGAACGAATAAAAGCGGTCGAGCCAGCCGGGAACGAGAAAAAGCCCCTTTTCGTTCGCGATTTTATAAAGCGGCGTCGACGCGGCGTCCCCGGGCCCGAAGACGTAAGGCGGACGAACGATCGTCGTCGGCGTCGCGGCGGCGAAGCGCAACAACTCGCGCTCTCCGGCCAACTTGCTGCGTCCGTATGCGGAAATCGGGTTCGGAACGTCCGTTTCGCGCTTCAATCGGCGACCGTCGAACGCGGCGTCCTCCGACTTTCCGCTCTTTCCGTTGTTCCCGTTCTTCCCGCTTTTCGGCGCGGAGCCCGCCGCGGCCAACGACGAAACGGCGACCAACGTCGGCGCGCTTCCGCTCGCCTTCCCGACTTCGGCGCAAACCTCGGCGACGTTCCGCGCGCCGACTCGGTTGATCGCGTCGAACTCGCCGCGCCGCCGCTCTCGCGTCAATCCCGCCAAATGAAAGACGACGTTCGCGCCCTCGACGCCGCGTCGAAGCGCCGCGCGGTCGTTCAAGTCGCCGTCGACGAACTCGACGCCGAGCGCTTCCAACCGCCGCCGATTCGACGTCGGTCGCGCCAAACAGCGAACGCGCGCTCCCGTCTCGATCAACCGTTCCGCCAACCGTCCGCCGACAAAGCCGGTCGCGCCGGTAATAAAAAACGTTTCGCTCATTTCCCGCCCTTTTTCGATCGTTATTCAAAAAACGTTGCTTATCGAAAACGAAAATTTGTTGTTAGAATCGTCGTTTTGGAGCGCGAAACTTTTCTTAAACGTTCGCAAACGTTAAAAATTCATCGTCGACGCCGAGAAATCGTCCGTCGAAATCGCCGCGTTACGACGCCGATTCGTCCGAACGCGGACGCGCCAGATTTTTGATCCAAGCCGGAACCGGAACGATTTTGCCGGAATTGTCGACGGTCGCCAACTTCGTCTTCCCGACGGCGAGAAGCTCGTCGTCGCGGAAAAGGCGGTACTCGTGTTCGAGACTCGCCCGCGTCGTCCGCAGAACGCGCGTTTTGAGCGTCAACAAGTCGTCGTATTTCGCCGGTTTCATAAAGTTGCACTCCGCCTTGACGACGACCATTTTCGTCGCGCTCTCCTCGACGTCGCGATAACTGACGCCGGTCGCTTCGCGGAGCAACTCGGTGCGTCCCATTTCAAAATAGGTAAAATAGTTTCCGTGATAGACGACGCCCATCTGGTCGGTTTCGGCGTATCGGACGCGAAACCGAATCGTTCCTTCGAACGGTTCCGACGCGACCGCGCCGCCTTCGCCGGTTTTAACGGCGCTATCGTTTTTAATGTTTCCTCCGCTTTTACCGCTCATTTCGCGTCGCCTCCTTCGTTCCCGTCTTTCTTTTCGTCGTCTTCCTCTTCTTCCTTCGGCTGCGGAACCGGGCCCCCCGCCGCGTCGAAAATCGCCAAGAGGTTCAAGAGTCCGGCGACGACGGTGAAAATCGTTCCGGCGTCGAGCCAAGAGTGGAGGTTCGCGGCGATCTCGGCGGAACTCGGCTGATTCGGACGCGTCGAACTTTCGACGGGCAACCGCGGCGGCGCGAACGCCGTCGAGAGGACGCCGCCGTCGCCGTCGCTCAAATTTTTCGCTTGCATATACGCCGGAATCGCGACCGCTCCGACCGCCGCTTGCGGAACGAAAAACAACCGCTTGTCGCCGGGCCGCCAAGACCAATAAACGTTGCGAGCGACCAACAAACGTCGCGGCGAGTCGGCGTTCGGCGTCGCTTCCCAATACGAGCCCATCCAAAGACCGGCGAGCAAAATCGGCCAAATCGCCGCCGCGTAAATTATCGCCTTCGCCCGCCGCCCTTGATACCAGTGTCCAAGCCCCGGAACCAACCAAGCGAGAAGCCCGGCCAACCAAGGATTGCGCAACTCGACGTCGAACTCCTCTTGCGCCGCGCGCCGTTTCTTCGCGGTCGGTTCCGCCGCGCCCGTTTCTTTCTCCGTCGACGTTTCGCTCATTTTCTTCCTTTCAAATCTTGATCTTGTCGTTCGCCAACCGCTTGACTCGCGCTCGCGCGACGCGGCGCTCTTCTCCTTTATTATAACGCGTTTTCTAAGAGACGGTAGAGCCGCCCCCGACGCCCGCTCAAAAATTGCCGACGCGCTCGTCAAGAACGTTAAATAACGCGCGCCGCGTTCCGATTATAACGAATAAACAAGCTCGTTCTGTTAAGCAAGCGAAAAAAAAACGTTTTTTTGCGCGTAAAACGCAGAACAAATTTTTTTCTCGTTAAAGGCGGAGCGCAAGGACTCGACAAACGCCGCTCCGTTCGGTATAATAGAGGAAAATCGGCGTTGGAATTGCAAGAAACGCTCTCCGTCCGCTTCGCGTCTCGACCGCGAACGTTGGAAACGGGCGTTTTGAGAAAAATCGAGTCGAAAACGGGAAAAAGCGCGATGAAAGAAAAGCGTTACGGTTACGGGCCTTGGGAATACCGCTACATCTGCAAAAAATGCGGACACGCCGTGCGCGCGCCGAAACACGAGGCGCCGTGCAGCGTCTGCGGCGGCGAATTCGGCCCGAAGATTTCGGTGCGAAAACTTTATCTTGAAGCGGAAAAACCTTACGAAATCATCGAAGTCGAGTACGTTCTCGACAAAACGATTTTCGAGCGCATCAAAGAGGCGTTCGGTTTCAAGGTCGCGCCGCGTTACGGCGTTCGCGAAGAAAAGCGTCGCCCGAGCCGCCGCTGGCGTTGGCAAACGCACGCGGAAGTCGAAGAAGAATCGGGGATCGTCCGCCACGAAGACTTCCTTTAATCGGCGTCGCGACGTCCCCTCTCTTACCAACGCGAAATTTTTTGCGTCTCGCGAACGCCGACGCGTTTGTAAATTGGCGCGTCGCCCTCGTCCCCTAAACGCGAATTTGCCTCGACGTTTAAAAAATACGCGTCGAGGAAGCGTTGGCGCGTCAATAAATTTTACGTCTTTATTCGCGGCCGAATAAAATCTACCGCGAAGGAAACGTCGGCGAGCGATTCTCGTCGGCGCGACTCTTTCCCTTAAATTTCGAGGTAGCGCGTATGCAAGTCATCGACTATCAGGGTTCCCCCGACGTCTTTGCTTGGAAATATTCTAGCAACGAATTAACGTCGGAGACCGAATTACTCGTCCGTGAAACGCAAGAAGCGATTTTATTTAAAAGCGGAATCGCCTGCGACGTTTTCCAAGCGGGGCGCCACGCTTTAAACGCCGAAAACACGCCGCTTCTGAATCAATTATTTTCTACGCCGCGCGCGCCCCAATCGCCGTTTGTCGCGGAAATATGGTTCGTTAATAAGACGTTTCTTCTGGACGTCAAATGGGGAACGGCGACGCCGATTCAGTTGCAAGACCCCAAATACAAGGCGTTCGTTCCCGTCCGAGCGTTCGGTCAGTTCGGCGTTCAGATTTCGAACTCCAAAAAGTTTCTCCTGAAACTTGCGGGAACTCTCCCGCAATTCGATAAGGCGACGCTCCTGCAGTATTTTCGAGGACTTTGCCTCTCCAAAATTATGGACGTTATTTCTTCTTACCTTGCGCGCAAAAACGTCGGAGTCTTGGAGATTAACGCCTATTTGGACGAAATTTCCGTTTATCTTCAAGAGAAACTCGCGCCCTTCTTCGACGAATTCGGGATTAAGTTGACCGCTTTTTGCGTCAATAATATCAACGTTCCCGAAGACGATCCCGCCGTTGTTCGGCTCAAAGAAGCGTTGGCCAAGCGCGCCGAAATGGAAATCGTCGGTTACGGTTACCAACAAGAACGTTCTTTCGATCTATTAGAAAGAGCCGTAAATAATCCCAACTCTCTGCCCACAGGCCTTACGAACGCCGCTTTGGGACTTGGATTAAACGTCGAGGTCGGCCGCCAAGTCGGAAACTTAAGTCGGAATCTGTCGCTCGCGGGCAACGAAAAGCAATGCCCCGCCTGTCGCTCCGCCGTTAACGTCGACGCGAAATTCTGCAGTTATTGCGGATTCGACTTTTCCCAAAAGAAAAAGAACGCCGCTCAAGTTCAATGTTCCGCTTGCGGCGCGACGTTCGCACCAACCGCCAAGTTCTGCCCCAAATGCGGCAAACGTTACATTCCCTGCGCCAAGTGCGGCGCGGACGCGCCAAACGACGCGACGGTTTGCCCCGTTTGCGGCGCTCGCGCGCCCCGTCCGTGCCCTCGTTGCCAAACGCCGCTAAACGAAAGCTATAAATTCTGCCCCGAATGCGGTTACGCGTTCGTTGTCAAATGCGCCAACTGCGGAAAAGAACTCGCCGAGAACGTAAAATTCTGCCCGGAATGCGGCGCGGCGCCCCAAAAGGAGGACGACCAATGACCAAAAATACCGGAATCTCGTCCGCGTCCGTCGTTTGCTGTTGCGCCGTAATCGCCGCGACGGTTCTTTCCGCCCTTTGGATATTGAACGACGTCTTGTCGACGCCCGTCAAGTTAGCCGTCTTGGCGGCGCTACTTTTAGCGGAAACACTCGCGCTAATCTTTATTTTGCGCGAGCGGCGCCGTTTCGCGACGTTTCCGAACCAATGGGACTTAATCGTCGCCAAAGCGGAATATTTGCGCGTTGAATACGCGAACGCCGACTACGGTTCCAAACTCGAAAAGATCGCGGAGACGGCGCGTTACTCCGACAACGTCGTCTCGACGAATAAGGAACGCGATATTATTTCCGCGCTCGATTCTCTAAGCGATTTGTTGACTTCGTCGGACGCCAAGGCGATCGAAGACAAAATTGACGAACTATCCGCGTTGCTCGAAAAACGAAATATCGACGCGCGCGGATTGCAAAGAGGCAATTATTAAGAGGCGAGGCTAATATGAATTTCTTACTAAGGGTCGCGTTACTCGGCGTTATCGTCTGGTTATGCGTTCAGCTGTCCTCCGACGTCGGGCGCTTGTGCTTGATCGCGCAAGAATACCCCGACGCGTCCGCCTTTTTTGACGACGTGAAAATCGAGGGTATGACGCTTATCGTTTCCCAAGATTACGAGGCGGTATTTGTCCTCCCCCTCGAACAACCCGCGCTCGGACTCGTCGTTTGCTTTTTACTTATGTTTTTGGATTTCCTTGCTCTAACGATCAAACGACGCAAAGAAAAGGCGAGGCGGCGCCTTTACGTCAACGTGATTCGCGATACACGGCGCGTCGAGGATATTGCCGCCGTAACCGCGTTGCCTTATAAGCTTGTTCAAAAGGATTTGCGAAAAATCGTTAAAAAAGGCAAAGGCGATTTCAAGGGAACTTATTATAATGAAGCGACGCAAGAAATTGTTTTTCCTCGCAACGCTTCCAACGCGCCCCAAAATAACGCCGAATCGCCGACAACCGCTCCCGTCGACAAAACTCAAAACGACGAAGCGACGGAAACGGACGCTTCGTCGGTCGCGTCTTCCAACGACGGCTCGCCGCGAACCGTTGTTTGCGGCGCCTGCGGCGCTAACGTTACGGTCGTTGGAAACGGCGCTAAATGCGAGTATTGCGGTTCGCGATTAGACTAAAACGCAACGTCGCCGCTTTACGACCTCGATAAAACGCGCTCGCCCGCTCTCAAACGTCGGAAAAAACGACCGTTTCGGGAGCGACGGCGCTTTTTTCTTTTCGTCCCCCTTGTCGACGCGCCGAAAAGCGCTAAAATGAACGCAAGATTGTTTCGGGGCGTGGCGCAGCCTGGCTAGCGCATCTGCTTTGGGAGCAGAGGGTCGCACGTTCGAATCGTGTCGCCCCGACTTTGAACTCGACGCGTTTTTAGGGACGCGTCGAGTTTTTTTACGCTTAAATTTTCCGTCGACGCGTCGCCGTCGAACTTCGGCGCGCCTTCCTTTCTTTACGCGCTTTCTTTTTCGGACGGAAGAAGTTCGTCGAGATACGAGTTGATCAGCGCGACGCAATCCTTGTCGTCCATCGCGTCGGTTACGGTCAGATTCAAGACGTAAGCCTCGACGATACAGTAAAGACGCGCCGCCGTTTGCTCCGCGTCGACGGAACGCAACTGTCCCTTCGCAACCGCGTCGGCGACCAAACGCGTCAGCAGAAAACGGAACCCGAACGTATGACGCCGCGCTTTGCGCCGCACGTCGCCGCCGCTCGACTTCAACGACGTCAAATAGTCGAGCACGACCGACAGGAAGACGCGGTTTTCTTCGAGCAACTTCACCGTCAAACGCATCACGCGTCGAATTTTGTCGACCGTCGACCAGTCTTCGCGCTCGACGACTTTCTTCACCGTCGTCGAGAGATTCTTCGTCGCCAACTTGATCGCGTAAACGAAGATCTCGTCCTTATCCTTAAAATACTTATAAATCGACGTGCGCGAAACGCCGCATCGGTTCGCGATTTTTTGATAAGTAACGCCCGCGAAACCCTCTTCCGCAAAAAGCTCGAACGCTCGTTCCAAAATCTCGACGCGCCGTCGAGAATGATCCACCAAGACCGTCATATTTTGATTTCGCGCCCTTAACGCGCTCTTCGGTTCGTTTGCGCGCCGCCGTTTCGTCAAAACGACGAGAGCGACGCGACATTTTTCAAAAATTTGTCGTTCGACGTCCGTAAAAACGCAAAAACGACGAGCGAAGAGCGTTTCCGCCCCTCGTCGTCGTCAAAACGCGACGGCGTCGCTAAACGCCGCCGCGTCGAGTCGCTCGCGACGTCCGACTTTCGTCGAACGCTCGCTTATCGACCGCCGTTATTCCTCCGCGTCCGCAAACGCTTGCAACGGGAAATCGTCCGGTTCCGGTTGTTCGCGCTTCTTCAGCTCGAGAAGATACTCGCGAACGCAGTTTTGAATCTCAAAGCTAACGTCGGAAGTCGAATCGTATTTCAACATCGGCGCCGCTTCGACGATTTTCGTCCAAAGCGCGATCTCTTTTTCAAGATTTTCGAACGTTTTGCTTTCGTCCGTCAAGCGGCCCATTTCCAAACGTTGAATCTCTTGATAATCGGGATTTTGCTTTTGCAACACGAGTTCGATAAAGTCCTTGGCCGGATAATCGGCGAACTTCCCTTCTTGACGCGCCGCTTCGCGTTCGGCTTCGGTCGCTTTGTCCCAAGTTTCGGCGTAGAAACGCGCGGTTTCAAAGACGGCTTCGGTCGTTTCCGGAAGCGGAGCCAAGGCGTAAATCGGGTTGTCGACCATAAAGTACGTCCAAGCCCGCAACAACGTTTCGGCGCCGTCGCGCGCTTCGGCGTTCTTTCCGTCGGCGGCGAGTTTGCGCAAGTACTCCGCGGCTTCCTTCGAACGTCGCAGACGTTCGACGACGACGTCTTCGCGACGCGCGACATTTTGGAACGCGTATTCCGCGGGGAACGCGGCGTCGCGTTGGTTCAGGACGATCACGTACTTTTCAAGTTCCGCGAGCATCTCGGACTGCATTTGCGGCAAGTATTTCAGGTCGGCGAAATCTTCGCGATCTTCCAACAGCTTGCGCCATTCTTCGAAGGAGTTGAGGAACGCCTCGTTCGCGGCGGCGTCGTCCCCTTCGTTGAAACGGTCGCGCGCTTCTTGACGATATTTACGAGCGTTGCGCGCTTCCGGCGTTTGCTCGAAAGCGACTTCGCGTTCGTGGAAGTCGGCGCCCATAATATCGCGGAACATACGCGAGAAACTTTCTTCTTTACGCAGTTCTTCGATTTGCGCGATCTTGTCCATCGCCTCGGCTTGCGCGTCCCCTTCGAGGTACGAAGCCAAGACGTCCGGCGTAACCGCCAAGAGAGACGAAGCGCGGCCTTGCCATTCGTCGAGTCGCCCGAAAGCGCCGCTATAACGCTTCGAGCTTTCTTGCGGAACCAAGAGGCGCGGCGTTCGCGCCAGTTCGCGCAAGTCTTCGTCGACAAACGACATACGCAGTTCGAAGAGATCGGTTTGCCAATTAATCCAAGGCGAGGTTCCTTTTTTCTCTTCGTCGGAAAGTTTCCAATATTCGTCGATCGGGCCGGTCCAAAGTTCGACTTTTTCGCCCTTTTCTTCGGCTTCCTTAGCTCGCGCGACCTCGGCGTCGAGGTATTTGCGAACGGCGCGGGCGCCGAATCCGACGCGACCCAAGTTGTAGTCTTTTTCGTCGAACGGATACAGGACGCTATTGTACATCGCCGCGCGTTGTTCGTCGTTCAGAATCGTGTGCCAACGTTCCCAAACGATCGCTTCGCGTTTTTCTTGCGCGGTCGCGCCAAGTTTCGCGGGAAGCGCCGCGATAATCTCCTCTTCGAGGCGATCCATTTCGGCGCGCTTCTCTTTGTGGAGATTCAGCGACGTGCGACGGTACGAGCCGGGATTCGTTTTATCCTCGATCGTCGTGTCGACGACGCGGTTGGCGTACTCTTCCCAGTCTTTTTGCGCTTGAAGCCAAGCGTTGGCGCAGTTTTCTTCGTCGAAAACCGGCGCGTTTTCTTTGTTCAAGCCGCAACCGTCGATTTCCATCCACTCGGCGTAACGAATACGGTTCAACGGAGCGCGACCGTAGAAGAGAAGGCGCGTTTCGTTGCCGATCCCTTCGCCGCGTTTTTCGAACCAAGTTTCCGCCGCCTTATAGAAGGCGTGTCCGAAGAGCCAGTTGTCTTTGGCGCTCGGCAACTTCGGAATGTTGACGTAACGCGCTTCGCGTTCGCGTTGGTTCTTTTCCAGTTCTTCGTCTTCGCGGAAAAGACGGCGGTACTGTTTCTTTTCGTCGGCGATCCCGATTTTTTGCGAAATCGTCCAGCCGGCGCGCACGTAGAGCTTCGGCGACTCTTGGTTGTACGTCGTGCCCTCTTGCACGAACTCGAAACCGCGGATAACCCAGCGGTAGCGTTCGCGGTAGTCGTCGAACTGCGCCGACGCGTTGTACGCCAGTTTCCAACCGACGAAGTCCCAAATCGTGATGAAGTGCGGTTCGAGCATCGTGATTTGGTTCGCCGTCGCGACGACCGCGTCCCAGTCGGAACGCTTCTCGTATTCGAGCGAACGGTTCCAAAGGAGCGAAACCGCGACGCCGCGCATCCCGAAGGTCGCCAATTTCATCGCGCTCCCGGCGGGGTCGATTTCGCCGAGATTCGCTTCGGAGAGGTTCAACTCGTCGCGGCGTTGCGCCAAGAGTCCGCCCGCGCCGTCGCGTCGCGCCGGGTTCCCGAGCATATACAACGGGAAGACCAGCACGGCGATCATCGCGATATAAAACACCTTGCGGTAAAACAGTTTTTGTTGCGTCATTTCGCCACCTCCCGATTTCTAAGAATCGCGTAACCGATGATGAAAAGCGGGATTACAAAGGACGCGGTCGTCGTCATATGAACGGCGACGGCGTTCCACGGCACGTCGTAACCGTTGGCGACGCAATCCGCGTAGAAGTTATAGTCGCTAAAGGCCGGCAACGCCAAGCCGATAACGCTCAGGAACACGCCCGACACGGCGTCGAACGCCTTAATCAACTGCGTCGCGAAGGTGTTCGAGAGGTCGGACATCATATTTTCGTGCGTAACGAGGCGGTTGAACGATTCGATCGGGCCGCCGCCGAGCGCTTCCAGTCGCGCGATTTCGACGAAGAAGTTCTTACTGAACCCGGCGATCAAAATCCCGAACGTCGCCGCCATCGCGACCGGGCCGCTCAAAAACGCGCTAAACAACACGCCGAATGAAATCAAAATCACCATCTGTTGCCAAAGGCCGAGATAGCCCTTGAAGAAGTTGGCGAAGACGTTCGCGTCCTGCGCGCGGAGGTACAAGTCCGGCTCCGCGGCGCCGAAGTATTGTTGCGAGTCCAAGCATTGGAGCCAAATTTCGACCTTGCCGTCGACGACGAAATCTTCGAAGAGGTCGTATTTTTCGCCCGCTTGTTTCAGGTCGGCCGTCGTCAAGACCGGGTCGAAGGTCGCTTCGTCCCCCGTTTTCTTCAGGGTTCGGACGCGCACTTTGTTCTTTTCTTGGTCGATTTCGCGCTCGACAAAGAGGGCTTTCGTCGCGTATTTTTCGGAGTTGAAGACGTTCGTTTCGGCGGTCAGACCGGTTTTCGGGTTGCGGACGTAAAGCGCGCCCATAACGGTCTTTTCGATGTTCCCCATATGAGTGCGGAACGCGCTGATCGTCATTTCGACCGGCAAACCTTCCGGGAAACGTTCCGGCGTAACGTTGTCGAACGTCCAAATAACGGCTTCTTCCGAGGCCCCGGCGACGTAGCTGCGGTATTCCCACTCTTCGCCGACGTTGATGCCGCGTTCTTTTTCGAACCCGTTTTCGCCGCGGAACTTAATTTTGCCGTAAACCGGCGTCTTCGCTTGGAGCGCGCCGACGGCGGAACCGACTTTGTAGAGCGTTCTGTCGCCTTCGACGATACGTTCGATCGTATGCGCGTGTTTGTTTTCTTCGACGACGCGCGCCGAACCGTCCGCGAAGACTTCGACCTTGTGCTTGTGTCCGTTGGCGAGGCGCGTTTCCCCGGAAGCGACGACCGTTTCCGGCGGGAGCGTCGACCAATCTTCCGCGACGCCGTCGACCGCTTTAATATCTTCGCCGTCGACGAGAACGTGTTTGTGGTTCAACGTGTTCGAAACGAAGAAGTAACTGCAGACCGCCATCAGCGCGAGGATCGCGGTGCCGACGGTCGCCAAACCGATAATGCGCCCCAAGACGATTTCGCTCGAGCGCACCGGCTTCGTCACGATCGTGTAAATCGTTTTCGTTTTGAAGTCGGCCGGGAGGCTCAACGCGCTCAAGAAGATCGCGAGGAGCAACACGAGGTACGTCGTCGACTGATAAACAAACGACGCGCACAAACGCGCCGGGTCTTTGCCGCTCGGGTCGAGGAACCAACCGGCGAACATCAACAACGCCAAAAAGACGACGCAAACGACGACGACCTTTTTACGGATCGACTCGCGAATCGCCAAGGACGCGATCGCCCAAGCGCGGCGCCAAGAAAATTTGAACATATCTTCCAACGCGTCGCGAACGCCCCCGACGAACGCGGGAATCGCTTGTTTCGGCCCCTTGCGAATCGTCAAGAAAACGAGCGCGATCAGCGAAAAGAGCGCCGCCAACGCGCCGACCGAAATCAGCCAGTTCAGCGCCGCCGTTCCGATCCACTCGAGATACGGAGGTACGGGATTCTCGATAATCATTAGGCTTTTTCTCCTCCGCGAACGCGTTTGCCCGGGTGGGCTTCGCTTTCCGCGATAATGTCGTGGAAGAGGTCTTCGAGCGACGTCGTCGGGTTGCCGCAGAAGAGGAGGTTCGCCTTATCTTCTTCGACGATTTTTTCGATCTTGCGCTTCGCTTCGTCGCTAAGACCGTCGACGCGAATTTCCGTTTGTTCGACGATTTTCAACAAATCTTCGACGCGACCGAGTTCCTTCAATTCGCCTTGATAGAGAACGCCGACGCGGTCGCAGACGTCCTGGACGTCGCCGAGGAGGTGGCTCGACATAATCACCGTTTTCCCCTGCTCTTTGAGCTGGAGAATAAGGTTCTTCATGTTGCGCGTCCCGATCGGGTCGAGACCGCTCGTCGGTTCGTCGAGGAGAATCAAGTCCGGGTCGTTGATGAGCGCTTGCGCGAGCCCGATGCGGCGCGTCATCCCCTTCGAATATTCGCGGAGTTGACGTTTCTTCGCCGACTCGAGCCCGACCATTTGAATCAGCTGCGCGACGCGTTGTTTGCGCACCGCCGCCGGAATATTGAAGAGGCGCCCGTAAAAGTCGAGCGTTTCTTCCGCGTTCAAAAATCGATACAAGTACGATTCTTCCGGCAAATAGCCCAAGCGTTCGTTTTTCGCGACGTCCGACGCCGGGCGCCCGAGAATATTGACTTCGCCGCTCGTCGGGAAAAGGAGGCCGAGAAGCAGTTTAATCGTCGTCGTTTTACCGGAGCCGTTCGGCCCGAGGAGCCCGAAGATTTCGCCGCGTTTCACTTGGAGGTCGAGCGCCTTCAACGCGCGCACTTTTTGGCGGCCCCAGAAGTCTCGATAAGTTTTTGTCAGGTTTTTCGTCTCGACAACGACGTCGGATACGCTTTCCATAGGAATCGCCTCGCAATGACGGTGAAAATAAAAAAAAGGCGTCAATCCGCGCAAGCGCCGCGCTCCGTCCCGCTTCGGCTCGAGCCGAGAACGGCCAAAACGCGCCGCCGCTTCGTAAAAAAAGTTCGCTAATCGGCGACGCCGAGACGTCGCCTTGTCTTATTATTACTTATTTCGTCCGTTTTGTCTACCGTCCCAAGTTAAAAACGCCGTCCTTTTTTTCCGCTTCGACGCGTCGTTCCTCCGACAATCGCGAAATCCGGCGTCTTTTCTCACTCGCCCGCGCGACCGTTAAAGTTTAACGTCGCGCCCGAGTCGCGCTTCTCGCCGACCGCGCCGAACGTTCGGGTTGCGACGGTTGTTCCGAAAGCGCCGGAAGCGGAGAGAAAAAGTCGCCCCGCCCTTGAAAAAAAATCGACGTTAATTAAAATAGAGAAAGAAAGTTGAAACGTCAAAGAGCGGGCCGCGCCGCGCCGTCTTTCGGTCGCCGCGCTCTCCGCTCGCAACGATAAAGGAACCGACATGTCCGTCCGAGAATCGCTTCTCCAACGCCTCGCGCCGTTCGGCCAAGAACAAATTTTAACCTTTTGGGACGAGCTGACCGCCGACGAGCAAAACTCGTTGCGCGAACAAATCGAAAAGATCGACTTCGCCGAACTCGACCGCCTCTTCGAACACCGCTTCGACCCGCCGGCCGCCGCCGCGTTGGCCGACCGCGCCGAAGAGCCGACCGCGTTCAAATTGAGCGATCTGCGCGACTTCGACGGCGCCGCCGACTCGCCGTTCCCGAAATCCCCCGCCGCGTCCGTCGTCAAAACCGGCGACGAAATCACGCCGCTCGAAGCGGTCGCCAAGGGCGAAGAATACCTCCGCGCCGGAAAAGTCGCGATCGTCGTCGTCGCGGGCGGCCAAGGAACGCGCCTCGACTTCCACCACGCCAAGGGTATTTATCCGATCGGCCCGATTTCCGAAGCGACGCTCTTCCAAATTCACGTCGAACGCATCCGCGCAATGGCGGCGAAATACGGAACGCGCATTCCGTTCTGCATTCAAACGAGCCCCGCGACGCACGCCGAAACGGTCGCGTTCTTCAAAGAAAACGACAACTTCGGTCTCGCCGCCGACGACGTTCTCATCTTCTGCCAAGGCACGATGCCGTCGGTCGACTTCGACAGCGGCAAAGTTCTCCTTTCGGACAAAGGCCAAATCGCCCGCAGTCCGGACGGACACGGCGGGATGCTCGCCGCGATCAACTCGCCGCAACCGGAGTCGCCCCTCCCGACGGTGCGCGAACACGGCATTTTGACCGAGCTGAAGAACCGCGGCGTCGAGGAAATTTTCTACTTCCAAATCGACAACCCCGTCGTCGACATTTGCAGCCCGGAATTTATCGGCTACCACGTCTTGAGCGGTTCCGAGTTCGCGACGCAAGTGATTCGCAAGCAAAACCCGAAAGACCGCGTCGGCAATATGGTGATGGTCGACGGCAAACTTTACGTCATCGAGTACAGCGACCTTCCGGACTCCGCGGGCGAGCGCCGCAAACCGGACGGTTCCCTCGCGATTTGGGCCGGTTCCATCGCCGTTCACATGATGAACCTCGACCTGTTGCAAAAGAACGCGTCGTATTCGAGTTCGCTCCCGTTCCACTTGGCGAAGAAAAAGATTCCGCACGTCGTCCTCGACCGCGACGCGAAAGACGAAAACGGCGCGCCCCTCTTCGGCGTCAAGATTAAGCCGGAAGGGACGAACGCTATCAAATACGAAAAGTTCATTTTCGACCTTCTCCCGCTCGCGAAAAACCCGATCGTCGTCGAGATCGAAGAGGAAACGAACTTCGGCCCGCTCAAGAACCACCCGCGCGAAGCGAAAGACACGCCGAAAACGGTTCGCGAACACATGACCGGCCTTTATCGCCGTTGGCTCAAAAACATCGGCGTCGAGGTCGCGGACGGCGTCGAAGTCGAAATTTCGCCGCTCTTCGCCAACAGCGCGACGGAACTCGCCGCTCGTTTGAAGGAACGCGACATGTTCCCGGCGTCCGGCAAGATCGAAACGTCGGTTTACTGGGGCCCGGACGCGACGAAGTAACGCCGGTTTCGCCGACGCTTCGCCGTCCTTTCCGCCGAAAACGCCGCCGACGTTTCCCCGTCGACGCGGCGTTTTCGGTTATTTCTTGCGCGACGGTTCGCCGTCCGCTTTGTTTTCCGCTTCAATTAACTTAAAATCAAAGAAATCGCCCGCCAATGTCCGAAGCGCCCTCGCCCGCTCCGTCCGAACCGAAAAAATCCGCCGCGCAACGTTCGTCGAAAAAGCGCGTCGTTTCGAAAAAACACGCTTGCTGGTATCACTTTTGCCAAGGCTGCCTTTACCTCGGTTTGAAAATTTTCTTCCGAATCAAATATACGAACGCGAAATACGTTCCGCGCTCCGGCCCGACGCTGTTGGTCGCGAACCATCAAAGTTTCCTCGACCCGCCGGCGGTCGGTTGCGGTTATTTCCGAATGACGAACTATTTGGCGCGCAAAACGCTCTTCAAGTTCAAGCCGTTCGGTTGGCTGATCGACTCGGTCGACGCGATTCCGCTCGAAACGCAAGGTCTTGGTTACCAAGGGATTAAGGAAACGATTCGCCGCCTCAAAAACGACGAAGCCGTTCTCATCTTCCCGGAAGGCCAGCGTTGTTACGACGGCGAAATCGCGCCGTTCACGTCCGGTTACGCGAGCCTTGCGGTCAAAGCGAACGCGACGCTCGTCCCGGTCGCGATCGCCGGAGCGTTCGAAGCGTTCCCGCGAACGCAAAAGTTCCCGTCGTTCTTCAAGCCGCGCGTTCGGGTCGAATACGGCGCCCCGTTGACGCCCGCCGACTACGCCGGTCTTTCCGCCGACGAAATCAACGACCTTGTCGTTAAACGCGTTACGGAAATCTTCGAACGGATTCGCCGTCCGAAAAAGTAACCGCGTTTCCTCGTTTTGTCCTCCGCTCCGCCGACGTCGACGCCGACGGGGCGACGTTTTCCCGTTATTACATTCCGTCGCCCGTCCGTTTCCGTTCCCATGTCCGAAAAGCCCGTCTCTCCCGCTCCGTCGCCGCGTTCCAAGTCGAAAAACCGCCGTTCGTTGCAACACGTCGCTTGGGTTTACCTTTGCCAGTTCTCGGTTTACGTCTTTTTCAAGACGTTTTTCCGCATCAAACATATCGGCGCTCGCAACATCCCGCGCTCCGGCCCGACGATGATGGTCGCGAACCACCAAAGTTTCTTCGACCCGCCGGCGATCGGTTGCGGTTATTACGGCGTTACGAGCTGCTTGGCGCGCAAGTCGCTTTTCAAGTCGAAGTTGTTCGCGGCGCTGATTTCGTCGATCGACACGATTCCGCTCGAAACGGAAGGTCTTGGCTATCAAGGAATTAAGGAGACGATGCGCCGCCTCAAAAACGGCGAGGCGATCCTCATTTTCCCGGAGGGTCAGCGCAGTTTCGACGGCGAACTTTGCGAGTTCACGACCGGTTACGCGAACATCGCGAGCAAGGCCAAGGCGACGCTCGTTCCGATCGCGATTTCCGGCGCGTTTGAAGTTTTCCCGCGCACGAAGAAATATCCGACGCTTTTCGGCCCGCGCATCGTCGTCGAGTACGGCGCGCCGATTCCGCCGGAGGAGTACGCCGGTCTTTCCGCCGACGAAATCAACGCGCTCGTTCTCGAACGCATCAAGACGATGTACGAGCGCAACCGTCCGCGCCGCAAGAGTTAACGCCGACCTTATTCGCCGTTTTCCCCGTTTCCCGCCGACGACGTTTCCGCGGTCGTCGGCTTTTTTTCGCTCCTTTTCCCATTTCCTCTTTGTCGTTTTTCGCCGCGTTTTCCCTTCTTTGCCCCTTCGCCCTCTTTTTTTTCTCGCTCTTTTTCCCGTCGACCGTTTGCAATCGCGGCGCGTTTCGGGTATAATGACGGCGACGTCGGAAAACGCCGAAACGCGCCCGTTATAAGCGTTTCTTATAATTCCGTCTCCTTATTCAACGCCGAGACAAAATTAGCGACAATTATTATAAGTTCGTCTAATACTCGGCGCGACTTCACCCTCCGCGACGCGGTTCGCCGCGTTAGAAAGAATCGCTCAACCGATGAAATCGCAACGTTTCCGTTTCCGAACCGCCGCGACGGTTCTCGCTCTTCCCGCCCTTCTCGCTTTAACCGGCGTCGGCGCCGCGTTCGCGCAACCGTCGAAAACGCTCGACGACGCCAAGACCGCGTCGATTTCGGTTCCGGCGCCCGGTTCCGAATTCGTCGTCAACGTGAAGGCGTTCGGCGCGGTCGGCGACGGCAAAACGGACGAAACGAAAGCGTTCCAAGCGGCGCTCGACTCGCTCGGGCAAAACGGCGGCACGGTCGTCGTTCCGCCGGGCCAATACCGCTTCGAAGGCTCGCTCGAAATCCCGCAAAGCGCGACGCTCCGCGGCCCTTGGAACTCCGTTACCGCGCACAACGGCTGCCGCGACCGCGGTCTTCCCCGTCCGACCGACGACGGCGCGACGTTCCACGTCGTCGGCAACGCCGGAACGGAAGACGCTCCGGCCTTCGTTAAACTCAACACTAACAGCGTTTTACAAGGCGTCGTCCTCTATTGGCCCGACCAAAAAGAAGACGACGTTCCGGTCGCTTATCCTTGGGCGATCGAGATGCGCGGCAAGAACCCGGCGGTCGTCGACGTCGAACTTTTGAACCCTTACAACGGAATCGACGCGTCGCGGAACGAACGCGCTCTTATCCGCAACGTTCACGGGCAACCGTTGCGCCGCGGGATTTTCGTCGACAAAATCTACGACATTGGGCGGATTGAGAACGTCCACTTCAATCCTTGGTGGAGCATGAAGCCGAAACTTTTCGATTGGCAAAAGCAACACGGCGAAGCGTTCATCTTCAACCGCACCGACTGGCACTACGTCCTGAACACGTTCTGCTTCGGCTATTCGGTCGGGTACAAGTTCGGCGGGAGCGACGCGGGCCTTTGCAACGGCAACTTTTTAGGAATCGGCGCGGACGCCTGCCACACGTCGGTGCTCGTCGAGCAAAGCGCGGTTTTCGGCGTCCTGATTACGAACGGCGAGTTTGTCGCGATGAACGGCGAGAATCCGACGATGGTCGTCGTCGACAAGACGAATTTCGGTTCGGTTCGTTTCTCGAACTGCGCGTTTTGGGGCCCTTGCGAACAGATCGCGCGAATCGACGGTCGCGGCCTGATCGGTTTTAGCGACTGCGAGTTCTGCCAATGGGATCGCGCGAACCAAAACAAACCGGCGCTTCAAGTCGACGGCGGCTCGGTCATGGTGCGCGGCTGCAATTTCCAAACGGACAAACCGCAAATGAAGATTTCGGCGTCCGCGAAACGCGCCATCGTTACGGACAACTTCGTCGCCGGCGCCGTCCGCGTCGAGAGCGACTGCAAAAACGTCCGAATCGACGGCAACTTAGGAACCGAAACGCCGAAAAAATAACGCGTTTTGCGTTTCCTCTCTCCGCGTCGACGGCGCCGTTTCGCCGTCGACGCAACCTCTTTATTCCTTCCGTCTTCCCCCGTTTAAGGAGCTTCTTTATGTCGCCGCGCCGTTTTCTTTCCCTCTTCGCCGCGCTCGCGTTTTTTTCGCCGACGTTCGACCTCTCCGCCGCGGAGTCGCCGACCGCGACCGCCGTTTGTTCCGACGTCGAAGCGCGCTTAGCCGCCGCCGACGTTCGCCCGGGCGCCGTCGTTCTCGACCAAACCTTCAACGAAACGCGAACGATTACCGGGATTTACGTCCGCTTGGCGAACTGCGTTCCCCCCGCGTCGGAACCGGTCGTCGTCGGGTTGCGCGTCGACGGCGAGCTTTTGCCGGTTCGCGTCGAGATTCCGACGTTCGCGCGACCGCTCGTCGAGTCGACCCGGCCTTACACGCATTCGACGTCGGACGCTACGCCGCTCGACGTCGGGCGCGAGTTCCGCAAACGTCTTGAAACGCCGGTCGTTTTGCCGCCGGGGAAGCGCGTTCGATTGGAAATCGTCTCGACCGAATCGCTCCGAAGCGGCGTCGTCGCCGGGCTTCAGTTCGACGGCCCTTGCGACCTCGCGACCGCCCGCGCTCCGTTCCGCGCTTGCCGAACGAACGGCCCCGTTTGCTCGATTCCTTGGTCGGAGCCGGAGATTATCGCCGTCGGGACGCAAAAGAAATTCGACCCGCTTTGCGCGCCGCAAAACAACTCGTCGATTATCGACGACGCGGACGGAACCCTTTACCAATTTACCGCTTACTACTCGGTCGACGAGCAATACGGCGGCGGGCGCGGCGGCTCCTTTTCGCGAATTTTCGGATATAAAAAGGCCCCGAACGGAACCGCTTGGGAACCGCTCGGCTGCGTCGTCGACCTTCTAGAAAACTCGACGTACTCCGGCGACCCGTTCGTTTTCCGCGACCTCGACGGAACGCCTTGCCTCGTCTTCACGACCTGCGACGGAACGAACGGCTTCGTCGATTGGCAGCTGATCGGCGCCTACCTTATCCGTTCCCAAACCGACTCCTTCGCCGGGCCTTGGGGCGCGCCGACGCCGATTTGGCGCGACTATCCTCGCGAACCGGACGACAATAAAACCGGCGGACGCGCGAACTGTCTCCGGATTTACCCGCGACGTAAAACACGCGATTACTTGGTTTGCTGGAATCACGGAGCGCAAGACATGGACGTCCGCGCGCTCGTCGTCCCGAATTTGGAGACGGAAATAACGAAAGAACAAATCGATAACGCGCCGATTTTCGTTCGCAATCAAGAAGAGGGAGGCGGCGGTTTCACGTTCGGCGACAAGGCGTACTACTCGACTTGGCAGATTCCTTGGCTGAACGACCCGAACGGCGTCCAGCGGTTGTACGAGATCGACTTAAACGACCCGCTGAATCCGGAAAGTTGGCGCGTCGTTCCAGGTTCGATCGGTTCGAACGACGGCGCCGACCCGCGACGCGACGGGGGCTGCACCGCCGACGCTTGGGCGATTTCGGTCGCCGGCGGCCGACTTTGGGCGACGTCCTGCGAGTACAGCGCGACGGAAAACCGGAATTACTTGGTCGCCCGGAGCGCGCCGCTCGACCCGGAAACGCTCTTCCCGACCGACGGCGCATTCCGATACGGCGCGGTTCGCTCGGCGCATTACCGCGAAACGTTCCCGACGGTCGAACGCGTCGTCGGCGACGTTTGTTCGTTCGAATGCGACTTCAGAAGCGAAGGCGCGCTTTCCTATCCGTTTATCGCGCTCGGCCCGTCGAACGCTCGCGGCGAAGCGCGGACGCTCTTTTTCGAGTTGAACCCGAACGGCGCGTTTTTCGTCGCGTACAAAAACGACGCGACGCGACATATTCTCGCCGAAAACGCCGACTTCCGTTGGACGCCGGGTTCTTCGCTCCGTTTGAAACTCGAACGGAACGGCGCGCGCTTCGTCGGCTCGGTCGACGGTCGCGAAGTTTTGTCGGTCGAGATTGCCGACGCGGAGATTTTAGCGAATCTCGCCGACGAGCCGCGTTTCCGCCTTTACGGTTGGCAGGGCGGCGCTTACGAAGTTTCGAACGCCGTCGTTCGCTAACGTTCGCCGCGCCGTTCAACGCAAACGTTCGAACCGCCGCGTTTCCTCCGTTTTCCGTTTCGAACCCGCGTCGTTCTTTCCGTTCAAACGCGGGTTCGGCCGTTTTCAATTCAAGCGAAGTTTCGTTTCAATCCAGCGAACGCCGCGTCGCCGTTTGCGTTTGAAATCGTTCGCCCCAATCGCGAAGCGCGTCGAGAACCGGCTTTAAACTCCGTCCGAGTTCGGTCGTCGCATATTCGACGCGCGGCGGAACCTCGGCGAAAACGGTTCGCGTTATCAAACCGTTCGCCTCCAACTCGCGGAGCGCGGCGGTCAACACTTTTTGCGACACGTTCCCGACGGAGCGTTTGAGTTCGCCGAAGCGTTTCGTTCCCTCAATTAAGTCGCGCAAAATGAGAACGTTCCATTTCCCGCCGACGACCTTAAGCGTCGCTTCGACCGGACACGCCGGCAAGTCGCGCGGCGCGCCGACGCCTCTTTCATTGTTCGCCATTTCCGATTCGGTTACCTTTCGGTTACTTAGTTCCATTTTTGTATCTACTTTACAATCAATCAGTTAGCGCTATCATATCGTTATAAGGCCGCTTGAAAAAACGTCAAGCCCCGCCGCCGAAAAAACGTTAACAGAACGTTTTTTAACGCAAACCTAAGAAAGCGAGAACGCAAAATGAAGAAAGTCGTCGAATTTTTAACCGCGAATCCCGTTCAATACCTCGCGACGGTCGGTCGCGACGGCAAAGCGAAATGCCGCCCGTTTATGTTTTGCTTCGAACGCGACGGTCGTCTTTGGTTCTGCACGAGCAACCAAAAAGAAGTTTATCGCGAAACGCTCGCCGACCCGAACGTCGAAATTTCCGTTTCGTCGCCGGAATACGCTTGGCTTCGCTTGAGCGGTCGCGTCGTTTACGAGAATAATCTCGCGGTGAAAGAAGCGTGTATGAACATCCCGATCGTCAAAAGCGTCTACCAAACCGCCGACAATCCGACGTTCGAAGTCTTTTATCTTCAAGACATTAGCGGAACGATCGCCGATTTTTCCGGCGAACCGCCCTACCGTTTCTAAACGCCGACGCCAACAAAAAAGCCGCGTCGGAAAATTTTCGACGCGGCGTAAAGTTTGCCGATCAAACGATCGATCAAACGATTTCGCGACCGCGCCAAACGATTCGCTCGAAGTCGAAACGCCCGGTTCGGAACGACGCGCCGTCGAGGACGCCGAGCGGGCCGAACGTCGCCGGAATTAAGCGGAAGAGCAAGAAATCCGCGTCCGCGCCGACTTCGAGCCAATCGACGTTCGCGCCGTCGCAAGCGGTCGAATCGACGTTGCTAAAGAGCGGGGCCCCGAGGAGGCGCGCCGGAACCGTCGTCGCCGACGGGTAAACTTGCGCCAACGTCAACCCTTCGATCGACGCGACGTTCGCGACGCAATGCGAAACCGGGAACGACGCGCAAGCCAACAGGTTCGCGTCGCCGGCCAACGTAACCTTCCCGTTCGGCTGGATTTCGAGTTCGCAAAGCTCCGTCTTGTAACGACCGGGCGCGAAGCCGGAAAGGGGCGACTGGTCGCTGATGAGAACGATTCGGTCGAGCCCCTTCGTCCGGACGATCGCGCGGACGAGTTGCGGCGAAATATGAAAGCCGTCGACGATTAAACTCGCCGTCAAACGGTCGTCGGCAAGTTGACCGAAGAAGTAGTTTTCCCATTTCGGGAGCAAATGCCGCGTCGCGTTGCTTAAGTGCGTCGACAGGGTCGCGCCCGCCGAAACCGCTTCGTCGATTTGCGCGCAGGTCGCGTTCGTGTGTCCGACCGCGACGACGACGCCTCGGGAACGCAAAAAGCGGACGAACTCCCCGGCGCCCTCGTACTCCGGCGACAACGTAACGAGTTTCACCAGCCCGCCGCAAGCGTCTTGGATTCGGTCGAACAGCTCGCGGGAATACGGGACGCAAAAGCGTTTCGGGTGCGCGCCGACGGCGCCTTCGGCGGTCGAGATGAACGGGCCTTCGAGGTGAATTCCCCAAACGGTCGGGCGGAGGTCGGGCCGACTTTTCAACGCCGACGCGATCGTCGCCGCCGCGCTAATCATCGTCTCCGGAGCGTTCGTCGTCAGCGTCGGACAGCAACGGAAAACGCCGTCGCGCAACATTTTATCGAGAACCGCGACGACGCCGTCCTCCGTCAACCCGGCCGACGAAAGCTCGACGCCGACCGCGCCGTTGATTTGAATGTCGAAAAGTCCCGGCGCGATAATCGGCAAGCCGTCGCGACCTTCCGCGCCGCAAACTCCGACGCCGCAATCGGTTCCGGCGTCGTCGAGCGTCTCGACCGAAACGATTTTCCCGCCGGAAACGCGAACCTCGACCGCCGTCGACGCGTCGAACCGCCGCCCGCGATACGTCCGAATCTCGTTTTGCGCCGCCGAAACGCCCGTTTTTTCCGTTCTTTCCGCCGTCATTTCCCTTCCTCCGCCTTCGCTTTCGTTCGCCCCGTTTAAAACTTAAAACTTGCCGTTAAAAGAAAAACGGCGAGCCGCTCGCTTTCGCCGAACGTCTCGCCGCGTCGATTTTTCGCCCGCTTAGTCGCGAACGACTTTGTCGATGATCGCCTTGTCGAAATAGTTCGTCGACATTCCGGCGTCGACGACGATCTTTTGCGCCGCGATTCCGCTCGAACGCGGACTCAACAGGAAGACCGCCGCCGCGGCCGCTTCGTCCGTTTGCACCGCCTCCTTGCGCGGAATCGCTTGTTCCGCAAAGAGATACGAGTCGAGATAACCCGGTATCCCCGCCGACGCCGACGTCTTCAACAGCGACGGCGCGACCGCGTTGAAACGGATTTGCGAGAACGACGAGAACGACTTCGTCAGGAACGCCAACGACGAGTCGAGCGCGGCTTTGATCGGCGCCATGTACCCGTAATTTTCGCTCGCCATTCGCGTCGTCGAAATCGAAATCGCGACGACCGACGCGTTCGGCTTCAAGACGTCGGCGAAAGCGCGAGCGATCTCGACCAACGAAAAGCAAGAAATATCGAGCGCTTGCAAAAACGCGCGCTTCGGCGTCTCGTGAAACGGCTTCATTCCTTCCGAATAATCGGCGAACGCGATCGAGTGAAGCAAACCGTCGAACGAGTCGAACTTTTCCCCGACCGCGACGCGCAGGGCGGCGATATCCTCCTCTTTCTCGACGTCGCAAGTAAAAAACGCGGCGCCGGGGAAGAGCTTCGCGGCCCGTTCCTTAATCGTTTCGTTTTGCACGACGAAAACGCACTCCGCGCCCTCGTCGGTCAGCATTTTCGCGACCGCGTAAGCGACGCTCTTTTTGTTCGCGACGCCGAAAATCAAAAATCGTTTGCCGTTGAGTTGCAGAAAATCCATCGTTTTCGTCCGTTATATTAAAAGGAAGCGGCGACGCGTCGTCGAAAGGCGCGCGCCGCCCGAAGTTTTAAAAGTTCGCAAACCGCGTTGTTCGGCGATTTACCGTCGTCGAACCGTCATTCCGCGAGACCTTTGCGACGGCGAACCGCCGCGGCGACGAACGCTTTGAAGAGCGGGTGCGCTTTCGTCGGTTTCGATTGGTATTGCGGCAAAAATTGCGCCGCGACGAACCACGGGTGGTCTTCGATCTCGATAATTTCGACGAGTTTGCCGTCCGGGCTCGCGCCGGAAATCGTCAAACCGCCGTCGATGAAGCGGTCGCGGTAGGCGTAATTGAACTCGTAACGGTGATAGCTGCGCTCGGAAATATCGAGTTTGCAATAAGCGCTCGCGGCTCGCGACCCGGCGAGGAGCGCCGTCGTGTGCGCGCCCTTGCGAATCGTCCCGCCGGTTTCGAGGTCCGGAACGCCGGTTTCGTCGTCGGTCAAGAGACAAACGACCGGGTCGACCGCGTCTTTGTCGAACTCGGTCGAGTTGGCGTTTTCCATTCCGAGAACGTTGCGCGCGTATTCGACGACGGCGCATTGCATCCCGTTGCAAATCCCGAAAAACGGAATGTTGTTTTCGCGAGCGATGCGAATCGCTTCGATCTTCCCTTCGAAGTCGCGTTCGCCGGAACCGCCCGGGAGCAAAATGCCGTCGACGCTTTCGAGCGTCGCTTTCGTCTCTTCGCGCCCGACGGTTTCGCTCGGAATCCGCAGAATCCGGACGTTCGCGTCGTTGGCGACGCCGGCGTGAACGAGCGCTTCGTAAATCGATTTATAAGCGTCTTTAAACTCGGCGTATTTCGCGACGACGGCGACGGTCGCCTCCGTTTTCGGGCGGCGGAGCGTGTGCAGCAGTTCGTTCCAACCGTCCAAGTCGGCGGCCTTCGCTTTAGTGAGACCGAGACGGTCGACGATCATTTGGTCGAGGTTGCGGTCGGCCAACGAAAGCGGAACTTCGTAAATCGAGAAATCGGCGTCGCGTTCTTCGACGACGCACTTGCTCGGAACGTTGCAGAAGAGCGCGATTTTGTCGCATTCCTCTTGCGTAATCGGCTGTTCGGTGCGGCAGACGATGAAGTCCGGCTGAATCCCGATTTGGCGCAAACGCTCGACGGAGTGTTGCGTCGGTTTCGTTTTAAGTTCGCGCGACGCTTTCAAATAGGGAATCAGCGTCAGGTGGACGTAAACGCAGTTTTCCTTCCCGACTTCGAGCCCGAATTGGCGAATCGCTTCGAGGAACGGCAACCCCTCGATATCGCCGACCGTCCCGCCGATCTCCGTAACGACGACGTCGACGTCGTCCCCGGCCAAGCGCGCGACGCAGGCTTTCAGCTCGTTCGTAACGTGCGGGACGACTTGCACCGTCTTGCCGCGGTACTCGCCGCGTTTTTCCTTTTCGCGAATCCGTTGGTAAATTTTGCCGGTCGTCCAGCTGCTGTCTTTGGAGAGCGGGCTGTTCGTGAAGCGTTCGTAGTGGCCGAGGTCGAGGTCGGTTTCGCTTCCGTCGTCGAGAACGTAAGTTTCGCCGTGTTCCTGCGGACTCAAGAGGCCCGGGAAGACGTTCAAATAAGGGTCGAGCTTTTGCATCCGAACCGAAAGACCGCGACTTTCGAGAAGCATACCGATCGAGGCGCTCGTCAAACCTTTTCCAAGCGAGCTAACGACGCCGCCGGTGACGAAAATGTGCTTTGTCATAACGTAAACCCTTATTTTACATCGTTTAACTAAACGCGACCGCGACGCTTTAAACTCCGCGCGACGAAGAAAAAGAAGCGAAAGCGGCGACAAATTCCAAAACGTTGTTTCCTAATCCCGCGTTTTTTGCGGGCGGTCGTCGAAGCGTTTCGGGCCGATTTTTCGGTTCCGGTCAAACGTTCCGACGCCGTCGGTCGTTTTTTTTTTACCGCCGAACGAACGCGCCCTTAAAGACGTTCGGGGCGTTCCGTTAAACGTTCGATCTCGCGACAAAGCGAAAAAAAAAAGACGAGCGCGATTCGGGAGGCCCTAGCGCGCCCTTAATTAAATTCCAAGAGCATTATAACAAAAAAATCCGAGGCGCCAAGGGCCGACGCCAAAATTTTTCGCCGGACGCCGCCCCGTTCGGACGCCGCAAAAACGTCAAAATCGTTCGCGTCCGCCGCCGTCGCTCGCCGTTGGCTTCGTAAAAAACGCCGAAACGGTTTCCCGCTCCGACGTTTTTCGACGTTTTCTCATTCTTGCGCGACGCGCCGCGTTCGCGACGGTCGCCGCCGACGTCCGCTCAATCCCACTCGATTTCCTCGCCGCGTTCGCGAACGATTCGCAGGAGTTCCGTTTCCTCTTCGATTAACGACTCGATAATCTTCGCGAACCGCTCCGCTTTCTTTTCGTTTTCTTCGCTCAACGGATAAAGCGCGATATAAGTCGAGGCTTCCGTGTCGGTTTCGAGGTCTTCAAGCAACTCCGGCGCGGTCTCGGCAAGGTAAAAATTGAAGAACGCCTCCCAATTGTACCCGTTCATATAGGCGTTTTCGTCGATCTCCGCCATCTTTTCGCCGACGGCGAACGGTTTGTCGGCGGTTACGTCGAACTCGACGCCGACTTGCATCTCGTCGGGGTCGACAAATTCTTCGTCGTCGTAACGAAAGACGCTCGCATAATCTGCCATCGCGGTTTCTCCTTTTTTTCGATTTTTTCGATAAGAATCTAACGAACCGACGCCGCGTTTCGCCGTTCTCGCTTTCGCTCCCGACGGACGCGCTCCCGACGACGTTTTTTCGCCCGTCCCGAGAACCGGGTTTCGGCGATTTTGTCATTAATACTATAGAGCGCGAAAAAGAGCGTTTCGCCGACGACAAAAAAAGCGGCGCCGACGAGCCGACAAGGGCGCCGGTCGTCTCGTTTATTTTACCGCGACGGCGACGGCGCGTCAAGCAAATTCCCGCCGTTTGCGATTATTTTCTTTTTTTTTCAAAGCAAACGCGCCGACCGTCAAAACCGGCAAACTCGCCGCGTTCCGCTTCGTTCCGCTTCGTTCCGCTCCGTTGCAACGCGTTCACTCCTCCGCGAAGATCGCCCGCAATCCGGCGAGCGTTTCGTCGAAACTCGACCGCTCGAACATTTGCTGTTGAAGAAAGCGGTCGATTTTCGGCTTCAAGCGAATCGCGCGGTCGATTTCCGGCGACGCGCCTTCGCGGTACGCGCCGACGGCGATCAAGTCCTCCGCGTCGGCGTAAATCCCGAGCGTTCGTCGGACGTCGTTCGCCAAGCGCCAATGCTCCTGCGAGCAAATCGTCGGCGCCAACCGGCTGACGCTCTCCAACGGGTCGATCGCCGGGTAATGCCCCCGCGAACTCAATTTGCGCGACAGCCAAATATGCCCGTCGAGGAGCCCCCGCGCCGCGTCGCCGATCGGGTCTTGTTTGTCGTCCCCCTCGACCAAGACGGTGAAAAACGCGGTAACGCTCCCGACGTCGCTCCGCCCGGCCCGCTCGACGAGACGCGGAAGCTCCGCGAAAACGCTCGGCGTGTACCCGCGCGAAGTCGGCGGCTCTCCGGCGGCGAGTCCGATTTCTCGGCGCGCCATCGCGAACCGCGTCAGCGAGTCCATCAAGAAAAGAACGTTTTTCCCGCGATCCCGGAAATATTCCGCGATCGAAATCGCCGCCAACGCCGCGCGCACCCGCATCAACGGCGGCTCGTTCGACGTCGAAACGACGACGACGCTCTTTTTGCGCCCCTCTTCGCCGAGTTCGCGTTCGATGAAGTCGTTGACCTCCCGCCCGCGCTCGCCGATCAATCCGACGACGACGACGTCCGCGTCGGTGTACCGCGTCATCATCCCAAGGGTAACGCTTTTCCCGACGCCGGAACCGGCGAAAATCCCGAGTCGCTGCCCTTGTCCGCAGGTGAAAAGCGCGTCGATCGCCCGCACTCCGGTCGACAAAACCCGTTCGATTCGGGGACGCGAACACGGCTCCGGCGGCTTGCGGTCGAAACGCGCTCGCGACGTTAAAATCGGCGTCGGCCCGGCGTCGATCGTCCGCCCGAACGCGTCGACGACCCGCCCGAGCAACTCGTCGCCGACCGGAAGCCAAGGCGTCGTCTTCGCCAACTCGATTTTCGCGCCGCGCCGAACGCCGGTCAGCTCCGAATACGAGTACAAAATCGTTAAATCGTCTCGAAAACCGATGACTTCGGCGAGAATGCACCCCTCTTCGTCGCTCCGCTCGACCTTCGCGATCGCGCCGATCGGCGCCGGAAATCCGACGGCGGAAATCGTCGTTCCTTCGGTGCGGACGACGCTTCCGATAAGACGCGCCGGCAAAACGCTTTGAATTTGCTCGAGAATATTGTTAATTTCCATCGACTTCGCGCCGTTTTCCCGTTTTTCTCAACCGCTTAAAACGCCCGTTTTTCCTCGACCGGCCGAATTACCCCAATCCGCTCAAACCGCCCAAACCGTCCGTTTTCGCCGTTTTATTCGGAAAGTTCCGCGACGATTCGTTCGAGGCGCGATTCGAGGCGTTCGTCGACGACCCCGAGCGACGATTCGACGACGCAACCGCCGGGCCCGACTTTCGGATCGGCGATCACTTCCGCGGTCGCGAGGTTTCCCGTCTCTTCAAGAATCGCGTTAATCGGCTCTTGCAAGGTTTCGACGTTGGTTGGATTCATCCGAATTTTCAACGCGGCGCAGTTCATCGCCAACTCGAGCGCCTCCCTCAAAAGGTCGAGCGGCACTTCGCGCTTGATCGCCGGGTCGCGCGTTATCGTTTTATACGCGATCGAAGCGGCGATTTGCATCGCGTTTTCTTCCCAATGTTTCAAGAGCGAATGCCGAACGCCGGTCATTTCGCCGATCAAACGTCGCAACGGTTCGAGCGCGGCGTCGCAAAACGCCTTCGTTTTTTCCTCGACGCCTCGTTTAATTTCCTCGGCGACCGTCGCGGCGCTCTCGTCGGCTCCTTGACGCGCGCCCTCTTCCTTTCCCGCGACAAATCCGGCGTCGAACCCGGCTTTTCGCGCTTCCTCGAACGCGTCCCGTTCGAACGTCCGGCGCCGTTCGTCCAACGCCGCCTTTTCCGCGTCGAGCCGGCGTCGCGCCTCGGCGATTTCGGCCGCGCTCCGTTCGAGTTCGGCTCGTTCGACGCTCGCCGTCCGTTCGAACTCGGCCCGCAACGCGTCGAGTTCGAGTCGCGTTTCGTCGGCGATTCGCCGCGCTTCGGCCCGCACTTTGTCGAGAAAATCGGACGTTTTTCTTTCCAATTCGACAAACGCGAACGGTTCGACGCTCGACGGCGCCGCGTTCGTCCGTTCGTTTCCGACGCTCGGTTTGAAATCGTTCCCGCGACCGGCGCTCCAACCGCGCTCGTTCGAAAAATCCGCAAAATTACTCATCGCCGCACGCTCCGTTAAAAAGCGCGTCTTCCAAACGTCGCGCCGCGTCCGTCGTTCGAACGAGCGCGGCGAGAACCCGTCGCGCGCCCTCCGCTTTCTCCGTCGGCAAAAGCGCGACGACCGCCGAACGGCGCCGCTCCGAAAGTCGCGCCAACGCGACCGCGATCGTCGTTCTCGACGCGCCGCTCAACAACGTCGCCAATCGCTCCGGCTTGATCGCGTCGAGCGGTTGAAACTCGTCGCGTTTCTCGTTCGCTTGTTCGTCGACCAAGGCGCTCCTTTTTTTCGGTCGCGTCCCCTCGTCTTTCTCCTCCGGTTCGCTCAACGCCAAAAACTCGGCGACGATCGCGTCGACGTCTTCCGGCGCGACGCTTCCAATTCGCCGCGCCTCCTCCTCGACCTCGCGAGCGACGTCCGGTTCGAACCGCTCCAAAAGCGCGTCCGCCGCCTTCGCGTCGAGAATCGACAAAAAGAGGGCCGCCTTGCGAATCCCGTCTTTCTCGGCGCCGCTCTTCCCCCTTTTGTTCCGTTCGCGCTCCATTTTTCGATCTTTCCGCGCCGACATTCGCCGTCGAACGCCGCTTTTATTCCTTAATTTTACTCAAACGCCCGATTCTTTATTTTTCCTAATCGACGCAAACCCCTTATTTTCGCCAACGCGAAGTTCCGTCGTCAAGCGCCGGGTCGCAGCCAACGCCGCAACGACGCCGCCGCGCGCTCCGGATTTCTCGCGACCAAATCGAGCGCTTCCCGACGCCGCGTCGCGTCGCCGACGTTCGAATCGCCCGTTTCCGCCGTTTTTTCGCCGACGCGCGTTCGTTTGCGTTCGTTCGACGCCCGAATTTCAAGCCAATCGTCCAACTCGTCCCAATCGTCGTAGTCGTCAAAATCGACCGCGTCCTCCCAACTTCCGCTCGTCTTACGTTCGACGCCGCCGTTCTCCGCGACGCCGTTTTGCGCCGACGAAGCCAAGCGACGAATCGGCGGATTTTGCCGAACGTTTCGCGTTCCCTCGTCGTTTTCTCCGACTTCCTCGTCTCGCGTCGACGGCTTCTTCTCTTCGATCCGCGCGATTCTTAACCGCCGCTCGAACGGTCGTTTCTCTCCTTCTCGACGCGTCGGCGCCGTTTCCGCGTCCTCCGCGTTTTCATTCTCCGAGACGTTTCGTTCGTTCCGATTATTCCGTTTCTTCCCTTTATTCCGGTCGTTCGACAGTTTCGCGTCGTTCGATTTCCCTTTATTTTCCTCGTCGTCGAAATCGACAAAATCGGCGCTCGCCTTCTTTCGACGGCGCGCCGTCGCGACCGCCGTTAACGCCAAAATCGTCAAAACCCCGACGCCGGCGGCGCCGATCGTCCTTGTTTTCGCGTCCGAGCGAAGCGCGCGTTCTTTCCAAAACGCCCAAAAATCGGCCGCCGTTTTCTTTTCCGACGGTTCGCTCGACGGTTCCTCCGCCGTTTCGTTCGCCGGCCCTTCCCAATTCGCCGCGTCGACCGTCGTTTCCTCCGCGACGCGCTCCGCCGTATCGGCTTTTTGCCCAAAATTCGCGACCACTTCGAACGCTCCGTTCGGATTATTTTCGGCGTCGCGACCGTCGTTCAAACGTTCGGCAAAATCGTTAGGATCGGTAAAAACGTCGACGGCGACCGAACGCGTCAGTTCGTTTTCGCTCCAACCGTTGCGTTCGGCGAGCGGACGCAACAGCAACAGCGCGACGTTTTTCGTTTCTTCAATAATTTTTCGCTCCGTCGCTTGATAAAGCGCGCTCCAATTTCCGAACGTTTCGTCGGTCGCGAAAGTTTCGAGAGCGTTTTCCGCTTTCAAATTTTGCGCGACGCGGCGAACATACCCGCGCGGCGTCCCGACGCGAACGGCGAGCGCCCGCACTCGGAAACAAACGCGTTTCTCGTCCTCGACGCTTCCATTTTTCCCGTCTCCGACGTTCTTATTTTCGCTCTTCCCTTGTTTCTTCTCGACTTGCGCGACCGTTTCGGAACGCCCGCTCGTCTCGTTTTCTTTTAACGTTTCTTTTTTTGCGACTTGCGCGACCGGCTCGACTTGCGCGTCTTCTTCATTTTCCGCGTCTTCTCGATACCCCGCCGGAACGACGCCGCGACTCGGCGAATCGCGCCGCTCGGTCGCGCCGACCGAAATCACGCCGTTTCCTTTCGTTTTTCGCTCGACCCGCGCCAAATTTTGCGCTTCGACCGCCGCCGGAACTCGGGTCGCGACCGGATTTCCCAAGCGCGCGAAAGGCGCGCCGTTTCGCGTTCCTTTTTGAGCGGTTCCGCTCCAAGTCGCCAAAGTCCGCGGTTTTTCTATTTCCCCGACGTTCTCCACTTTCGCTTGCGCAAGCCGTTCCGCCGCGGAGACGCCGCGTCGGTTTGCCGCGGCTTTTTCGGTTCTCGCGATCGTCGCGCTCCCGTCGACGGCGTCGAGTTCCGTTTGAACGACGGCGTCGGCGTCGACGACGACTAATTCCGCGGCGACCGAAACGCGCGCGCCGTCCATATAATCAAACGTTTTCAACAATTTGTCGCGCCAATAAGTTTCAACGCGCTCTTTCTCAGCCGCCAACAACAAATCGTTTCCGTTGCCGACCAAATTTTCCGAACCGAAATAAGATTTCCCGGCCTTTAAATCCAGAATTGAAATATTTTCGTTCAAATCGACGCCAAGTTGATGTTTCGCCGCGACGGTAATCGCCGACGTCAGGTTCGCGTCGAGTTCGCAACCTTCGCGACAAGCGACGCCGATCGACGCGGTAACGACCGTTTTCGCCGTCAGTCCCGCCTGTTCGCGTCGCGCCCGAACGCCGACGGTCGCGTATTCGACCCCGTCGATTTTTTCGAGCGTTTGCTCCAATTGGGAAGCGCAAGCGACCAAATCGCGCATTCGCGTTTTGGTTTCCGACTCGAACGCGCCCATTTCTCGAATCGCGTCGCGTCTCGACTCGCTCGGCGCCTTCGGATAAGCGCCGGCGTCCGCAAGCGCCGTTTGATATTCGCTCTTTTTATTTTTCGGAACGAGAAGCCGTCCGTCGTCCCAAGACCATTCGTCGAGCCCCGCCGCCGCCAGCGCCGCGCTCGCCGCTTTTTGATCTTCGCGACCGTATTTCCAACCGCCGAACGCGGATTCCCAACCGCTCGACGCGGAAAAACCGCCTCCGCAAAACGCCCAAACGCCCCAAGTTGCCAACGCAACCAACGCGCCGCCTCCGCAGAGTCGAAGCGTTCCTAATTTTTTGAGGTCGACGTCTTTCATTCGTTCATCCTAAAAGCCCAAAGCGCCTTCGTTCGCGTCGGCGGCGCCGATCGCCCAACCGTTAAAATCCGTTAAAACGGCGTTATCGTTGCGATGATAATGAATTCTCCTCTCGGCGGCAAGTCGTTTTTTCTAAAATTTCTTTCTTCGTCTTTCGCTTTTCCCTTGTTTTTTCTCTATTTTCGTCGACTTATCCGATCGTTTTACTTCGCGTCCTTTTTCCATCCCCCCTCTTCCTTTTATTTTACCTACCCCAATCCAACAACGCAATTTGCCTCGCCAAAAAACCGATTATACCGGTTGTAACGTCTTTAATCGCAACAAGCAGGCCTTATCGACGCCGGAGTCAAAAACTTGAGGAAAAATTCCCAAAATTTGCAAAATTCTCATTTTGTTTTCGCGTATTCGGAGTATAATGTTTAAGTCGTCGCGTCCAACTCGTCGGCTTAAAGGTCGTCGTTTTCGCAAACGCTACAATCGGAGCTTCCGACGCGCGCCGTTTGCCGCGCTTTTAAGCGTCGTCGGCTTTGCGTCGTCGTTATAACGTCGTTTTATTATTATCGCGACCGATTGTTCGCGCGGCGTCCTCGTTCCGTCGTTCCCTTTGCTAGAAAGTGTTTTTATGCAATTTCCCGAAATTATCGCTCTCTTAGCGCAATTTGCCCAACAGCTTCCGAGCGACGCGCAACCTTCCTTCCAACAAGCGCTTGAAACGTTGTCGGCGTGTTGCGAAAAACTGGAACAACGCCGCGAACGCGACGAACAAACGCTCCGATTTATCCAGTTTGCGCTTGAAAATTTGCGCGTCGACGCGAAATATCTCGCCTTTGACTTGGAAGCGACGCGTCGGGAAAACGCCCGTTTGAATCAACTTTTGGAAACGTTCTTGAACAACGAACGTTGAAAGTTGGTAAAAAAACAAAAAAAATGAAAAAAGGCCGTTGACGAATCGTCAAGCCGTGGTATATTAAATTTGTTGTTTCGAGGCGAGGCTTGGTTTTCCCGTCGCTCGCTTTTTTCCAATTTGTTTTTGAATTGGCGAAACGTCAAATTTGGGGGATTAGCTCAGTTGGGAGAGCGTTTGGCTGGCAGCCAAAAGGTCATCGGTTCGAACCCGTTATCCTCCACTCGCCTTGAAGGCGGTTTTAAGCGAAGAGCGCGACGCTTTTGTCGTTCTTTTTGTTAAAGCGGCGTTTAAAAAACGTCGAACATTTGTCGCGAAGACGACGTTCCCGGGGGATTAGCTCAGTTGGGAGAGCGTTTGGCTGGCAGCCAAAAGGTCATCGGTTCGAACCCGTTATCCTCCACTCGCCTAAAAGGCGGTTTTAAGTGAAGAGCGCGACGTTTTTGTCGTTCTTTTTGTTAAAGCGGCGCTCAAAAAAGCGTCGAACATTTGTCGCGAAGACGACGTTCCCGGGGGATTAGCTCAGTTGGGAGAGCGTTTGGCTGGCAGCCAAAAGGTCATCGGTTCGAACCCGTTATCCTCCATTAAGCTCCGATTTTTCGGGGCTTTTTTTATTTCTTGTTTTGCCGCCGTCGCGTCGCGTTATCTTCCGCGTTTCCTCCGGATTTATCTTTTAAAATTCCAAGACCTCTCGCCGCGCGTCGAAGCGTCGAAGCGTCGAAGCGTCGAAGCGTCGAACCGTCGAACCGTCGAACCGTCGAACCGTCGAACCGGCGAAACGTCGAAACGGCGAAACGGCGAAACGGCGAAACGGCGAACCGGCGAAACGGCGAAACGGCGAACCGTCGAAACGGCGAAACGGCGAAACGGCGAAACGGCGAAACGGCGAACCGGCGAAACGGCGAACCGTCGAAACGGCGAAACGGCGAAACGGCGAAACGGCGAAACGGCGAAACGGCGAACCGGCGAAACGGCGAACCGTCGAACCGTCGAACCGTCGAACCGTCGAACCGGCGAAACGGCGAAACGGCGAACCGGCGAACCGGCGAACCGGCGAAACGGCGAACCGGCGAACCGGCGAACCGGCGAAACGGCGAACCGGCGAAACGGCGAAACGGCGAACCGGCGAACCGGCGAACCGGCGAACCGGCGAACCGGCGAACCGGCGAACCGGCGAACCGGCGAACCGGCGAAACGGAGAACCGGCGAAACGGAGAAACGGCGAACCCTCGAACCATCGAACCGTCGAAACGTCGAAACGTCGAAACGGAGAACCATCGAACCGTCGAACCGTCGAAACGGAGAAACGGAGAACCATCGAACCGTCGAACCGTCGAAC
>JAGBDN010000106.1 GCA_017937485.1 Thermoguttaceae bacterium
GCCATCGGTTACGCCTCCGACGTTTCCGGAACGGCGATTGCGGCCGCGTTCTCGTCGAGCGGCGAAACGCTTTCGCTCGACGCCGCGTCGTTTGGAAGTTCGCCCGGCGCTTCGGCGTTCGCGTCGGTCGCAACTTCTTCGTTTGACCCGCTTTCCGGCGACGACATTTCGTCGAGCGTTTCCGGTTCGGCGACCTCCGGAAGCGGGTCGGGCGCGACTTTCGAAAGGGACGCGTCGACGTCGAGACGAAGCGTTTCGTCGTTCGCAAGTTCGACCGCCGGAAAACGCGTCAAATAAGAACTTGTATTCGTCGCGCCGACGACTTCGAGCGTCGCGGTCAAGGCGTTGCGTCCGGTTTCGATCTGCGCTTCGGTCGGGTCGCCTTCGACGATAGCGGCGTAAAGAACGGCGGTCGCGCCGCTCGGAACTTTCGCGACGGCAACGGGTTTCGTTTCGAGAATAGTTTCCATCAGGGCCTTTCCTTTTCTTTCACGTTTATTTTTCGTTTATTTTTTCTTTGGGATTATTGCCCGACGTCTCGGGCGTTCCTTCGTCGCGGACGAGCCGGTACTTTGGCGCGTTCCCCCAGCATTTCGCGAGCAAGCGGACGAGCCAATACCAAGCGCCCGCCGCGAACGCGCCCCAAACGCCGACCGCCGCCAACGCCGCTCCGGCGCGACGCTTCAAGCCGTCGACCGCCGTTTCCAGTTTCGCCGTCGCCTCTTGCTCGACGCTGCCGATCAACGCGGTCGCCGACATAGCGACCGCCAGCGAAAGCTCGTCGATCTCCGTTCGCGCCGCCTCCTCGACCTCCGCCGCCAACGCCGCCGCCTTCGCTCGCGCCGCCGTTTCCAACTCTCCGGCAACCGCGTCGATTCGCTCCCGCGCCGCTTTTTCCAGCTCCGCCGCCAACGCTTCGACCTTCTCCCGCGCCGCCCGCTCGACCGCGCCGCCGATCAGCCCCGCCGTCGAATCGGTCGAACCGTCGGGCTTCCCGTCCCCGTCGTTTTCCGCTCCGACGTCCGGAACCGCGTCGCGAAACGGCGGCGTCCAACCGCGTTCGTACCGCTTCAACAGGTCGTCGACCGTCTTCGGCGGCGCCGCGTCGGTCTCAAACGCCGCGACCGGTTCCGCCGCGTCGCCCAACGTTTCCGCGCTCGCCTTCTCCGCTTCCGCGCTCGGTTCGCCGACTTCGTTCAGCGTCGACGTTTCCGACGTTTCAAGCGCTTCGCCGAACTCAAACGCAAGCGTCGGCAAGTCGTTCGTTTTCGACGCTTGCGGCGTTTCTTCCAAACGAACCGCCTTTGACGCGTCAATCGGCGGTTCGTCGGAATCGGTCGCCAACGTCGGCGACTCGGCGGCTTCCGCAACCTGCGTTTTCTCGGCGTTTTCGGTCGTTTGAGCGGTCGCTTCGTTCGGCAATTCAAACCGGCAAGCGACCAACGGCGTCGGAACCGGAATCGCCGTCGGTTCGAGGTCGCGACGCTCGCCGATTTTCGGTCGCGGCGCCGGTCGCGGTCGCGATTTGAAACGTTTGAAATTACTCGCGATACGTTCCCGACAGTCGGCTCCAACCCAAGCGTCGAGCGTCGCGACATATTGTCCCGCCGCGTCGATTTCGACGAACGCAAACGCCGGAACGACGTTAAACCGATACGCCCGCCAAGCGCGCCCGCCTTCGGACGTTTCGACGTCTAACGCCTTGACCGGCCAACCTTTGCGCGCGAACTCTTCGACGACCGGCGTCGAACGCCGACACGCGCCGCAGTCTTTCGCGCTAAAATAGAGCAAAAGCGGCCGCGTCGGCTCGAACGCCAAGGGCGCGGCGTCGGAATCGCCGACCCAAACCGCCGGTTCGTATCGCGGCGACGCGGCATCGTCGGTTACGTCGCCGTCCGCCGAAGTAGAGCGAACCGGGAAGCAACCAACGGGAGCGGAGAAACCGAGTTCGAGCGGCAGCTCGGGCCCGGAGCGCCCGGCGGCGCCGCGGAGAGGAATAATTCCCTCCGGAACCGGCGCGGAGAAGTCGACGACGCGGCCCGACGCCGCTTCGTACAGGAATTTCACCGGAATCGCGAGCCCGTGCGCGGCGTCGAAGTCGAAGTTTTGCGCGGTTTCCGCCGAACGATACGTCAGCGTCGCGCGGCATTCGAACCAACCTTCGGGACTGCGTTGGACGATTCCGGAACCGCTTTGACCTTGGAGCGGCGCCGGTTTGAACGTTTGGAGCCGCCCGAATTCGCCAATCGTTCGCCCGACCCAGGCTTGCGGCTCGCGCGCGCCGGGGCAACCGCAAGCGTAAATCGGTCGCGTCGGGTCGATTTGCGCTCGTTCGGACGGCGCGAGCGGAACGAGCGGCGGGACGTAACCGTCCAAATCGTCGCGTTTTACGGTCAAAAACGCTTCGTCGTATTGCTTGCGCGAGTCGTAAAACTTCCGGTCGGGCCGCGCGTCGACCGAAACCGGCGCGCCGTCGCCGAAGTACTGAACAACGAACGACTTGCAACCGTCGACGACGTGCGCGTTCGTCTTGACGACGTAATCGTTTTCGAGTTCGCCGACGGTTAGTCCGGAGCCGATTTGTGTCGCGTTTCCGCCGCTCGTCCCGACGACGCGACAGCTCGACCGATGCAAATCTTCCATATTCCAAGCGGCGGCCGCGACGGCGCGGCTCCCGTCCCGCGCTACCGCGCGAACTTGGTTTCGACGCTCCCGTCGGTCGCTCCCCGACTCGCTCAACTTCGCAACCGTCGACGCTTCCGGCGTTTGCGCCGGTTCCGACTCCGACGCGACGCTCCAAGACGTCGCAAGCTCCGCCAACGCGAACGCAACGACAAGAAGTCGCGCCGCAATTTGAGACGCTTTCGCCGACTTAGCCGCCGCGCGCTTCCAACTCGCCCGCGCCCGCTTGTAACGCTTCCGAATTTTCTTCTCCATTTCTCCCCCTTTTTATTGCTTCTTCCCCCAATTAACCCGTCGTTAAATCTCCAAATCGAAATACGTCGCGGTCGTAAACTCCGACGCGGCGACCGTTTGCGTCGTCGTGAAAAGCGGTTCGAAACGATGAAATTTCATCGTTTCCGTCGACTCTTCCCACGGCGCGCGCTCGAGCGTCTCGGCGTAAACGGCGCGATAACGCGTTATCCGGTAATCGTTCCCGCGTTTCAGAAAAAACGTTCCGTAAAGCGGGCACGGCGCCCCCGCGTTATGCGTCGGGCCGTGGTCGTCGATCGAACGTAAAACGGCGCGCTCGCCGGTCGTCAGGTTCTCGACGACGACAAGCGGTCGCGAATCGATATTATACCAGTTTGCCGCCGTCGCGCCGTCGCCGGTATCCTCTTCGTCGACGTAGTAATGCCGGTCGTATATGTTCGGAGCGCCGTAATCGCCGCGAAGGTTGAATGCGACAAACTCCGTCGGGTAATATTCCGACGGTTCCGCAATATACAGGTCGCGCTTGTAATAGGTCGAACCGCCGGCGGTCGCCGTTCGATATTGGCGAATCGCCCACCAAACGGCGGCGCGCCACCGCTCGGCGTTCGCTTCGTCGGCGGCTTTCCACGTTTCTATCGCGGAAGACAACTCTTCCGCCGAAACGAGCGGGGCTCCCGCTTCGCCCGTTGAAAGCGTTAGCGTCGAAAAATCAAAAGCTCGCGGTTTCGCGACCGTCGCGACGCAATAAACGCACGCCTCAAAAAACGGGTTCCCGCCTTCTGCGACTTTCGCGGCGTTATACGAACGGAAAAGCTCGACTATTTCCCGGCTAACGCTCTGGTGCGCAATACTCGAAATTCCCGACGACGTTAGGGTCGCGTAACGATACCGAAACGTCGTTCCCGACCGCCAAACCCAATCGGGCGCGCTCCAAGCGCCGTTTCGACGGTCGAAATGGTTCGGACGAACAATATTCATAACGGCGACGCGTTCAAAATAACGTGAAATTTTAGCGTTTCGGAATAATCGTAAACAACGAATTGTCCGACCAAAAGCGTTGTCCCGGCGAGCGTTCCGTATCCGATCGGGTCGTAAGCGTCGACGAGCGCGTCCGTTTCGGAGTCGCGAACAATGTAATAATGCGGCTCCGCGCCCAACGCTTCGATCGTTCCGACGCCGAGTCGACTTCCCTCGCCCGCCGGAGCCGTCAAAAGCTCCCAACGTCCGCGCCAAACGACGAACGCGGTCGCGTCGGCGGTCGGCGGCGCTTGCGTCGCGTATCGAAAGACGGCGAGCGTCGCGTCGGACTCGGAACCGTCGAGACGAACGAAACGCGCGTCGGCGCGCCATACCCCGCTCGACGTTTCCGTCCATTCCGACGTTATCTTGACCGGTCGCGCGTCGTTGACTCGCGACGCAGGTTCCGCGCGACGCGACGCGTCGAGCGTTTGCCGACAAACGTTGCGCGACGTCGAACCGGCGGCGACAATCCGTCGCGCGGCGTCTTGCGTAAGGACGATCTTTTGCATTATCTCACCGGAGGCAATAGGAGCGGGGAAAAATCGACGGGACGGTAAACGCTTCCTGTTAAATAGGTTGGAATCTGACGGCCCGACGCGTCGAACGGCGATATGTTCGTCCCGTCGGGCGTCAAAAACATCGGTTCGTCGACAGTCGCCAAGTCTTGCGCGCAAGCGTTCAAGCCGTTTTGGTACGAGCCGTAAACGATTTTGCCGTTCGCGTCCGTCCAACTCCAAATACGACGCAAGCCGCCGTTTACGACGTCCGCGACGCGCGTTCCGACGTTCAAAAAGTCGCGGTTCCACGTTTGCGGGTCGCACAAAAACCGAACGTTAATCGTGTAATAACGCCATAATACGCTTCCGTCGGTCGCGCGATCTTCTTTGAGCGTCGCGTCGATTTGCTCGATTTTCAGCGTTCGCGCCGCGTAAAAATCGCCCGCGACCGTTATCGGGAAAGCGTTGATCGCGTCGCGAAACGTCGTCAGCGCGGACGCGTTAATCGACCGGACGTTGTACGAAAAGGAAACGTCGGTCAAGCCGCGCGTCGCCGTCGCCTGCAACGGAACGCCCGCCGTGTTGACGAACGGCGCCGGAACGTTCGACGTCGCGGGATAATAATACGCCGGAGTCGTTTCTTCGGTCGCCGTCGACGCTTTCCAGTTCTCGACGCGATAAAGCCAAGGCGGCGTTTCGTCCGTCGTTTCGTTCCCGTTTTGGTCGGTCTGTTGTTCGCGTTGAAGCGGCCCGGCGCGATATTCGACTTCGACGACGATTTCGCCGCGCGGCGTCGGGCCCGCGATAATTTTCGCCGACGCGCTTTCCAATACGAACGCCGGGCGGCGCAACACGACGCGCCCTTTGCGCGGAATAAACGTCTGAAAAAGGAGGAAATCGTCGTTATTCAGCCGATACGTTTCGACGTAAACGACGCTCGCGCCGTTGGAAACGTCGACGTTTTCGAAACGCCGCCCTTCGTATTCGCATCGAATCGCCAAATTTTACCCCTCCACGACCAACGTCGCTTGGCCGTCGCCCCCGCTCTTTTGTCCGATCGACGCCAACATCGCGCCGATGCGACGCAAAAGCGCGTTCCCTTCGCGTTGCTCGCGAAGCGCCTTCTCTTGATATGCGTTGCGGAAACGGTTTTCGATTTGGAACGCTTCGGCGCTCCCGCGCGTCAACGCGCTTTGCGGCCCGAACGCTTCGTTTTCCTTCTTCGCCGCGTCGAGCGCTTTTTGCGCGCGGTCTTTTTCCAGCGAATCGAGCGACTCGCGCGCCGCGTTCGCGTCCCGAACGGCGCTTAAACGCTCGTCGTCGTTTTTCGCGTTTTGAAACGCGGCGACCGCGTCGCCGAATTGCGCTCGATAAACGTTCGCGCGTTCGAAGTCGGTCGTCGCCGCCGACAAACTCAACTCGCGCGCAAGTTCTGTCTTGCTCTTCGCGACTTCTTTTTCCTTTTCGAGCGCCTCTTTCGTCTTATTGCGCGCCTCTTCTTCCGCGTCGGTCGCTTGATTTCGGAGCGCTAAAATCTCTTGGTTTCGTTCGAAAACCGTCCGTTCGTCGTCGGTCGCTTTCGCCGAAGCCTGAAGCGTCGCGATTCGTTCGCGACAGAGCGCGGCGATTTTCGTTCCGTCGTCTTTCGCGGCGCGGAGCGCTTGGTTAAAGTCCGACGCCGACTGTTCTTTCGCAATATCGGCGAGCGTTTCCGACGCGGCTTTTCCGGCGTCGGCGACGCTCGAAGCGAACGCGTCGAACGCTTCTTTCCGTTCGCCGGTCAACGTCGACGCTTCCAAAATCGCCGCCTCGGTTAATAATTCGTTCGACGCCGCGAGGTTCGCGTTTCGAATCGAGCCCGCTTCCCAACGTTTCTCGTTAACGGTCGCCTCCGTTTGCGCGGAGGCTTGGCGAGTTTGATCGACGATTCCTTGGTACTTTTGAACGACGGCGAGCCGCCCGGCTTCCGTTTGCGCGGCTTTGAGTTCCGTTTGAAAGTTCGTTTGGAGCGCCGCGAAATTTTGTTCGAACGTATGTTCGCCGACCAATTGCGCCGCGTCGATTCGGGCGAGTTGCAACTCTTGAACGGCTTGCGCGCGCTTCGCAAGGTCGACCGTCTTCCCGGCGCGAAGGTCGGCGTCGAAACCGGCGACGTCGCTTTGCGCTTTTGTTACTCGCTCTTGCGCGGCGTCGCTCTTTTCGCGAAATTCGCGTTCGGAATCGCTCAAGCGCGCCAACTCGATTTTCCCCGCCGTCGACTTGGCGGTTTCGAACGCTTTGTTCCGAGCGTCGTTTTGCGTCCGACGGTCGGCTTCCGCTTTTTTCGCCGCTTCGGTCGCTTGCGCGGTCGCGCGACGTTGCTCCGCGAGGTCTTTTTCGGCCCGATAATTCTTTTGTGCTTCCGTTTGCGGGAAACGATCGCGAACCCATTTCGCGCCGCGTTCGCCGAAAAACGCTTTCGCGATCGCTTCGACGAGGAGCCCCGTCAAGCGTCGCGCGATTTGAACGGCGCCTTTGATCGCGCCGACGAGGAGTTCGCCGATCCATTTCGCCGCGACGGGGATTCCGGTCGTCGCGACCCATTTTAGCGCGTTCCCGGTCGCCGTCGCGATTTTCGGAAACCATTCGTTCAACGCTTTTTCAAGGAGCGCGGGCCCGCTTTTGAGCGCTTGCAACGCCCCGACGACCAGCCCGATCGGCCCGGCGAATCGCGTCAGCCCCTTCAAAACAAGCCCGACGCGTCCGCCGACCGGAATCAAATTCGCTAACGCTTTCCCGACGGAATCGAGCGCTTTCAACGGGCCCGAAGCGACGTTCGTCGCCGTCGAGAGCGCCCGCGCTCCAACGCTCGGACGCGTTCGCATTCCCGCCGCGATCTCCGCGCCGCCGCTCGAAAGACGCGAACGCCAACCGCCGGAATAAAGTTCGGTCGCGAACGCCGCTTTTTCGACGCCGCTCGGCCGCGACGGCGCCGCCCAACTTCGCGACGAAGACGCGTTTTTCGCCGCCGTCGAAGCGGAAACCGCCGCCGCTTCCCGACTCGCCGCCGCCGCGTTCGCGTTCCGCGCCGCCGTCTCTTGCGCCGTCGCCGCCGTCGCGGTTCGAGCCGCCGACGCGTTCGCGGTTTCCGCCGTCGTTTGCGCGGTCGTCGCGACTTCCGCGAGTCGCGAAATATTGAGGTACGTCTTGACGGCGCCCGCGACTCCGGCCAACGCGACGCCGAGCGGAACCGCCGTCGCGCCGAGAAGGCCGAAAACGGCGACGTTTTTTCGCGTCGAGTCGTCGAGCTTTAAAAGCGATTCGGCGAGCCCGCGCAATTTGACGACCGCCGCCGTCGCCGGTTCGATCAAAGCGTCGCCGAACGCCGCTTTTAAGTCGCTAAACTTGGCTTGGAGGGTTCCAAGTTGCGACGCGAAATTGTCTCCTTCGCGAACCGTTTGCCCGGTAATGTCGGCGAATTGTTTGCGGAGAAGCGAAAGCGTCGCCTCCATTTTCGCCTCTTTTTCCGAAGCGAAAACGACGCCTTGTCGAGAAAGCGCGAGACGCTCCGCCGCGACGTCGGCCTCGTAAAACGCGATTCCGAGCGTTTTCAACCTTTCGCGTTCGCCGATCAACGCGGAAATCAACGCTTGCGATGTTTGCTCGACCCCGCCTTGCGCGTTCGTAAACGTCGCCAAGTCGCTCGCCATTCGGGCGAGTTCGCCCGACATTTCGAGCGCGCGACCGTCGGCGACTCCGGAGTTCTTCAGAATCGACGCGGACGTCGAAAGCGAGTTTAACGCGATCAATTCCGATTGGCCGTAAACGCTTTTCAGCTCGTCGACGTATTTTTGCGCGTCGTCGGTCAGTCCTTTAAAAACGGCGCGAAACTTCCCGCGCGCCTCTTGAACGTTCGACGCTTCCTTAACGAGCGAACTTGCGAAATCGAACGCTTTCCGCTGCGCGAAGAGCGCGGCGACCGCCGCCCCGACCGACGCCGCCGACTGTTTCAACGCGCCGAGTCGGTTCTCGAACTTCCCGATTTGCGCGAGCGCGTCCGCCGTTTTGACTTGCAGCGCGACGCTAGCGATTACGTCGGAACTCATTTCTTACCCGTCTCTTTCGCCAAACGTTTCATTTCGTCGAACCATTGGGCCGCGTCCCGCTCCGCCGCGCTCGCGTCGAACGCCGTTTCGTCCGCGTCCCGCGAAGGAAGCCCGAACTCCTTCGCCGCGCCCCAAACCTCTTGAGCGAAGTCGCGCAACGTCAAGCCTTCGATTCCCAGCTTAAGATATTGAGCGTAAAGGATTCCCGCCAACAAAAACTCGAGCCGCGTCGGCGGGAAGCGCCCTTCGTTCTCCAACTCTTCGAACGCGCGTTCCCGCCAAGCGTCGCGACGGCTTAGCTTCGCGGTTCGCGGGTCGAGTCCGAATCGTTCGCAATACCGCCGACCGTACAGGGTCGCGGCGTCGCGTCGGAGTTTTTTCGCTCGTCCTCGACCGCGTCGTCCTCTTCTTTCTTGTGACTGACAAACGCTTTCAAGATATGCGCGCAAACGGCGTCCGCCGCGTCGAAGTCGTTGCGAATAAACTTGTACGCGTATTGCGGCCCGATCGGCTTCTCCGTTTTCCCGTCGAGAAGGCACGTCGCGAGAACGAACTTATACGCCTCTTCGGCGGATTTCGGCAAGTCGGCGAAGCGGGCGCGGTCGATTCCGTCCGGTTCGCGGTACTTGTACGTCTCCCCTTCGTATTCGAAAATGAAAACGGGTTCGGTTTCTTTTTCTTTCGCTTTTTGGTCGACAACGTCGAGCGTAAACATCGTGTTCCCTTATCCTTTCGTTAATTGCGGTTGAGCGGCGATTCCGGCGCGGCGCGTCAAGTCGTCGCGGTCGATTCCGAGACGTCCCAAGGTTTGTCGCCGCCCCCCTCCGGCTGGAACTTCACCGTCGCGGTCAAGACGCCGTTGTTATCCGTTTCGTTCAACGAAACGCCGAGAACTTCGCAATTCGGAACGACCAACGTTTCGACGACGTTTCCCTTGCGGTGAACGAATTTCAAGTCGTTCGACGTTCCGCTCGTCGCCGCGTTCGTCAGTTGTTGGAAGACAAACTTAAACGACGAAACGACCGTCAATTCGATCGGTTCCATCCCCTCGATCGTTCCGCAAACCGTCTTGCCGATCTTCATTTTGTCCGTTTGATAAGTCCAAGTCTTGCGGTCTTTGAAGGACGGCAACTTTTTCGCGGTGCAAGCGAAATTGATTTCGCCCCAAAAACAGTCGACGAGGTTCAAATTCTCGACGAGCGTTTCGCGCGTCAATTCGGATTCCGACATTGTTAACCCTTTCTATCGTTTGCGTTAAACGAACGACGTTCAAACTTCGCGGGCGTCGGCGAACGCGTCGAAATGAACGCGAACGTTCTTCTTGTAAAAACCGTCGATTAAAAACGCCGGAGTCGTTTCGACGTTGCGGACGACGACGCGAAGCCGCTTGTCGCCGAAGACGCCGAGTCGCGCGATTTGCGGCGAAAAGAGAGCCCGAATAAAACCGACGTTCCTTTCGAGCCGCGCCGTTCCGGCCCCGGGCGCGACCGCGACCGTATAAACGGCGACGCCGCTTCGCCGAACGGTCTTCTCCGTAAACGGCGCCGACGACGTTTCGACGACGCGCGCCTCGAACCAAAGCGTTTTCCCCGCCGGGTCGAACGGACGGTTTTCGAGCGCGATATTTTCCGGCGTCGCGTTCGGCCCGGCGTTCAATATCCGCGTTTCGAAAAACGTCGTTATCTCTTGCCAAACCGTCATTTACAAAATGCCTCGTTCCAACAGTCCGCGAATATCTTCGGCGGTAACGCGAACCATTCCCTCCGGTCTTTGACGCGAAAAGCCGTACTCGAGCGGCTCGACGTAAGGCGTCGAGTTCGAAATAAAAACGTCGTTCCCCAACTCCGCCGACTTAATCCGCGCCGAACAAGCGGAAATCGTTTTGCCGCCGCTTTTGTCGAGCGAATTCGGGTCGAACGTCCGGTCGAGTCCGCCGAACGCGACGCGCCAATTCCCGCGACAACAGCCGGAATCGACCGGCGTTCGGACGACGATCCGCTTAACCGCCTCCGTTCCGGCGCGGCGAAGGCGTTTCGTCCCTTCTTTTTTCGCGATTTCGACAAACTTGTCGAGCGCGGCGGCGAACTCGTCTTTCATCGCGGCCCCTTAAATTCGCGTCGCCGAAACGACGACGTCGACCAAAACGTTTTGCGAAAACTTTTCCTCGACCGCAACGATTCGATAAGTCGCGCCGTTGAAAACGATTTTATCGCGCCCGACGCGCGGCGTTTCCGGAAGCGCGTTCCCGGGAATCGTCCCGAAAAGCTCGCGTCCGGCGACGTTCGCGGCGGCGTTCGTTCCTTCGTCGGGGACGTTCGACGCGAACGTTTCCCGACGAGAATCGCCCGGGGTAAACGGAACGTCGAGCGTCGTTTCCGGATGCGTCGTCTCTTCGTCCGTCTCCGGGTCGTAAGTTTGCTCCGAAGGGTCGACGCCAAAAATCAACGTCGCCGTTCCCCCGAGCGCGGCGGCGAGCTTACCGGAAACGAGCGCGAGCGCGGCGCCCAACGCTTGTTTTTTCGCCAATTCCGTTCTCCTTCTTTTCAAACGACGGCCCCCGGATTCGAACCGGGCGACGGGGACTCGTCCCCCGCCGTTTTCCCCCTTAAACGACCGCCGTTAACGCGTCAATATCCGAGCGACGCGGCGCGAATCGACCCGCCGCGCTCCTCGTCGACGACGACCGTTCCGAGCGTTCCCAACAGCCGAACGGCGACCGGCGCCAAGAGCGGCGCGACGAACGCGCGGTCGAACGTCGAGCCCGACGCGCTTTGAACGCCGAGCGTCAACAGCTCCGGGTATTCGGTCGGGTCGACCTTCAACAGGTAAAGCGCTTCTTCGAAGAGCGCGAACTTAACTTGCGAAGCGAAGGTTTTCGCGCCGTCGGAACCGACGGTAAACGCTCCGTCGCGCCATTCGACGCAAGCGGTCAACAACGCGTCCGCTTGCGTTAGCGCCTGTTCCTTTTCGGCGTCGGTCGCGGCGTTCCAAGCGTCGCTTCGCAACCGGTTCGCGAAATACGCGAACGCCTCTTCGAGAGTCGCGATCATCGTCGCCGCCCGTTATCGCGCGTTTTGCGCTTCCGCCGAAGCGACGCAAACGCCCGCGATCTTCTCTTTAAAGTACTTGAACACGTCGACGTTCGTTACGTCGATCTTCTGAAACTCGCCGTTAACGAGCTTGCGGAACCCGAAAATCGTTTCGCCGTCGAACCCGACGCCTTCGATCTTCGCGCCCTCGACCTTCGCGGCGTCGGCGTTCTCGACGGCGGCCAAGACGTCGTATCCGTCGCGCAACGCTTCGAGAATCAAATTCGTTTTTTCCAGCTTCGTCATCTTCCTAATCTCCCTTTCTTTTCGGGGTCGGCGTCTTGCGTCGCGGCGCCGCCTCCGCCTCTTTCGTTTCGGCCCGTTCCTCCGGCGCCTCCGCCTCCGGTTCGTTCGCTTCGTCGCGGTTCGCCGTCGAACGCGCCGCGCCGCCGAATTTGGCGACGACGTTCGCCTCCGCTTCCGCGTCGCTTTCGCGTTTCCTATCGTACCGATAAACGCCGCTTTCGCCGTCCGAACGCCGCCAATAAAGGCGAACGCTCGACCCTCGCGCGACGCGGCGCGTCAACTCGATTTTCATCTTTGCGCCCTCCGTTAGCTCAAGGACGCCGCCGAATCTTTAAGATTCGTAATCCGCGCCAACCGCGCCGCCGCGTTCTTAAATTCGAGCGTGAACTCGTTCAAAATCGTCAGTTCGACGCCGTCGTAACGCGGCGTCGTCGTGTCCTTTTGAATCCCCCAACGCCCGGCCAACGGCGCGAGCCCGAAGCCGTCCGTGTCGACGACCCAAACGTCGGAATCGGGGATATTGTAGTCGACGACGATGCGCATCTGTTCGCCGGTCAAGTCGCAAATAATCGAATCGACCGTCCCGCCGCGCTCGCGGTCGCCCGGCGAGAGCGTAATTTGCGACGCCATCAAGCTCGCCAAGACGCGTTTTTGACCCGGCCCGCAAATAATCGCGTTCGGACGCGCCCCCGCGTTCAAAATTTCCTCCGCCGCGTCGTTGATCAGGCGATAAGAAAGCGGCGACGCCGTTCCGCCCGGCGACGCGTCGACTTCCGCCGCGCCGTCCGAAAGTCCGAAGTCGTAAAGCCCGCCCGCGCGTCCGCATTCGTCGTCGACGTCGCGTTCGGCCCGCGTTCCGAAAACGGCGATCTTGTCGAGTTCGCGCGCGACGTCGATCAACGCTCGTTTCGACTGCGCGATCACCGTGTTTTCGAGCCCGTGCGTTTGAATCGCCAAAAGGGAGCCGGACAACTTCACTTTCCCGCGAACGATTTGCGTGAAGTTGTGATTTTTCCCCGATTTTCCCCCCTTTTGCGGCCCGTCTTCCGAACCTTCGGCGATCGGATGGTAAAGAAACTGCAACGTTCCCCCCTCGGTCGGGAGCGTCGACGCGGCGAGCCCGCTTCCGTTGGCGGCGACGAAGGTCGTCGTTACCGTCTTCGCCGACTCGTCGACCGCGACGACTTTCAAGGTCGCCGTCTTTCCTTTGATCGCGACGTAATCCCCCTTTTCAAACGCTTTCGCGCCCTTCGCCTCTTCGAACGTAAAGACGCCCTCCGCCGTCGCCGACAGGTACGCGACTTCTTTCGGCTTCAACGAATCTTCCAGCCATTCGTGCCGAAGCGCCTTCGCCGGAGCCTTCGTCGGAAAGAGATTGATGAAACCCGGCTGCTTAACGATCAGCGTCGACAGCGTGTCGCCCAGGTCGATTTTCGCCAACTCGTTCCAAAACGCGGTGTAATCGACGTTCATTTTTCCCCCTTAAATCTATCGAGCCGAGAACCCGAAGCGCGCCCTAAGCATTCCTTCGACGTCCCCCGCCTCTTTCGCTTTTCGGTAATCCTCTTCGGCCTTTTCGGCGGCGCTTCTCGGCGCGCTCGTTCCGCCGGTCGAGCCGCCCCCTTGCGACGTCGGGAGCCAGTGCGGCGACGCTTTCAGTTCCGCCGCCAAGACGGTCGCGACGTCGTCCCCTTGCGCGTCGCGAATCGAGCCGTCGAGCTTGTCGACCGAAAAAAGCCCGGCCAACCGCTCGACGTCGCGCGTCGCTTCCGGACGAATCCCGAGCGTCGACGCCGCGTCGCGCAACGCGGCGCGAATCTTCGCCGTCTCTTCGGCGCGTTCGTATCCGGCGATCCGTTCGCGCAACGTCGGCAAGTCGCGAACCTGCTTTTCGAGTTCGGCCTTTTGCCGCGCGAACTCTTCCAACTTGGCTTGCGTCTCCTCCGGCTTCGTCGCGAGAACGCTTTCGAGCCGCGCCGACGTTTCCTCGAACTTCGACTTGAACTCGTCCCGCTCCCCTTCGGCGCGTCGCGCTCGTTCGCGATATTTTTTCGACTCGAAAGCGTTCGTCCCCGCTTCCTTGAACGCTTTGCGCAACTCGCCGCCGACGACGAACTTCCCGTCGCGCTCCTCGATCGCCCCCTTCAACGCTTCGACCGCGTCTTCGATCGAGTCGAACTCGTCTTCGTAAACGCCCATTTTCTCCCCCTTGTTTCGATTTTTCCGTCGCGTTCGTTCCGAACTTTTCTTGCCGACGTCCCGCCGACGATTTTATTTTAAGCGTTTGTGCAAAAATTGTCAATAAACACAAAGGAAAATTTTAAGAAAAAAATGAAATAAAATCGACTTTTTTCACCAAAATAAACTAGAAACAACGTTTACCACTTTTTTACAAGTGCAAAAACTGAACGCTACTAAGCGGCGTTATTCCAAGAAACCGGCTTTTCCAACCGACGCCCGACGCGTCTTTGAAAAACGTTCGACCAAGAAAGGGGCGTTCGTCGGACTAACGACGCCGCGAAGTCCAAAAAACGAGTCGAAACGCGAGCCGACGACCAAGAAAACGACGCCTTCCCTTGACGGCGTCGTTTTCTCGCGTAAAATAAAATTAAAGGGAAAGGAGGTTCCCCGAGATGCGCGTTGCAAATAAAAAAATTAAATCGTTTTTGGGAACGCTTTATAGCGGTTTTACTTCCCTTGCGGCGACGTTTGCCGCGTTGTCTTTGTTCCCGTCGATGAACGACTGCTTGAACGAATTAACGAAAACTAAACCGACGATTTCCGAACAAACGAACGGCGCGTTGCGCGTTTATTGGGCGACGGTTGGCGGTTATTTGAATAAGTCTCTCCAAAATGAAACGGAAAAAAAACTCTAATCTTCCGCAAAAATCGCGCCCCGACGCGAAACAAGCGGAACCTCCGGTTCCGTCTAACGCCGAATATTCCGTTTCGCCGTCTCCGAACGGCGCCGAAGACTTAACGATCGACGGCTCGGTAGCTTTTGGGCTTCGTTATACGTCCCAAAAAACGACGCTATTCGAAACTTATCCCGGGCCGTCGCCGGAATCTATAAAAGCTTTTGAAGAGGCGTCCCCCGGTTTAGGCGAACGCATTTTCGCGATGTCGGAAAGAGAACAAGCGGCGACGATTGAAGAGCGAAAACAAACCGCCGCTCTTCAAGAGAAAATTATCGACCGCGAGTTTGAACTACGGTCTCGCGGTCAAAATCGAGCGTTGGTTGCGTTCGTTTGCTTGTGTATCCTGATAGGTTGGTTGGCAAAGTTAAAAACCTTAGGAATAAGTTCGATTGTTACGGGAATTGTCGGTTTTATCGTCGCTTGGTCGATTTTTAGCGGCGGCAAAAAGAACAATCTTTTCGAAACGCTTAAAAACCAAGAAAAAAACGTCGTTCAAGCTAGCGAAAACGAAATTTCCAAACGCGACGCCGCCTAACCGCTTTAAACGAAACGTCCGCCGCGAACCAACGGCCAAGAAATAAAAAAGCCGCTCCAACGCCAATTGGAGCGGCAAACGAAGCCTGACGGCTACACACTGCTTAAGTTTCAAGCGGGCAAAACGGAAAGCGCCTTATTTTACCGGCTCCCACTCGCCGGTTTGGTCTTTCCCGTCGACGGCGATAATTCGCGCGACCGCTCCGTCTCGGAACGGCGGTAAGCCGTTTTCTTTGTATTCGTAATCGTAAACGACGTCGGCGATTTTGTCGCTCGCCTCCGCTTCGTTTTCCGCGTCGACTTCAAATTCCGCCCAATCTTCCCAACGAACTTCAAAACGGTATTTCATCGCAATTCTCTCTAATACGGCGATCGTTGCGCCTTTCTAAGATAATTCGAGAATGACCACTTCCGGCCAAGCCTCTTTAAGCGGAACGCCGCCGATCGTCGCGTTTTCTTCAAATTGGCGCCGCGTCGCGCAAGTGAAATCGTGTTCCGGGTCTTCGCGACTAATCACGCACCAACCGAAAGCGGAAACGTTGGAAATATAATAACCTTTCCCGCGAAAACGAACGCCAAATTCAAAGCCGTCCATCGCTTCTAGGAAGTCTTCGTAAGTCGCTTCCCAACAATCTTTTTCCTCGTTCCAATATACGGGATAATTATAATCCATCGTTCCGCTTCCTTTTCGTCGCGGGAACGTCCGCCGTTTTGCGTTACGCGTGCCAACCGATTTTCCACTTGCCGATCACGTCGGCTAACGGGTACGGGCCAAACTTCGCGTCGCGGCCAAATTCGTCCAAATCGTCGGCGACGTATTCGTAAGTTTCGCCGGTTTCGACGTTTTTCGCGTCGATCGCGTACCCGTTGCACGGGCAAAGAAACGCGTTGATTCCGTTATACGACGCGGAAAATTCAATACCAAACGAAAATAGCGTCTGCACGTCGCGAACGGTTTTGATTTCTCGACTCCAATCGTCCGAAGAGTCGTACCGTTCCCAAAACGCGCTAGCTTCGCTTTCGGGCAAATTGCGCGCTCTCCAAGCGCGCCGGTCGCTAATCATTGATTAACCTTTCTTTACCGGAAGATTTTCGGAACGGTCGAAATCTCCGTCCGTTTTTTTAATCCACGCATGCAAGTGCGGGAAAATATGAGAGTTATTCACGTCTTCCCCGCTGTGCGCCGCGTCGTAATCTTGTTCGACGACGCCGTTCGCGTCGTACCAGCGTCGTTGTTTCAGTTCGCCGTTTTCGTACCGGTCGACCGTGCAAGGGCCGACAATTCCTTTATCGGAGGGGAATTTTTTCACCTCGGTCGGCAAGTTTCTAGCCTCTATTATAAAGTGATTTTCGCGTTTTTCAAGCGGCAAAATTTCGCGGCCTTCTTTGGCTAAAATCGCCCGCGCTTCCGCTTCGTTGCGCCGCATATTTTCGAAAATCAACGCTTCCCGAATTTCTTTGAGTTCTTCCGCGTCAAAATCGCCGCTTTTCTCCGCCCGGCGTTGCGCCTTGTCGAGAGCGGCGCGGTACCTTTTCCCGTTCGACGGTTTTTCGTCGTCGGGCCAAAAATCGCCGGAGTTTTTCACCGACTCGACAAACCCCGCGACCGTTGCCGCCGGGTTCAACTCTTCCAACCTCGCGCGATAGCTCGACGCGGGTTTCCCGAGGTCTTCGAATTTCAGTCGGCCCGACTTCCAAAGTTCGAACCGTTTCGCGCCGAGCCACGAACGTTGAAACGCTTCCGGCTGCGTTTCGAAATACACCTTAAACGTCGTCGACGCGGGGACTTGTCGATAGGCGTTTTCCCCGCCGTTCGCCTTTTCCCAGTCGCGTTGCGCTTGGTAGTAGTATTTTTTGCGCGTCGACGGCGACAAGTCGTCCCAGCGTTTTTTCAACCCCTTTTCCCGCGCCGTTTTATTGTACGACTCTTCGGCGAGCTTGTTGAAATCGGCGTTCGCGGCGGCGCGCGTCAAGGCGCGAACGACGACGTTTCCGTTTTCGTCGAGCAAGTCCTCGCTTTCGTCGATAATTTCGCCCGTTTCCGGGTCGCGCAACTCGATATACGGGATAAGCGTCGACCGACAGTTCGGGTGAAGCGGCGGACGCGCGGCCTTCTCCATCTCGTCGCCGCGCCAAATTTTCCCGTCGAGCGACGCGCAAACGAAGGACGTGCGCCCGTCGAGCGTCGCCAAAAATTGAATCCCGTCGAGAACGTCGTCGTTTTCGCAAAGCGTCGCGAATCGCGCTTCGTTCGAAACGCCGTTAATTACCGTCCGCGCGACCGTTTCCGCCGACCGGCGCGACGTTTGCAAAATCCCGTCGGCGTATCCGTTCGCCTTCGTTCCGCGAATCTTGCGCGTCAGTTCGTAAACCGAAAGCGATTCGACCGCGCCCGTTTGCACTTCGTCGACAATACGTCGCAAGTCATTTTCCCGCCAACGTTCGAACCATTGCGCGATCGACGCGCCTTGAATCGGCGACCAATTCAAAATCGCGTCGATTTGCTTCGCGGACAACGGTTTCAAACGTCGTCGGCGCTCTTCGACTTCGGCGGCGCGACGCTTCGAACGTTCCGCGTCGAGCCGTTCCGCCGCGTTCAGGAGCGGGTAAATTTCCGCAAGCGTCGCGTCCGACGCGATTTCGGCGACGGAGCGTCCCGTTTCGACGGCGAGCGTTTCCGCCTCCGCAAACGAAGTCGCCCGCGCCTTTTCGAGCGCGACGACCAATTTTTGAATCGCGCGGATTCGCGACTTGACGTCGCCGGTCGCCGTCTTGTACTCGCGCCGCAACATCGCGAGCGTCTCGTCGTCCGCCGCGTCGAGCAATTCGCGAAGTCGCGTCGCCAAGTCGTTCGCGACGCCTTGAAGCCGCGTTTGATACCCCAACAATTTTTCGAGCGAAGTTTTTTTTGCCACCGTCTTGCAATCGTCCTAAATAACGTTATAATACAACTAACAAGATTGCGCAAAACTTGTTTCTCGCTCTTTGCGCCCGCCGTTCGCGCCAACGTTCGGCGGGCTTCTTTTTTTTCTTGCCGACCGTTCGAACGACCGGCGTTTTCTCGTTTAAGACGCCGCGTCGTCAGAACCAAAAGCGCGCGCAAAATCCGGCGATTTCGAGCGCGCCGACGAAAAGCGCGAAAATCGCGAAATCGCGCCGGAGGTCGTCCTTCGTTCGCCGCGCGTCGGCGACGTCGCGAAGCGTCGCGTAAAGTTCGCCGCGCCAAAAGTCGCGGGCTTGCCGCGCTTCGTCGAGAAGCCGGAGCTTTTGGTCGAGCGCTCGTTCGAGCGCGCGTTTTTCGTCGTCGGTCGAGCGTTCGTTTTGAGTCGTTTCCATCGCGTTCTTTTCTCTCCTTTCCGATGAAATTTCAATAGGTTGCCTCAAAGCGCGTCGGCTTCGCCGAGAAGTTGTTCTTCGTTGTCCTCGAACGGGTCGAGAACGCCGCCGCTCGCGACGCCGACGAGCCGGTAAAGTTGCCGACGCGACAAAAGGGGCGTTCCGGTCGCGCCGTTCTCCCGCATCAGCGACACGATCGCCGGAAGCTGGAAGTCGTCGGCCAAGTACGACGCGTTCGCTTCGTATTTGACGTTCGCCGCGATCTCGTCGCGACTCCAACCGAGCCAAGCGGCGGCGAAACAAAGTTGTTCTTCGAGCGCCCGCGCGCCGGTTTTGTCGATCGTCGCGATCGTCGCCGTCCCGGAGTCGGCCCGAAGCGACAACGCTTTCGCCGACGCGTTCGCGCCGCCGCCGTCGAAAAGATCGCGAATCGACGAAAAACGCAACGACGTTTTAATCTCCTCTTTCGCTTGACGAATTTCCGCGAGCCCGGCCCCGGTCGTTTCGAGAAGCGCCGCGTCCGCGCCGTCTCCGGACGCGCCGTTAAGAAAGATCGCGTCGCCGAGATAAAGCGGGGCCCCCGTCGACGCGACGTTCTTCACGACGAGCGTCGGCGACGCGAAATTCCAAAGAGCCGTTTTGTAAATCGAGTCGATTTGATAGTTTGCGACGGCGATTCGCGCGACGTCCCAATAAGGCGGCGCTTGTCGCGCTTCGACGCCGAGTCGGTCGACGTTCGCGACGGTAAACGGAACGAAGTCGAGCGTTCGCCCCTTGAACGACGGATAAACGAGCCGGTCGCAAAGGGCCGCGTTCGGGTTTTCGAGGTCGAACGCGTTCCATTTCGCCGACGCGTCGCCGTCGAACAGCGCTTGATAATAGACGCCGCGCCCGTCGAGCGCGCAAAGCCGGTAACGCTCGACCCAGTCGCGCGACTTCGTGCGCGGATTGAAGCGCGGCGCGCTCTCGTCGCAAAGAATCCAGCGCAACCGCGACGTTCCGAACCGTTCGCGCGTCTCTTCGCCGTCGAGAATCGACGCCGCCGGATACTCCGAAACGACGAAACGCGGGTTCAGCCCCTCGGCGTCGGTCGCGACGTCGAGCAAGAGCCCGTACCGCCCGAAAAGCGTTTGCCCGAAGTTGACGCGTTGCTTTAAGCCCGAAAAGCCGTCGTTTTGCGACGTTCCGAAATAATAAAGGTCGCGCAAAACGTCCGGCGCCGCGTTCAAGTCGCCGTCGGCGCGAAACTGGACGGTCGGCGCCTTCGTCTGCATCACGCCGACGACGTCGTCGATAATCGACCGGAAAAAATTGTCGTAAACGCCGTAAGCCAACCGCGTTCGGTACTTCGTTCGCCGCTCCGGTTCGCCCGCGAACTTCTCTTCTTCGCTCGCTTCCCGCTCCGTCGGCGGGAGGTAAAAAAAGGCGCGCGAACCGAAAAAGCCCAAATCGCCCTTCGCGTCTTTGATCGCGTCCGCGCCCGCGTAAGCGTCGGCGACGAACCGCCGCGCGGCTTCGAAACGTCGTTCGCTAAACGTTCTTCCCATCTTGCCCCCTTAAAAAAATCGAAATTCGCCGCGCGTCGCCGACGCGGCCGCGCCCGCCAAATCGGTCAGCGCCCAAACGAGCGCGTCGAGCCGGTCGGGCGAACCTTCGGTCGCGTCGCCGACGTAACTCGTCATCTGCTCTTCCAGTTCCGGAAACGTCCCGACGTGCGCGACGAGTCCGCGTTCGTAAAGCGCCGCGACCGGTTCCGCTCGAAGCAACTTCCCGCGCGTCGCTCGAACGCTCTTCGTCGGCAAGTTCGGGTCGACGTTGCGAAGCGTCGCGACGACGAGGTCGCCCCCTTGGTTCGTCTCGGCGACGACGCGATCGGCGCGCCAACGTTCGAACGCCGCGACGACCGCCCGCGCCCAACGCTCCGGCGACGCTTTAACGGTCGCGTCGTCGAGAACGTAAAAGCGCCGCTCCCCCGCTTCGCGTCGCGACGCGGCGACGACGATTCCCGTTTCGTCCGAGTTCGCCGCCGAAGTAACCGCCGGGTCGACCCCGACGACGACGCGTTCGAACTCCCCGCCCGCGCGAACTTCGTCGAGCGTTCGACGAAACGGGTCGATCAACGACGGCTTCCAAAGCGCGTTTTCGTTCTCGTCGGCCCATTCGCCGAGGAGGAACCGCCGCCGCGCCTTCCCGGAAAGGCTCGACTCCATATCGGCCAAATATTGCGCCGACAGGTTCCGCGCGTTGTCGCGCGGGTTCATCTGAAACGCGACGTAATTTTCCGGGTTCGTCAACGGCGCGTTCGTGATCGGATGTTTCTTTTCGACGAAGAGCTTGTAAGTCCAATGCGCTTTCGTCGGCGGGTTGCAGTCGAAAAACGCGATATTCCGCGCAAGGAGCGGCGTCTTTTCGGCCAAGCGCGTCAAGGCGACTTCGACCGAATCGAAGGAAATTTCGGAACACTCGTTAAAATAAACGACCGAAAATTCCTTCCCGAGGACTTTTTCGACGCGTTCCTTGTTGTCGAGTCCGAGCGTCCAAATTTCGGCGCCGTTGTGCGGAAATGAAACGTAAAAGTCGGTTCGGTCGACCTTAACGGGAACGTCGGGGAAGCAGAGTTTCAACACCTTGGGGAGCGTGTCGGCGAAAACGGCGGTCTTGACCGCGTTGAAGTTGCGCCGAAAAATCGCGCTCCGACCGCCCGCGACCGCCGCGATCGTTAAGATTTCCCGAACAATTTCGAACGTCTTGCCGGAGCGCGAGCCGCCGAACGCCATCACGCGCGACGCGCCGCTCGACGCGATTTTCGCAAACTTTCGTTGCGCTTCGGTCGGTTCGAACTTCGCCGCGTCGCTCATAACCCGTTATTCTCCAATAGTTAACAAAACCGCAAACCGCCGACGTTCAACGCCTCATAGGCGTGCGACCGGTCGCGACAAACTCAATTCCCCTCCGTTCCTCCGCTCTCTAACATCTTACTCCGCCGACGCTTAGGCGCGGGGAATTTCGTTCGACCGTCCTTTTATCCTTCGATTCCCTTCCCGTTCCCCTTCGCGCCGCCTGGAAGCGTTCCGGCGGCAAAAAAAGCGACGTCGGTCTCCTGCACGACGATCGTCGGCGGCCCCGCGACCGCGACGTTCGTCGTCTTCGTCCAGCCGCGACTCGCGCCCTTCGTCTCCAAAACGAAGAAAATCGCCGGAAGCGAACCGCTTTGGAGTTTTTCGACAAGCTTCTCCTCGGCGAGGTCGACGATTTCGCCGACGACGTCGACCGCCGCGATCGCGTCGCGGAACGCCGGAACCGATTCGAGCCAACGATAATAAGACGACCGGTCGACCCGCGCCTCCCGACAAGCCTTCGCGACGTTCCCGAACCGCGACTTGTACGCCTCGACGAGCCGCGCTTGCTTCTCGCTAAGCTCCAAACCAAGCGACGCCGCCCCGCTTTCGACGATTTCCGTCGTTTCCGTCGCGCGGCGACCGCTCCGCTCCGGGCCCGCGCTTCCGCTCGAGTTCGGCTTCTTCGCTTTCGTCGGTCGCTCCTCGACTCGCTCAACTTCGACGTTCGTTTTCTTCGTCGCCTTCTTTGCCGCCGCCTTCTTAACGACCGCCTTTTTCGTCGCGCTCTTCGTCGCCGCCTTCTTCGCGACCGTCTTTTTGACGTTTTTTCCCTTTTTGTCTTCTTCGCTTGCGTCGGCCATCGTTTTTCCCCTTCGACGCGTCGTTATCTTGACGCGTCGCTCAAGAAGTCGCGCGAGATTTCAAAAATCAAGGGGTAAAATCCCAAAAAAGCGAAAAAAATCCCTTCGCGCCCCCTTATTCGGCTCCGGCGAGGGGCAAAAACGTCCGCTTCGGCCCCTTCGACCGACCGGGGAAGTTGGAGAGCCGCGCCGAAGAACTGAAAAAAGAATCAATTATCAAGGATAACGAAAAGAATCAAAAAACGATACAATCAAAGAAAATCATACGCGCAACAAAAAAACAAAAATTATCTTGTTTTTGATTAAAAAACGAATAAGTTAGACTTACCTTTCCAAATAATTCAACGCGACGCAAAAAAAATCAACGGACTTTCTGCATAATTCAGCCGACGCCAATCTCCCAAATCTTTTAGCGACAATAATTTAAGAAATTCTTCAAATAATTCAAATAATTCACTATGGCTTTTATAAAAATAGTCTCTTAAAAGCGAAGACGTCGACAAGTAGAAAACCTATTTTAGAAATAGGCACAAAAAACAAGATATAAAAATCCCTATCGCGTATGAATTATTTGAACTATTCTTTTTTTACATAAATAACAAACATATATATTATATATAACAAAACCTCTACTACATACAGGACAAAATAGGCTGAATAGGCAAAATAAGCATTCAAAAAATAATTCAACGGCGCGCGATGAATTATTGTGAATTATTATAATTATTAGCCTCGAACTAACTTTCTCCTTCTCCCTTCTCCGCGCTCTACCGAACCTTTGGGCGCGGCATCGCGTTACGATAATAAAAAAACGTCGCCAATTCTTATTGACGACGTAAAATCAACTTCCGAGCTTTGACAACTTCGGCGACCAAGCGCCCTTGGAATTAGACTATCGCGGCTCGTTTTGGGAGCCTGCAAATCGAACCGCGTTTGTCTCAAAGATATAATTGGACGGTTTCCGTAAGTTCCTTTTCGAATCGATAAATATCGTCGATCGATTTGATCGGAAAGCGCGTTTCATTCTTGTCTTTATCGAAAAGTCCGATGAACTTCTTTTTGCGCTCTTCGCCGCCGCTTTCGAGATACAAACGGCAAATCGGTTTCCGATTATTGTCGTCGAACAATATCGCGAAATAAGAAATAGAATCGCGATGTTTGACACGCGTCGGCGCGACGACGTTGCGCAATAACGAACGCACCAAGAAAAACGCCTCCAATTCCTCGACGGTGGTAACGATTCGGTCTTTGACGGCAAGTTTTTCTTGCTCGGGCGTCGAGTTTTCTTCAGACGCGGCTTCCGGAGTTTGGGCGTCGTCGTTCGACTCGTCGGCGTTCAGCGCGCGGGTAAACGCCGACGCAATACGGTCGTTGACGATTTGAGAGACGGCGTTTTTAACGATCGGCGCGAACTGTTCGATCGTTTTAGGGGTCGCATTAATTTCGAGAGCCGACAAAACGACGCGAACAAAGTCGGCGCTCGGGTCGGCAAATTCCCGCGTCAACGCCGATTTAACGCGAGCCGAATCTTTTTGAGCGCGGGCCCACTTCACGACTTCCGGCGCGTTGAGCGCTCCCTTGGCAAACCGACTTATCGCTTCGATTCCGCGTTCCGGCGCGTCGATACGATAAGTAAAAAACGGGCTCGAATCCAAGATGTTGGGGTTGTCGAGGTCGCCGTAGAAACGGTATTCGACGCCGTTGGTGAGACAGCCGAATTGGGCTTTTGAAACGGCGAAATAGCGGAAAAGCTGTCCGTTGTGCTTGTCGAGATTTTGCCCCCAATGCTTGCATTCGACAAGCAGAAGCGGCGCGCCGTCTTGGCAAATTGCGAAATCGACTTTTTCCCCTTTTTTGATACCAAAATCGCAAGTGTACTCCGGCGCTACCTCGCGCGGATTGAAGACGTCGTAACCGAGCGCGTTCAAAAAGGGCAAAACGAGCGCGTTTTTAGTCGCTTCTTCCGTTGGCGCCGCCTCCTTCACCGAGTCGACGCGTTCGCTTAACCGTTTCAGGGACTCGAGCAGTTCCATTTTAGAGCTCCTTGTATGTTAAAATAGAGAAAAAAGAATAAATACAGTATATCTAAAGAGCGACAAAGAAGCAACAAGAAAATAAAAAAAACGCCGCAAATTTAGCGACGTTTTTAGGCTCCATTCACGAAGGTATAATTTATTCGTTATTTTTGTTACTAGGTTCGATTCGTACTAAATCCGCAACGTTTCCTAATGGACTGTTAAGAACAGAGGCCCATTTTTCCATTGCGGATTTATGTGCAAAACAAATTTTATGAAGCGTAGAAGCTACTTGATCTTGGCATAATTGAATACGTTCCCTGTATCGTAAGGCCGCTTCGGGTACTAAGCTCTGCGCTAACGCCCTACGCATTTCTTGTTCGTTTCTAAGGGCAATAACGGCGTCGCTAGTTGCGAAATTTTGCATTGCTGTCGCAACCGCCGAAGTCTGTACTTGCGCCTGCAAATGTTTTACGTCAAAAGCGAATTGATCTTGCCCAGGTTTTTCGTTACACAAAGATTTCTTATTATCCGTTTCACAGGTAATACATTCAGGCGCCAAATCATCGTTGGAAATATCGATTATTAAGTCTTCGTTCGCGACGCTCTCATTGGAAGCGGCTTCCGCTGTAAACGTCGAATTATTCGCTACCTCCGTATAAGAGCAAAAAATATCGTAAACAGTGTTACTGTATTGAATGTCGCCGTTTTCGCATCCAATTAAAAGTTTTTCTAGTTCTTCTACAAATGTTGAAAATTCGTAGAACTTAATTGAATACGACACGATATTGAACGAACGTATATCGGACGGCGCCTCTTCTGGTTTACCTTGGGTTATCATAATAACCTTTTTTCCCCAAGCCATTGCGAGCCCCAATTCAAACATTACGTTTGGATTGTTTTCGGAGATTTCCGCAATTACATACTTAGCGCGTAATATTCCGTCAAGAATATTTTTAAGAAATTCTCTTTGATGGCCTTCCGTATCGGAACGCAAAAAATAAAAGCTATCGCTTAACTTTTTTTCTAATGCGTTGTAAACCTCCCGATAATCGTCTGAAAACTTCATCGCCCAAAAAACAGCTGGTTTTTGGGATGTATTGTCCTCTTGCTTTTCTTTGGTCATTATTTTGGTCTTTCAAAGTCATCGTCAAATTTTGGGCTTTGCCGACAACCGATAAGTCAAGGTTACAGTTCTCGACGCGCAATCTCTTGGGCCAGCTCGCGCGTCGTGTAGTCGCTCAAGTTTTTTTTCGTCCTTTCGTTTGTTCAAGTAGGTTTTCAGCGAACGCGAGCAAATCGTCTTGTAACGATTGAGGAAGTTGAGTGAATTGTTGAGTCAGCCAACGCGTAGCAATCGTTCGCTCGTCATAAGGCTCGTCTTGCGAGGTCAAAAACATTTCGCCAACGCCAGTACGCAACCATTGTTCATTGACATTGTAGGCGAGACAAAATTGCGCGATGAACGACGCGCTCAATTCTCGCTCGCCCTTGAGGAGATGCGAAACGTATCCGCGAGTAAAATTAAGATCGCGCGCCAACTGAGCTTGACTGATATTCAGGTCGTCGAGGACTTTTTTAACGCGAATTAACATATATCTAAGCTCCTGTGTCTCTAATGAAATTTTAGCGAGCTGTCGCCACTTGTCAACACATTGAGGGAAAATATTGATAAATTTTCTTTTTCTTGTTGACAAGTGGCGACTACCGTGTATTATTGTATACATAAGACAACACGGCGGCGAGTCGACAAAATTTCGGCGCTGTTTTTTTTGGTCTTGGCAGACGCCGAACCGTTTCCGCGGTTGGGCCCGCGAAAACTTGGGTTCGCCGCCGTGTTGCGATTATAAGGAGAAATTTGAATGCAGAAAGAGCGATTACTCGAAATTATTGAGCTGTTGCCGGACGATTTGTTGACTCGTCTGTTTGATTATGGACGTGGAATGCTCGCCGGTCTAAACGCGGAAAATAAATAAATTCCAGGACAATCAAAATGACCGCTTCTATACTACGCGACGCCGAAATCTCCGCGTTAATCGACCGACTCGCGACGTCGTTTGCGCGCCGGTTCCAGTCGAACGCCTACGACGTCGACGACCTCCGAAGCGTCGCGTGGCTCGCCGTCTATCGGCTCCGCTCCGAGCGCGAAACGGAACCGTCGCTTTCGTTGTTGCGTTCGGCGATTTGGCGCGATTTCCTCGACCTCGCTCGTCGCGAAGGCCGCCGACGAACCGTCCCGCTCCGCGACGACGAAATTTAACCGCCTTCCGGAACGACCGGTCGACGAAAAATCGAGCCCGCGTTTACGTTGCTTTCGCGACGCTCGCTTTGCCCCGACGTTGGCGGACGGACGGGCTCGGGCCGGTCGTTCCCCTTTCCGCTTACCCCAACAACCGCAAGGAGAAACAATAATGAAACGCCAAAACCAAAGCCCAAACGCAACCGATTCGAACCGTCCCGACGCCCCCAAACTCGCGCTCGACTCCGCCGAGTACCGCGCCGCGCTGAACGTCGCCGCCGAGCTGCTTCGACACGTCGACGGTCTCAACGTCGGCGGGAGCGAAGAAGAGTATAAAGCCGCCGACGCTTGCTTTTACGTCGCTTGCCAAGCGGTCGGCGCGCAGTTCAACAAGCCGCTTTACCTCGAAACGGTCGTCCTTCCGGAATACGCCGCCGCGCACGTCGCGCCGGGTCTCTTCGACGCGGGAATCGCAGTCGAGTTCGACGCTCGCGAGATCGTCGGATATCCGTTTAAATCCCCGCTCGTCTCGCCGACGGAGGAACGACAATGACCGCCGAAAAAGAACGCCGCGACGGCGCGGAGTCCCGTTCGTTTGAAATTTGCCCGTCCGTCTCGATTTCGATTCCGGTCGAGTCGCCGTCGCTCGCGAAATTTATGCGCCGAGAGCGCCGCCGATTCTTCCGCAATTTCGCTTGGACTTGGGCCCCGCTCGGTTGCGAAATCTTCCTTTTTAAGCGAAGGTTGCGACGCTCCGGCGCCAAGATCGGGCGACCGATCGCCCCCGACGTTCGACAGTGCGTCGCCGTTTCGCCGGGTTGTTTTAGCGGCGTTCGCGTCGTGTTGAAAGGCGTTTACGTCGTCGGCGCCGAAGTCGCGTTCTTCGACCGAATTTACTTCGTTCCCCAACGCAAAGCGTCGCGAATCGCGGGTAAGATGTTGAAACAAAAGAGCTACTTGGGCTTCGGCGAACCAAAAGAATTCCGGCGTTGCGAGTCCGCTTGGAGCGTCGATTTCGACCCCGCGAACGGAAGTTTGACGCTTTACTGAACCGACTCCCGGCGTCGGAAGCGGCGTCGGGCGTTTTGAGGGCGGCGCCCCTCGTTAATCAACCGGCCCGCCTTGCGATTCGGCGTTAAACCTCCGGCCGTCGGCGCGAATCGACGTTAAACTTCCCGCCGCTAAGCAAAGCGTTAAAACCGTTTGTCGCAACGTAATAAGCCGAGGCCAACCGATACCCGGAGACAACCGCAAACCGACCGCGTCGCGCAAGACGCAAGCCGCGACGGTTTAACCGCCGTCGCGGTTTCTGCGAGCGACCGACGGCGCCGCCTAAAACAACGAAAGGAACGCAAACGATGGAACAACAAGCGAAAACGATGGAAGAAGCGAAGCCCGAAGTTCTTCAAGAACTCAAACGTCTTGAACACAAACTCGGCGAACTATGCGAAAGCGTTAATTGTATGGACGTCGAAATCGACGACGCAATAGAGCGTTTCGAATCCGTCAAGGATCGCGTCGACCGGCTTTTGACGGATAAAGCGGAGTTGGCGAAAGAGCTTAAGCGCTCGTATTCCCTCCGCAACGAACTTCGCGACGGCGCCGAAAACGACGCGCTTAAACTTCGGCGGGAGCTAAAAGACGAGCGACTCGCCGTCAAGCGACTTCAAAACGCGCTCGACGCGGCGCTTAACGACGTCGCGATTTGGAAACGCGCGGCGTTTGGGTTCGGCTTGGCGGCGGTTGCCGCGCTCTGCCTCGCGATCGTCGCCGCAACGTTTTAACACGTTCAAAAACAAGAGGTAAACGCAATGGGAAAAAAATCGCGTTACGGGCCGAGGACGCCCCTTTTCGACGCCGTTTTCGGCGTAAGCGTCGACGACCTTCGCGAACGCGTGAAAGCGCCGATTAGCGACGCCGTCGCGCAAGAAGCGGTTCAAACCATCAACCGCTACTTCGCGCCGCGCGGCGTAAAACACGCGCTCAACGCGTTTCGCGACGAATTTCATTCCATATGGAACCGTTACCCCCCAAACGACAAGTACTTGCAATCGCAAGTCGCCGCCGACTTCCTCGCTCGACTCTTCGTCAAGCAAATCGAGCGCAACGACTTCAAATTGCGCTGGTAGAGCCGACTTACCCAAGATAAGAAAAAAACGGAAAAAATGCCTCCCAACGTAAACGATTATCGCGAACTGATTCGACGCCTCGACGCGTTCGACGCGCGAATCGCCGCCGAACTCGAAACGCTCCGACGCGACGCGGCCCGGCCCGAACGGTCGCGGCAAAAGGAAACGAAAACGGAAACGAAAGGAAAGAAAGAACAATGAGAACAACGGTTTTAACGTCGCAAGCGTTTATCGGCGGGCTAATAATCGGCGTCGTTTTCGGCGACTTGCTGGGGTTAGGAAGCGCGAACATCAAATCGAGAACGATTGAAACGCTCAAGGCGACCGTCGCGACGCAACGCCGAACGATTGAAACGCAAAACGCGATTATCGCGACGCAAGAAGAGACGATCGCGCTCTTTGGAGATTTCGGCCTCGACAAAATGTCGCCGAACGCGCCGCTCCTCGCTCCCAATATCTACGACAATTAAAAAGGAAAGAAAGAACGATGAACGACATTTTACCTTTGGCGGCGGCTTTTTTCGTCGGCGGGCTCTTCGGCGCGGTCGTTGCGTCGGCGCGGCGTCGCCGATTCGTTTTCGCGTTGCGCGAACGAGTCGAAGCGTCCGAACGAGCGAGCGCTAGGTTCGCCGTCGAACTCTTCAAGCTCGAAAACGCGCTTAACGCCGCCGAAGCGAAAATTCTCAAACTCGCCAACGCGACGAACGCAACGGAGGCGCGTTAAATGATTTTGATCGCGACGTTTAGAAAAGACGACAAGCCGAACGGCGAGTTTTACCGTCTCCTTTGGGAGCCGCGAACCGGCGTCGTTTGGACGCGTCGAAGTTTCGGCGAGCCGCGAACTTGGCCGACGCTTTACTTCGCGAAGCGCCGTTTCGCCGTCGACGTAATGGTCGCCGACGTTTGGGGCGGTCGCTATCCGAAAACCTTTCGAGCGATTCCGCGCCGCCCGCCGAACTCGGCTTCCCCTCCCGACCGCGACCGCGCGGCTCCGGGCCCGCGCTACCGCGCGAGGCGGGTTTCGGCTCCCGATGGTCGCGACGGTTCCGCCCAACTTCCAAACAAGGAGAAAACGCGATGAAGTTTGAAGAAGTTTTGCCCGGTTTGCGCGCCGGGCGCCGCGTTCGAATGCGCAAGCGCGCGCCGGACGACCCGCGAGCGTTCGAATATTTTCGGCTTCCCGAAAGTTGGGAGTCGGAACTGGAACTCGTCGCCGAACGGAAAAGCCCGGACGCGGGATTTTCGCAATTTATTCGCCGTTTCCCGTTGAAACGTTTCGAGTTAGAACGCGACGACTGGGAGTTCGTCGACGACGAACAAGAACAACAAGGAGAAAACTAAAATGGCTTCAACGTCAACCCCGTCGTTCAAAACGGTCTCGTTCGACGTCGCGCTTCGACATATGAAAAACGGCGGGTTCGCGCTCGCTCGACTCTATCAAAACGACGCGCTTAGTCTTTGTTACTTCGACGATAAGCGCAAAACTATCCAACGGCTCGCGTTTTGGAAGTCGACGAAATACGCGGAGGAAATTTTCGCGCCTTACGCGAACGTCGTCGGCGCGGATTGGCTTTTGCTTCGTCCCGACGCGTTCGCCGCCGACGGCGAAGAACAACATCGACAATAAGGAGAAAACACGATGGCTTTCACACGAGCGACCAAGGCGCGCGTCGCGCCGAAAATTGCGATCGCCGGGGTTTCGGGCTCCGGCAAAACCTACTCCGCGCTTCGGTTTGCGCGCGGTCTCGTCGGCCCGAACGCTCGCGTCGCGCTGATCGACACCGAAAACGGCTCGGCGTCGCTTTACGCCGACAAATTCGAGTTCGACGTTTGCGACGTCGCGCCGCGAACGTTCGACGGCGGTCGCAAGGCGTTTTGGCACGCGGACTTTCGCGACGCGATCAACGACGCGATTAACGGCGGTTACGACGCGCTTATTATCGACAGCGCGTCGCATATTTGGGAAGGCGTCCTCGACTACAAGGGCGAACTCGACAAAGGGGGCGGCAACTCTTACACGAACTGGAACAAGGCGGGCGCGCAATACAAGACGATTATCGACCTCGTTTTGCAAGCGCCGATTCCGGTCGTCTGTTGTTTCCGTTCGAAAATCGCCTACGTCCTCGAAGCGGACGAAAACGGCAAGCAAATCCCGCGCAAACGCGGCCTCGCGCCGATCGCTCGCGACGGGGTCGAGTACGAGTTCACGACCGTTTTCGACGTCGATTTCGCGCACAACGCGACCGCGTCGAAAGACCGAACCGAACTTTTCGTCGACTCCGAACGGATAACCGAAGCGACCGGGGAACGCTTCCGAAATTGGCTCGACGGTCGCGCCCCGACGCGCCCAACTTCGACGGACGGCGCGCTCGACGAGGAGGCGGCGCAAGACGCCGCGATCGACCGGCTCGCCGCCCTCGACGAAGAAGAAGCGGAAACGGAAGAAGAAGTCGACGAAGCGGCGACGTTCGACCCCGCGCGTTTCGCCGACGAAGCGCGCGCCGAAGTTGGGCGAACAAGTCGAGCGACCATCGGGAGCGGCGAAGCCGAGTTCGAGCGGAAGCTCGAGCCCGGAGCGCCCGGCGGCGTCGACGACCGCCCTTCCAACGGGCTCGAAGCGCTCGACGAAATTTGGCCGGAAGACGTTCGCAAACGCGCCGTCGCTTGCGGTCGCGACGTCGAAAAGGTCGAGGCGACCGCGCGGCGCAAGTTCGGAGCCGGGCTCGACGACTTGGCGGAAAACGATTTGCGCTACATTTTCGAAAATCTGCGCCCGAAAGACGCGTTAGCGAAGGCGATCGGACGTTAACCTTCCCCGTCTTCACGCTCCATTACCCAACCTGCTTAAAACGTTTAATCGCAAATAGAAAGAGAAACAGAAATGGCTATCGCTCTGCAAATGGACGAAACGAAAATCGACACGTCGAAAGAACTCGCGAGCGCGGGAACAATTCCCGGCGGCTGGTACAAAGTCGCGTTGACCGGCGAGACGGAAGAGAAAAAGACGGCGAAAGGAACGGCGGTCGGCGCGTTCTTCAAGTTCCAAATTTTGGACGGCGCTTACAAGGGGCGCGAAATCCAACTTTGGTTCGCGACCCGCGCGCTCGTCGCGTCGGAGAATTGGCAAGTCGAGAACACGAACGCGATTTGTCTCCGCGTCGCGCGGGCGACCGGCTTGACCGGGCGGCTCGTCGCGACGTCGCAACTTTACGGGCGCCCGTTTTACGTCGAGCTGACCGTTACGAAGTCGGAGAAAAAACAAGTGAACGACGAGACCGGCGGAACGGAAACGAAAACCTATTGGAACAACAACTTCCCGAAGGGCGCGCCCGACGATTTTATCCTCTCGGTGAACGAGTATCGCCTCCGCTTCGGCGGCGCCGCCCAACCTCGCGAAGAGGAAGCCGCGCAAGACGCCGCCGGAACCCCGACGCGTCGCATTATCAAAAAGAAAGCGTCCGCCGCGCCCGCCCCCGCTCCGCCGTTCGACGCCGACGCGGAAGAAGACGAATTTTAAGCCGCCGCCGTCGCCTCGAACGCGCCCGCCGAAAACCGCAAGCGGACGCGTTCGAGCGGCCAAACCCCCGAAAATAACGCGAGAAAATGGAACGATTAACAAACTATTCAAACGGCGAGCGATTGACGCTCGAACTTCCCGGGCTCCCGACGTCGGCGAACGCGATTTGGCGCTCTTGCGTCGCGGCGCGCGGGCGCAAAGTTTACTCTTATCGGAGCGAAGAATATCGCGCTTGGCTCCGGCGCGTCGAAGCGGAAATTTTGGCGCGCGGCGTTCGGATTCCCGACGATTGGCCGTTCGTCGGCGTCGAGTTAATTTTAACGCCGCCGAACCGTCGCGACGTCGACGTCGACAACCGGTTCAAGGCGCTTTTCGACGCGTTGACGGCGGCTCGATTTTGGCGCGACGATTCCCTCGTCGCCGACGTTCGCGCGTCGTTGACGGAACCGGTTAAAGGAGGGCGAACGCTCGTTTATTTCGAACGCCGCGAAACGAAATATCAAAAATACCCAGCCTTAGAGACGAATTAACGCGACGATGAAACTGCGATATTACCAAAGCGACGCGATTAACGCCGTCGTCGAGCATATCGAGACGAAGACGACGAACCCTTGCGTCGTCGTCCCGACCGGCGGCGGCAAAACGCCGATTATCGCGAACCTCTGCAAACTTTTCGTCGAAAGCGGTTATCGCGTCTTGGTTTGCGCGCACCGGAAAGAGCTGTTGGAGCAGACCGCCGAGAAGTTGCGCGTTTGGGCGCCGAACGTCGGCGTCGGCGTCGTTTCGGCGGGGCTCGGGCGCCAAGAGTACGGGGCCGACGTTACGGTCGCCGGGATTCAGTCCGTTTACCGACGCGTCAACGAGCTGACGGCGGCGGGAAAAATCGACTTCCTGCTCGTCGACGAAGCGCACCTAATCCCCGCGCAAGACGAGAAAGAAGGCGGGATGTATCGAACGCTGATCGACGATTTGAAGCGCGTCGAACCGGCGCTCGCGACGATCGGCTTGACCGCGACGCCGTACCGCTTGACCTCCGGCGACGTTTGCGGCCCGAAGAACATTTTGAACGAAATTTGTTACGAAGTCGGCGTCGCGGAGCTGATCGGCGGCGGGTTCCTTTCGAATCTCGTTTCGAAAGAGCCGCCGCAAAACGTCGATTTCGACGCGCTCAAAATCGAACGCGGCGAGTTCAAGACGGCGGACGTCGAAGAAAAATGCGGCTCCGACCAAGAGATCGCGAACGCCGTTCGGAACCTCGTCGCGTACACGAAAAACCGCGCGTCGGTTCTCGTCTTCTGTTTTTCGGTCGCGCACGCGCAAAAGGTCGCCGCCGAACTCGAACGTCGAACCGGCGTTAAAAACGTCGCGGTCGTCGTCGGAGAGACGGACAAAAACGAGCGCCGCGCGATTCTCGAACGCTTTCAAGGAAAACGTTCGCAAACGACGCTTTTCGGCGACGAACTCCCGCCGCTGAAATACTTGGTAAACGTCGACGTCTTGACGACCGGCTTCGACGCGCCGAACGTCGATTGCGTCGCGCTCCTGCGTCCGACCGCGTCGCCGGGGCTCTATTATCAGATGGTCGGGCGCGGTTTGCGGCTTTGTCCCGGGAAAGAAAATTGCCTTATTCTCGACTTCGGCGGGAATATGCGCCGCTTCGGCCCGATCGACGCGTTGAAAGCGCCCAAACCGACGCGGCGCGGACAAGTCGACAAGGAGCCGAAAGCGACGACTTGCCCGCGTTGCTTCGACGTTTTCCCGCTCGGGCTCGACGTTTGCCCGAACTGTCGTTACCGCGTCGCGCCTCCCGACGACGCGTTCGACTGCCCGAATTGCGGCGCGGAACAAAGCGGCTCGCCTCGGTTCTGCTCCGCTTGCGGGTTCGAGTTCCCGCTCGCTAGCCGTTGCGACGAGGACGCCGATTTCGACGCCGCGATTTTGACGAGCGAAGGGCCCGGAAGCGGCGATTTCGGCGGTTTCGGCGGCGGAGGTTCGAGCGCGTCGCGTCCGGAGTTTCGCGAAAAAGTCGAGCGCGTCGACTATATTTACCACCCGAAACGCGGAAGCAAGCCGAGCGTAATGGTCGTTTATCGCGTCGAAAGCGGCGCGAAGATTTCCGAGTTCCTTTGCTTTTCGCATTCGGGTTTCGCGCGGCGCAAGGCGGCGGAATGGTGGGCGCGCCGGAGCCCGATTCGCCCGATTCCCGTCTCGACGGAACAAGCGCTCGACGTCGTCCGAACGGTCGGAGTCGCGCGCCCGGTCGCGGTTCGCTATCGTCCCGCCGCGAAGAAAGCGGGCGAAAAGACTTGGCCCGAATTGGTCGCCGTCGAAACGGAATCGCCCCCGACCGCGACCGCTTGGCCGCGAACCGACAACCCGCTCGGCTTGACTTGCCCGACTTGCGCCGCGACGCCGCGCGAAAAACAGTCGTTCCGTTACCTTCGCGGCGCGACGACGACCCGAATCGTTTGCGCCCGTTGCGGCGCGCCCGTCGCGACGAGTTCGAACGAAAGTTTCGACTATTACGACGCTTCCGACTTCCAAAACGCCCAAATCCTTTTAGCGAAAGACGACGATGACTTCGCCGATTTTTAACGCCGCCGACGAAATTCCCGCGCTCCGCGCGCTCGGCTTGAACGTCCTCCCGGCCCGGCTCGCCGAAAAACGCCCGATCGGCTTTTGGAAGCGGTATTGCGACCAATTCGCGACCGGAACGTTCGGGTTCGACGAAGCAGACGCGCTTTGCGTCGTCTGCGGCGCGACGTCGGGGAACCTCGAAATTATCGACTTCGATTTCGGCGCGGTCGCGTTCGACGACTTTTGCGCGCTCGCGGCGGAAAACGGACTGTTCGACGTCGTCCGCTCCTGCCTTCAAGAGCGAACGCAAAGCGGCGGCAAACACTTAATTTACCGAGTCGACGGCCCGGTCGACGGGAACCGCAAGTTGGCGCGTCGCGACTTCGGCGCTTCCGTCGCCGTCGGGCCCGACGTTCGCGAAATAACGGTCGGCGGAAAGAAAATAGCGCGCGGCAAAGACGGGCGTTTCGTCGGAACGACGATCGAAACGCGCGGCGCGGGCGGAATCTGCCTCGTCTCGCCGTCGCCGGGTTACTCGCTCGAACGCGGCGCTTGGGACGCGCTCCCCGTCTTGACGCGCGAAGAGCGGGACGCGCTTTTCGAAGTCGCCAAAGCGCTCGACGGCGACAACGACCGCGCCGACCGCGACCGCGCGGTTCCGGGCCCGCGCTACCGCTCGAACTCGGTTTCGGCTCCCGTTGGTCGCGACGGTTCCGCCCAACTTCGCTTAGGTTCGCGCGAAAACGTCGGCGGCGCTTCGACCGCGCGTTCCGCCGCTTATTCCTCTTACTCCGGTCGCGACGTCGCCGACGAACTCCGCGAACGCGGCGTCGTCCGCGAAAGCCTCTTGGCCGACGGTTGGACGCTCGTCGGAAGCGACGCGCGCAAGGAATATTGGCGGCGGCCCGGCAAGCGCGACGGCGTTTCCGCGTCCCTCGACCTTGAAACGGAAATGTTTTATTGTTGGTCGACGAACGCGCCGCCGTTCGAAGCGGAACGAACGTACACGCCGCTCCAGTTCGTCGCCGCGCGGGACTTCGACGACGACCTAAGCGCCGCGTCGAAGAACTGGAAAGAACGGTTCGACGAAGAGACGGCCCGAACGGCGGAGCCCGCGACGCTCGCCTTCGCGCTCGGGAACTCGCCGAGCGTTGAAACGTCCGACGACGCGCCGTCGAAAACGCCGTCCCAATTCCCCGCCCCGGTTCCGAACGGGGCGACTCCCAACGCGTCGGAGCGTCGCGACGCCGACCGCGAAACGCCCGACGAAGTTCCCTTTCCGCCCGAGTTGTTCGAGTGCGGCGGGCTTCTCGAAGAAGTCCAGCGCTTCACGAACGCGAACTCGATTCGCGTCCAACCGGAATTGGCGTTCGCGGGCGCGCTCGCGCTCGTCTCCTTCCTGATCGGGCGCAAGCTGACGTCCGACCGAGGCGCGACGACGCCGAACCTTTACGTCGTCGGACTCGGCGGCGCGTCGAGCGGCAAGAACGCGGCGCGGGAAACGAACGCGAAACTCTTGTCGGCGGTCGACTTAGGCGGTTGCGTCGTCGAGCGGTTCGAGTCGGCGCAAGCGCTCCAAAATATGATTTGCGCGCAAAAGAAAATTTTGCTCCAACAAGACGAGTTCGGGCAAGAGTTGCAAACGACGACGTTGAACGCGGGCCCGAACCGCTTCCTCATCGTTTCGGAGATGCTGAAACTTTTTTCGAACGCAAAATCGCCGTATTACTCGCCGCGCGTCGTCGCCGCCGACTTCGACTCGAAGAAAAAAGGCGAAGCGAAAAGCGCCGCGTATCCGTTCCTTACCGTTTACGGAACGACGAACTATCGCGACTTCGGCGACGCGATCACCGGCGCGCTGTTGCGGAACGGTTTCGTCGCGCGAACGCTTTTCGTCGCCGGGCGCAAATATTCGCCGAAACGCGTTTTGTCGTTCGACGACTCGCGCAAGTCGTATTTCGCGGAACCGTCGGCGCTTTTGCTCGAACGCGTCGGCGCTTGGAGCGCGTTTCGCGACTGCAAACAGTTCGAGACGCCGACCCTCTTCGACGTTCCTTACGAACGCGACGCGTTCGACCGCTTGAACGAGTACGAAACGGCGGAAGTCGAACCGGCGATGCGGGAGACGGCGGAAAACGATTCGGGCGGCTTATGCGAATTTTTAGGGCGCGTCGCGGAGAAGGCGCGGAAGTACGCGTTGATTTTCGCGGCGTCGCGCTTCGGCCCGAACGAGTCGACGTTGCGCGTCGACCTCGCTTGCGCGGAGGGCGCGGTCGCGCTTTCGCGTTACGAAACGGCGCTTTTCCGGCGTCTTCTCGGCGAGGAGATCGTCGAGAGCGAGGAGCAAAAGAACGTCGTCGAGGCGAAACGCTGGATTTCGGGACTGAACGAAGGTTATTTTTGGCGCGCCGATTTCGTTCGCCGCTTCCAACGACTTGGCAAACGCGCTCGCGACGAAGTTTTGCAAACGCTTTTAGAATCGGAATTTATCGTCGAAGACAGAATCAAAAAAGAGAACTCGCAAAAAGCGTCGACGCTTTATCGCTTGGCGTCGCAAGGAGAATAAAGAAACGATGAACGGCTTGAAAATCCCGTCGAAACGGCGGAGCGAAACGGACTTGAACGCGACGCGTCGAGCCGCCGAAAAGAAGGCGCGCCGCGACGACGTTCGCGAGTTGGAAATAATGAATATGGAGCAAGTCGCGCTCTTCCTCGGCGTTTCGAAGGAAACGGTTCGCAAGATGGTCGCGGAAGAGGGCTTGCCGCATCGCCGCGTCGGGGAACGTTGGCTTTTCGGACGCCGCGCGATCGTCGCTTGGGTGAACGGCGAAAAATAAAAGAACCTCTTGACGTCGTCGCGGCGCGGCGATAAGATACCGGCGCAACCGTTTCCGCAAACGCGCCGAAGAAAAAAGAAAGAAAGGATACTATATGGCCAGTTTGCAGGAACGAAAACGACGCGGCGAAAGCGCGTTCGTTATCCAATTTTATTTGAACGGCAAGCGGAAGAGTCTCTTTTTGGGGGCGAAATATTCGCGGTCGTTCGCGGAGGAAATTTGCCGCGTCGTCGAAAAGGTCGTCGTCGCGTTGACGACCGGTTCGAACGTCGACCGGCGAACTTACGCTTGGCTCGAGTCGATGGAAGTCGACTTGCGCGAGCGTTTCGAGAGCGCGGGTCTGCTCGAACCGGAAATCCGCTTGACGCTCGGCGAGTTGTTCGACGCGTATTTCCGGGCGGAAGATTCGGCGATGCGACCGATCACCTTCCGGAACAAAACGCGCTCGGCGGCGATTTTCTTCGAGCTTTTCGAGCGTTCGCGCGACGTTTCGACGTTTGCGAAATCGGACGCGTTGCGTCTGATCGCGGCGCTCGACCGCAAATACGCGGAGGCGACGCGCGCCGGAGTCGTTCGGGACGTTTCGCGGGTTTTCTCGTGGGCGGTCGAGACGGAACTTCTGGACGTGTCGCCGTTTAAGGGCGTGAAGCGCGGTTCGTTCAAGAACAAGAGTCGAGAGACGTTCGTCGACCGCGCGACGTATTCGCGACTTTTGGAAGCGTCGAGCGACCAAGAGACGCGAACGCTGATCGCGTTGTACCGAATCGGCGGATTGCGCAAGTCGGAGGCGCTTTGCGTCGAGTGGCGCGACGTCGATTTCGCGACCGGGCGGATGCTCGTTCACTCGCCGAAGACGGCGGGTTGCGGTCGCCCTTCGCGGATTATCCCGCTTTTCCCGGAGTTGCGGGCGGAGTTGGAAGCGCTTTGGGACTTGGTTCCGGAGGGCGAAAGTCGGTACGTGATCGCGCGGAACCGAAACCCGAACACGCTCCGCAAGCGAATCGAACGGGTCGTATTTTACGCGGGCCTTCCCCTTTGGGAACGCCTGATTCAAAATATGCGATCGAGTCGAGCGAACGAAATTTTTCGCGAGTTCGGCCAAATCGCGGAACGGGAGTGGATCGGTCATTCGACGGCGACGGCGCAAGACCATTACCTCCACATTCTGGAAGCGGAATACGACCGCGCCGCCGGAACGCTCCCGACTCGCGAAAAACCGAACGCGCGACCGACGACGCTCGACGAAAAAACAAACGCGCGACCGACGGCAACCACTTTGGGAAATTTCAAAAGAGGTTGCGAAACCGGTTGCGCGACAGAAGAAAAATAAGGGAAAATAGCGGCGTTCCGCGCGTTCCCTAGCGTCCGGAAAAAGAACGCCAATTTCGCTTAACCCCGTAAAACAAGGGTTTAATCAATAAAAAAAGGTTTTCCCAGCAACGCTAGGAAAACCTCAAAAACACGCCTGAAGGGATTCGAACCCCCAACCCTCGGTTCCGAAGACCGATGCGCTATCCAATTGCGCCACAGGCGCTCGAACAAAAACGCCGTCGCAAAAAACGCTCCGCGCTCTCATATCGAATATTAAATTTATTATATAATAAAAGCGACGAAACGCAAGGGGGAATTTTTCAAAATCTCTAAAATTCTGCCGAACGCCGCCCTACTCCGCCGATCGTCCGTTCTCGTAGGCGTCGCGGCGCTTCGTCCATCCTCGAAAATGCTCGACGTATTTGTCTTTATAATCCGGAACGTAACGCTCCAACAACCGCTTCATCGGCGTCTCTTTTTGACGCCGCGCCGCTTCCTCCGATGAAATCCCCGCCTGCGCTTCCGGTCGAAGAGAACTTAAATAAAGCGCCAACACGCGTTGCGTATCCGACGAATAGTGCATCAAAAAATGCGTCCAAGCCCAAGACTCGCGATATTCGCGAATCCCCATCTGGTCGACCCGCGTCAAATTTTCAAGGCGACGCAAAGACGGCGGCGACGCCAAAAACGACTTTGCGTCGCTTTCAACCTTTTCTAAAAACGGATTGCGAAACCCGCGCTCGCCCGGCGGCGTCTCAAAATACTTCGCCAATCCTTCGTCGATCCAAATCGGAACGTTTCTAAGCGCGGCGTTTAGGTAGGCGTGAACCATCTCGTGCCGCACGTTCAACATCATTTTTTCGTCGCGCCGAACCATCAAAACGCCCGGTTTGCCCGGTTCCTTAACGTAAAGCGCCGGTCGATCGGTCGGAGCCCCGGGAAAATACTCGCAAATAAAGGCGATATAAGAAGTTTTGTCGCGAAACAGGCAAAGCGAAATCTTTTCCCTCGACTCGGGAACGAGAAGATGGCCGACCAAATCGTTTTGCAAACGCACGATTTCCGTTTGCAATCCCGCCGTTTCTTCCAGCGGAAAATTCGACTCGCAAACCACTCTTCCCAAAGCGACGGAATACGGGAGAAACTTTGAAAACGAAGGACTTAAATCAATAGCAAAAGTCGGCTGCGCCGGTATTGACTCCGCGTCGTTTACTTCGAAATCGTAAGCCGCGTCTTTCGCTTCGTCGCTCGGCGGCGCGTCTTTTTTAATCGCGTCGAAGAGCGACGGCAACGAAATCTTAAAATCGAACGCTAAGACGTTGGAAACCGTTCCCGTCAAGCAACTGGCCCAAAGCGCCGCGACGCAACACAACCGCGACGCGCCGCCGCGTTTTCTCCCGTTCTTGCCGCGCTCTCTCGCGCTTTCGTCGCTTTTTCCGAGTATCGTTTTCATCGTTTGGCAACAAATGTAAATCGCTTTATATGTCAACTTAACGCCGACTTCCCCCTCCGATTCGCGTCGGCTTTCGTTATTATATCGAAAAAAGCCGTCAAGCGCAACCCCGTTTCACGGCGCCGGTCGCTCGACGCGGTTCCAAGCGCCGCAAGGGTTGCGCTTTTCCAGGCGTCTATTTCGCGATCTTCTTAAAGATCGCGTTCCAGCCTCCGTCGCGCGTCATTTTCAACGTCGCTAAATCGCCTTTTTTAAACGTTTTCGACGTTATCGAAATCGCGTTGGCGTCCGAATCGGTTTCCGGCGCGTCGGCGTAAATCGTCGCTTCGTACTCGACGCCGTCTTCAAGGAAGTCGAGTCGAACGTCGACGGAGCGAGCCTTCTCGTTTGTAAGCGCCGACAAATAAAAGACTTCGCCGCTCCGACGAGACATAACGACAAAGTCGCCGATTTCGCCGTCTAGCGCCGTCGTATCGTCCCAAACGGTCGGGAGTTCGCGCAAAAATTCGAGCCCCGGTTTCCCGGCGTAAACGCTCGGCAAGTCGCAAAGTGTGCGCAGCGGCGAGTCGTAAATCATGCAGAGAGCCAATTCGCGAGCGCGCGTTCCGACCGTATGACACGTTGAACCGTCCGGCAACGCGTCGACCTTCTTAAACGTTTCCGGATGTTCGTTCAAAAAGCCGCCGGGCGTAAAGTCGGCGGGGCCGAGCATGCAACGCGTAAACGGCAGCGTCGCAAGGTGTTCCGACGTCAGCGCCGACCAGCGATTGTACTCGTTTCCGCGAACGCCCTCGCGGGTGATTTGGTTCGGGAAGGTTCGCGTCATCCCGGTCGGTTTGTACATCCCGTGATAGTTGACAAGAAGTCGATTTTCGGCCGCGATTCGGCAAGTTTCAGTCAACCATTGGACGGTTTCTTGCGAATGCGAGTCCATAAAGTCGATTTTCAAGCCCGCGACGCCCCACTTGGCGCAACGCTCTAAAGTCCTGCGAACGCCCGCTTTCTTTAACGGGTCGACGTGATACCAAAGGAAAAGTCGCACGCCCTTCGACTTGCCGTATTCGACGCAAGCCGGAATATCGACGCCGTCGCGGAAAACTTGCGTCAAATCGTCGCTCCACTCGCCCGGTTTCCGTTCCCAACCGGCGTCGAGCGTGAAGTATTCCCACCCCATCGACGCCGCGAAGTCGATGAATTCTCGAATCTTAGCGTTCGAAATTTCGCGTCCGTTTTTCGGCGCCCACCAGTCCCAAGAGCTGTTCCCCGGCTCGACCCAAGACGCGTCGAAACTACACGGAGTCGCAACATTTTCGACGATTCCGGAGTTGTTGATCAAATCGACCGGTTTCTTCCCAAGCAAAACAACGCGCCAAGGCGACTTAGCTTCCGGACGGCAAACGACGGCGCCGCGTTCGTCGTCGCGCGGCGTCAACCGAAGTTTAATCGTCGTCGGGTTTTGCGTCGACGACGCGAACTGCGCTCCGGCCCAGTCGAGCAAATCGGCTTCGGTCAGCGCCGCGACAAAGCCTTCCCCTTTAACGATTAACGGCATACCGACGAACGAATCCGGCTTGACGTCCGAGAGTTTTTTGCGGAGGAAAAACTCTTCTTGCGACGTGTTATACTTCGGATAGTAAGTCGCCCAACAATCGAGGTTTGCGCCGAACGCAAATTCGGTTTCGTCGACGTCGAGCGTCAGTTCGTCGAGCCCGTCCTGCTTCGGAACGACGTAACGGAGCGCGACGCCGTCGTCGTAAGCGCGCAAGACGATATTCCACTTGCGTTTAGGTTCGGCGACTTCTTGCAGCTCAAACGTCGTTTCGACGCAGCGGTCGACGTAAACGGAACGCTTCCCGACGACGCAAGTCCAAGTTTCGTCGACGTTTCGGCTCGACTCGCCGACAAGTCGCGACGCCCCGAAACCAATCCCCAACCGCGATTCGCCGACGACCTTCGCGCCGTCGAACGTCAACGCGTAACTCGCATAATCGTCGACCGTTACGTCAACCTTAACCACCTTGCTCGGCGACTCGACCGTCCGCGACTCCGCCGCGAAAAGCCCCGACGCCGCCGTCGCCGTTCCAAGCGCGACGCAAAACGCGACCAACGCTTTATTTAACTTTAATGTTTTCATCACATTAACCTTTCTTTTATCAATATCTCGCGTTTCCTTTATTCCCATTAATCCCAATGGAAAGATAGAGAAGTCTGCTTCATTTTTCCATCGCATTGCGGACAAAATAAAAATTCAAATTCGGGCCCGTAACTAGGTCGCTCGTACAACTTCGACAACTTTTCCAAATCGCCCAACGGTTTAAGTTCCAAACCGCCGCATCGAGAGCATACCGCGTCTTTCGGAAGTATTTTTGCCACAAACTCGGTAAAAGCCGCGCTAATTTCTTCCGAAGTCGAAAATTCACCGGCGGCAATACGCCTTTTATGCAAGCTTAACTCTTTGTCCCACTTGCCGCTCGCATCGCTAAAGGAAACGATTTCACGACACGTCGCGCATCTTACTTGACACACGTCGCGAAATCCGGAATCAACTCCTTCGTCGCCCAAAACAGCGCGACTATGTCCGCATTTCTCGCAACAATACACACATGCTTCGCCCATTTTGTTATCTCTTTCTTTTGCGCACTTTAAACTTTTTCCTCATCTTAACTCATTGCGCAGAGAATGTTTGGCGAATCGTCGCTTTCTCGACGTCGCCGTCGATAATCAACGCCAAGCGCGTCGGCTTTTTCGGAACGCTCGCGTCGTTTTCGCCGACAATTTTCGTCTCGAAGCGGAGCGGAAGCGCGTTCCCGGCGTCGTCCGTCGCGGCGACCGTCAGCGTCGCGGCGCCGATTTTAAACCGAAGCGTCGTCGAAGGTTGCGTCGCCTCTAAGGCTTCAATCTTCTCGAACGAAACGACCGCCGTTTCGAACGCGCCCTTTTCGCCCGGTTTGAAATCGACCAAATCGCAAATCTCGACGCCGCCGGAAGTTGCGCCGTCGCCGCGTCGGTATTCGAAAACGCGCTTCGCCAAGGCGAGCGTTTTCACCGGATAAGCCGACGTCAAGTCGATTTCGTAACGGTCGACGGCGTCGCTAAACGCTTTAACGACCTTGCCTTGCGCGTCGCGTCCGTTTTTTTGCAGCGTTCCGGCGATTCGCGGAACCGGGTGCCCGAAGGAGTTGAGGAGTTCCCCTTCGTAACGTCGACCGCTAAACGTCCGCGCCGTATAGGTTTCGCCGCCCGGGTCGCGAACGATAAACGCGCTCGTTCCCGGCTTCGCGCCCTTTTCGCCGAGAATCAGCGAGTACGACCCGACGTCGTTATGATTGTGCAACTCCGCGTTATGCCCGGCTTTAAGTCCAAGCGCGAAGTATTTTCCGGTCGCGTTCGGATTCGGACGACAAATCAAGACGCCGGCGTCCGGGAAATCGGTTCGAATCGGCAAAGCGTTGGCGGCGCTAACGTTAGCGTCGTTTTTCTCGGCGGCGTTTTCGTCTTTTTTCGGGAAAAGAACGTCTTTATCGAAACCGAACGCCGTCGTTTGAAGCAAGTCGCCGAGCGCGAAGTTCGCGTCGAGCCCGCGTTTTTCCGCGTCGACGTAACCGTATCCTTTCAAACGACTTAAATACCCGACGTAAACCGGCGCCGGACGCGCGGTCAGCGAGCAGTCGGCGAAGGCGATAAATTGACCGTCGGCGATTTCAATCGTCGGCGCGTAATCGAGAATCGCCCTAATCTTCGGAAATCTAAAGAAATCGAGCTTGCCGCCGGTCGCATTACGAACCATCGCGCCAAGAAGCAAATAATTGCCGAAACCGTAATTCCAGTACCCCAGCCCTTCGGAACAGTAACCGTCGTTCGTAAAGCCTTTCATAAACTTGGTTTCCGAGAAGTAATCGGCGGCGGCGACAAAGAACGCGCGACGCTCTTTCGACTCGACGACGTTCAGCGCGGCGGCGACCGTCCCGGCGTGGCAGACGGCGCTCCAGTTATTCTCGGTACGAATCCACCACATCCGCTTATGCGACTTCACTAAAACCGAATCCTCGTAAGGCTTTAAGATACGTTTTTCGATCTCGCTAATCGTCGTCGCAACCGTTTCCGGCTTCAACTTGTCGCGGTGCAAATTGACGGCGATCGCGGCTTCGGCTCCAGCGAGCGTCGAGCCGAGGTCGCTGTAAATCGCTTTGCCGTCGTAAATTTCGGCGCCGTGGTCGTGCGCGGGCAGAACCCAGGAGCGGAGCGCGCAAAATTCGACGAGCGTCGCGTCGAGCGCCTCGAGGAAGCGGCCTTTATTTTCCAGCGCTTCGGCCAGCGCAAACGTTGTTATCCTTCGGGTTAAGCGTCCGTATTCGCGCTGATAATTCGACCGATTCCCGTTGCGATAATACTCCTTATAAAGCTCCTCCGGAAGCGCGGGCGACTTTTGTTTCAACGCGCTTTCGGCGCTCTTAATCGTTTGTTTGCCGGAGTTTGTCGACGCCAACAAATCCCAACGTTCGCGGTCGCCGAGGTTTGCGATTCGCGTCGTCCCGTCTTCCAAGAGCGGCGCGACCGCCTCGGCTCGCTTAAAAATCGCGTCTTTTTCGGTTTCCGCGCCCCAAAGCGACGTCGCGTAAACCGCCGTCGACGCCAACGTAAACGCGACCGCCCAAGCCGTCCGCCGCGAAAAACTCCGAAAAGCGGCGCCGTCGCGACCGTTTTTGGCAAAAAATCGAGAAAAATTCATTGCGTCCCCCTTTTGGCGTCGCGCGGACGCCGTATAATATCGAGCAAATGGACTCGCCGACGCTCCGACGCCGACGCGCCTCCATTATACCAAATCGCGCCGCCGTTCGCAAACGTTTTCGCAAAAAAAATTTCGCGACGATCTTTTTTCGACGAAGCGTTTTTCGACGCGTCGCAACCTGTTTTATCGCAACACTAACGTTCGCCGGATTCGACGAAAGGAGCCCCCGATGACCCAAATCGGCACGAAATGCGTTCAAGCCGGTTATCGCCCGCAAAACGGCGAGCCGCGCCAAATTCCGATCATTCAAAGCACGACCTTCCGCTACGAATCGAGCGCCGCGATGGGCAAACTCTTCGATTTGGAGGCGTCCGGCTACTTCTATTCGCGCCTGCAAAACCCGACCGCCGACACGGTCGCGGCGAAGATTTGCGAGCTGGAAGGCGGTACGGCGGCGATGCTTACGTCGTCCGGACAAGCGGCGAACTTCTTCGCGGTCTTCAATATTTGCTCCGCCGGCGACCACGTCGTCGCGTCGTCGGCGATTTACGGCGGCACCTTCAACCTCTTCGCCGTTACGATGAAGCGGATGGGAATCGAATTCACGTTCGTGAAGCCGGACTGCTCCGACGAAGAACTCGAAGCGGCGTTCCGTCCGAACACGAAAGCGGTCTTCGGCGAAACGGTCGCGAACCCGGCGCTCGCCGTTCTCGACATTGAGCGCTTCGCGCAAGTCGCGCATTCGCACGGGGTTCCGCTCATTATCGACAACACGTTCCCGACGCCGGTCAACTGCCGACCGTTCGAATGGGGCGCCGATATCGTTACGCACTCGACGACGAAGTATATGGACGGGCACGGCTCGCAAGTCGGCGGCGCCATCGTCGATTCCGGCAAGTTCGACTGGACGGCGCAAAGCGAGAAATTCCCGGGACTTACGACGCCGGACGCGAGCTATCACGGGATCGTTTACACCGAAAAATTCGGCCAAGGCGGCGCGTTCATTACGAAGTGCGTCGCTCAACTGATGCGCGACTTCGGCGCGTCGCCCGCTCCGATGAACGCGTTTTTGCTGAACTTCGGGCTCGAGTCGCTTCACCTGCGCATGAAGCGGCACTGCGAAAACGCTCAAAAAGTCGCCGAGTTTCTCGAATCGCGACAAGAAGTCGCTTGGGTCAATTACGCCGGACTTAAAAGCAGCCCTTATTACGACTTAGCGCAAAAATATATGCCGAACGGAACTTGCGGCGTCGTGTCGTTTGGTCTCGTCGGCGGTCGCGACGCGGCGGAAGTTTTTATGTCGAAACTGCAAATCGCGCAGATCGCGACGCACGTCGCGGACGCTCGCACTTGCGTTCTTCACCCGGCGAACGCGACGCACCGTCAACTCTCGGAAGCGGAGCTGGAAGCGTGCGGCGTCGGCGCGGACTTGATTCGCCTTTCCTGCGGTATCGAAGACGCGGACGACCTGATCGCCGACCTCGCGCAAGCGCTCGAAACCAAGTAATCGCTTAATTTAAGCAAGAAATATTAAACGCCGTTTCGTCGTCGCGAAACGGCGTTTTTTGTTGCGGCGCGGCGTCGATTAAGAGACCGGCTTAGTCGTTTGCGGACAACACGACGAACGCGATCGCCAACGTTTTACAATGCGTCAACGAAATTTTCGCGTCGACGACGCCCAATTCGTCGGCGACTTTTTTCGCGCCGCCGGTCAAAAAAAGTTGCGGCGCGCCGTCCGGACGGTTGACCACCTCGACGTCCGTCCAAGAAATCCCGGACGCCCAGCCGGTGCCCAACGCCTTTAACGTCGCCTCTTTAGCCGCCCAACGCGCCGCCAACGACTCGCCAAAATTGCGTTTTTTGCGCAAACAATACTCGCGTTCGCGTTCCGTAAAGACCCGATTCAGAAAGGTTTCCGGAAAGCGCTCGTAAAGTTTTACGACGCGGTCGATCTCCGCCGCGTCCGTTCCAATTCCCACAACTCGCATCGATGGCTCCAAACTCGCGAAAGCGCGCTCCGCAAACTTCTTAACATATTCTAGAACAACAGTTTAACGCCAACGCGTCAAACGCTCGGCAACAGCAGAAAACCGACGGCGAAAATTCCCGCGTCGATCAAACCGTGGCTCAACCAAGCGCCGTAAATCGAGTCGCTGCGACGATATATTTCCTGCCAAACAAGCCCGCCGATAAAAACGCCGACCGAGCAAATCCACGTCGCCGGTTGCGCAAAGCCAAAATAGACGCCCAACAACAACACGTGATGCAACATAAAACCCGCGTTGGCGATAAGCGACGCCGGGACGTAAGGCAATCGCTCCGCCAAACGGCCAAACGTAAACCACCGCCAATAATACTCTTCCAAACCGGAGTGAACGATCGAATAAAATATCGTCAGCAAAATAAACGCGCTCGGCGTCGCCAACCCCAACGGTTGCAGGCGCCCCAATAGTTCTTCGCGCAAATTGTCGACAAGCGGCTTAAACGTTCCCGGCTCTTTTATTAAATACGCGCCGACAAAGAAGATAAGAAGCCCGACCGCGGCGCCGAAAATCGCGCCGGGCGCCAAACCGCGACGACTCGGACGGCGAACCAACCAACGCTTTTGCAAAACAAACGCAGCGATAAACGCGGGAAACGCAAATTGCAACGTTTTGCCCGCGACGAAAATATATTTCGAAACGTCCGGCATAAAACGTTCGCCGAAAATGAAATACGCCCAAGTTAAAACAGACGGAAACAACAACGCGAACGCTAAAATCGCGGTATTGCGACGCCGCATCATACTCTTTTGTTCCCGTTCCTCGGCGCGTTTTTCTCGCTGTTTTTTAGAACGAAATCCCAACATAAGCCTTCCTCGACAAAGTGTAAGACATTTCTTTTCAGGCGTTAAACCCGACGTTCGCGCAACGTCGCGGCGCGACGCGACGAACGTCGAGCTAAAATCAGAACGATCAAAGACTTCGAAACGCGTCGGCGGCAATTTCGACAGTTCGATCGATCAATTCGTCCGAGTGCGCGACGGACGTAAACATCGCTTCAAACTGACTGCACGGGAGGTAAACCCCGCCGTCTAAGAGTTTCCAGAAAAATTTCGCGAATTTTTGCGTATCGCAACGCGACGCGGACGGCCAGTCGACGACGGCGTCGTCTTCGTCGCCAAGGAAAAAGAGCGTCGCCATTCCGCCGCAACGCTGAACCGAAACCTTGACGCCGGCGGCGCTTGCGGCTTGCGACAAACCATCGGCAAGACGCGCGGTCGTTCGGTCGATCTTCGCGTAAAATTCGGAATCCTCGTCGAGCGCTTTTAAGGTCGCGATCCCGGCGGCGGTCGCAAGCGGGTTTCCGCTTAACGTCCCGGCTTGGAAGACTTTACCGCAAGGAATCACCGCGTTCATAAACTCCGCTTTCCCGCCGTAAGCGCCGACCGGAAGGCCGCCGCCGATCACTTTGCCAAGCGTCGTTAAGTCGGGATCGATTCCGTAAACCTCTTGCGCGCCGCCCTTTGCGACGCGGAAACCGCTCATCACCTCGTCGAAAATCAGGAGCGCGCCCGCTTTTTTCGTTTCGTCGCGAAGCGCTTGCAGGAACTCCGGTTTCCCCGGCACGCACCCCATATTTCCGGCGACCGGTTCGACGATGACGCCCGCGATTTCGGCGCCGCGCTCGGCGAACGTTCGCCGAACCGCCTCGACGTCGTTGTATTCGAGCAAAATCGTATCCGCCGCCGTTCCAGGAGTTACGCCCGGCGAGTTCGGGACGGCAAGCGTCGCCGCCGCGCTCCCGGCCGCGACGAGAAGACTGTCGACGTGCCCGTGATAACAGCCGATAAATTTGACGATTTTGTCGCGCCCGGTATAGCCGCGGGCCAAGCGAATCGCGCTCATCGTCGCCTCGGTGCCGGAGTTGACAAGACGTACCTTTTCAATCGACGGAACCAATTTGACGACCAGCTCCGAGAGGTCGTTTTCCGCTTGCGTCGGCGCGCCAAAACTCGTTCCCTTAGCGATACTTAGCGACAACGCTTCGACGACGCGCGGGTCGGCGTGCCCGAGAATCATCGGCCCCCACGACAGAACGTAGTCGATATAGCGGTTCCCGTCGACGTCGAAGAGGAACGGCCCCTCGGCTCGGTCGATCACGACGGGCGCGCCGCCGACGCCGCCGAACGCTCGCGCCGGACTGTTGACGCCTCCGGGAATCAACGTTAAGGCTTTTTCGAAAATTTGCCGACTTTTTTCACGATTCATTTCGACCGTCCTAACATATTCTTAAACAACGCTTTACATAACGCCGCTCATTAAAACCGCGCGCGATCTTTCGCCGCTTTGCGACGCTTTTCTTAAGTATACACCAAGTCGCCAAAATCGCAAGGGGCGCCGCGATTTCACGTCAAAATCGGCAAAACATTCCGTTCGCCGCTTCCCAAAGCGCAAAAATCGGGTAAAATAAGACAAAATTCTCGAACGGAGCCGCGCGTTCCCTTGCCGATAATCGCGTTTTGGAGAAAGCCGATGAAGAAAAAGCCCGTTTACGGCCTCGACGCCGTTTCCACGACGCTCAGAAATCGCGTTCTTGAAGAACTTAAAAGCGAAGTTTCCGAGGGCGACGTCAAGTCGTTTTTTAGTCGCGACGGACGTTTCGCGCTTTTGAGCGACGCCGCCGACACAAGCGATTTTTCCAACGAAGTTTACGTCGAATTTTCCGACTCGTCGCCGCTTCGTTCGCCGCTCGAAATTTACGTTGGACGCCGCCGCGTCGTCGCCGGAACTTGGCGAACGGACGTTTGGGCCGACGAGAAAAAGCTCGACGCAACCTCCTCTTGGCAAACGCTTTGCGAAGAAATCGACGGCGACGGCGCGTTCGTCGAACGTCTTTTGCCGTTAACCGGCGGACGTTCGCTTTCTCGACGCCTTTTCGTCGCTTTCCAAGAAAAACTTTTCTTAAACGTCGACGTTTTATACGGTTCCGACGCCGAACGCTCCGCCGTCGAACGCGGTTCCGATAAGAGCGCGCCGCTTTTGAAAATACGCTCGCTTTTTCCGCTCGATTCGACCGAAACGTTAGCGACGCAAACCAATGCGACAAAAGAAATTACATTATCCGAAACAACGCTCGACGCGCCGCCGTTCGCCCGCTTTTTCCCCCTTTCCGCAACCGAACGCCCCGTCGACGCGACCTCCGGAACGTTCGCCGTTAAAACGAGTTACGGCGGCGTCTTAGAAACGTCGGCGCAACGTCGCGGCGGCTCTCTTTGCGTCGCGACGCTCCTTGATTGGAACGCAAACCGCGCGGTAAGGCCGGTTAACTTAGGAATCGCGACGGTCGGCGAAAACTTGCGAGCGGTCGACGACGGTCGCGCGGTCGGCCGGCAAATTCAGCTCGGTCGCGAACGCTACGTCTTGTACGTTTCGACGTCGCGTCGCCCGGCGATTCGCTCGATCTTGAGTCGCAACCTCTTGTCGGACTTTATGTTCGGCAAATTTTTCGTCGGACGCGGCGTCGAACCGCTCGTCGACGTCGAGATTCCGGAGGATTTTTAGCGCGACGCTTAGAACGCGACCGTCGCGCGAAGTCCCGGCGCCCAAACGACTTCCGCTTCGCCGTCGCCGCCGACGCCGTCGATCCATTGCAGAGACGGAGTCGCGGAAAAATAGTCGTTCACTTGAAACGAGTAATAAAGTTCGAAGTGGTTTTCGTCGACCGCGCCTTCGTTAAGCGCCGCAAATTCGTCGCTTACGCAAGTAATCCCGTACCCGAAACCAAGAATATCGTCCGGGCGTTCCTCGCTGAACGAATGCAGTTCGAAACCGCCGGTTAGGGCGCGATCGAACTCGCAACATTCGCCGTTTTGTTGCCCGTAACGCCCCCAAAGACCGACGTATTTCGAAATTTCTTGGTCGAACGAGAGGCCCCAACCGTCGTTCGTCAGGTCGTCCCGGGTTCCGTCGAGCGACTCGCGCGGCGTAAAATTCGCCGTAAAGTAGCCTCGATACGTCCCTTGGAGTTCGCCTATTTGAACGTGCCGGTCGACTTCGGCGATCGCGACGCCGCGGCTGAACATCTCGACGCAATCTCGGTTTGACTCGCTGTAACCAACGCCAAGACGCCACTTATCGTTTGGCTCCCACCAAACTTGACCGCCGAGCGCGTTCGCCGGACACTCGAACGTCAGGTTGTTGACGAAAGCGTCCGAAAGAAATTGGCAATATTCGTCGTTCGCATAAGCGTTCGTATCGAAGTCGCTCGTCAAATCGAGATAGCCGACGCGCGCTCGCCAACGGTCGCCGTCGCCGAACTTACGTTCGTACCAAAATTGGTTCAGATACGTGTTTCTCGTCGCCCCGCTCGCGGCGTTGAATCCGCAAAAGGCCGGAACGCGAGCGCCGAGCCCGTCGCCCATCCCGACTTTAAAGGTCGCCCGCATCGAATCGCGCTCCGTAAGTTCCGCGAACGCCTCGACTTCGACCATCAGCGAACCGTCGATTCCGGAATCGACGGCGTCGTAATCGGACTGCTGCCCAACGGCGGTAATCGTCGCGCCGAGCTCCAATTTGTCGAGCAAAACGCGAAACGCCGACGCTTCCTCGACGTGCTTCACGTGCGTTTCGTGCGTCTCGGCGCCGTGAACGTGCAAGCTGTAACCGGAGGTCGCTTCGTCCGCCGCCACCGCCGCTCCCGCTTCGCTCGGCGTTTCCTCCGTCAAGACCGGCTCTTCGAAAACCGCCTCTTCCCCTTCGTAAGCGTCTGCTTCTTCAAGAATTACGACGTCTTCCGCCGAGTTTTCCCAATCGGTCGTCGGCGGCGCGCCCCAAGCAAAGGACGCCGCGCCCGTCGAGAAAATCAAGCCGCTCAGCATCGCGACGCGTTTCGAAAAATTCCGTCGCTTCTCAAACGTTCGCGCTCGCCGTTCAATCGCTTTTGCCATTTTAAACGAATCGATAATTTTCGCGAAAGGAGCGCCGAACCGTTTTTTGACCGCAACTTCGCTTCCGTCGAGACGGCGCATCGCAACGAAAACGTTTCCATTTTTCAGGAAAAAAACGAAAGTTAGACTTAACTTCGGTTTTTGTTTGCCTTTTTCTTCAATATTTTTATGAAGTTTTTTCAGAATTTATCGATTTTACCGTTTTGCGCGTTTGAGAAGAAAAGACGTAAAAAACGAAATCTAGCGACTTCACGCCCCGGCTTGCGCTCCGTTAAAAAAGACGTATAATGAATCGACGACTTTCGCGCTCCGTCGCAATCGAGCGCCCGTTCGGCGTCGGCGGTAAACGGCGCGTTTTAGAGGTTTAACAAGATGCCGCTCGAATCTTTGTTGACGGCGACAACGGCGATCGTCGGGTTGTGCGCCGCGTTTTTAATCGGCGTTTCCAAAACCGGCGTTCCCGGCGTCGGGCTTTTCGCGTGTTTGCTGATGATTTCCGCGTTTTCCGGACGCGAAATGTTCGCCTCCGGAGCGGTCGTTCCGCTGCTAATTCTCGGCGACGTCGCGGCGGTTTGGTTTTACCGCAAAGACTGCGATTTCAAGCTGTTGCGCCGACTTTTTAGACCGGTCGGCGTCGGACTTCTCGGCGGCGCGACCGTGATGTGCTTTATGGACAACGCGCAATTCAAGCTGACGGTCGGGATTTTGGCGACGTCGATTTTGCTTTTCGAGTTCGTTCGCAAACGCCTCGGCTGGACGCAAATCTCGACGAGCGCGCCCTTTAGAGTCGGATGCGGAACGCTCGCCGGGTTGACGACGATGCTCGGGAACGCCGCGGGCGCGGTTTCGGCGGCTTATTTTGCGTCGCAAAACCTTGATAAACACCGTTTTATGGGAACGAACGCGGTTTTCTTCTTCGTCGTCAACGTCAGTAAAATCCCGCTTTTGCTCGCGGCGACGGCGGTCAAAACTAACCTCGGCTTCGAAGCGGCGGACGCGCAAATGATGAACGCGACGACGTTTATGTTAACGCTCTTTTTCGCGCCCGGTCTTCTCGTCGGAGCGTTCGTCGGACGACGGCTCTACCGAGCGATTCCGGAGCGTTTTTTCGTTCCTTTCGTCTTGATTTTGAACATGTTAACGGCGCTTCAAATCTTAATTTCGGCGGCGCTTAGTTAAACGCCTTTCCCATTTGGGCGACACAATATCAAACAACGTTTCGACGCCGTTGCGTCGCTTAACAACCAAAAAAAGCGTCCGACATAAACGCCGAACGCTTCGCTCGTTACGCGGCGACGGTTCGCTCAAAAAAACGAGCCGTCGCCAACTTTGCGACTTAACGTCATTCGATGCTGAACTCGAACTCGCAATACTTTTCACGGTTCCAAGCGTTCGCTCGGGTCGACGGCGAAATCGCGAAGAGCGGCGAGAACGTCCGCACTTTCACCGTCTTCATATCTTTCGAGAATTCAAGGAGTTGCAACCAACCGTCGCCGCCGTTTCCTTCCCAGCCGCCGCCCATCGCCTGCGTGTCGAACAGGAGTTGCGAAACCGTTTTGCCGGCGGCGTTTTTGTCGACGCGAAAACCGCAACACCCCTCCATATTGTCGGCGGTCGAGTGGTGCCCGCAGATCACAAGTCGAATATTGGACGACGGTTGCGCCAACTTTTGCCAAATCGTTTCGCCGGCGGCGCCGCCCGCTTTGCTAAGTCCGTACCCTTCTTTAACGTCGCGTTCAAGTCCCGCCGTATAAGGTCTTAAATACGAATGCGTCAACACGATCCCGAAATGATTCGCGTACTCCGGTCGAGCGAAGAGCGCTTTCGCCCATTCGAGCGTCTCCGGTCGCGGCGCAAACTCGAGCGAAACGACCAAAATCTTTTGCCCGCCGGTTCCTTCGAACTCATACGCGGCGTTCTCTAACGTCTTCTTACCAAACGCGTTAGGAAAACATTCGACGACGACGTCTTTCCAAAGCGGGTTGCGCTCCATCGGGAAAAATTCGCCGAAAAGCGAGTCGCGCGTTTCGGACGAGCGGACGCCGTAATGCGTTCCTTCCGGGAAAATGTCCGGCCCGTAGTCGTGATTGCCGGTGCAGAGGACGTAAGGCACGACGCCGTCGAGGCGTTCGAAGGCGCGCGAACACGACGTCCACATCTGCCGCCCGGTTTGGTTCGCGAACTTGCCGTCCGCTTTTTGCAGGCCGTTCGACTCCACTAAGTCGCCGACGCAAAGGACTTGGCGAATCGCGAGCGCGTCTTTATTTTCGGCGATCCACGCGGTCATTAGCTCGAAAATCCCCTGATTGCGACCGTACCGCGAGTACGCTTGCGGGTCGGGGATAACGACCATCGTCCAAGCGTCTTTTTCCTGCAAAGCGGGCGCGACGTAAGCCGCTTTTTGTTCGGCGTTTTGAGCGACGACAAACGAAGTCGACGCGGCGCCGACAAACGACGCCGACGCTAACGCGACAAAAAAGAAATTGCGCAACGATTTCAACATAATCAAAACCTTTCGAAAAACCCAATCCAAAATTTCGCGACGCGAACGACCGTCGATCGAGCGCGTTTCACGATTCAAGAAAATGATACCCGATTTTTCCAAAAATTTCAAGCGGCAAGGGGCGAAAGTCGCGTTTTTTACCGATTTTATCAATAATATCGCCCTAAAAACGACCGCGTTCCGCCAACCGCGCTCGACAAAATCCATTTTTCGGGTAGAATATTAAAGGTTCCGGTAAAATTTGAACGCCGGAGCGCCCGCCGCTTCCTTCCCTTCCTCGCTCCAACGAAAGGCGTTTTATGTCTCGCTCTTCCGACGCCCCGCTTACTTCCGCCGATTTGTCCGACGCCCCCGTCGCCGACGCCAACGCTTTCCTGCAAAGCGCGTTAAACTTTGTCGTTAATCTTGTTTCGCCGCAAAATCGCAAAGCGACGATTATCCTTTGTTACGCCGTTTTTGCGCTAACGCTTTGGAAATATCTCCCGTCGGCGCCGCGATTCGCCGATCCGGAAACGGGCCAATGCGTCCTGAACGCCCAAACGCTTCGCGACGATAATATCGGCGCTATTTTCAAAAAATCAAACGTCGATTCTCCGTCGGAACTTTCGGCGGAATCGTTAGATTCGAAACCGATCAAACCGCTCGACGGAACGCTTAACGCCGAAACGACGCCCCTGCGTTTTCTTTGGGGCGCGCGCAAACATTGGGTTGCGTTCTTCCTGATGGGCGTTTTTCCGATGTTGATCGTTAAGTTCGTATTTCGCGAAAAACTAAGCGATTACGGCGTCGGTTGGGGCGAGCGAACGCGAACGATTCGCTCCTTTCTTATGTTGGCGCCGATTCTCTTCGCGGTCGGTTGGGCAAGCGGGTTAGGCGACGCCGGTCGCGCGTTTTATACCGTTTATCCGTATAATCCGGCGGCGGGCGTCTCTTGGAACGCGCTTATTTTACACACAATTTCCTATTTTTGTCTCTATTATTTCGCTTGGGAATTTATGTTCCGCGGCTTTTTGCTCCGCGGACTCGCGCCGACGACCGGTTTTTCGACGGCGGTTTGGATACAAGTCGTTATTTCGACGGCGCTTCACTTCGGACATCCGGCGTCGGAAACGTTCGGCTGTATCGCGGGCGGGCTTCTTTGGGGCTTTCTCGCGCTCCGAACCCGTTCCATTTTCGCCGGTTGGGGCCAACACGCCCTCCTTGGAATCGCGCTCGATTGGAGCTTAATCCTCGCCGCTTGCTAATCGCCGACGTCGCGTTTTTCCGAACGCCGTCTTTCCGCTAAAAGAAACGGTCGCGACGTTAACCCGTCGCGACCGTTTTTATTTCGCTCTCGAACCGGCAAAAGTCGCCGCTCTTTTCGCGATTAACGAAAAGCCGACGACGCAGGGAGTTAGCGTTCTCGTTTTAAGAACGTCCAATCGTCGACGACGCCTTCGAGCGACGGCGGGAGCGCGTTTTCTCGACGTTGAAAAACGCCGCGAAGCCGTCCGTCGGGCCGTCGCCAAATCGCGACGTCAACCGGGTCGTCCGCGATCTCCGCTTCCGGAACGTTCAACGCCAAGTCGCCAATTTTCAGCGACTTAAGTTCCGCCGCCGCGACCGCTTCCAAGGTTCCGTTCGCGCCAAACCGAACCGCGAAAACGCCGTTCGCGTCGACCGAAATCGGCGTCGACTCTTTCCCGTCGGGGAGTCGAACGGTCGCGCCGTCCAACGCGATCGGGTCGCCCAACGCGTTTTCTTTCGCCGCAATCCAAACGTTCGTTCCGTCGATAAAACGCGACGTCGAAACAAGTTGCGGCCGACTCGACCGTTCCTCCGGAACCGAAAACGCCGTTTCGTCGAGTTTCCAAGGGGTTTGCGGCTCGACGTTCGCGACTTTCAACGCGGCGATAATTTCGGCGGCTAACGCGTCTTTTTCGGCGGCGGTCGCGTCCGCTTTGATTCTTTCAATTTTCGTTCGATAATTCTTTCCGGCGAGTTCCAAAAGCGCGGCGAAGTCGGCGGCGTCCGCGTCGTTTTCGCCCCAAAGAACCAACGCCGAATATCGCTGCGGGCCGTATTGCAAATAGCCGTCGTCGCTCAACTTCCAACGCTTTTCGCCGGTTTGCGTCGTCGACGACATTTCGTCGACGGGAATCAAGTCCGCCGGAAAGCCCGCCGTCGAGAAGCGGTCGCAAAGATCGACGCCGACTTTCCCGAAACCGGGTCGCAACGGGTTCATCGCGCCGAACCGCCCGAAAACGACCGCGACCGGCGCGTCGAGCGGAGCGTCCGAAATCAAACTAAGCGTCCGAATTTTCGACCGAATCCGCGCGACGCCGCCGGTTTCAACAATCGGCATAAGTCGATTATCGGCGGGATGTTGCGGCGAGTTCTCGTCGCGCGGGTAAATGTTGTGAATGTGAACGCGTCCGCCCGACGCCGCCGCCGTCCAATGTTCGAAAATATACGCCGGAACCTGCCGCGCGTAAAACATATTAATCCAATGCGAATCGGTCGCTTTCGCCAACGAATTGCGGCAACAGAACGGAACGTACTCGTCCGACTGCGCGAAATCGCGGGGCGCCTTCCACCACATAACGCCGTTTTTGCGCATTTCAAGCGTGTTCGGGAACGGAAACCAAGTGCAGTGAACGCCGACGAACGCGTCCGGGCCCCAAATTTCCTTCGTCGTTTGATAATTTTGAATCTCGTACTCCAAGACGCGTTCGGCGCAAAGGCGGTTGAAGCGGTCTACCGCCGCGATTCGCTCCGCTTCCCGGCCGGCTTGCGCTCGAAACGCCAAGAAAAGGTCGTCGACGAGATCGACCGGAGCGCCGTTTTTCCCGAACGCCGCCGAGTAAGCGCGCCGCGTCGCTTCGGAGTACCAAAAATCGTCGAGCCGGTTCGCCCGGTCGAACGACGGCGGAAAGCCCCATTCGTCCTTCGCGACGCCGAGCGCCGGAACGTCGCGGTACTGCTCGTAAAGCCGCTTTTCGAGCGCGAGCGTTTCGTCGGCGAAAATATCGGGACAAGAGTACCGGAACGCGACGGCGACGGTCAAAAAGTCGCCGCCGTTCACCGTATCTTCCGTTTTCTCCGACTTTACGCCGTCGAGCGCCGCCGTCTCCGCCGGAACGACGAAGCGGTTGCGGCTTGTCGCGTCGACAAAATCGACCCGATTCTTTTCAAGCGGCGCGTTCGTCGTCGGAACGTCGAACGCCGCCGAAACGTCGACGACCGAACCCGGCTCGACCGCGCCGTCGGCGTTTTTGCGGTACCGCCAAGCCTTAACGAAGCGAGCGCCGCGAACGTAAAACGGCCGAGCGCCCGCGTAATGGTCGTTCAAATTCGGCGCCTCGAACGTCAATTCGCCGCGACCGTCCGCTTCGCCGAGCGTTCGCAAATCGAGTTCTTTGAAGTAAATACGCTCCTGCGACAATTCGGGTCGCGCCGCTTCGAAGTCGTACCGGGCGATCCGCAGGTCGACGTCGAGAATCGCGCCGACGCCCCGTTCCTTCGCGTATTCGACCGCTTTCCTGGTCGCGGCGACGGCGGCGGCGTTCCCGTCGAAGCGCGGCAAACTGCGGAGCGTTATCGTCAGCGCGTCGAAGGCGCCGGTCGGTTCGACGACGTCGAAAAGCGTTCGATAATCGTTGCCGTCGACGCTAAATCCCCAAAAGCAACCGAAATCGGGCGCGAGTCGCAAGCCGTCGAGCGTTTTCGGAAGCCGCCCGGGCGCCTCGGGATTCAACGGTTCGCAAGCGCGTCCGAGTTTGCCAATTTTAGCGGTTTCACCGTTTTCCCTATTTTTAACGTTTTTACCGGAATCGGCAAACTCGACCGCCGGCGCGTTTTCGGCGCTCCAAACGTCGCCCCCGTCCGCGCCCCAACCGCCGAACGCCGCCGACGCGACGACGGCGCCCGCCCAAACGCGCCGCGTTTTCCTTTTACTTCTCTTCGACGTCATCGTTTTTCTCCTTATTAATATTAATGGCAAAATCGCCGAAATCCGCCGCCGACCGTCGCCCGCGACCGCCCCGACGCCGCCATTATACCAAATCGCGCCGCGTTTCGAAAGTCGCCGGTTGCCCAACGCGCCCATTTTTTGCCCAAACCCGTCGTTTTCTTTTGTCGACAGCCGTCGCCCGTCCTCGCAGTTTCGCCGTCTTACGCGTCCGTCGTTTCTTTCGCAATCTAACTTATCCGCTCAAAACGCCGAATTTCAATTTTCGCGCTCTCGAATCGTTTCAAGTTCCCGTCGGCGCAAAAAAATTTCTTAAAAAAACGCGACGTCGCCCCAAAAACGCCAAACTGACCTTTACACAAGCCGGAAAAATCGTCAAAATCGCTCTAACGATGAAACGCGTCGCGTTCCCATTGGGTCGCGTCCGCCCGTTCGCGCCTTATTTCGTCGACGTTCCTAACGTCGACGCCCGTTGAAATCGGGCTTTTCGCGTTTCTTAACAAAAAAAAATTCGGCCGCGCGCCGGTCGACGTTTTAAGTTGACCGCGCCGCCCTCGATTATCGCCGTTTCCAAGGAGAATTCAAAGTGAAAAACGTTCGCACCCTTACCCGCTCGCTTCTTTGCGCCTCGCTTTGCTTGGTTTGCGGTTTGGTCGAAGCTCAACAACCCGCCGCTCGCCAAGCCGCTCCGGCGTCCGCTTCGCGCGCCGCCGATCAACCTCGCCGCAACCTTATTGTCGCCGTCATCGATATGCGTTCCGTCCTCGAACGCCACCCGGGCGTCGCCGACAAAATGCCGGCGTTGGTCGAACGTCTGAAAGCCGAAGAACAAAAGCTGATGCAAGCGCGCCAAAACGCCGACAAAGAAATCGCCGGCGTTCAAGCGGAATTTGAAGTCGGTTCGCAAGAATACACCGACCGCGTCAACGCCATTCGCAAAAAACTCGCCGACGCCGGTTTTGAAGCGCAAGGCGCGCAAGACGCGATCGTCGCGGAACGCACCAAAATTCTTTACCAAGCCTACGTCGACGTCCAAGACGCGATCAAAACCGTCGCGATTGCCAACGGCGTTTTGATCGTTCACTCGAAAATTAAATTCGAAGCCGCGGGCAAGATGCCGGAAGAAGTCGCCGCGCTCCAAGAAGCCGACTCCAACCCGATCGTTTGGAACCGTCCGGAATGCGACATCACCGACGCGGTCATCAAACAGCTCGCCGCGAAAGTCGGCGAACCGACGACGAAAGCTCCGGCGCAAGGCGCTCTTTCGAACCTCGGTCAACAAGCGATGCAAACCGCCAACGGAGCCCCGGCCGCTCCTCGCGCCGTCGCGCCGAACGCCGCTCCGCGTCGTTAATTTTTTCGCCTTGGCTCGTCGAAAAGCCGCCGGTTTCGATCGACGGCTTTTTTCGCGCCTGCAATCGTCGTTAAAAATCGTTTCGATCGGCGTCGTCATCCTAACTTAACGCCGTTCGAGTCGTTTTCCTCCCTTCCGCGTTTCCCTTTTTCCGCCCCCTCGCAAGAGCGCTCGATCGAGCGAACCGCCGCCGGAGCCTTCCCTTGAGCTTTTCCCTTCCCGAGATCGTCCGCGTCGAGTCGACCCGTCGCCAACGAACGTTGGCGCGCCGCGTCGACGTCGCCGGTTTCGGCTTTTGGACAAGTCGCGACGTCGTCTTTTCCTTCCTTCCCGCCGACGACGATTCCGGCGTCCGCTTTTTCCGCGTCGACCTCCCGAACTCCGCGCCGATTCCGGCCCTCGTCGCCAACCGAATCAGGAAACCGCGCCAAACGAGCCTCGCCGTCGGCGACGCGCAAGTCGATATGATCGAACACGTTCTCGCGGCCCTTCGCGGCGCCGGAATCGACAACTGCGACGTTTTGGTCGACGCGCCCGAAGCGCCCGGCCTCGACGGCTCTTGCGCCGCGTTTCTCGAAGCGTTTCTCGAAGCGGGCGCCGTCGAGCAAACCCGCGAACGCGCTCGACTTAAAGTCGTTTTCCCCGGTCGTTTCGGCGACGATTCCGCGTATATCGACGTTCTTCCGAGCGCGCCGCAACTCGACGACTCGGAGGAAAAAGCGGATTCTAACGATTCGAGCGATTCCGCCGAAAAAAACGCGTATGATTTCGGGTCGCCCTGTTACGAATATCGATTGGTTTACGACGTTCCGCGTTCGATTCCGAATCAAATGGCGCGATTCGAGTTCACGCCCGAGACTTTTCGCCGCGAAATCGCTCCGGCGCGCACCTTTTTGACCGTCGAAGAAGCGACTTACCTCCGCGAACAAGGCATTTGCGGTCGAGTCGGCCCGCGCGACGTTCTCGTTTACGGCCCGGACGGCCCGATTGAAAACCGTCTCCGCTTTGAAAACGAGTGCGCTCGCCACAAAATCCTCGATATGTTCGGCGACTTTGCGCTTGCTCCGGTCGATTGGGACGGCGAATTTCGCGCCTGCAAAACCGGGCACCAGCAAAACGCCGACGCGCTGTCAAAAGCGCTCGAAATCGTCCGGTAAAATCCCCGCTTTTTCCCGCTTCGCAAGCGCCGAAAACGCGGTAAAAACGTAAAAATTTAAGAAAAATCGGCAAAATCCGCATTTTTCTTTCAAGCCGCGGAAGTTTCCTAGTTCCCAATATTGGAAACTCTGTTATAATAAATTGAAACGGCGGCGCGCCTTTTTACAACGCGTCGCGACTCGGTGAAATCGCTCGCGCCGTCGGGCGTTTTCGCGCTACCAACGACGTTGTTTTTCGCGCCGACTTGCGCCGTATTGGCGTCGAGTCGTTCGAAGCGCCAAAACCAAACGTCGCCGTCAACCAAAAGGCGAACCAATGAAAAAATTGCGTTTAGGCGTCGTCGGGGCGGGTCGTCTCGGCGGTTTTCACGCGGACAAAGCCGCGGCCAACCCGGAAGTCGAACTGATCGGCGTCGCGGACGTTTCGGAAGCGAACCGTCGACGCGTCGCGGAAAAGCTGAATATTAAAGACTTTGCGACGGTCGCCGACCTCCTTGCTCAAGTCGACGCGGTCGTCGTCGCGGCGCCGTCGATTTTGCACGCGGAAATTGGTCGCGAAGTTTTGAACGCCGGCAAGCACCTCCTGATGGAGAAACCGGCGACGACGTCCGGCAAATCCGCGCTCGAACTCGCGCGTCTCGCCGCGTCGCGCAATCTTGTTTTCCAAGTCGGGCACGTCGAGCAATACAACCCGGCTTGGCAGGCGGCGCAAACGTTTTTGACCGACGTCCGCGCCGGTCGCGAATCGGTTTTCGTCGACGCGACACGTTGCAGCGGCTACACGTTCCGCTCGACCGACGTCGGCGCCGTTTACGACTTGATGATTCACGACTTAGAACTTGTTTTGTCGCTGATTCCGTCGTCGGTCGAACGCGTTTCGGCGTTCGGTTACTCGCAGTTCGGAGGTTGCGAAGACGCCGCGTTCGCGACGCTTGAATTCGCCAACGGTTCCGTCGCTCGCCTTTCCGCTTCTCGCGTCGAACAGGCGCCGGTTCGCAAAACGACGCTTCGCACCGCGTCGCAAACGCTCGAAATCGACTTCGCGGCGCGTTCGGCGAAACGCTTAACTCCGAAAAAATCGATTCTTAGCGGCGAATACGCTCCGAGCCGCGTTACGTTCGGCGAAATGGCGTCGCGCGTTCCGACCTTTATGTCGGAGGAATACGAAACGGAAGAACTTGTTCGCGACCCGTTCGACGCCTTATCGCTTGAAATGCAAAACTTTGTTTCGTCGATTTTACGCGGAACGCCGTCGACCGTTCCGGGCGAACGCGCCGCGCAAGCCGTCGCCGTCGCCGACGCGATCATTCGCGACGTCGCCGCAAGAACCGCGACGCTTCGTCCCGCCGCGTTCAAAATCGCCGGTTAACCTCTTATCGACGCGCAACCTGTTAAAAAACGCCGTTTAAGATCCTTTCGCTTAAACGGCGTTTTTTCATTCTCGGCGCGCTCGCCCTTTCGTTTGCAAACGACGAGCGCATTTCTCGCCGTCGCTTCGCCAAAATCGACGTCGCGTCGCCAAAATTAACCGCGATACGGCTGCGTCCAAGCGGCGTCGGTCGGAAGCGGCGACTTATCGGCTCCCGTTCCCAAGTAAACCGGCTCGGCGCCGATTCGGGTAACGCGCGCTCGCACGTACAGGTCGTCCGATTTCAAGGTATACGAGCCTTCGATTCCGTCGAACGTCGCCAATTTTTCGCCGATTTTCTCCGAATATCCTTCGATTCGACGATTCATTTTCGGCCCGGCTTTCGCGTCGAAGTACTTCGGCGTCGGATCGTAATCTTTTTTCGTTCCGAAAAATTCGACGCGCCACTTTCCTTCTTTTTCCGGCTTCGCCTTGACGGAAAGCGTTTTCCCGTCGAACGTTACGTCTTCCAATTCGAGCCCGGTCGAAATGTACGAGTCGCCCCGATTCATCGCGTCGAAAATCGCTTTCGGCGTCAGTTCCGTCGCGCGGACGCCGGTCCAACCGTAAAACGCGACAAATCCGGTGTTATAGACGCCGTGCGAGTCGTCGGTTCCGGTTCCGTAAAGGAAATCTTGGTCGTGCGACGCCCTGTAAGCGTTAACGACGTCCCAAAACGATTCCGGCGTCCAAGCGCCCGGAATGAACGGGTACGCGGTGCAGTTGTTGGTAAACTCGAAGAACTTAACCTCCGGCCGCGCAATAAGATCGCTCGGCTGCTCGTTGTAATACTGCCAAAGCGGGTGGTTGACCATAAAAAGCCAAGGCTTGCCGGCCCCGTCGTACATTTCGCGCGCCTTGTCGTAGGACTTGGAAACGACGCCGCCAATCTTCTCGTCGTCAAGGTAAAACGTTTCCTCGACGTTAATTAAGTTGAGGTGCGCCCAAGGAGTCGTCATTTCGAACGCCGGCATTAAAAGGAAATTTTCCTTATCGCCAAACTGCTCGTTCAATTCCGGAAACGGTTTCAAACGAACGAAAGTTCCTTCGGCGGTTTCCTTTACGTCGACGGAGTCTTCGCCGAAAAATTCGCGCGCTTTGCGAACCCGCTCTTCGGTCAAATTCGAACGAACGCCCGGCGTCGCCAGCCGCTTCCAACGCGACGTTTCCCCTTCGAACGGTTTCGCGTCTTTTCCGTCAAACTGGAACTCTTGTTTTTGCAAGACGTTATGTTCGGTGAACGCGAAGAAGTTGTATCCGCGTTTCTTATATTCGGCGAGCGCGACTTCAGGCAAATCTTGCCCGTCGCTCCACTGCGAGTGCGCGTGCAGGTTGCCCTTATACCAACGCGCGGTCGGTTCGGCGGCCTTAACGGCGTCGTTCAACAAATTCGGAAGAAACGGAGCGGCGAGGGCCCCGGCGGCGGTCGCGCGCAAAAAATCCCGGCGTTTCATTTCGATAACTCCTTTAACGACAACAAAAACATTAAACACGCCTTCGTTTCGACGTCGAAGGCCGCGTCGACTTTTCTTCCATTTTAGCGCCGCGACGCGCCAAACGCAAGCAATTTTCCGTCAAAATTTTAAAAAAATCGCAATTCGATTTTCAAAGTCGCGGAGCCGTTACGCAACGTCTTTTTTCGCGCCGCTTTCGGCGTTATTTATTGACGCCGCGTCGCGACGCTTTCGAAGCCGCTCGACGAGCGTTCGCTTCTCGGCGGCGGTCGTTCCCAACGCAAAAAGCGCCGCCGCGCCGCCGACGACGTAAAAAACGCCCCAAGCGCAAATCGAACAATATTCCGGTTTAACGCAATCCAAAACAACCGCGAACGGCCCCGCGAGCGCCGCGACGCCGAGCGCCGTCGTCTTAAGATAGCGCGCCCAATACGTCCGCCGCCGCTCGCCGAGAAGTCGACACGTCGCGTTCGGAAGCCAAGCAAAATGAATCGCGACGCCGGGCAAAACGGTTCCTAGCGCGACGCCGTATAACCCGAAACCGCAATAAATAAAAACGACGCTCAAAACGACGTTTGCCGCGCCGTGTAAAATCGCGCCGACGGCCAAAACGCGGTGTCGAGCGACGCCCTGCAACGCTCGCGCGTTCGTTTCGGAACTCCCGCGATATAAAGCGGTTGCGGCGACGCAAAGAGCGAGCGCCGGAAAAACGTCCAAATACGCCGCGCCGATCCAACGCTCGACGAACGCTCGCCCGAACGCCAAAACGCCCCCCGCCAAAAACAACGTCCAATAAATCGACGCGCGATGAATCGCCGCCCGCGACGCGAAAAACTCGCCGCTCAACGCGACGTCGCAACCGTCGTTCCCGCAACGCGTTCGCTTTGCGTTCGCATTCAACGACGCGTCGTCGCCGTTTTCCGTTTCCTCCGACGTCGACGTCGCGTCGTTTTTCTCCCTTTCCTCCGCTGTCGACGCAGCGTCGCTTTTAAGCGTTGTTTCCGTCGACGCGGCGAGTTTCGCGAACCAGTTCGTTTGCCAAGTCGACGTTTCGCGAATAAATGAAGTCAAGTAACTGCAAAGCGTTACGACGACCAAATTATATCTCGCGACGTCGTTTAGCGACATAAACGCCGAAATCAGCAACAGGTCGCTCCGGTCGACCGCCGTTTCGCCGACTTGCGCCAAAAACGCAAAGACGCCGTATTCGAACAACTCGCGAACCCGCCCGCGTCGAAACGAGCGAAGCGAAAAGCGAAAACGCGGAACCGCCGCCCGTAAAAGCGCGACGTAAACGCCAAGTTGCAAAAGGGTTAAAACGGCGTTTCCAACGACGAGCGCGACGACGCGTCCGCCGAAAAAGAGAATCGCAAAGTTAACGACGCCGAATAGTATCCGGAAAACGAAAACGGTTCCTCCGGTTAACTCTTGTCGCAACGCGCCGCGCAACACGCCGCAAACGCCGTCTGAAACCTTTGAAATCGCGAACGATACGCCGGAACAAAAGAGCGCGGTCGCCAACGTCGGAGCGTCCGGCTCGGTCGTGAAAAACGACGCGACGCCGCAAGCGACGAGCGCCGTCAAAACAACCGCCGCCGAAAGCGCGCCGAAAAGAACGATCGCCGTCGAGCCGATTTCGTTGAGTCCGTCCCAATCGTCGAGCGCGTAATACTTTGTTACAAAACGACTTGTCGTTGTCGTCAACCCAAAGTCAAGAAGTCCGCACCACCCGGCGAAAAGGGACGCGCAAACGTAAATCCCGTAAGCGCGCTCCCCCAACGTCGCGAGCATATACGGCGTCAAAAAAATTCCGAAAAAAATCCCGACGAGGAGCGCCCCGCCCGAAAATCCCGCGCCCTTTAAGAGTCGTTTTAGTCCTTGATTCATCGACGTTTATCCCTTGCGTTCCGGCGTTTCAAGCGACGCCGTTTCCCCTTGCGTTTCGCCGCCGCAACGACGCGCCGCTCGCTCGTTCGTTTTCGCTTTCTTTCCTTTATTTTACCGTCGAATCGCCGTTTGAAAAGCCGCCGCGTTCGGTTTCTTGCGTCGCCGTCGAAACCGGCGTCATAACCGGCGTTTTTGATTTAATTGTTATCAAACATTTTTCTTTTAAATCAAACGCGTTCCATTTGTTCAATTTTACCTCTCGATATTTCGAAAAAAATTTTAAAAAAGGCGCTAACTTGCTTGAAAAACGCCTTTGTTTCGTCTATAATTAAAGGGTCGCAACGTCGCTTTCGACGAATTTTAAATCGCCCCCTTGTTCCACCTCTTCGCAAGACTATGTCGAAAGATCGCCAATCGTTTATTTACGACGAATCGTCCCTTTGCGAATATAAAATCGCCGACGACGGCGTCGAACTCCTCCGCGTTCGCGATAAAAACGCGACGTCGCTCGTCGTTCCGAGCGAACTCGGCGGTCGTCCCGTTAAGCGACTCGACAGCTCGGCGTTTTCCGATTGCGCTAAGCTAACGCAAATAGTTCTTCCGTCGACGCTTACAGAAATAGGCGCGTTCGTGTTCTCCGGTTGTTCAGCCTTGGAGTCGCTCGACCTTCCCGCGTCGCTCGAAAGTATCGACGCCAAAGCGTTTGACGGTTGCGAAGCGCTAACGACGATTCGCGTCGCCCCGGGAAACGCTCAAATCCGCGTCGTCGACGGACTTTTACTAACTCGAGGCGGCAAAACGCTTGCGTTCTGTCCGCGAACGAAGACGGGCGTTTGCGTCGTTCCGGAAAGCGTCGAAGAAGTCGGGCCGCAAGCCTTTAGCGGTTGCGAAGCGCTAACGCAAATCGTTTTACCGCCGAGCGTTACGGCAATCGCCCCCCGCGCGTTCGAAGCCTGTCGTTCGTTGACGCAAATCGTTTTTTCACCGAATGTTAAGGAAATCGGCTGGAGCGCGTTCGAAGGCTGTTCGGCGTTAACGCAAATCGAGCTTCCCGACGCGCTTGAAACGCTCGGCATACACGCTTTCAAGGACTGCGCGGCGTTAACGGAAATCGTTTTATCCCAAGGCGTTAAAGACGTCGGCGGAGCCATTGTAAACTGTTCGTCGCTAAAATCGTTTCGCGTCGCGCCCGAAAATCGCGAATTTCGCGCCGTCGACGGCGTTTTGCTAAGTCGCAACGGCAAAACGCTTTACTGTTGTCCTTGCGGAAAAATCGGAACCTACGTCGTTCCGGAAAGCGTCGCGAAGATCGCCGAGAACGCTTTTTATCAATGTTCGAAACTTACGGAAGTCGTTTTACCAAAAGGCGTTAAAAAAATATCAAACAGCGCTTTCTTCGGATGTATGGCGTTGGCGCGAATCGAGCTTCCGGAAACGCTCGAAACGGTCGGCGAATACGCGTTCTGCAAATGCGCTTCGCTAACGGAAGTCGTTTTGCCGAAAAGCGTTAAGAAAATAGCGAACGCCGCGTTCTCCGACTGTTCGGCGTTGACGCGCATCGAGTTCCCGGAAACGCTCAAAACGATCGGCGCCGAAGCGTTCGAAGAATGCGCTTCGCTTTCGGAAGTCGTTTTACCGTCGGGCGTTACGAAGATCGCGCCCTACGCCTTTTCCGACTGTTCGGCGTTGACGCGCGTCGAGCTTCCGGAAACGCTCGAAACGATCGGGCGCGAAGCGTTTCGCGACTGCTCGTCGCTTACGAAAATCGTTTTGCCGCCAAGCGTTACCAAGATCGGCGTCGAAGCGTTCGGCTCCTGCGCGGCGCTAACGGACGTCGTTTTGTCGCCCAACGTCGCCAAAATTCCGCACTGCGCGTTCGTTAGATGCGCTTCGTTGCGTCGCCTCGTTATCCCGGAAAGCGTCGAAAAGATCGACGAATACGCGTTCGACTCTTGTTCCGCCGACTTAACGCTTTGCGGAACAAGCGGTTCCGTCGCGGAAAAATTCGCTCGCAAACGCGGTTTTCGCTTCGAAGCGCGTTGACGCCGCGTCGCTAAAATCGGTTCCTAAATCGCAATTTTCACTTTTTTTCGCGACGTCCCTTGAAAAAAAAAACAATAATGTATAATACTCTACGGAGCGCGTTTGGTCGCTTCCGATTTTTACCGACGCCGCGAAGTCGTTTCGAATCGACGCGACGTCGCCACCATTTTTAAGGAACTTTAGCTTATGTCCAACTCGTTATTTTCTCGACTTTTCGCGCCGCTCCTTTGCGTCGGCGTCGGTCTCGGCGGACTCTTCGTCGTCGCCGGTTGCTCGAACGGCGGCAAAACCGCGTTACAAGGCGAAGCGACCTACGGCGGCGAGCCGATTCCGCTCGGAACGATCACCTTCACGCCGCAGGGGGACGGCTTCCGCGCGATTCAAACGATTACGGACGGCAAGTTCGATATTCCGGCGAAACACGGCGTCGCGCCCGGCGCATATACCGTTACCGTCGAAGGTTACAACGAAGCGCCCGCCGACGATCCGGATCAAGTCGCCGACAAAATGTTTCCCGACTACTCGACGTCGTACACGGTCGAAGCGGGCGTTCCGATCGTTATCGACGTCCCGTTAGCCGAGTAACGGCGCGTTTTACCGTTCGTTTCCCACCTTTTTTCGCAATTTTCGTTTACACGCGTTAACGCAACGTCGTTTCACCCCGTTTATTTTTGACGACGCGATTATTATTTATCCATCCCTTGTCAACAAGGAGTTTAACGATGCAACGATTTTCTTCCCGTTCGTCGCGTTTCGACTCAACGCAACCGCTTAACCGTCAAGGCTTTACGCTCGTCGAGCTTTTGGTCGTCATCGCGATTATCGGCATTCTCATCGGCCTGCTTCTTCCCGCCGTCCAAGCGGCTCGGGAAGCGGCGCGTCGGATGCAATGCACTAACAATATGAAACAACTCGCTTTAGCGGCGCACAACTACCACGATATCAACAACAACCTCCCGAACGACGGCTACTTCATCGTCGGGAAAACGAACAAGCAGCATTGGCTCGGCGTCCTCGCGAAATCTTGCCCTTACCTCGAACAAACCGCGGTTTACGAACTCCTCGACTGGAACCGCAACTACAACGACGCGAACACGAACGCGAAAGCGGCCGAACATCGCGTCGACGCTTTCCTTTGCCCGTCCTGTTCGACGCTTAACTCGGTTGGCGGCGGCGAAACGACTTGGTTCACGGCGCACTATTACGGCAACGGCGGCGCTATCGGCGCAAGACCCGATTCCACAACGAATTACGGTCAAATCACGACGCGTTCCACGTCCGGCGAAATCTCCGACAACGGCCTTTTGACGGTCGGCTACCACCGCAATTTTGCGTTCGCGGCGGACGGAACGTCGAACACGGTTCTCTACTACGAATCGTCTTGGAACGATTACCAAGGTTTTCGCGGTTGGCCGCGCGGCGCTTACGTCGTCAACGCCGGTTCCGATTATCAATCGCCGAACAACGGCTACTGGAACACTTGCTCCGTTAAGTCGTTTAAAACGGCGTTTTACATCAACGCCGGGATTCAAGCGAAGTCGCGCGGCGATTCCTCGACGACGAGCGGAACCGGGCGTTTCAGTCCTTTCCGCGTCATCGGACTTTGGACGAGCCATCACCCGGGCGGCCTGAACGTCTCGATGGCGGACGGCTCGGTGCGGTTCCTCTCCGAAACGACGGCGGACAACGTTTTGCTCTCGATCGCGTCGGCCAACGGCGGCGAAAAGTACTCGCTCGGGAACTAAGCGTTCAACGCAACTCCTTTAACCGCGCCAATTAACACAAACGTTTCGCCGCGACGCTTTTTCGCCGACTCGTTCCCGAGCGTTCGAGTCGGCGGCGGTTCGACTGTTTTTCAAAAAAACGCTTGCGCGGCGCGGTCGCTCCGGGTATAATGGACGCGTCGGCGGCGCTCGGATTCGGTTTTCCTCGCTCCGCTCGTCGCCTTTAATAAATGCAACTTGAATATTTACAACGCGTTGCGACGCTATTGTGTCGCGGCGTTTTTCCCCCTTTTTAGGAGACGCTTTATGAAAAAAACGCTCTTCGCGACCGTCGCCGGTTTTTGCGCGACGGCGGCCCTTTTCGCGCTTTCGACGTCGCTAACGTCGGTTCGCGCCGAAGAACCGGCTATCGCAAACGAATACGACGTCGTCGTTTACGGCGGAACCAGCGCGGCGATCACGACCGCCGTCCAAACGAAAAAAATGGGTAAAACGGTCGTCGTCGTTTCGCCCGATAAACACCTCGGCGGCCTCTCGAGCGGCGGGCTCGGCGCCACCGACTCCGGCAACCGCGCGGTTATCGGCGGGCTGTCGCGCGAATTCTACCACCGACTTTGGCTCCACTACCAAAACGACGACGCTTGGACGTTCCAAGAAATGCCGCGTCAAAACGGCATCCCGGGCCAAGGCGGACGCGGTATCGACAACGAAACGAAAACGATGTGGGTCTTCGAACCGAGCGTCGCCGAGAAGGTGTTCGAAGATTTCGTCGCCGAATATAAGATTCCCGTCTTCAAAAACGAACGCCTCGACCGCGAAAAAGGCGTCGGCAAAGAGGGCGCGTCGATTCGTTCGATTACGACGCTTTCCGGCAAAAAGTTCGTCGGCAAAATGTTTATCGACGCGACTTACGAAGGCGACCTAATGGCCGCGGCGGGCGTTTCCTTCACGACCGGGCGCGAACCGAACGCCAAGTACGGCGAAACGCTGAACGGGATTCAAGTCCGCAACGCAATTTATCACCAATTCGAAGGGCCGGTCGACCCTTACGTCGAGCGCGGCAATCCGGAGAGCGGCCTCCTTCCGTTCGTCAACGCCAAAATCAACGGCGCCGACGGCGAGGGCGACGACCGCATTCAAGCCTACAACCTCCGCATGTGCCTCACCAACGACAAGCGGAATATGGCGCCGTTTGAAAAACCTGAAAATTACGACGAAAAACAATACGAAATCCTTTTCCGCTCCATCGAAGCCGGTCAGACGATCTTCACGACCTTCTCGCCGATGCCGAATTTCAAGACGGACTCGAACAACAACAAAGCCGTTTCGACCGACTACATCGGCGGCAATTACGGTTATCCGAACGGGACTTACGAAGAGCGCGAAGCGATTTACCAAGCGCACCTTAACTGGCAAAAGGGCCTGATGTGGACGCTGCAAAACCACCCGCGCGTCCCGGAAAAAATCCGCGCCGAGTTCCAAAAATGGGGCCTCGCGAAAGACGAATTTGTCGACAACGGCAACTGGTCGCATCAGATGTACATTCGCGAAGCGCGCCGCTTGGTCGGCGACTTCGTCGTTTCGGAGCGCCACCTCCGCTACCTCGACGACACGCCGCGCTCGGTCGGGATGGGCTCCTACAATATGGACTCGCACCACATTCAACGCTACGTCGACGTTACCGCCGACGGCAAGCCGACCGTCCGCAACGAAGGCGACGTGCAAGTCAACCCGGGCGGCCCGTATCCGATCGATTACGGCGGGCTTCTCCCGAAAAAAGCGGAGTGCGACAACCTTCTCGTTCCGGTTTGCGTCAGCTGCACGCACATCGCGTTCGGTTCGATCCGAATGGAGCCGGTCTTTATGATTCTCGGCCAAAGCGCCGCGACCGCCGCCTGTCTCTCGCTCGACGCGAAGGTCGCTCCGCAAGATTTGCCGTATGAAACGTTGAAGGCGCGCCTCCTCGAAGACGGTCAAGTCCTCGAATACGGCGACCGTCCGAAACCGATTCGTGCGAGCGATCTTCCGGCGACGACGCTCGACTCGAACAAAGCGACCGTCGACGGCGTTTGGGTTCGTGGGCATGTAACGCGTCCGTTCGTCGACGACGGCTACCTGCACGACGACAATAAAGACAAAGACGGCAAGTCGGTTCGTTTCGATTTTAACCTGCTGAATCCCGGCGTTTACGACTGCCGCGTTTCTTATTCGACGCACTCGAACCGCGCGACGAACGTCCCGGTGGTCGCGAAATCGGCGCTCGAAACGGTCGAAACGACGGTCGATCAAAAGGCGAAACCGGCGATCGACGGTCTTTTCGTTTCGATCGGCAAAATCAAAGTCGGCGACGACAAAAAAGCGTCGATCGAAATTTTCGCGAAAGGAACGAACGGACACGTCATCGTCGACGCGGCGCAAATGATTCCGGTAAAATAAGTTAACGCCGCTTGCGATTATCTTGAATCGACGCCGTTTAACTTAATTCGGTTTCCCCCTAAACAACGACGCGACGTCGACGGAGTTTGCTCCGTCGACGTTTTTATGTTCTTCTTCGCCGCGTCCGCCGTTTTTTCCGTTTTCCTTCTTTTTCTCTTCTCGATTAAAATGCGTTTTCTCTTCCCTCGTCCTACCAAGTCTTCCTCAATTGAAAAAATTTGCTAAATTTTGCGATTTATTCTTGACATATGTTCTTTTCGAAGCTATAATGAACATATGTTCAAAAAGAAACCGCGAAAAATTCGGTTCGGTCGCCGTCGACCGATTTTTTTAAGCGTTTTAAGACTTCCTTTTTGGTTGACTTTTCACCCGTCGTTTCGCCTAACGTTTTGAAACGAACCCCCAAGTTAGCGTTATCTTATAAATTAAAGGAGCCTTCGCAATGAAAACGATCGTTATCGGAGCCGTCGCCGGGGGCGCGACCGCCGCGACTCGACTTCGCCGCCTCGACGAAAACGCCGACATAATTCTTTTGGAACGCGGCGATTACGTCTCGTTCGCCAACTGCGGTTTGCCCTACCGACTCGGAGGCGTCGCCAACCGCGACGCGCTTCTCGTCGCGACTCCGGAACTGTTGCGCCGTCGTTTCCGCGTCGACGTTCGAACCGGTTCGGAAGCGATTTCCATCGACCGCGCCGCGAAAACGGTTCGCGTCCGCCGTCGCGACGGTTCGGAATACGCCGAAAGTTACGACGCTCTAATTTTAGCGACCGGCGCTTCACCGACGTCGCCTAACGTCCCGGGCGCCGACGACCCGCGCGTTTCGCCTCTTTGGACGGTTCCCGATTCGGATGAAATCGCTCGCCGCCTCGACGCCGGCGCTCGCCGCGCGCTCGTCGTCGGTTCCGGCTTCGTCGCGTTAGAGTCGGCGGAAAATCTTCGTTTAAAGGGTTTAGAAGTCGTTTTAGCGGTTCGCGGCGACCAACTTTTAAAGACAATCGACCGCGAAGCGAGCCGTTTGCTCGAAAACGAATTAACGACGCTCGGCGTTCGCGTCGAATTCGGCGCTTCGGTCGCGGCGTTCGAACCGACGCCGGACGGGGACGGAATTTCGGCCCTCTTAACCGACGGTCGCCGCCTCGACGCGGATTTCGTCTTGACGGGAATCGGCGTTCGACCAAATTCGCAACTCGCGCAATCTTGCGGTTTGCAAACCAACGACGCCGGTTATATCGTCGTCGACGAACAAATGCGAACGTCGGACGAGTCGATTTTCGCGGTCGGCGACGTCGTTCAAGTCGTCGATTTAACGACCGGTCGTCCGACGGCGGTCGCGTTGGCGGGCCCGGCGCAAAAACAGGGACGCGTCGCGGCGGACGCGATCGTTTCCCGCGCCCGACAATTAGAAAGCGCGAACATATTAGATAGCGCAAACAATCGCTCAAATCCGCTTGATTTAGCCGACGTTAACAAGTTAGCCGACTATTCTCCCGTCGCCGCCTCCGAATCGCGGTACGTCGGAACGCTCGGCGCGTCGATTTTAAAAGTCGGTTCGCTCGCCGTCGGAAGCGTCGGCTGGACGGAAAAACGTTTGAAAGCGGCGGCGCTTCCGTTCCGCAAAATTTACCTAAACCCTTCGTCGAACGCGGGTTTCTATCCGGGCGGAACGCCGATTTTCGTCAAACTCCTTTTCGCGCCGAACGACGGCAAAATCCTCGGCGCGCAGTTTGTCGGGCGGCAAGGCGTCGACAAACGAACGGACGTCGTCGCGGCGGCGGCCCGATTCGGCGGAACGGTTCGCGACCTTGCGACGCTCGAACTCGCTTACGCGCCGCCCTTTAACGCGGCGAAAGACCCGGTCAACGAAGCCGGTATGATCGCGTCCAACGTTTTAATCGGCCTAACCCGTCCCGTTTATCCGGACGAACTTCCGGAAAACGCGCTCCTCCTCGACGTTCGAACGCCGGAAGAATTCGAGTTGGCGACGATTCCCGGCGCCGTCAACGTTCCGCTCGACGAGTTGCGCGACCGCCTCGGCGAACTCGACCGCTCGCGCCCGATCGTCGCGTTTTGTCAAGTCGGGAAAAGGGGTTACGTCGCCGAACGCATTTTGCGTCAACGCGGTTTCGACGTTTTCAACCTCTCCGGCGGCTTCTCGACTTGGCGACTGTTCAATCCGCCGACGCCCGGCCCGGCGGTTCCCGCCTCGACTCCGAGCGTCCCGCAAACGCCAAGCGCGCCGACGACGCCGAACGCTCCAACCGATTCCGTCGCAACGACTTCGAACGCCGACGCGGAACCGCTCGAACTCGACGTCCGAGCGCTCGCCTGCCCGGGCCCTATCGTCCGTTTGCGCCGAACGTTCGACGCGGCGTCGCCGGGAACGGTCGTTCGTCTCCGAGCGGCGGCGACGTTTGAAATCGATCTGCGGAGTTGGGCGCGTTCGACCGGCGTTCGAATCGAACGGTTCGAAACGCAAAACGGCGAACTAACGGCGACGCTCCGCAAACCCGGCGGTTCCGAGACTTCCGTCGCGCCGCAAGCGCTCGCGCCGTCGAACGACGCGGATTTTGCCGAACAAGCGAAAAACTTTGCCGCGCAAACGCAAAACGCGAAATCGGCGGCGATCGTCCTGTTCAGCGCCGATCTCGACAAAGCCCTCGCGGCGTTAATTATCGCTTGCGGCGCCGCGGCGTCCGGCGTTCAAACGAGCGTTTTTTTCACCTTCTGGGGACTGAGCGTTTTGCGAAAAAATCCGGCGCCTCGCGTTAAGAAAACGTTATTTGACAAGGCTTTCGGATTCCTCCTTCCCCGAGGCGCGGAACGTCTCAAACTGTCGAAAATGAACTTCGGCGGCGCCGGTAAGGCGGCGATGAAATACGCGATGAGCAAGCAAAACGTTCCGACGCTTCCGGAGTTGTTGACGCAAGCCAAGGAACTCGGCGTTCGCTTCGTCGCCTGCGAAATGGCGGCGAACGTAATGGGTTTCGCGCCGGAAGAACTGATCGAAGTCGACGAAATCGCCGGCGTCGGTCGTTTTATCGACTTAGCCAAAGACGCCGGGCCGACGCTCTTCATTTAAACGCAATCAACTTAAACAACGAATAATCAACGCTTAGACAAGGAGAAGAAAATGCCGCGCGCGCCTAAATGTCGTCGCGTCTGCTTGGAACCGAAATGCCGTCGTTTTGAAACGGCGGACGCGGATTTTTCAAACGAAAATCGCCGTTCGATAACGATCGACGTAACGGAATTTGAAGCGTTGCGTCTCGTCGATTACGTCGGTCTAACGCAAGAAGAAGCGGCGACGCAAATGAACGTCGCCCGAACGACGGTTCAACGACTGTACAAAAGCGCGCGCCGCAAACTCGCAACCTTTGTCGTCGAAGGCCTTTGCCTCGACGTTGAAGGCGGCTCTTACGAGCTTTGCGGGCGCGACCGCGAAACTTGTCGCAAGGAATGCCGTCGACGTTGCCCCAATCGCGCGGCGGAGAACGACGATTCGGAATCGCCGTCGAACGCCTAAAAGAAAAACATTTTTCAAAAAATCAAACGCCGCGTCGTCGTTCGTCGCTTTTTTATTTGCAACCCGAACGACGACGCGACGTTTCGAACGTTTAAGCGTTTCAAGCGTTTTTCGTCGCTTTCGCGGCCTTTTCGGCGAAATGCGCGTTCAAAAGTTCGGCGGCTTTCACCATAATCGACGCCGTGTGGCGCTTGCAACGCTCGCCGACCAGCTTCTTTTGCTCGTCGGTCGCGGCTTTCATCCAAGCGCCGCCCATCTCGCGACAAGTCAAGCCTTTAGCGACGACGCGCAAGAAGTTCGGCGCGTCGTCTTTTTCCGGAACGTACTCCGGAAGCGCGGTTTCTCGACCGTATTCGCCGAGCGCCGCCGCCAATTTGCAGACGTCCGCGTAATCGTCGAGAAAGCAGCTGAAGAACATAACGCCGCCCGCGACCGCGCCGCAAAGCTCCTTCAAACGCCCGAACCCGCCGCGAGCGCAACGGAACGCGACGAACGGACAAGAACGAGCGACCCGCGCCGCCTCCGCGTCGACCGATTCGACCGCCGTCGCATACGCCAAGACGGCGCCCTTGAACGCGCCGTAAAGGCAGCCGCCCGCGTCGTAATTCTCGTAAACAAGTTTACCGACGAGGTTTACGTCGACCGGCGCAAACCGCCAAACCGCGTCTTTCGTCGCCGTTTCCTCCGCGTACCCGAGGTCGCTCAACACCGTTCCAAACGCGGCCAAGCCAAAACCGGTCGCCAACGCGTCGCGCCGAGTAATTTTCGTCATATCAATCAATCTCCGTTGCATAATCAAATAATCAAAAACCGCCGTCGCGTCGCTTTCTTTTCGTCAAAAACGACGCGACGTTTTCTCCTTTTCTCCGTTTGCCATTATACGCCGTTTCAACGCTAACGCAACCCCGCCGCCGCAAGGTTCGGCGTCGCCCGCACTTCTCCGCAACGATTTTATCGATTTTCCCGAAAAAAACGCCGAAAAACGGGTTTTCGCGCCTATTCGCCCCCAAAAAAACTTGAAAACGGCGGCCTTTTGCGTAAAATAAATAAACGACCCAAACTTTAACGACGCTTTTCGGAGGTTTTCATAATGTTCTCCGCATTCCCTCTTTTCGCGACCGCGACCGCCGCCCTCGTCGCGGAGACCGCGCAATCGACGCCGTCCGTTCAAACGGTTTTCTCGCCGGAAATTGCGCAAATTTCGCAAATCCCCGAAATATCTCAAACGCGCTTAATCTTCCAACTCGCGCTCTCGCTCGGACTCGGTCTTCTCATCGGGCTCCAACGCGAAAGCGCGCGTTCCGGGTTCGGCGGCGTTCGCACTTTCCCGCTCATCGCCGTTTTTGGAACGCTCGGCGCCCTCGCGTCGACGCGATTCGGCGTTTGGATTTTGCCGTCCGGGCTCCTTTGCGTCGCGCTGATCGGAATCGCCGAACGCGCTTTTTCGTTGGCGCGACGTTGGATTCGCGCCGCGGAGATCAGCGCAAGTCGTTCCAATACAAACGCTTCCGAAAACGTTTCGTCGTCGGAACCGTCGCTTTCGTTATTTGCGACAAAAACAAACGAAATCAAAGACGCGTCCGAGAACGAGCCGCTTCCCCGTCGCGATTTCGGCGCGACGACGCTCGTCAGCGCGTTGGCGACTTATTGCGTCGGCGCGATTTTGGCGAATCCGGCTTGGACGCTCGTCGGACTCGAAGCGGGCGCGATCGTCGCGATTTTGCTCCAATTTAAGCGAAAACTACACGAGATTTCGGCCGCGCTCGGCGAAAACGACCTCAACGCGATTATGCAGTTCGCGCTCGTTTCCTTCGTCGTCTTGCCTATTTTGCCCAATCAGAATTTCGGGCCGTTCGGCGCGTTTAATCCTTTCGAGGCTTGGTTGACGGTCGCGCTGATTGTCGGGATGAGTTTGGCCGGTTACGTCGTGTATAAGTTTTACGGGGCTAACGCGGGCGTTCTCTTCGGCGGGTTCGTCGGCGGGGCGGTTTCGAGCGCGGCGACGACGACGAGTTACTCGAAAGCGGTCGCGACGGGAGCGACAAGCCGAGACGTCGCGGCGGTCGTTATTTTGTTGGCGTCGGCGACGCAAACGGTGCGCGCGCTGATTTTAGAAGCGTCCGTTTCGCAAGAATTCTTTTACCGTTGCGTCCCGGCGTCGGTCGTTTTTATCGCGGCGTCGGTCTTGCCCGCGCTTTGGATTTGGCGTCGAATCCGCCGCGACGCTCAGGCGTCCGGTTCGTCGAGCGGCGTTTCGGAACAGAAAAATCCGACGCAATGGAAGACGGCGCTAACTTTCGGCGCGCTTTACGTCGTCATTTTGTTCGCGATCAAAGCGTCGAACGCGCTTTTCGGCGACCTCGGCACGGTCGCGTCGGTCGCGATTTCCGGTCTCGTCGAGATGAACGCCGTCGCGCTCTCGGTCGCGAGGTTGGCGACGACCGACCCGGCGACGATGCAAGACGGCTGGAAGTTGATTATGATCGCGTCGATTTTCAGTTACCTTTTCAAAATCGGCGTCGTTTTTTCGATCGGCGGCGCGCGCTTCGGTTGGAAAGTCGTCCCGCTCTTCGCGCTCCCCTGCGGCGTCGCGCTAGCGTCGGTTTTGTTGTTTTAACGCAACGCTTTTATTATCAATCGTTAAAAACGCCGAACCGCGTTCGACCTTTCCTCGGTCGACGCGACGTTCCGCCTTGTCTTCAGCTAAATATTTTCTCTTCGGAAGCACTTCCGTCGCGACGCCGTCTGGCAAGCTCTGCCCGGCGCCGAAACGAACTTAATGCTTCCTAACCGTTTTTTACCGTATCGCGCAAGCGTTTTGGCTGAAACTCGTTCCAACGTCGGCGCCGTTTGTGAACCAGCGCCGCGAGTTCGGCTAATAATTGTCCCGCTCGTTATAATTCTCCGCAGGCGAGACTTTATTTTTACCTTGACGGAGCGCTACGCCAATGGCCTCTTACGTGCGTTCCGTCTTTACGAGTATATGGACGAACCCAAACTTTACCGCCCGACGAACTAGACGTAGAAGAAGTTGAGCCGCTTGAATACGTATATGTCGGCGCTAGATTATTGCTTTGATAACCATAGGAAGGAGATACGTTTCTTTTCCCACGATTGGCGCCTGCAAATTTCTGTTGCGTGTTAATCGAATTTTGAATTACAGCGTTTTGCATCGCAATACGCGACTCGTTACGCATGTAAGCCCGCGCCGCTCGTTCCGCGTTACGATCTATTTTTAGATTATACTCATATTCTTTTAATTCTTGATTTCGAACATATCGAGCGTGCTGAGCCACTTTAGATTTTACGTGCGCCTCTTTTTTCTTTCCGGCGTATTTGCTCGAAAAAATAACGTTTTCGCTCAAATTATAAAAATTCTCGTCCGTATCGCGCGTATCTAACTCGGACCAAGCGACCCACTTTTGTTCCGCCGGTTCGCATGCGACAATAATGTATTCGTCTACTTTCGATTCGCTAAAAATGTACTCAACTTCTTCATTAAAATAAATATGAAACAAATTTTCATAACGCTCCTTTAGCCCTTCAGAAGCGCACACATATACGAACGGTTTCGCTTTTTCGTCGATTTTTGCCGCGTCTACGTCTTCGCAAGTCGTTACTATCGTAGCATTTTGCAAATGCTTTATAGCAAGATAACGAGCGTAAACTTTTGTTTTTTCAAAAACATAATCGCTTTCGTTCTCAAGCCCCGTAAAAAGTTCAACCGTTTCTTTCAAGTCTATTTTGCGTTCCTTCATTATGTAAAACGCAAAAATTTCTTGGTTGCTTGTCAAAGCATTTTTAACAACGTTAGGCTCGGTTTCTAAGCGCTTGCTAGAAACAGCATCGTTGAAATCGCTTTTGAATTTTCGATACTCGTCGGCGTATTTCGACGGCAATATGCCCATTTCCAGCCATAGCTCTTCGCTTTTAGTCAACGCGTCCCATTGCGCCGCAACGGGGGTTACGCACGCCAACAAGGCAAACATAACCTGCGCCCAAATCTTTAATTTTCGCACCGCCAACATACGCGTCTCCTAGCTATTGCTTCATTCCTTATTCGCCGTTAAGAACAATTGAATTTTAAACATTATAACGCCTAATCTCTCTTCCGCAAGAGAACGTAGGACGCCAGGCGTCCCGCCTTAACGAAAATTTTCAAATTTTTTCGAAATTTTACCGAAAGCGGGCGCCGAAAGCGTCGGCGACGGTCGGCGGCGCAATATCCGAAGCGCGCGAACCTTAGAGACGTTCCACCGCCGAGCCTTCAACGCAAAAACGCGGCGCCGCTCGCTCGAAAAGTCGCCTTCTCGAACGAACGACGCCGCGTCGTTTTTAACGGGCGGTTCGGCGTTTGTCGCGCCGCCCTTCCCTTTGATTCGCGGTCAAAATTGCGCTCGCCTCTTTGTCGGTTTCGCGGCGAAAGTTATGTTCGCTCAAAAAACCGACGGGCGTTTGCGACATTTCTAACCGCTTATTTTAAAAGCGTTTTCCTTCCGCGGCGCGCTTCGCGAGGAACTCGTCGCCGAAGCCGAATTTTTCGACGACGAAATCGACGTCCTTGTCGCCGCGACCGCTGCAACACGCCAAAATCGTCTTGCCGCGATGTTCCTTCGCGTACTTCATCGCGAACGCGACCGCGTGCGAGCTTTCGAGCGCCGGAATAATCCCTTCCGAACGCGACAAGCGGTAAAACGCTTCGACCGCGTCTTCGTCGCCGATCGCTTCGTAACGCGTTCTTCCGACGGAGTTTAGGAACGCGTGTTCCGGGCCGACCGCCGGATAGTCGAGACCGCTGGCGATCGAGTAAACCGGCGCCGGTTCGCCTTGCTCGTCTTTCAGCATAATGCTTTCGAAACCGTGCATCACGCCCTTAGAGCCGTAAGTCGTGGACGCGGCGTGGTTTCCGAGTTCCGGGCCGAGTCCGAGCGGCTCGATTCCGACGATTTCGCACGAGTCTTCGAGGAACGCCGAGAACATGCCGATCGAGTTGCTTCCGCCGCCGACGCAGGCGCAGACGACGTCCGGGCCGAAACCGTTCGCTTCGATGAATTGGTCGCGCGCCTCGAAGCCGACGCACGCTTGGAAATCGCGCACCATCATCGGGAACGGGTGCGGCCCGAGCGCGGAACCGATGCAGTAAATCGAGTCTTTATAATTCTTTGCGTAAGACTCGAACGCGGAGTCGACCGCCTCTTTCAGCGTTTTCAAGCCGTGCGTTACCGGAACGACGTTCGCGCCTAAAATCTTCATTCGCGCGACGTTCGGCGCTTGTTTCGCAATGTCGACTTCGCCCATGTGAATTTCGCATTCGAGGCCGAAATACGCCGCCGCGGTCGCGAGCGCGACGCCGTGTTGCCCGGCGCCGGTTTCCGCGATTAAACGCTTTTTGCCCATATACTTAGCGAGCAAGCCTTCGCCCATGCAGTGGTTCAGCTTGTGCGCGCCGGAGTGGTTCAGGTCTTCGCGCTTCAGGTAGATTTGGCACGAGCCGTCGCCAAGTTCGCGCGACAGGTTTTCGCAGTGCGTTACCGGCGTCGGACGGCCTTGGAAGTCGCGGCGAATGCGGCGCAGTTCCGCGATGAAGCGTTGCGACAGGCAGATCGTGCGGTACGCTTGCGTCGTTTCGTCGAACGCTTTTTGGAGTTCCGGCGGAAGGTACGAGCCGCCAAATTCGCCGAAACGTCCGTTTTCGTCCGGGTAGTTTTTCAGGTAATCGCGAAAGTTCATCTTCTTTTCCTCGTTCGCTAAACGTTGATATTATTGATTTTAATTCGTTTCAAAAGTCGGGTTCGTTCTCAAAACGACAAAACATCGTTAAACGTCGGTTATAGGACGCGAACGCCGGATTTCGTCAAAAAGAAGTCGATTTTTCGCCGCCGCTCTTTTGTCGCTCGCCGCGACGCAAGGAAAATCGGCGTTTTCCGTTTTAACATTTGCTTAAAGAAATATCGACGCAATTTGGACCGACGGACGCTCGCGATTCTCGAACGCCGCCGCCCTTGCAAGAGCTAACGGTTCAAGAACGCTTCACTTGGAGCGACGCCAAGAACGCCAGTAAAATTGTCGATAAATGCAAATCATCGTTAGATTTTCGCTCAAAATCGCGACGGAAAACGCAAAAACCGAACCGTTCGGCCGCCGACGTCTCCCGTTCGCTTCTAGAATTAAAGTTTAATCGCGCCGAGTAAAATTGCAAGCCCCCCCGACGCGATTTTGCGAATTTTTCAAAGATTTTCGCGAAATTTTTCTCGCCGGCGTCCCCAACGTCGGAAACGACGCCAGCTAACCCGTTTGACGCCGCCGTTTAGAACAACTCGCCGTCGACGCCGCCGCTCCGCCAAGACGCGCGGCCTTGTCGCCTTTCACCGTTACGAACGGACTTTACGTTCGACGTTCGGGTCGGTCGCGACGGAGCGGATAAAGTCCATCGCGGCGGCGCGCTCCGCTTGCTCGCTCTCCGAAAGCGCGGCGAACTCGGTTTCCATAAAAGTAAGGAAATCGGCGTAAGTCGTAAAAGGCGACAACTTGTCTCCTCGTCGTTCCCTCGTCGCGTCGCCGCGGAAAGCGGCGCGAGCGTTGGTCTTGACGTAATCCCTTGTATCGGCGAAGGTTCCGACGCCGGTTTCGTTCCAAGCCTCCAAGACGATTTGTTCTTTCGAGTAGGAACGCGAAATAATTTTTTTCGCCTTGTCGATCCAAGCGTCGAACGCCTCGCGCTTTTGCCCGCGTTTGTAAGCGAGCCGCGCCCAATCGTCGGAATCGTAATAATAGCGGCCTTGACGCCGCTTTTGATATTCCGCCGCGCGATCGAAATCGCCGGTCGCTTCGTAAGCCTGCGCCAACATATAGTCGGCTTGATCCGCTCCGATCGACCCGCGCCGTTCGATTCGCTTCGCCAATTCGACCGCTTTGCTTCCGTTCCCGACGCGCATCGCGAAACTGTACGCGTTGCAGTCCGCCTTAGACGCCAAATTTTGCTTCACATTATAACCGACAATAAGGACGCCGAGCCCCAAAAGAGCAAGACAAACGACGACGCCCCTATAAACGACGCGAAACGCCGTTCGCGCGCCGGACTTCCGAGCGTTTTTCGGTTCGTCGGTCGGAGTCGGGCCAAGCGTTTTTTCCGAAAATTCGTTTTTCCGTTGCATAATTCTTTTCCTTTTTAATAGGCTTAAATCTTGTATTATCGACGATTCCCTCTATTGTCGTCCTTTCAAGCGACCAAAACGCAACGCGAGCCCCGTCGAAACGGCGCGTTCTGAACGAAAAGAATAAAAAGAGCGGCGAACGTTCCCGCTTCTTTGTTTCTTATTGTAGCAGAACGACAAAACGTCGTCAAGAAAATTTTGAGAAAAAATCGAAAAAAAATCGAACGCCGCCCAAGAAACGACGCTCGACTTCCCCCTCTTCCCCGCGTCGCCGGCGCCGCCTAAACAGTTTTGCGTCAATCGTTAGCGCGTCCAATCGACGCCGTCTTCCGCGCCGGAAACCAACGCCGAAAGAATCGCTCCCAAACTAAGCGCGATAAGCAAAATTTCCATCGTCTTCCCTTTAAACCAATCAACCGCGTTTAAATTTCGCCGCCCTTTCGCGTCCGCGACGTCGAGGCGTCTTCGATTTCCGCCCTTAAGAGTCGCCGTCGGGAAAATGTTACGCCTAAAATTTCGAAAAAAGTCAAAAAAAAGAAAAAGCGCGCCCCGACCGTTAAGACCGAAACGCGTTTCGTCGAAAAGCGGAAAAGTCGCAAAGCTCCCGAATACGAACCTTCGCTCGAAAACCGCGACGTCGGACGCCGCCCGTCGCCCAAGTCAAAAAAAAGAAAAAACGCGCCCCGACCGTTTGAGGTCGAAGCGCGTTTTGTTAGAACTTTGTTATCGTAAAGCTAACGATTAGAGCCTTTAACGAGAACGTCCGCCTAGGATAGCGACAGAACGCCGTTCGTTTGCAATCGTAAAACTCGCGATTAGAGTTCCTTAATGAAGATGTTGCGCCAACGGATTTCGCCGCCGTGCGTTTGGAGTTGGATCGGGCCGGTCGGCGGAACCGGTTTGCTGCGATCCCACGTGTATTCCATCACCGTGTCTTTGACCGTTTGTTTGCCGTTGAGCCAAACGTTGACGACGTCGTCTTTCATCGTAATGCGAACCGTGTTCCATTCGCCGAACGGTTTGTCGGCGTAAACCAACGGCATGCGCGCGTTCTTTTGATTGTTCCACAGCGCGCCGGAACCTTTGTCCGCGCCGAGGTTCCACTTGCCGCCCTCTTTCGTCGTGTCCCAAATTTGGACTTGCGGGTTGCCGCGGAGATAAATGCCGCTGTCGGCCTTCGCGACCGTTTTGTATTCGAGGCGGAGTTCGAAGTCCTTGTAGAATTTTTCGGTCGACGCGTACGGGCCGTTCCCGTCGTTGACGAGTTCGCCGTTTTCAATCGTCCAGCATTTTTCAAATTCGGCTTGGTGTTTCGCGTAGAAATCGGCGCGCTCGGCGTCGGTCATCTCGAGCAACGGGTACGGATGGAAGTCGCGTTTGCACGGTTTCCAGCCGGTCAGGTCTTTGCCGTTGAAGAGTTGAACGAACCCTTCCGGGCATTTCGACGCGTCGTCTTGAGCGAACGACGGAAGAGCGCAAGCAAACGCCAACAACGCGGCGCCAAAAGCGAAGAATTTCGACATTTTCGGTCTCCCAAAAAATTTCCGATGAATTAGCGAATCGCCGACCCAAAAGCGCGTCGGCTCGAACGCCTTTATTGTAACCGACGCGCCGCCGAAAGTCAAACGCCGTCCGCAAATTCGCGACGTTTTTTCCAAAATAACGCCGCCGCCGTCCGCAAAATCGGCTCGACCGACGTCTTTTCGCCAACTTCGCCATTTTCGCGTTTTGACGTTAACAACGCGCCGCCAAGAAACGCCGAAACGGACGGTCGCGACCGCTTTCGAAAAGCCGACGCAAACCGTCCGTTCGCAAGGCGTTAAACCGCCGAAATTATTCGTGGCGCAACGCTTCGATCGGGTCCATCTTCGCGGCGCGAATCGCCGGGTAGACGCCGAACACGACGCCGATGATAATCGAAATCATAAACGCCAACGGAACCGACCAGTAAACGATGATCGGCTTCAATTCTTGCACGATCGGCGGCAAACTCGCGATCAAGTCCGGATTCGCGCGCTTGATCACGCCCATCGCGAACGTCGTCGCCGGGGAACACGTCAAGCCGACCAAAACGCCCAACCCGCCGCCGACGACCGACAACACGATCGTTTCGATCAGGAACTGGCGCACAATGTCGCCGCGTTTGGCGCCGAGCGCGCGTCGAATCCCGATTTCCCGGGTGCGCTCCGTAACCGTCGCCAACATAATGTTCATAATCCCGATGCCGCCGACGACCAGCGAAATCCCGGCGATCAGCCCCATAAAGACGTTGAACATCATTCGCGTCGTCTTCGCCTGCTCGAGCAACTCGAGCGGAACCGTAACGCCGTAATCCTCGAACTTCGTGTGGTAGTCGTCCAACGTCATCTTGATGAGGTCGGCGGTCTCCATAACGGACGCGACGTCTTTCACCTTCAACGTAATTTGTTTCAGCTGAACCGTTTCGCCTTCCATCGAGCCGCTGCGACGAACGACGACCGTGTCGCCGACGCGCGTCTCCATCGTCTTAAGCGGGATGTAAACGTCGAACGAATAGTCCTCCGACTTCATCGACGACCCGATCGCCGCCGACGGATCGCGAGACTGCGCGACGCCGATCACTCGGTAAAAATAGTTCTCGCCGACGCGAATCAACTTCCCGATCGGCTCCTCGTAGGGGAACAATTTTTCCGCGACGCCGGCGCCTAAAACGCAATAGTCGCGCGCTTCGTCGTTCTCTTGGTCGTTGAAAAAGCGCCCGTCGAACATCGCGATCTTCACCACGTCGACATAGGAGGGCGTGCAACCGACCAAACGCCCGTCGATTTTGCGGCTTCCGTTTTGGAACGTCTCTTGGAAGTCCTTCAACGGCGCGGCTTTAATTACCGTCGGAATCGTTTCGGTCAAGCGTTCGTAGTCGGCGCGCGTCAGACCGTATTCCGGGAACTGCATACGCCCGCCCCCGCCGCCGGCGGAAAGCGCTTCGTTTGGCGGCTTGATCGTGCTGACGATAATGTTGTCGGCGCCTAAACTCTCGATCTGTTCTTGAGCTTTACGGCTGATCCCTTCGCCGATGGCGAGGAGCCAAATAACGCTGGCGACGCCGATGAAAATCCCCAAAACGGTCAACAGCGACCGCATCGGGTGCAAATAAAGGCTTTTGACCCCCGATTGGAGGGTTCGCAACGCGTGTCTCATAATTTCGCTTCTATTTTCAAACGCGACGCCGTCTTCGCGCTCAACGTTGTTAACATTGTTAGCGCTTTTAACGTTTTTAACGCTTTGGCGACGCCGCTTAACGCTTTATTTTCGGCGCCCTAACGACGCTCAAACGAGCGCGTCCGGACGCTTCGGCGGCGGGTCGTTCGGGCGCAAACGAACGTCCGACTCGATCAAACCGTCGCGGAGGCGAACGATGCGCTTGCTCCGCGCCCCGACGTCGTCTTCGTGCGTAACCAAAATGATCGTGCGGCCTTGCGCGTTCAGTTCGTCGAGAAGATCCAAAATTTCCGCCGTCGTTTTCGAGTCGAGGTTCCCGGTCGGTTCGTCGGCGAGGATAAAATAAGGGTCGTTGACCAACGAACGAGCGATGGCGACGCGCTGTTGTTGACCGCCGGAAAGTTGCGTCGGACGGTGGTTTAAGCGTTGGCTCAACCCGACCAGATTCGCCAGCTCGACGCAACGTTTGCGGGAGCGGAGGTTCGCGTTCCGTTGGTAAAAGAGCGGCACTTCGATGTTTTCGATGACCGTCAGCTGTTGAATCAGGTTGTACGATTGAAAAACGAAACCGATTCGCGACGCGCGGATTTCCGAAAGGCTGTCGTCGTCGAGCGACGTAACGTCGTCGCGACCGAGCCAAATCTTCCCGCTCGTCGGACGGTCGAGACAGCCGAGGAGGTTCAGCATCGTCGACTTCCCGGAACCGGACGCGCCCATAATCGCGACGTAGTCCCCCTGCGGCACTTCCAAGTCGACGCCGCGTAGCGCGTAAACCGTTTCGCCTTTGAGAACGTACTCGCGCTTGACGCCGGTTAGCTTCGCCGCGAAAAATTGGCCCGATTCGTCGACCGGGTTCGCATTTTTGTTCTTATAATCTTTCATCGTTATCGTTTTCGTTCGACCAAGCGCCGCCTCGTCGACGGGCTTAAGTCGCGCAAAAGAGCGGGAAAGAGGAAAAAGAACGGTCGGACTCGACGTTTTCGCGCCGAGTCCGCCGCGCCGACGGTTCGATTAACGTCCGGGCGGGCCGCCGGGGCCTCCTCCGAAACCGCCCGGGCCGCCGGGGCCGCCGCCGTTTCCGCCGGCGGCGCTAAAAAGCGAACCGGCGACTTCGTTGACGACCGCGCAACCGGTCGCGAACTCGTTTTGCGAAACGGTCGCGTCGCCGTCGAAGTCGAACGAAGCGGCGTAAAGGGCGAGCGCTTGCTTCAAGTTTTTCGCGTCGGCGAGGGTCGCCGGAAGTTCCGGCGCTTGCGGCGCTTCCGCCGTTTCGGCTTCGGCGCCCGGACGCGGGCCGCGTTGTTCGGCGGCGTTCAATTTCGTCGCGAGTTCGTCGACCGCGACGCTTCCGTCGGCGTCTTCGTCGCAATCGGCGAAGAGTTCGTCGCCGACTTTATTTTCGCCGGCGTCTTGGAAGGTTTTGCGGTCGCTGAAGAAGCCGATCACGAACTCGGTCGGCTTGAGCGCGCCGTCGCCGTCGGCGTCCCAATCGTCGAAGAGCGGGATGAAGGCGGAGTAGTCGACCGTCGCTTGTTGAATCGGCGCGGCGACTTCGGTTTCGTCGACCGGGTCGAGCGCGTCGACGGCGGCGACTTCTTCCGCTTCCGGCGTTTCGGCGTTCTCGACGGTCGTTTGCGGCGCGACGACGATTTCGCTCGAATTCGGGAAAATTTGCGCGAAGATTTCGTTCGAATCTTGCGCAAGGAACTCCAAGCCTTCGCGGGTAATGTCGGCGCCGCGATTGTCGGACGCGTCGACGTTTTCGCGAACGTACTTGCTCCAATCGACGGAATCCCAATACGCGACGCGTTCGAGCGGATCGGCGTCGGAGTCGCCGCGGAGCGTTTTGATTTCTTCGATCAGCGCGGCGATTTTCGCTTCGTCCGGCGTTTCGAGGCGGCGCAACACGCCGATTTCCTCTTGACGGCGAACGATTTCGCTTTGACGGCGAGCGACGCGCGCTTGCAACGCGGAGACTTTCGACTTCACCGCGCCGAGAAGCTCGTGTTGCATCTCCATCACCGAACGGTTGAAGAAGCCTTGAATCGCGGCGATTTTCGCGGAGCGTTCGAGGCGTTTTTCGATCGTTTGCGCGAATTCGGCCGCTTCCGCTTGACGGCGCGCCGCCGCTTCCGGATCGTCCGCCGCGCCGCCGGGCCCGCGCATACCGCCGGGTCGACCGCCGCCCATCGCTCGGAATTGCGCGATCATTTCCGGCGTAATATTGGCCGGCATACCGCCGGGCATACCGCCGGGAGGGCCGCCCGCGCCGGGGCCGCCGTCGTAGTCCACGCCCATGCCGCCGCCTGCGTCGATGTATTCTATGTCGAATCCCATGTTGCGCAGCTGCACGTAGAACTGTGATGCCTCGCGTATGGCGGTTTTTA
>JAGBDN010000107.1 GCA_017937485.1 Thermoguttaceae bacterium
GCCATCGGTTACGCCTCCGACGTTTCCGGAACGGCGATTGCGGCCGCGTTCTCGTCGAGCGGCGAAACGCTTTCGCTCGACGCCGCGTCGTTTGGAAGTTCGCCCGGCGCTTCGGCGTTCGCGTCGGTCGCAACTTCTTCGCTCGACGCGCTTTCCGTCGACGTCGTTTCGTCGAGCGTTTCCGGTTCGGCGACCTCCGGAAGCGGGTCGGGCGCGACTTTCGAAAGGGTCGCGTCGACGTCGAGACGAAGCGTTTCGTCGGCGGCAACCTCGACCTTCTTATGTCGCAGCAAATACGAACTTGCGTTCGTTGCGCCGACGATTTCAAGCGTCGCGGTTAAAGCGTTGCGCCCGGTTTCAATTTGCGCTTCGGTTGGGTCGCCCTCGACGATAGCGACGTAAAGAACGGCGGTCGCGCCGCTTGGAACCTTCGTAACGGCGGCGGTTTTCATTTCGACAAGCGTTTCCACGGGCGTTTTCCTTTCGTTTTTATCCAAACAAGCGATTTTCATCAACTTAGAGCGCGCTTTTTATCAAAAAGGGCGTTTTTGCGCAAAAGCGGCCCGCGTTTATATTTCTTCCGGTTCGCGACGGACGAAGAAGCCGGTCGAGGAAAACGGGCCGCGTCGTTCGGGCGGCGTCCGGAGCCAACACGCGAGACACTTCGTCGACGCGAGCGCCGCCCCGCACGTCGGACAGCGACGCGCCTTCTTGACTTCGGCGCGAACCTGCGACGCATACGGACGCGAAACGCCGAAACGTCGAGCGACCGAGCCCGGCGATTCTCCGGCGGCCAACGCGGCGACGACGGCGGCTTTTGTCTTCGAGTCGATTTTCTTCGGCATTCGGGCCCCTTTCCGAGTCGGCGGCGATTATACCATTTTTATTTTTACATCCGGGGGTCTGACGGCGATTTTTTCGCGTTTTTTCGAAAATCGGGCGCGTTTCGACAAGAATTTTGCCGCCAAAAGATTTTCGGACGTTTAAAACTTTTCGTACTCGCGCAAAAACACCGTTTACACGCGTTGAAAACGCTTTTTCGACTTAGGAGCCGACGCCGCCGTCGAACGCGTTAGGGAGCGAAAGACAAGTTTTTCGCGTTTTATTTGAAATAAGGCTTGACGTTTAACAATACGGAGGCTATAATAAAAGCGCGAGACGCGGGATTGTCTCGCGTCCGTTTTACTTGGAGTCCTTTTTTGGAAAGGAACAATAAAATGGAAAAGGTTACGTATTTCGTCAACTACCAAACCGAATCGTTCTCGACGGAACTCCGCGACGAAGCCAAACACGCTTTCGACGAAGGCGCTCAAGTGGTCGAGGTTCGCGAAGTCGTCTTGGTCGTCGGTCGAAGTAAGATCGAAATCACCGTTACGACGCAGTGGTAACGGTTAACCCTCGCGCGGCTCGTCGAGCCGGGCCGTCCCGTCCTTCGCGGCGGGCGGTCTCTCGACGGGCCTTTTGATTCCGGTTTTGAGCGCGACAAAGAAAGCGAAAAAGGCGGAGAAAATCGAATGAGCATTAAAGAACTGAAAGAAAAATACGGCGTTCGCGGAAGCGTCGGCGCGGTGAACGCGGCGATCCGCGCCGAGATTCCCGGCGGCGCGAACGTCTTGGACGCGTTGACGGCGCTTCATCCGGCGCTTCGGCGTTCCAACGGGCGGACGCGCCGCGACTTAGAAGCGACGTTCGAGCGTTTGCAGTCGGCCCGCGCCGCGATGGTCGACGACGTCGCGCGGCGTTACGGGTTCAAATCGCGTTTGCAAGCGGAAGGAGGCGCCGACGATGCAAGTCAAGCCGAACGCGGCGCTTGAAGCGGCGCGAAATTACGTCGAAGCGAAGCGCGACGCGTTCCGTTCCGCTCTTGCCGAAGGCGCGACTTTAACCGACGCGACGGCAAAGGCCGAAGAGGCGGGCGAAAACGCGCTTCCGAAACGTCGCGGCGGAGCGCGAGCTGGCGCGGGTCGCAAGCCGACGGGTCGCGTCGCCGACGCCGCGCTCTCGTTTCGGGTAACGTCGGAGTTTAAAGCGGAATTCGACCGCAAGGCGCGCGCCGCCGGGTTGAGCGGCGTCGAGTTTTTAAAGCGTCTCGTCGACGCGGCGCCGAGCGACGGCGTTCGTTAACCGGCGGTTCGTCGCTCCGCCTCGTTTTCTTCGTCGTCGACAAATTCCCAGTCGTCGCGGCGAAACTCGCTTCGGCGCAACGGGAACAGTCGAACGTAAAGAGACGGCCGCCCTCCGAGATTGTCGTATTCGGCGACGATCTCCAACACGTCCAAGCGGCAAGCGCCGAGCCGCAAATACTCGCGATCGGCGCCGCCGTCGTCGAGCGGTCTATTCCGCAACCGAGCGCGGCGCCCGGCGAGCAAACCGGGCAAGACGTCCGCGAACTTCATCGGGCCGCCTCCGTTTCCGCGCTCGACTCCGGCGCTTCCGTCTTGCCCGACTCTTCTTCGCCGTCGTCCGCTCCGAGCGACGTCAAAACGACGGTCTCCGGAAAGTCGACGCTCGCAATCGCGTCCATCACGGCGCCGCGATACGTCTTCACCGCGAACTCGGCGGCGCCGCGCTCGTCGTCCGAATCGCCGTCGAAGCGCATTTTCACCTTCGCGAGGATTTCGAGCGCCCGCAACTTCATCGCCTCGAAGCCGCGCCGCGACGAGTTGGCCGCGAGGGTCGCGAACGCCTTGCCGAAGTTCTTTTCGACGCTCTCGTTTTCGTTAAATTCCAGTTTCATCGTTTCCATCGTCCTTTTCCTTTCGTTGTTAAGTCGAGTTGTTTCAACCGATGCGAACGCCGAGTCGCGCCGCGACGCGTTCGACCGCGTCGACCGTTCGCCGCCGTTCGTCGTCCGTCAAGACGGGGTTCGTCCGCGCGATCGCGAGCAAGTCCCGGAGCGCGACGAGCGTTTCCACCGCTTCGCTTCGACTCGTTCGCGCCGTCCGTTCGAGCGTCGCCGTCATCCGCGCGCCTCCAAGTTCGCCGGGTCTTCCGCGAACCAAAGTTGACCGTCGGCGTCGACGTAAAACGCGCGGACGTTCCGCGTTTCGCCGTTCTCGTCGACAAAGTAAACGTCGCCGAAATCGACGCTGTTTTTCAGTTCCTCATAAGTCGCCCGATTCATCGTCGTTTCTCCTTTCTCTTTCCCCCTTTCGTCGCAACGTTTGCGCTTCCGCTTCCGCCGCTTCAAAACGACGCGACCGCGACGCCGACCGCCAAAAGCGACGAAACAGCGAACCAAAACGCCGCGCGCTTCCAAAACGCGACGTCGTTTAGCGCAACGTCGAGCGCCGTTTGAAAACGTTCGGCAAGGCGTTGCGCGGCGGCGATTTCGCGACGAAGCTCGCGCTTCAACTCTGCGTCTTCGTCGGCGAACCTTTCTATATCCGCCTTGAACCAGTTATTTGATTGCGTCAACGCGTCGATCGCCTTTTTCGAGTAGGCGAGCGAACGCGCCAACTCCGCTTTCTCCGTCAAAAGTTCGTTTTCGCGCGCTTCGAGGTACGCGACCGCCTCTTTCGCTTCGGCGAGTTCGGCGGTCAACGCCTCGAGCCCGACGCGAACGCGGCGGACGGTTTCCGGCTCGACCGGCGTTTCAGCGTCGCGCTCCGGCTCGACCGGTTCGGCTTTGCGGCCCGACGTCTCAAAATTACTCATCGTTTCCCCTTTCGTTCAAACGTTTCAAGCGGTCGCGAGTTCGCGTTTGGCGAGTTCCCGCAAGGCGTTTCGGATTTCCAGCGCGACGCCGCGCGACTCGCAGGCGTCGGCGATTCCGCGTCGTCGAGCGACTAAGCGCGAAAAGTCGGCGAACGACAAGTCGAGTTCCGACGGCTCGAACCCGGCGGCGACGCTCAAAAGTTCGTCGACGCTTCGTTCCGGCGTCGCGGTCGGGCCCGCGTTCACCGTCAAGCGAGAGCGTTCGAAATCGATCGCGGTCGGTTCGCGCGTCGGGCGCGGCTCGTCGGCGAAGCGAGTCGGCGACCAAACCCAACCGGCGTTCTCGAAGAGGCGTTTCAGACGAAGCGTCGCGGTTTGCCAAATCGTTCGTTTACCGGCCTTTCCGTTCGAACGTTCGTAAAGCGTCTTTTCGTCGCGGGCCTCCCGAATCAGCGCGAAGACGGTCGAGCGCGTCGCGCCGCCGACCCGCAAAACGACCGCCGCCGTCAGTCGGTCGATCAAGTCCGGGTGAACGGTCGGCTCCCAAACGCGCTCGGCGATTTCGCGACGAAGCGCCGCGACGCGAGGCGACTCGAAGTCGACCAACGAGCGAACGTCGGCGACCGAAGGCGCTTCCGGCCCCGCTTGCGTCTCCGTTTCCAAATCTTTCGCGGGTTTATTTATTGTTTTATTTTTAATATATTTATTATTATTTATTTCTTCTAAAGGCGGCGCGACCGTTTCGCTCTCGCTCGGCTCCGACGCGACGGACGCAACCGCCGGAATCGCCGAAGCCGGTCGAACGAAGCGAACCTCCGCAAACGTCGGCGTTTGAAGCGTTTGCGGCGAAGCGGCGTTGATGCGACCGACGCCGGCATCGGTCGCATAGGTCTTCGCGACGGTTTCCGTTCTCGTTTCCGTTTCCGTTTCCGAAACGGCGGCGAAAACGGAAACGGCGGCGGGCGCGAACGACTCGACGCCTTTTCCAAACGCCGCGTCGAAAAGAGGCGTCGCCGGTTCCGGTTTTGGCGGCGACGGCGTTGGAAAGCGACGCGGCGACGGTTGATAGACGTAAAGGTCGAACCGACCGCGTTCCCTTCTCGGCGCGATTTCCAACACGTCGAGCGCTTCGAGTTCCTTGACGCGCTTGCGGACTTGCGAATCGGTCAGCGCGACGCCGAACCGCGCGGCGACGTCGCGAATCGTTTCGAACGTTACGTCGGCGAACTTGCCCGGCGCTTCGTCGAGCGCGAGCCAAAGCGCGAGGAAAAACGACTGCGCGTTCGTAAAGGCCAGCGCCAGCATATAATAAGGATTCGGGGTCATCGTTCACTTTCTTAAAACTCGAAAATTTTAGAGTTGCGATAGTCCATCCATTCCAGTTCGAACGTATTCGTTTCGATCTGCTTAATCAAAACGCCGGCGAAGCGGTCGGCGGCGCCCGGCGTTCGTTCGCTTGGCCTTTTGATTTTCCAAAACCATTGGAATATGTCGCTCGCCTTATTCAGCGCAAGCCAAACGTAGCGCGGGCCGTAATATCGATTGATCAACGCCGCCAACTTGGCCGCGACCTCGTCGCCGATCGGCGCGGCGAATCGTTCCTTGACGGCGTTGGCGTTCAGTCCGCGCGCGGCGTCGAAGAGGGGCGTTTCGAGCCCGTAAATACCGCCGCGCCGCGTTCGTTTGCGTCGCGTTGGCGCGTTCATTTGGCCTCTCCCGGCGCGTCGGCGGCGTCTTCGGCGAAGCTCACGAACACGCGGAGTTTCTTGTCAAAGCCGGGCCAATCGCGAGCGCTTTCTCGTTCGCGGTCGCGCAAGCGTTCGAGCCGTCCCAGCGCGAGCGCGGCGATCCCGCATAAAATCGCGCGGCGTTCGTAATCGGCCGCGCCTTTCGCGTCGACGACGTCAAGGGCCGTTCGGCACAACTCGGCCAACGACTCGAAATTGCGGCGATACTCTTGTTCGAGAAGCGGTTCGCAACGGCGACGGCGAGCGGGCTTGGTTGTTTTCGTTTCGGGGTTAGCGGTTTGGGTCGACATTGCCGGGTCTCCTAAATTCGACCGCCCGGGATTGGATTCAACTTCGGAAAGGGCAACAAAAACGCCCGCGACGGCGTCGCGAACTCGGTCAAGAACGCGGCGCCGCCCCGGGCGGTCGAAAAATTTGGACGGACTCCGTCGCTCTTGACGGTATCCAGTATAATATCGTTGACAGATTCTGTCAATGAGCTATTGAAAGAATCTGTCAAAATTTTTCCAATTAAGGAAAGAGTTTGGCAACGGCTTTGAGCTTCAAAGTCTCGGCAATTCTCGGCAAGAGATCGACGTTCGGAAACGACCGCGCCGATTCCCAAGAGTAAACCGTTCGCGTCGAAACGTCGAGCGCTTCGGCGACTTCTTCCGGCGTTAATTTGGCCTTGAGGCGAAGCTCCTTCAAACGAGCGGCGAAGCGGCCCGAATACGTATCCATATCGAGTTCTTTCCGTGCGGGCGTCATGACGGCGGGTACTCTCCTTTCCGTTGTTAAAGTTGAATCCAACCGTCATTGTACTATCCTTTGCAAAAAATAATAGGGTCGCCGCGACTTTTCCGCTTGCCGCCGCTCGTTTGTTTCGTCGTTATTGGTTCGCCTCGTCGGCGTTCGTTTTGAACTCTAAAGTTCGTTTCGCGTTTCCCGATCCGCTCCGGCGATCAGCAGAACCGCCGCGTCTTCGACCGGTTCGCCGGACTCGCGGTCGAGCCGAACGTCGGCGACGGCGAAACGGCGCCCGTCTGGAAGTCGAATCGCGACGGGCCGGTCGACGGCGTGAACGGCAAGCGCGCGTCGCAAGTCGCCGACGTCGACAAAAACGTCTTTGCGTTGGCGGCGTTCTCTCATTGACGTCGCGCCTCCGTTCGCGCTTTGCGGCTCGTCCTCCGCTCCGCCGCGTCCTCCAAGGTCAGGACGCGATCGATCGTCGTCAACGCGGCGAGGCGTTCGTTCGGCGTCAGGGTTGGATTCGTCAAAGCGCAGTCGCGCAACGCGTTAAGCCGAGCGTCGAACGCGTCGAGTCGGCGAGTTAGTTCGCGATAGTCGTTCATTGCGTCGTTTCCGTTTGTGTTCGTTTATTCGTTCATTCGAGTTCGACGGCCCGACCGCCGGAGCGTTCCGCGTCAACGTCCCGCCCCGACGACCGGTTTAACCGCCTGAATTAGGAGACCGCCGCCCCGAAAACGCCGCGACGAGAGTTTGGCCGTCGCGACGTTTAGGGAGCGAGACACGTCGGCCGCGCTTATCCGCTCCGCGTGCGAGGGAGCGTCCGTTTCCGGTTTGATTTGCGAGTCGGCGGCGGCGCAAACGCCCGAGGTAAGCCCGGCAAACGCCGGTCGGGCTAAGGCGGTCTAAGTCGGTTGTTCGGTTACTTGTCGCGTTTCGGCGACCACTTCCCGCCGGTTCGTTCTTCGAGTTCGGCGAGAATCGAGTCGTCGCGGGAGCCTCGGCAACGCTTGACCGGGGCCCGGCGATAGTCGAGCGCTCCGGCGGCCTTGTTGACCTGTCGCGCGAAATCCTCGACGATTTCGCGAGTAACGACGAGTTGCGAGCCGATCTTCACCGCGCGAAGCGTGAAGCGGTTTTTGCTCGACTTCCCCTTTTTCCCGTCGACGTACTCGGCGAGCGACCGCGCGGACGGAATCCAAGGAAAGAAGGCGGCGCGCGCCTCTTCGAGCGTGTAGAAAATTTTGTCGTCCATCGGTCGACTTGTTGGGGTTGGGCGGGCCGCGTCCTAATTCGGCCCGCGGTTGCGGCGGACGGGTAACGTTTTCCTTTGGGTAAGCGCGACTTTCCGGACCGCGCGACGCGCTTCGCGTCGCTCCGAACGGTCGCTAACGAGCGTTTTTGGGAACGCTCAAAACGCCCGACGGCGTTTCCGATGCCGGGAGTCGGTTCTATTTGATTTTGCGGCCTGTTTTAACGACGTAATCGATCGCGACAAGGCCGCTTGCGCCTTGGGTTGCCATTTCCATTTTTCAAAATGTTTAGGAGGGTCTTTCACAACCTCCCAATCGTCGCGAATAAGGAGGTTGCGCGTTAACGTACAGTGAAATATGGCATGCTTCGCGGGCGCGTTCGTCGCTCTAACGTTGAACTCGACGATATGTTCAAGCCCGCTGTCTCTAGTGTCTCCCAACCTAAAATATTCGCGTTTGGCCAAAGGAAAGTCGAGGGGTTTGCGACGCAAGCGAACAAACTCTCCGTTCAACAATCGCGGTAAAATTTCGGTAAATTTCATTGTCGTTTCTCACTGATAAAAAGGAAGGAAACCTCCGGCGGCGCGAACCGCCGGAGGCGACGGGCTCTCTCGGAAGCGTCCAACAACCGCGCTTCTTGTTAAGCGTTTGGTAAAATAAGAGCGCCGGACGGTCGCCGAGGCGCGGCGTAAAAATCCGCCGAGTGCGCGGCGAGTAAAGAATATCGCGGTTAGGATCGCGGCGCGACGCCGCCCAAGTTCCGAGTTTATACGTTTGTTTCATTTTCTTTCCTTTCAGGTTAGCGGCATAACGGCGGCGAGTTCGCGACCGTCCGGCGACGCGACGCGGAACGGCTTGACGGGATCGCTCGACGAAATTTCAACCGACGGCGCGTTCCAGCTTTCGAGGAAGCGGAGGTTTTCCGGGTCGACGTCGAATGACAAGCCGTCGCCGTTTCCGGCGTCGAACGGCTCGACAACCTCCGACGCTCCGATTTCGGCGCCGACGCAAGTCGCGGTCAAGCCGGTCGCGTCGAATCGGAGCGTAACGCGGCGCTTTTCGTCCGCCGTCGCCGACGCCGCTCGAACGACGCGGAGAAGTTTTTCGCGGTCGACGCAAACGACGCGGTCGCTTTTTTCCGGAACGACTTTCCGCCAATCGGGAAAGCGGTCGACGTTCGTCGTCGCGGCGACTTCGAGCGGTTCGGAACCGTTGAAATAAGCGAAACCGTCGCGAAACCGAATTGAAACCAAACCGCTTTCGAACGCCGACGAGATTCGAGCGGCGAGCCGCGCGTCGACGCCGAACGGCTCCGACGTTCCGTAAGTCCGGACGATCGCGTCGCGGTCGTCCGGAGGGCCCGCAAGC
>JAGBDN010000108.1 GCA_017937485.1 Thermoguttaceae bacterium
GTCGCCGGGCCCGAACTCGCCGCAATAATACGGCCCTTCCCGCTTCCAATAACAGCAACGTTGGCCGAGTCCGAACATAACGATCGGCTGTTTTCGCGGTTTTGCGCTCATTCCGGACACTCCGCGTTAAGCAGAATCCAGCTCCCGTCCGCTATTTGCGCGACGAGAATCTGCGCGTCGACGGGTAACGCGTCGCGATACCGAGAAAGCGGCGAAAGCGCCGTCGCTGAAACTTCGCGCCCAAGTTCGGCGTCGTAGTACGCGATTTCGAGCGGTTCCGTTCGCGTCTCGTTTTGCGTCCAAGCGGTCGCGACTCGCGCCGCGCGAATCGCGGAACCGGGCGCCGGAGTCGCCGCGACTTTCGCCAACGCGCAAACGGCGACGCGCTCGGCGCTTAGCTTCGACTTGGCAAGGATGCGAAACGGGCCGCTCTCCGCCGCGACGAACGTCGCCGACGCGTATTCGTAATCGTCGCCGCCGGACGGAAACGTTACTCGCGCCGCCGAAAGCCCGTCGAGTTTGACGCGTCCGAGCCCGTCGGCGCGAATCGGCTCCAAGGTCGAGCCGACCGTTTCCGGCGCGTCGTCCGCCGAAGCGGCGACGGCTCGAAGCGTCAACTTGTTGTTCAAGAGCCGCGAGAGCGCCGCGTCGAACGTCAAATTTTGCGCGAAACCGCTTATTTTAACGGGCGTTCCGGAACGGAGAAGCGCGCCGGTCGCGTTGCGAACGACCGCTTCGCTCGAAACGCCGCCGACAAAGCGTCCGGCGCGAGAGCCGCCCAATTCCCCGCCCTTGTACGCCGCGACGATTTCCTGCAACTCGCGCCGCGATAAATCTTTAGCCATCGACGTTCTCCTTTCAGTTCGGAACCGGAATGCAAAGCGCCGCGAAGTCCAAAAGCGGATAGACGCGCTCGACGTTGATTTGACGAACAAACGTTTCCTTTTCGCCGGTCTCGTCGTTTTCTCGTTCGAGCGTCGCGCGCCAAGCGTAATCCCAACCGCGCTTTTCGATGAAATTCTCGCCAAACGGAATCGTCGTATTCGGCGACGCTTCGAAAGAATACGTCGCCCGCCAATACCAGTCGCGCCGCCCGGTCAACGGGTTTTCAAACCGCGTCGACTTCGCCTTGACGCCGAGGAAAAGAAGCTCGCCCGGCGCGTAACCGTCGAACCAATCGGCGTTAATCGAGCCGGTAAGCCGCGCGAGCATAATTCGCATATCGCGGTTAAGCCATTCTTTCGGAAGCGATTGCGTTATCGTCGTTTGCGCGTGCGGAACGAAAACGTCGTATCCGTCGAAACCGCCGTTTCGGTTCGCGTTGACGCCGCATTCGAAGTCGATTACTTCGAAGCCTTCGCGCGGCGTCGCGGAAACCGTTTCGAGCGAATGCGTTAAGCGGGCCGTCTTTCCGGTCGTCGAAAACTCGTAATCGCATTCTTCGACGACCGTTTGCGGTTTTGCGAAAGTCGCTTCGAACTCCCAAGCCTTCACGCCCGGAAGCGGCTTCAACGTCGCCGACGAAAGGGTCAAGCCGTCGTCCGTCGGGAACGCGTTCGCGTCGAGCTGGAAGTTTTTCGCTAAGTAATTCATCGCCCTCATATACGCGACGAAACGGTCGTCCGTTCCGCGAATCCGGTATTTCCGGACGCTTTGCGGCGACGCGCCGTAACTCCGTTCGCCGGAGTCGAACGTTTCGCCGATTTCGATCAAATCGTCTTCGAAAACGTACTCGACCGACGCCGCCGCGACGCCGGAAACGGAAAGCGCCCGCGATTTCGTCGCGACCGTTCCGGAACCGTAAAGCCGCCCGTCGACCGCGAGCGAATCGACCGAAAGCGCGTCGTTTTTCTCGACCGTTAGCGCGTCGGAACCTCCGACCGTCAAATAACTTGCGCTCATATCGCGTCGTCGTCTCCCTCGTCGTCGGCGTTCGCCGCCTTTTCCGCCGCGTCGGCAATTCTTTGAAGAAACGCGCTTTGCTTCTCCATCTCCGTTTTCTCCCAATCGTTCGAGCCGAGCCCCGCCGCTTCGAACGCGTTAAACGAGCCGCTCGAAGCGAGTTGCGCTTGTCCCGCTTGCGCGCCTTCGACGATCGCCGCGAGGTCGGCGTTCGCGGTTTCCAAGTCGGCTTGCGAGTTGGCGACCTCTTCCTCGGCGGCTTCGATTTGCTTCTCGTCGCCGCTCGCGTAAGCGTCGTCGAGCGCTTCGTTCGCCGCGATAAACCGCGCGTAAGCGGCGTCGGCGTTTTCGTGCGACGCTTCGAAAGCGAACCCTTTGACTTCGTTCGCGGTTTGCCGAACGAGCCCGCGCGCCGTCTCGACGTCGAACGACGCGTAGTTCGTCGTTTCCGCGTCGGCGAGGTCGCAAGCGTCGGCGAGTTTGTCTTCCGCCGCCTTGATTCGCGTCGCGTCTTTCGACAGCTTGGCGGCGCGAAGCTCCTTTTCCGCGTCCGCGACGCCTCGGTCGGCGGCGCGCTTCTTGTCGAACGCCTCTTGTTTTTCTTCGGCGGTAAAGCGTCCCGCCGTCGCGTTGGCGAGCGCCATATTCGCCGCCGCGTTTCGCGCTTGCGCCCAGCCGAGGTCGCGTCGCGCTTCCGTTCGTCCCGAGCCGATCTTGGAGATTCCGTCGAGCCGCTCTTCGAAATTAACGCGTCGCGTATCCCGCGCCGCCCGCTCTTGCGCGTCGGCGACGTTCGCCGCTCGAATCGCTTCCGCGTTCGGGTCGCTCGACGCGGCCGCGATCGTCTTTTGCGCTTCGGCGTAAGCGTCGAACTTGTCGGCGATCTCTTGACGCTTCTTCTCGAACGGGTCGTCGACCGCGTCTTCGTCGTAATCGTCCGACGTCTTTTTCGCCTTGTCAAGGTCTTCTTCGGAGACTTCCGGTTTCGACTTCCCGCCCCCGCCTTGCGCCTCGCTCTCTTCCGCCGCCGCTTGCGCCGCGTCTTCTTGAACCTTAAGTCCTTCCGCTTCAAGTTTATTTGCGGCTAACTTGCGGCGAATTTCGGCTTCGCGATTGTTAATTTCCGTAATTTGCTCTTCCGTTCCGCCTTGCATACCGAAAAAGTGTTTAACGCCCGCAATATAGCCGCCGAGCGTCAAATCGTCGCCGATAAGATTGTCGCGTCGTTTCGCAAGTTGTTCAAGCTCGGCGTTTAACGCGGCGTCTTCGTTTGCGAGGTCGGCCTTTCTTTGCTCTCGTTGTTTTTTATTGAACGCTTCTTGCGCTTCGGCAAGACCGCCAAACTTCTTCGCCGTTTCGTCGAGCGTGAAGCCGAGTTCGCCGTAAGCGCCGGTCAGTTGCGCGATAATTCCCTTCGCTTCGACAAATTCGGCGTTGGTCAACGCGGATTTCGCGTTAAGTTCTTCGAGACGTTCGAAAAGCGTTTTGTAACTATCGCGCTGTTCTTGGTTTGCGCGAGACGTTTCCGCCGCCGCGTCGCTCGCTTCCCTCGCCTTCTCGGCGGCTCGCGCCGACGCTTCGCCAAATTGGGTGATCGCGTAAGTAACCGCGCCGATCGCCAACATCGGGCCGAGCGACGCGGCGAGCATAGCGAACGAACGCCGCAACAGCGCGCCTCCGGCCGCCGCTCGCGACATTTGAACCGCCGAGTTCGCCGCTTCGCGCGCGTTCTGCAGCGTCGCCGTCGCCGCGATTCGAGCGTGCGTCGCTTCTTGACGCTTCGCCGCCGCGAGGTTGTAAGCGCCGCGAATCGAATCCGCTTGCGCCTCAAAGGAAAGACGTTCGCCGACAAATCGCGCTTTCGCCGCCGCCGTCTCCGCTTTCGTTAGCTCTAAACCGAGAGCCCGCGCGGCCGCGTTCGCCTTCGTTTCGGCGGCGTAAGCGCGGTCGAGTTGCGCTTGCGCTTTCGTCTCGACCGCCAATTTCTTTTGGGCGATTTCGCGCGCTCGCGCGGCTCGCGTCGCGGCGTTGGACGAACCGGTCAAGGCGTTCAGGACGCCGACGTAGCCTTGTCCGACCGTCCGAAGCGCCGAAAAGGTCGACGACGCCATTTTCGCGCCTTGCCCCAAAGCCAACATCGAACCGCCCGCGACCGTCGCGACCGCCGCCGCTTTCGCAATCCAAACGACCGTTTCTTTATTCTCGGCGATCCAAGCGCTCGTCGTTCCGGCGACGCGTTGAATCTCGTCGGCAAGCTCTTTCAGCGTCGGCGTTAGCGCGTCGCCGAGCGCGTGTTTCACCCCCTCGAGCGCGGATTCCGTCAAACGAAACGCCCCGCCGATTCCGGTATCCATCGCCGCCGCCGTTTCCGCCGCCGTTCCTTGCGAATTGTCGATCGCGTCGTACATTCCGGTAAAATTCGCCGAAGTCAGCTTCACGCCGCCGCTCAAGCCGTACATCGAAAACAAGTCTTTGTACGTCGCGAGCTTTTCCGCGTTCGGCATTGAAGCGGTCGCGGCGCCGAGTTCGCGCAATACGTCCGCCATATTGCGAAGCGAACCGTCGTCGGCGTCGACGACGTCGATTCCGAGTTCCTTGTAGCGCTTTTGAACGTCGGGGTCGGTCATCTTCAACTGGATGTTTTTGAACGCGGTTCCCGCCAAGGAACCTTTAATCCCGAAGTTCGCGAGCGTTCCGACGATTTTCGCCGCGTCTTCGATCGACGTTCCGGCGTCTTTCGCAATAGGCGCGACGAACTTGAACGCTTCGCCCAAATCTTCGAGCGTTTGCGACGAGTTGTTCGCCGTCGCGGTCAAGACGTCGCAGACGCGCCCCATTTCGCTCGCTTCCAAGTCGAACGCTCGCAACGCGTTTCCGGCGATCTCCGTCGCGAGCGGAATTTCCGTTTGCGTCGAACGCGACAAATCCATTACCGACGCGATCGCCGCGTCGATTTGCGGCGCTTTGAACCCGGCGCGTCCAAGTTCGACCATTCCGCTCGCGACTTGCTCCGCCGTAAAGGACGTCGTGCGACCGAGTTCGCGCGCTTTCGCCGTCAACGCCTCGAACTCGGCGCCGGTCGAACCGGAAACCGCTTGCACGACTCGCATTTGGTCGTCGAACGCCGCGAAATTTTGCACGGCGAACGCGAGCGGCGCGGCGGTCGCGACGCCCAACGTCGCAAACTGCGCTCCGAGTTCCGACGCCTTCGCGCCGAACCGGGCGACGCTTTCCTCGGCTCGCTTCAACGCCGCGATAAGTTTTTGGTTGTCGGCGCTTAGCTCGACGTAAGCCCGCCCCGCGCGAATCGCTCCAACGCTCATAAAAATTCCTTAAAAAGTCGGGGAAAATCTCGCTTAATCTATTTACAGCCACCAAAAATAAAGTATAATACTCTTGTCGGTTGAAGGAAGCGTTCCTTCAACGATCATTTTCACTTTCCTTTAACAGGAGCAGTAGAATGGATACTAATCGTTTCTTTATCGTTGTTGAAGCCGACGGAAAGCGTTGGAAAACGAAATCGGTTTCCGACGCCGACCAAGCCTCGAAACGCGGAGCCGAAGTCGTCGAGATTGTCAAGGTTCGATACCAAATCGGGCCGACGACGGTCAAAATCGAGACCTCGACTCCATACTAACAACCGACCGGCGACTCGTTCCCCGCGCAAGCGGGGAGCGGGAAACCGCTTCATTCGCGAAAGGAACGTAAAATGAGCATACTCGACCTTACCAAAAGATACAAACGGCAAAAATCTCGTCAGGCGGTCAACGCGGCGATTCGCGAAGAAATCCCCGGCGGCGCCGAAACGCTCGACCTCGGAACTAAATACTCCGGACGTTTAACGTCGCTTCGCGCCAAACAAGGCGGCGCGCAACCTTCGCTCGAAGAAGTTTACGCCGAAATTTACGCCGACCTGCAACGTCTTCGCGACGTGATGGGGGACGAAATCGCCCGCCGTTACGGTTTGAAAACCAAACTCGACGAACAACCGCAACCCGAAGGAAATTAACGTTTATGGCTTTCGACATTAAACAATTTCGCGCCCTGCCTCCGGAAGAGCAAGCCAAAATCGCCGACCGCGCTTACTCGAACGCCCTCCCCTTCCTAATCGCCGAAGACCGCCGCGAATTGCGACGGTTGCGCGGCGCTAAGGCGAAGGGGCGGATGCCCGCGACGGACGAAGAGCGACGCGACCACAAAATCCACGTTCGCGTAAACGACGCGGAACTCGAACCGCTCCAAGCGTTTGCGAACGCTCGCGGACTCTCGCTCGCCGCCGCCGTCCGGACGCTCGCGCTAACCGCCGTCGCGACGAACGACGCCGAAACGTCCCGTTAGCGTTGAAAAAAAGCGTCGCCGTTCGAACGGCGGCGCTTTTCTAATCTCGCGTCCGGCGAATGAACTCGCTCATATCGTCGACGACTTCTTCGTCCGTCTCGTCGGCGTAATACGGATTGAAGCTGTCTTCGCTCCGCTCGGCGCCGTGCGCGTTCGCGACGACGGCGCAAAGGCGCGCGACGAGCGCGCAATCGCGTTCGCTCGCCGCCTCGGCGTAATCACATAATTCGCCGAACGTTAGCTCTCGAAAACCGGGACAGTTTGCGCGTCCAGCAAGTCGCACAATTTCGCTCCAAGCGTCCCGGTCGCCGCCGCGATCTTTTTGTCGACGGTTTCGGCGTTCGGACGCTCTTCTTCGAGCGCTTTCGCGAGATACTCGCGACCGCGAGCGATAAAAAAATCGCGCAACTCCGCAAAAAAGGCGTCGCACATCGCGGTAATCGTCGCCGCGTCGAACGCGTCGTAAACTTCTTTTTCGTCGAGTTTGCGTTCTCGAATTTGGTCGCCGATCATCGCGAAGACGACGCCGCCGACCAGCAAATCGCCCGTAACGAGCTTTTGCAAGACGGTGCGCCCGTCCGTCCCGATTTTCGTCGGATTCAGCAAATCGACGCCGGTTTCGTCGAAGACGCGCTTCGCGGCGCCGAGCGTCAATTTGAGTTCCCAACGGTTCTTGTCGGAATCGTGAAAAACGCGCATATTCCCTCCTTACTCCCAATCTTTCGCGGCTTAGAAACTCGTCGGCGCCGTCGAGCTAATTTCTTCCAATTCGCCGAAGTTTTCAAGCGAAATTTTATGAGTCGCCGCGCCGTCTTTCCCTTGGTCTTCGGCGATATTCGAAACGACCCAATCGCCGGAAAGTCCGCGACAACTCGCCTTCGACAAAATCCGACACGCGAGCGCGGCGGCTTCCGCGTGCCACGCCTGCCAAAAGAGGTCTTGCGTCGCGTCGCCTTCGATTCGAAACAGCTCGACTTCGGCGGTCGCGCTCTTGATGCCCGGATACTTTTTCGTCCAGCCGCCGTCGTCGCGCGTCGTAACGTCGACAAGCTCGCGTTGATACGTCAACGAAACCGACACGATTCCCGGAACTTTCGTGTCGTCGATTTCAAAGACGCCGTCGCGCCCCATAATAATTTTGGTCGTAATCGTTTTAATCGCCGCCATTTTTGTCTCCTTACTCGTTTTAATATCGCCGTTTATCGCACGACCGAATTACGCCAAAGCTCCGGCGCTCTCGGAAGCTCCGCGTCGAGAGCCGGGCCCATATACGGACGCGCTCGGACGTAAGCCGCCGGTCGTTTTCCCGCCTCTTCCCAAAAACGCTTCGCGGTCTCGACGTCGCGTTCCGTCGCAAGCTCGACGTAAACCATTCGTCGCTTGCCGCGCGCCCAACGAACCGGAGCTTTCGCGCCGATTCGAAATTCCGGCGTCGTTAAGTCGCGCGTAAATCCGCCGTGTTCCAACGTTTGCGGCGCGACTCCGGAACGGTTTTTGATCGGCCCGACGACGACGCTTCCGCGCGTTCGGTCGTATCCGAACACGATTCCGCGTTTGAGATTTCCCGTATGCGACGACGGCGGCGCACCCGGCGCGGACGCCTTTTTCCGCTTGCGAATCGACCGCCGCGCCCGTTGGCGGACGTAAGCGCCGAACTTCGAAAGGTTGCGCCGCGTCGCCTTGTCGACCGCGTCGAGAATCTTGTCGTCGTCGAAGAAAACGAACTGCCGCGTCATTCCTTCTCCTTGCGACGGAAGAGTTTAAGCGCGAGCCAAACGACGGCGAACGTCGCGGCGCCGTTGAGCGCGACCATATTGACGACGAGCCGCCGAAGTCTTTCGTCGACCGCCGCCTTCTTCTCTTCCCAAAGATCGTCGAGAATCTTTTGAACGGCGTCGGGATCGACGTTCCAAAGCCCGAACGTTTCCGGGACGACGCGCCCGCCGAGAATCGGGTCGGGAGCCGCGCCCGGCGACGGTTGCGAGCGCCCGCCGTCGCGCGGAACGTACCGCAAACTATCGCGATACAAATCGGCGAGACGACGCGCCGCGTCGCCGGGCGACGGACGCGACGGCGACGGCGGCGGCCCGGTCGCGCCTCCTTGCGCGCCGAGCGAAAAGATTTGTTCGAGCCGCGTTTCCAAATCGCTCGAAACGCCGACGAAACGCGCGATTTCGCGCCAACTCGCGCCGCCGTCGTCGCTTCGGTAACAAACGAACGTCGGAAATTCGAGAACGCCGCGCCGGTCTGCGTCCGCCTTCCCCTCCGGATTGGAAACGTTAAACGATCGAATCGGGCGTCCTTGCGCTTGAAACTTCGCGGCGACCGGCTCCGCTTGTCGACACGCGACGCAACCGTTCATCGTGTAGAACAAAACGCTAATCCGCGTTCCGCTCGCGACCGGTTTCGTCGCGACGTCGGTCGAACCGATCGCAAACGCGATCGGCGGAGCTTCCGTCGCCGAAGGCGCGTCGAACTTCGCGTAAAAGTCCCGCGCCAACTCGTCCAGCGACAAGATTTCGCCGCCGTCCAAACCGTTCAAGGTTCCGAGCGTCGCCGATTTTTCAAGCGGTTCGACGGCGGACGTCCCGAGCGAATCGTCGAAGGCGCACCACGTCATCCCCGGCGGCGGGGACGGTTTCCCCGGCGAAACGTCGAAGTTCGTTCGCGTTCGCCCGTCGTCGAGCGCGGCGTAAAACGCGTCGACGCCGACGATTCCGCCGCGCATTTGTTCCTCCGATTGCGTTCGCTCGTCGCCGACGCGATAAGTAACCCAACCGACGAGCCTCCAACCGTCGTCCGGATAATATCGCAACACGGCGCTCCCGCTCTGTCCGCCTTTCGGAGCCGGATAGAAGCGCGCGACCTTGCCGAAAAAATCCTCGACGTAACCGACGAACGCAAACGGGGCGCGCGCCTCGGAACAACCGCAGGAAATAATAACGTCGCCGACGCGCGGACGTTCGCCCTCCGCCGCGAGCGGGATAACCGGCGGCGCGTAAGCGGTTAGCGCGTCGGCTTGAATCGACACGACGGCGCAGTCGGTCGGACGGTCGTCGCCTCGCGACCACTCGACTCGCGCCGGGACGGAAAAGGGGCGTCCGTCCCCGAAAAACTCGGCGACGACGTCGACGTAACCGTCCACGACGTGCCAGTTCGTGCTGCCGAGATACCGACCGCCGTCGAGCGCGTTCAGCGAACCCGTTCCGACGCGGCCGCGCCCCGACGCGTCGACCGCTCGCAAACGGAACGTCGCGCGGTGAAGGTCGGTCAAATTCTCGACGCGGCGCGGCGTTTGCGCTTCGACGCGCTCGGCGCCCCAAACCGCCGCGAAAGCGACCGCCGCCGCGAAAAAAAAGCGTCTCATCGTCTTTCCTCAATAAAAATAAAGCTCGCCGGTCGACGCGACGACTTCCAAGACGCCGACGAAAACGCCTTGGTTCGTCAACGAAGCCGCGTCGTAAATCGCCTTCGTCTCGACGCTCTCGACGACGACCTCGCGCCCGTCGTCAAGAGGAACACGTCGAAGCAAAAGCGCTTTTTCGATTCGTTCTTCGAGCGCGATAAGTTCGTCGATTCGCTCGAAGTCGCGCTCCGTTCCGATGTGTTTCCGAATCGCGATTTGCGCGACCAGCGCCGACGACCAACCGTCGCGAGTCGTCGAAACGGCGCGTCGAGCGACCGGCGCGATTTCGATTTTCAAACCTCGGTCGGAACCGACTTCGTAAACCGGCGCGAACGTCGCTTCGACCGTCGCGCCGACGGCGATTTCGTCGCCGACAACGTTCGCGAGCGACCGCGCGAAGGCAAAAGACGAAGAAGTTTTATTTTCGCTCATTTATCTTTCGCTCCGTTAAAGCGCGTCGTCCGCCGACGCTTGCGCGTGAACCCGAAACGCCGAACGTTGCGGGTCGCAATAACGCCAAAGCTCGTCGCCGATCGGCGTCGCGACGTAGGTTTCGCCGTTCGTTTTGACGACGTCGCCGCGTTTCGGACGGTAAAACCGGGCGTCGAAAAAGATCAAATCGACCTTTCTCGACGTCGTTTTCGCGCCGAACTCGTCGTAAATCTCGACTCGCGTCGCGCCCAAAACGACGGGCGTTTCGAGGATTATGTTTCCGTCGCGAACGACGACCGCGTCTTGCGCCGCAAATCGACGCAAAGAATCGCTCAAATATTCGATACCCTCTCGCAAAACGTCCGTCGTTTCGTCCTCCGCGTTAAGCGCTACAAGTCGAGCGCGACCAAAGCGACGCGCGTCCAATCTTTAAACGTCGAAAACGCGCCGTCCAACGCGTCGAGCGCGCCGTCGGTTTCGTCCGATTCCGCGTAAACGAACGTTCCGGCGACTTCCAGTTCGTCCGTCAAATCGTCCCCCGTCTCGGCGTCGTAAACGGCGACGCGCGTTCCGGTTCCGACGCGAATCGCTTCCGTTTCGGAGCCGGAATCGTAATCGTAAAGCGCGACCCAATCCAAAGATTACGCCGCCCGATAATTCAGCGCGACCGAAACGGTCGCCGCGTCCGACGCGGCCTCTTCGACGCAAACGCCGACGCAAACGTCCCCGGTCGAAACGATCGTCTCCGTCGCGTCGTCCCAATAACACGCCGCGCCGACGGAAAACGACTCGGCGCCTTTCGGGAACTCCCAAACGCCGTCCGTTTCCAATGTCCCGACCTCGCCGGGCGCCGTCGGACGAACGAGACAGCCGACCAAATTCCCGGCGACGACGATCGCGCCCGATTCCAGCGTTTCACCCGCGTCGTTCAGCCAATCGATCGCGCCCGCGTTATATTTTCGCACAGCGACAGCCATTTACGTCTCCTTTATCAATTCGATTAACGTTTTCTTTTCCCAATCGTCTTCGACGAACTCGCTCGGCGTCCCCGAGTCCGCGACGCGTCGCCAAAACCGCCCGCCGAAAGCGACGACGTCGCCGACGACGTAAACCTTCGACGCGTCGAAAAGCGGCGCGGCCGCCGCGACGTCCAACTTCTCCGAGAACGCGACGCCGCCGACGCTCAAACTCGATTCGACGGCGAGTTCGCCGCCGCTTCCGTCGCTCCGACGGACGACGCGCAAGTTCCCTTTAAGCTCCGAGTCGGCCAACGATTACGCCTCCCCGGTCGACTTGACGACGCCGCGAAAGTCTTGCGCCGCAACGCCGAAGTCGACGTACCCGCGAAACTGAACGCCGAGCGTGTCGAAGTCCGCGTCCGCTTGCTCGACCGTCGGCTGGTCTTTCCCGTCGAGAAACGCGACTTCGAACGCCGCGAGACGGTTCGGGTCGGTCAACAAAAACCAAGCCTTTTCGCTCGCGCCCGTCCAACCTTCGGCGCTCAAATAACTCGACGAAACGACCTTAAACCGTCCGACTTGCGGGTTGTAATTCGACGGCGACAACGTTCCGTCCGCGCCGCCGACGAACTGCGTCGCTTTCGTCAACATCAACGCCTTGTCTTCGAGTTCCGGCGGAACGAGCAAAATCGACGGACGAACGCCGATCGGCGCCCCGCCCTTGCGCGTCATTTTGGCGAACTGCTTGCGCGCTTCGGAGATCGCGTCGAGCGAAAGTTCCGACTTCGCGCCGGTCAAAAGGTTTTTGTTCGCCGTCGAATAGAAGTCCTTGCCGTCTTTCGTTTTCGGCGGGTTCAGGAAAAGCTCCCAACACGCTTCGTTCACCGCGTCGGCGGCGCCCATCCCGATGCGTTGCGGAATTCGAGTCAGCGCGCCGAGGTCGTCGTTGCGCAAATCCTCGCGTTCGAGCGCGAACATAATCCCGTAAGTCCCGGCCTTGACTTCGTATTTCTCGTCGGAAACCGTCCCGTGTTTCAGCCGGGAGCCGCGCGGGACTTTCTCAAATTTCAAGCCGTCGCTAAGTCGATAGCGTTCGTGCGCTTGGAAGTTGTGAACGGACGAAATTTTGAAGGCTTGCCGCCATTCGCTTTCGACGTATTCGAACCCCGCCAAAAGCGCCGCGTTCGCCGCTCGCGACAACACATAGCTAAGCGCGGTCGTCGAGAACGCCGCTCGCAACCAGCCTTTCGCGTCGCGTTTGTAACGCGGAAGCGGTTGACCGCAAACCAATTCGACGAACTCTTCGAGCCCCGCGTCGCGATAACGGTCGGCGGCTTCGAGGTCGGCTTCGGAATAACGCTTTTCGTCGAACCCGGTCGCGCCCGCTCGAAGCGCGACGATTTCCAGCGCGCCGTCCGTCAATTTCGGGCCCGAGGTTCGCGGCGTCGGCGCGGTCGGTCGCGACGCTCGCAAGATTTCCAACTCGAAACGGTCGGGCTCCCAGCCGTCGCGAATCGCCGTCGCAAGCGTTTCGCCGCTGCATTCGACCGACTTCGCGCGGCGCCGAATCTCTTCGACGCGCTCGACTTCCCGCGCTTGCGCTTCGCGCGCCGCTTGGATCGAGCGTTCGACGTCGCTCGTTTCGACGCCGGTTTCGGTTTCTTTCTTTTCGTTTTTCGTTTCCATCGTCGGTTTTTCCTCCTTGTTTTCGAGCGTCGACCCGCAAACGACGGTCGACGAGGTCGCCGAGTCCGCGCCGTATTCGACGACGCTAATTTCGTACAGTTTCGCCGCTTCGACGACGTAAAGCGGCCCTTCGAACGTTCGACCGTTGACGTCGACCGTTTCGCCCGCTCGAACTTCCGCGATTTTCGTCGGATACGCTCCGATCGACGCTTCCCAAGGGAACCCGGCGCGGGACGACGACGTAAAATCTTCGGCCCATTCGGTCTTGCGCGACGCGACGCCCTCGACGACGAGCTTGCCGTCGCGGATTTCGCTCTTCTCGACGTGTCCGATTCCGCGCGAAAAAGAGTGCGCGTAAAAGACCGGGATTTTCGGCTTGGCGAGTTCGATTCCGTTCAAGTCGACGACGACCGGCAAGTCGTATCCGGCGGTTTCCATCAAAGCGCCGGTATAGGCGACCATCTCGAATCGCGCCGGAGCGTCGTCGTTCGACGCGGCGAATTTCAACGGTTCGCCGCAAAGCAAGTTAATTTTCGTCGCCTTCATCGTCGCCGTCTTCTCCTTCGTTTTCGTCTTCGTCGTCGGAACTCGCCGTTTGCGGAACCGCTTCGTCGAGCGGCAAACCGAGTTCTCGAAGCAATTTAATTTCGTTCGCGCGCTGTCGCAACGCGTCTTCGTAATCGAGTCCCAACTTGCCGTATTCGATCGCGAGGTTCGTCGCGTTCGACCGCAACCGAATCGCTTGCGCCTCCGCTTCCTTTTTCGGGTCGACGTGTTCGAACCCGTCCCAATACCAAGCGACCGGCGGCGGGGAAAGCGCGCTCCGCCCGCTTTGCCGTTCGACCAGCGCGAACTCGCGATACCAAGCGGCGAAAATCGACCTTAAAACGGAAACGCCGCATTCGCGTTGTTCGAGCCGAATCGCCCGCGCGTACTCTTGCCAATCGAGCCGCCCCGACGCGTAATTGTGTTTCGAGCTGTCGCCGAGCAACAGATTCACCGGAATTTGCAACGACCGCCCGATTTCGCCGAGCAGTTCCCGCTTAAAATCGCCGTAAGTCGTCGTCGGTTGCTCCGCTCGAAGTTGCGTCAACGAATAACCTTCCGGCAACGTCATCGCCGACCCGCGCGCGATTTCGACTTCGTCGAACCATTTCGGCAATTCCGGCGGCTTCGAGCCGTACTCGACCGCGCACTCGTTCGTACTAAGGACGGCCGCGTAATCCGCCGCGATCTCCGCCGCCGCGACGACCGCCAAGGTGTAGCGCCGCAAAAGCGCGAAAAGCGGAAGCGCGACGGCGAGTTCCGGTTCCCCGCGTCGTTGCTCGGAAAACGTTCGGCGAAACCAATGAACGACTTCGTTCGCCTTGTACGTCGTCGCGACGTCCCAACTCGACGGAACCGACCGCCGCGAACCGTAACGGCAAAAGTCGACCGACAAGTCGCCGAGCCGCGTCGACGCGACTCGATACGAAACCGGATTCCCGTATTCGTCGATTTTCAGCCCGTCGACGTCGAGCGAGTCGTTCGAATCGTAAGGAGCCCGAACGCGCTCCGCGTCGAACGGCGAAACGTCGAGCTTTACCGGCCCGGCGAGATTTGGGTTTCCGTGCAAGAGCGCGAACGCCTCGCCGTCGACGAAGCGCGAAACTCTCATCGAGCGTAATTTCGCGGCGAGTCCGATTTCCTCCGCCCATTCGCAAAACGCCCATTCGACGCGCTTATTAAACTTGCGATCGTCGCCGAGCAGTTGCGGACGCGGGCCGCTTCCGACGACCGCGTTCGCCCAAAGAAGCCCGGCGCCGCGAGCGTAGCAGTTGTTCGCGAACTCGTACCGCGACCGCTCGCGAAGTCGCCGTCGCGTGTCCGGATCGAGCGCCGCGTCGCCGCCGAGCGAATCGGCGCGGCTCCAATAAGCGTCAAGTTCTCGCGACGTTCGCGCCGCGTCGTACCGAGAAGCCGCGCGCAAAACGAGTTCTTTGAACAAAACGTTTTCGCTCGCCTCGTTCGCTTCTTCGCGTCGTCGCCTTATCAATCGCCCGAAAAACCCCAAAATCGCCCTCGCGTCGCCTTTGTTTTAACCGTCCGTCGCAACGGATACGACGAGCGACGCGAAAAAAACGTTTAAGCGAAAAAAAAGGTTAAAATTTTCAGGTCGGCGACGTCGGAAAATTGTTCGAAGCGTTCGTCGGTTCCCGCGAAACCGGCGAAGTTTTGCGCAATCTCGTTCTGGAAGCGATCGCGCAAAAGAACGCCGCCGACTAAGAACCTCGACGCCGAACCGCGCTTAATCGGCGTGTCGGAAGCGCGCGAACCCGACTTTTTTCATCGCGTTCGCGGCGCCGCCGTTGGAGCGTTTGCGCAAATATTCCTGCGCTGCGATTTGTTCCGCGATCGAATATTGCTCGACGCTTCCGGCGTCGGTCGCGACCTTTTTCGGCGCGGCGGCGTGTTCCGCAAATTCTTCAAGTCTCTTGTCGATTTTTTCGTTTTCCATTCTCGTTCTCCTAAACGTTGAGTCCCGCCGCCGTCTTTTGGAACAAAACCTCCGCGCCGGTCTTTCGCCGGGCGGCGCAATACGACGCGGAAAGCGGTCGCGCCTCGACGCCGGGATAAAGCGCGCGAATCTCCGGAGCGTCGTCGTAAGTCAAGAGCCAAGGCGCCGCGACGTCGTTCAAGAGCGCGTCGGCAAGTCGGGCGTGTTCGGACGCGTCGAACGAACGCCGATAAAGGCGCGGGCCCTGCGTCCAATACGGCGGGTCGGCGAAAACGACGACGCGACGGTCGGGCGTCTCGCTCCGCAAACTCCGGAGAAACGTCGCGAAGTCGGCGCAAGAAACGCGAATCGCGTCCCGGCGTTCGGCGAGCGCGACGACGCGGCGAACGAGCGTTTCGCGGTTGAAGCGAGCGTCGAGTTTGTCCGCTCCGGCTTGCGCGGCGCCGCCGATCGGCCCGGCGGTCGCGATTCCCGACCGACTCGTCCGGTTCAGGTAAAAGAACGCGAACCCCAACTCGAACGAAAGCGCGCCGCGTCGTTCGGCGTAAATCCGCGCTTGCCGTTCTCGTTCGGCGAGGTCGAGCGGAACCGTTCGAATCGCGTCGACGAAACGCTCCGTCTCGTTCAAAATCGCCGACCAAAACGCCGCGACCGCTTCGTCGGCGTCGTTCAACGCGATTTCGGCGACGCGCCCGGCGAGAAGAAGCGACGTCGCGACGCCCGCGCCTCCGGCGAACGGTTCGGCGAAACAAACGTCCGCGCCGAGCCCGGAGGCGTCCAAAATCGCCGCGACCGTCGGCGCGAGCTTCGTCTTCCCGCCCGGATAACGGAGCGGCGACGCAAACGGGAAACGCGCTTTCTCCACTTCTTTTCTCCTCTCGCGCCGCGCTATCGACCGCGACGGCGTTCTCGTTGAATTTCGGCGAACGAAACGCGACGCGGCGCCGAACGACGCTCCGTCGGTTCGGGTTCGGCGTTGCGCGACGTCGGCAAAACGGCCCCGCTCATCGACGCGCCGACGGCGCAACCGACCAAACAGTCGAACCAGTGGTTGTCCGGACGTCCGCGCCGAATCTTCCACTCGTCGACGCGACGCTCCGAATCTTCGCGCTTGACGGCGACGCGATACTCCGCCGTCAAGTGTTTCGCAAGCGCCGCGCGTTCTCTTTCCTCGCCGCTCAACGAAAGCGAACCGACGTCGCCCTCCGGCGTCGCGAGCCGCCCGTGAACGAACGACTTCCAAAAGTTCGCGTCGATAAGGACGCGGCGGACGTTGCGCGAACCCGGTTCCGCCGGAACGCGCCAATGCGGGCCGATTAAGTCGCCGCGCTTGCGCCGGTAATCGCTAAACGGTCGAGACGACGCGCCAACGTAAACGCCGTGCGACGGCGTCAAAATCGCCCCGTGCGGCGAACGTCGGCAAAAACGGTAAACGACGTCGGTCGACTGCCCCCAGTTCGCGTCGATAAGAACGCGGTCGAAACGCATAATCAACCCGTCGTCGCGGGGAACGCCGTCGCCGATCATTTTGTCGGTCAGCGCTTTCAACGCGCCGTAAATCGCGCCTTCGAGCCCCGCGCCGGGGTGAGCGTCGAGAAGCGTCGGCGACGCGTCCGCCAAACGGTAAAAATCGCGCTTCGGTTGCTCCGGATAAACGCCCCAATCGACGACGGCGCCGCCGAAATCGCGCTCCCACGCGACCGCCGCCCAAAAGAGCAGGTCTTTGTGAACGTCGACGAAGCCGGTTAAGATTTGGCTTTCGGTCGGCGCCGCGCCGCGTCCGCAACCGCTCGTTTTCGCGACGATTTCCTCCGCGCTCAACACCTCGCCGTCGCCTTCGTCGACGACGACCGGCTCGTTTTGATACTCGCTCATAAACGCCGCTTCGTCGCGGAATTTGAGATTCATCGCGAACTGAATCCCCGACAGTTCGTCGTCGTTATGCCGCGCTGGCCACGACGCGACCGCGCCTTCGTCCATCGCCTCGCGGTTCGCCCGATAAAATTCCGTCGCCTGCGAACCGTCGCCGTCGTTCGCGAGTTCCGCTTCGAGAATCGCGCGGTACTCGTCCCAAAGCGCGGCGTTCGTCGGCGGCGACTCCAAAAGCCGATACTTTTCGCCGCGAAAACCGGGATTCTTTTTTCGGTCGAGCAAGCGGCAAGCCAAGTCGTTTTCGCAAACGACGGTCGTCGTAATCAGGAGCGCGATTTTTTTCCCCGGCCCCGCCATCCCGAGAATATCCGCCTTGATAATTTGCTCGCGAACGTCGGTCTGCGCCTTGCTTCGCGCCGAGTCGCGCGTTTGCGGGTCGTCGACGAAAGCGAGCGTCGGGCGAACGAGCGTTCCGTCGGCGCGAGCGTGTTGGAGCCCGCGAATCTCGGCGCCCGACATACCGGCGCACTGGATAACGACGCCGGACGTTCGCGCTCCTTCGAGCGTCGGGAAAACGATTTTATTCGCGCCCCACTCGATCCGCGTCGGAACGCCGCGATACCGTTGCCCCTTTTGCCGGTGCGCGACGCGTTCGAGTTTTCGAATCGGAACGCAAACTTCCGGGAAGTCGGACGCAAGCTCGGCGTTCGTTTCCAGCCAAGTCTTGATCGTCTCGAGCAAATTTTGAGCGCGGTCGCTCGACGCGGCGATCAAAACGACGTAATCGGTTTTCCCGGTCAGCGCCGCCCAAAGAACCGCCAAGACGGAAAACGTCGTCTTCCCCGTCCCGCGCGGCGTCGCCAACGCGAACCGCTCGCCGTTGCGAACGACTCGCTCGATTTTCGCGACGATTTGGAAGTGAATTTCCGACCAAGCGAGATAAAACAGGCTCCCGAAATACGCTTGGCAAAAATACAAAAACGACGCTTCCGCCTTGGCGCGGCGTTCCGGATTCTTCACCGGCGGCAACTCGCCGATCTCCTGCGCGGCGCGAACCGACTCGGAAGCGCGGTCGCGGGCGGCGTTGCGAATCGCTTCGTATCCGGTCGCGACGTTTTCCGCCAAGGTCGCGATTTTCGGCGTTAAGCGTTTCGGCCCGTCGTATCGAAGCGTTAGGTACGCCGCGTATTTGAGCAAGTCGACCGTCGAACCGTCGCCGATTTTGTCGCCGGAGCGCGCTCGGTCGCGCCGGAGTCGCGACTCGCTTAGCGTTTCGGCGGAGCGCGAATTAACAAGCCGAAGCGTCTCGACCGGCTTCAACTTCCGAATATCCGCTTTCAAAATTTCCTCCGTCCGCGAGTCCGTCGTCAAGTATTACGAATCAAAAAGGCTAAGTAGTCCAAAAAAACGATTTTTTTCTCGTCGTCGAGCAAACCGGCGTCGCGTGCGATTTCGGCGACGCGTTCCGGCTCGACCTTTTCGCCGAACGCCGACGAAAGCCGTCGCGCCAACGCTTCCGGCGTCAGACGCGTTACGGCGTCGACCCGCGCCTCTCTCTTTGTCATCGTTCACCAACCCTTCGTCTTACCCCGAAACCGTCGAAAAGACGTTTTTCGCCCCGACGACCGCGCGTTCAAAAAAAGTCTTTACCCCGAGCCGACTAGTTCCCCTTCCCTCATCGGGAAGTTTTTTGGGGGGTAGTACCTTCGAGCGGCAAAATTTCGTCTGAAAGTTAGCTTCCGTCTAACTTTCTTTCCCCCGGTCGACTCTCGGGGGACGCCCTCTCGCCCCGGGCCTCGCCGCGCCTTTCCCCTCTCGGTTCGCGCGGTTTCTCTTTTTTCTTTTTTAAATCCTTAACGCTTCAAGGGAGGCGCCCGCTAGCGTGGAAGGTAATGGTTATTATTATTTATCCCTCGCTTTAAAGAGGGATAAATAATAGATAACTATTAACCTAACGCTATAGCTCTAGGTCATCCTTCATCCTTTAAGATATATACTATAGTAAAAATCCTGAAGGATGAAGGATGAAGGATCGAAAATCGACCGCCTTTTTATCCTCTCGGCGACGCTCGAACGCTCCCGTTTCAGGTTTCGAAACCGTCAAAAAACTTCGCCGAAGAGCTTCGTCAAAATCGCTTCGGTCGCGTCGACCGAGACGCTTCCGCCGACGCCGCGATACGCGTCGCTCCCGGCGCCGACGTAAATAAAATCGTCCGGAAAGCCCAGCGCGGCGCCCGCTTCCGGCGCGGTTAAGTAACGATAATTTTTGAGGTTGTCGCCGACGAACATCATCGGGCGCGTCGTCAACGTCGGGAACGCGCCGTCGAGCGGATACGCTTCGTGAAGGAAGCCGTGGTTGGGGAAA
>JAGBDN010000109.1 GCA_017937485.1 Thermoguttaceae bacterium
GACGCGCTCGACCCGCTTCCAAACGGTGTTCGGGTTGCGCCCCTCCGCGATCGCGTAAGGACTCCCGCCTTCCGGAACCAAGTCCCAAAGCGCTTCCAACTCCGCCCGCAACTCCGGGAAAAGCGGAATAATTCGCGTCGGCTTCCCAATATGCGCCGTCTTCGGCGAGCGAACGAGCATTCGTCCGCCCTCCCAATCGACGTCGCGGCGCTCTACCCGAAGCGCCTCCTCTTTCCGGAGACCGCCGATTCGGTAAAGCGCGATCAGCGCCCGCGTCTCTTGGGTCGGGCACGCGTCCAACAGCTTCGCGTAATCCGCTCGCGAAACGAACGTCTCTCGACGCTTGTTCTTGAACGAACCGCGCTTCAGCCCCGAAAACGGGTTCCGCTCGATCAGCTCGTTCGCGACGCCCCAAGCGAAGACTCGCGAAACGTCCCGAACGACGCCCGCTCGCGTCGCCTCCGAATAAATCGCGTCGAGTTCGGCGATAAACGCCGACGCGTCCGACTTGCCGAAGTCGGAGACGTCCGTCGTTTTGCCGACTCGCTCGAAGAAGATTTTCATCGAACGCATTTTGTTCCGGAAGGTGATCGGTCGCATTCCTTTTTCTTCGGCGCGAAAATACTCGTCGAAGAGTTCGTCGAGCGAAAGCCGAATTTCCGGCTCGACCAAGCCGCAACGCTCGAACCGCTCCCGAAGGGCGTTGAAGCGGCGTTGCAAAATAACAACTTACAACTAGGCGGTTGCAGGAAAGGTTGCGTTTTCAATTAGCCAAGAATGTAAACACACTCGGCGGAATCGCGAATCGTCTTTTCAATTTCTTTTTGCTCTTGTCTCGACCCTTTGCTGTTGTGCGACGGAGAGTAGTGTTCAAGGTTTTGTCGTTCGCAAAGCGAGGCACGGCGTCAACGATAACCTTGTCTAACATATCAAGAGAAATCAAATCGTTTTCGTCTTCAAACGACGTGTTGTATTTTGCGCGGGCGTATTGCGTAACGTCCGGTTTGTAATGCGATATTCCCGATTCTTTATAGTAATTCCCAGCTTCTCGAGCGTGAATATCCAACTACGAATTGTATTTTTTGAGAACGGAAATTAAATCCTTAATTTTTATTTTCGTTGTCTGTTTCCTTTCGGTTTATAAAAGCTGAAATCTGTTATGCAAATATTAACGCGTCTTCTAATTTCATACAAATAACCCATTTTTATTTTTCCGATGACATACGACCGGAACCTTATCCCCGGCGTCGGCGGTAGCTTGTTTCGTCGTGTCGTAAAGATTAAAACGTTCGACGCGTTTACATTCGATATGCGCGTTCGGAAGCGTCGTTTGCACGTCGGGAGAGTCGGGCGATTTGTGGAATTCTCGTCCGTCGCAGGCTTGGCAACCGAACGTTTCAAGTTTCTCGACGAGTTCGCGTTCGCCGCGCGCCTTTATTTCCGGCCGTCCGAGCCATTAGACATTTTCTTCTTAACCGTCGTTTTCACAATAAGTTCCGGTTCTTTGGACTCCATTGTTAACAACGCGGCGTTGAGCGCTTGAATAAACTTTGCGTCGCGGATTCCGCTTAAAACCTTTTGCCGTATCCATTTGATAAACGGAAATACCGCTTTCGTAAGACTTGTAAGAATCGCAAACGCGGTTAACCCCGCCTCGACGATCTGCCAAAAGATTTGCGCGACAAGCGTTCGCGCGTTTGCTTTGATCGACGTTTTGATCTCTTGTAAACGTTCGTCGATCAACGAGTTAATCGCGTTGTTCCCCTCTTGCGTTTTGCCGTCGAGGAAGCGATTGAGCGATCCGGAACGCTTCTTCTCCGGCGTCGTCGGCGACTCCGGATTAACTTCCGGTTCATATGACGGCGCGTCTTGCGTCGATCGCGAAGATGGAAGTCGAGGAAGCCTTCTCAGGCCGGCTCGTTCTGATTGCGTTCGCGGAACGCCGTTTCGTTCGACGTCGCGGGAAGCGGCGTCGGATACGACGCTTCGGAAACGGGCTCCGTAACAACTTGTTCATCCTGATGTTGCGCGGTAAATTCCGGTTTTGCCCCACTGGATTTTCGGCGTCCTCGCGCAACGCGGGAATATCGAAATCGGCGACGGTAATCAAGCTTTCGGCTTCGTCTTGGGGTTCCGGCGAACACGGCTTTGATTCGGTCGGCGATTGGCGCGCGACCTCGACAATCTCCGGCGTCGGCGCTCCGACTTTAAACGTCTTGACTTTCGCAACATAATCTTCGACAAGGCTTTGAGTTTCCTCGAAAGTCCGACGACGCGTCCGATTTCTTGGTCGGCGCGTTGACAATGAGCGCAAGCCTCGGAGGTAAAAGCGCCTTTGGGGTTGGGTGAAGAGAGGACGGTCTAAATTTTGCAAGGATAAAATCGAAAATTTATCGTTAGCGCAAGGCGACGCAAGTACGGAAAGAGCAATAAAAGGGATTTTCATTAATAATACTGAATAGCCGAGCGAAAATTTAAAGAGCAAAAAGACGGAAAGGAGACTCCGGAAAGGGGGCCGCGGTTGGTTGGGCTGTGCCGAATATGCTGAATCACTGGGCAAAAAAATGAAATTTTTCTAAAATTATTACGAACGTGGGACGCCCGGCGTCCTACCTTTGCTTGACGTCAATTCGAAGGAGAGTAAAATTAGCTTGCGGTAACGA
>JAGBDN010000110.1 GCA_017937485.1 Thermoguttaceae bacterium
CCCGGGCGGTGAACGCGACCTCGGAGAGAGAGGGTCGTCGGGAGAACCTAAAAACGGCGACGGCGGCGAAAAATCGCCGAAACGCGGGCTTTTCAAGCGAGCCGCGCGGAAATGAGAAGGTTTTCCGCGCCGTTCTTTGCCGATATTTTACGCGACGCCGCCCCCCGCGTCAAGACGACGCAAAAGAAAAAACGCCGTTTTCCGACAAAAAAACGCAAAAAACCGCCGTTTTCGCGTCAAAATCGACGAAAAAACGACGGTTTTCGTTATCCGTATTACTCCGGCGCTTCGAACTCGAACGGAATCGCGGGCGGGTCGGCTTCGCGAACGCGGACTTGGAGAATCGCGATCGTATCCGCTTGCGCCGCGACGATCGCGTCGCGCGCTTCGTTCGCCTTCGTCAACTCGGCGATAATTCCGTCTCGTATCTCGTTTCCCTTGCGCAACTCGGCGGCGAGCGCGATTTCCGCTTCCAACCGCTCCGTTAAACCGGCGAGCGTCGCGTCCTTCGTTGCAAGCGTCTTCTTTTGCGTCGCGACGGTCGCCCTAAGCTCTTCGATCGTTCGCGACTCGGTCGCGCTCCGGATTTCCAACGCGTCGCCGTAAAAGCCGCCGACGATCAACCCGACGATAAACGCCTGAAACATTAAAGCCGTTATCTTCATCGTCTTTTCTCCTTTCGTCGCAACGTTTGCGTTTCTCTCTCGACAATTCAAAACGCCGCCGCGCCCCACGCGACAACCGCCGACAGCGTCGCCGCCGCAAACCAAAGCGCCGCGCGGCGATAAATCGCGACGTCGTTACGCGCCGCGTCGAGCGCGTTTCTGAATCGTTTGACCGCAAGCCGCGCTTCGACGGCAAACTCTTCGCGCTTCTTTTGCGCTTCGGCGAGCGAACGCGCCAACTCCGCTTTCTCCGCCAAAAGTTCGTTTTCGCGCGCTTCGAGATACGCGACCGCCTCTTTCGCTTCGGCAAGTTCGGCAGTCAACGCGTCGAGCCCGACGCGAACGCGGCGGACGGTTTCCGGCTCGACCGGCGCTTCGACGTCGCGCTTCGGCTCGACCGGTTCGCCCGACTCGGCGGCGTCGCGACTCAAAACTTCAAAATCGTTCATCGTTTTCCCTCCTTTCGTTTGTTTAAGCGTCGGGCGTCCCGGCGTTTGTTCGATTGATCGCCTCGGGGGTAAGGTAAATGACGTGAAAATCGTCGTCGAGCCGACACTCGCGCGGGTTCAGGTCTCGCAAAGATTCGAGAGTTCGCTCGACTTTCCTGCGCCAATACTCGAACGTTTCCCAATTTCGGCGCTTAAACCAAATAACGACGTCGAAACCTTCCATCAAGACTTGGCGAACACGCGCCGCCCCCTCTTCCACGACGCGCTCCGAAATAATCGCGCCGTAAACGGGAAGTTTTTTCAACCCAAACGCTTTCAAGGTTCGTCGCTGTATGCTTCCGTAACGCGCTTTACGTCGGCGACGCTTGCGCCAAAGACGTTTCATTTTCATTTCCTTTCGTTACAACGGTTAAGCGGTCGCGAGTTCGCGTTTGGCGAGTTCCCGCAAGGCGTTCCGGATTTCTAACGCGACGCCGCGCGACTCGCAAGCGTCGGCGATTTCGCGTCGTCGAGCGACCAAGCGCGAAAAGTCGGCGAACGACAAGTCGAGTTCCGACGGCTCGAATCCGGCGGCGACGCTCAAAAGCTCGTCGACGCTTCGTTCCGGCGTCGCGGTCGGGCCCGCATTCACCGTCAAGCGAGAGCGTTCGAAATCGATCGCGGTCGGTTCGCGCGTCGGGCGCGGCTCGTCGGCGAACCGAGTCGGCGACCAAACCCAACCGGCGTTCTCGAAAAGGCGTTTCAGACGAAGCGTCGCGGTTTGCCAAAGCGTTCGTTTACCGACTTTTCCGTTCGAACGTTCGTAAAGCGTCTTTTCGTCGCGGGCCTCCCGAATCAGCGCGAAGACGGTCGAGCGCGTCGCGCCGCCGACCCGCAAAACGACGGCGGCGGTCAGTCGGTCGATTAAGTCCGGATGAACGGTCGGCTCCCAAACGGCTTCGGCGATTTCGCGACGAAGCGCCGCGACCTTCGGCGACTCAAAGTCGACCAACGAGCGAACGTCGGCGACGTCCGGGCGACGCTCCGGCTCCAAACCCGGTTGCGTCCCGGCGACCGAAGGCGCGTCGGCCGACGCTTGCGCCTCCGCTCCAAAATCTTTCGCGGGTTTATTTATTGTTTTATTTTTAATATATTTATTATTATTTATTTCTTCTAAAGGCGACGCGACCGGTTCGCGCGGCGTCGGCTCCGACGCGACGGACGCAACCGCCGGAATCGTCGAAGCCGGTCGAACGACGCGAACCTCCGCAACCGTCGGCGTTTGAATCATTTTCGCGGCTTCACGAAGATGGTCGGCGGCGACAGGCGCGGCCGGTTCCGCAATCGATTGCGCGACGGTTTCCGTTCTCGTTTCCGTTTCGGAAACGGCGGCGGGCGCGAACGACTCGACGCCTTTTCCGAACGCCGCGTCGAAAAGGGGCGTCGCCGGTTCCGGTTTTTCGGCCTCCGCCGCGAACGGCGCCGGACGATAAACGTAAAGGTCGAACCGCCCCCGTTCCCGTCGCGGCGCGACGTCCAAAATTCCGAGCTTCTTCAACTCGTCGACGCGTTTGCGCGTCTGCGACTCCGTCAACTTGACGCCGCGACGCTCGGCGAGGTCGCGCAAGGTCGCGAAATCGACGTCGGCCAACTTCCCGGGCTCCCGTCCGAGCGTCGCCCAAAAGACCGCGAAAAGCGCCTCTTTGTTTCCCGTTCGCAAAAAGAGCGGAATCAGTTCGTCCATCGTTTAGTTCCTTGCAGTTCGAAAATCGCGACGTTGCGATAGTCCCACCATTCTAGTTCGAAGACGTTCGCTTCAATCTGTTCGATCAAATAATCGGCGACGCGGTCGGCGGCGGCCGGCGTTCGCTCTTTGGGACGCTTTCGTTTCCAAAAAGATTGAAAAGCGTCGCAAACCTTATTCAGCGCGAGCCCGACATAACGCGGGCCGTAAAATCGATTGATCAGCGCCGCCAACTTGGTCGCGACCTCGTCGCCGATCGGCGCGTCGATTTGCTTGCGCACGACGTCGGCGTTCATTCCGCGCACGACGTCGAAGAGGGGCGTTTCGAGTCCGTAAATACCGCCGCGCCTCATTCGTTCGCGTCGCATTTTCTTTCGCGCCAAATCGAGGTCAAGCGCTGTTTGTTCGGTCATCGTCGTCCCGCCTCCGTCGAGCGTTCGAAGCGCCCGAACTCCCAGTCGTCGCGTTCGAAGTCGCGCCTTGTTAGACGGTAATAGCGGACGTACTCCGAGCGGCGGCCCGTCGCGGGATTGAGGTATTCCGTAACGCGTTCGATTCCGGAATGAGTTTTAGGCCCAAGTCGATAGTATTCGCGATCGGCGTCGGGCGGGCAATAACCGCCGCGCTTCCAAGCGGTTTTCCCGGCGCGCAAACCGGGGATAATTTCTTCAAGTTTCATCGTTTTTCTTCTCTTGTTTGTCGACGTTCGCGGCGATCAGCAGGACGGGCGCGTCTTCAAGCGGTTCAAAGTCGCGGTCGCGTCGGACGGCGCCGACGGCGAACTCGCTCCCGTCCGGAAGCCGGATTTTAACGGGTCGGTCGACGGCGTAAACGGCGAGCGCGCGTCGCAAGTCGCCGAGGTCGATGAAGGGGCCTTGGCGGCGGCGTTCTCTCATTGCCGTCGCCTCCGGTTCGGTCGACGGCGCCGCGTCGGAATCGTCGACGCGGCGCAAAACGACGTTCATTTCGTCGCGACGGTCGCTTTCGCAACACGCGAACGCGTCGCAGGGGAACGGCGGGTCTTCGTAAACGTCGCCGTCGAGCGCGCAACCGGCGCACCCCTCCCCGGCTTCGACAACGAAAAGCGCGTCGTCCCCTTCAATTCGAACAAGCCGCCCGATCGGCAAATCAACTTCGGCGCAACCGACTGCGTCGGCAGGCGTTAGCGTCGTTATCTCGTCGTTGGTCTTTCTTTTCATCTTTGTTTCCCCTTGTTTCACTTCCAACCGCCTTCGACCGGTTCAAAATCTCCACTCCAAACAATCCCTTGGACGCGCTCGACGGCGGCGGCGAGCGTCGGAACGTTTTTGGCAAAGTCGAGCGCCGGACGGTCGCCGAGGCGCGGCGTAAAAATCCGCCGTGTGCGCGGCGAGTAAAGAATATCGCGGTTAGGATCGCGGCGCGACGCCGCCCAAGTTCCGAGTTTATACGTTTGTTTCATTTTCTTTCCTTTCAGATTAGCGGCATAACGGCGGCGAGTTCGCGACCGTCCGGCGACGCGACGCGGAACGGCTTGACGGGATCGCTCGACGAAATTTCGACCGACGGCGCGTTCCAACTTTCGAGGAAGCGGAGGTTTTCCGGGTCGACGTCGAACGACAAGCCGTCGCCGTTTCCGCCGTCGAACGGCTCGACGACTTCCGACGTTCCGATTTCGGCGCCGACGCAAGTCGCGGTCAAGCCGTTCGCATCGAACCGGAGCGTAACGCGGCGCTTTTCGTCCGCCGTCGCCGACGCCGCTCGAACGACGCGGAGAAGTTTTTCGCGGTCGACGCAAACGACGCGGTCGCCTTTTTCCGGAACGGCTTTCCGCCAATCGGGAAAGCGGTCGACGTTCGTCGTCGCGGCGACTTCGAGCGGTTTGGAACCGTTGAAATAAGCGAATCCGTCGCGAAACCGAATTGAAACCAAACCGCTTTCGAACGCCGACGAGATTCGAGCGGCGAGCCGCGCGTCGACGCCGAACGGCTCCGACGTTCCGTAAGTCCGGACGATCGCGTCGCGGTCGTCCGGAGGGCCCGCAAGC
>JAGBDN010000111.1 GCA_017937485.1 Thermoguttaceae bacterium
CCCGGGCGGTGAACGCGACCTCGGAGAGAGAGGGTCGTCGGGAGAACCTAAAAACGGCGACGGCGGCGAAAAATCGCCGAAACGCGGGCTTTTCAAGCGAGCCGCGCGGAAATGAGAAGGTTTTCCGCGCCGTTCTTTGCCAATATTTTACGCGACGCCGCCCCCCGCGTCAAGACGACGCAAGAGAAAAAACGCCGTTTTACGAGAAAAAAACGCAAAAAAACCGCCGTTTTCGCGCCAAAATCGACGAAAAAACGACGGTTTTGCGTTATTCGTATTACTCCGGCGCTTCAGTCGACGCCGTTTCGCGCCCGCGCCGCCTCCAGCGCGAGCGTTCGAATCGTCTCGCCGATTGGGCCGTCTCCGGCGATTCGGCGAATCTCCGCCAACTCGTCCGCTTTCCAGCGAATCGTCGTTCGCTCTTCCCTCGCCTCGCCGTCCGGAAGCGGCTTGCGACCGAGCCGCGCGACCAACGCCGCTTCCGCCTTCGCCGTCTCGTCGGCGACCGCGTCGTCGAAAATTTGGCCTAACGTTTTCCCGCGCAAAACTTTCGTCGTCATCGCTTCCACTCCTTCCCGAGAACCGCGTCGGCGGTCTCTTGGTTCGCCTCTTGCAATATCCGATAAACGTTTTGGAAAAACGGGTCGTTTGCCGACGCCGTTTTCGCTTGCGCTCGACACAACCGCAACGCGTCCAAGACCTTGGCGCCTCCCGGTATCTCGTCGCAAATCGCGCGGTTCACAACCGAACGCCCGGTCGCGGCGGTTCCGTATTTTTCTCGAAGTCGTTCGAATCCCATCGCTTACGTTCTCCTTGTCGTCGTCGGTCGAAGAAAATTCGCCCCCGCCGTCCGCGAGCGAACGACGGGGACTAGTCGGCGTTACGTCATTCCTTCTTAGGTTTCCAAGTTCGCGTCAACACGATATAAACGCCGCCGTCGTCTTCGGAGTCGACAACGTTGACCGTCGTCATTTCCCCGACCTTCAAGCCTTGTTTATACGCTTTTTCGGCTCTCTTTTCGTCCTTCGTCTGCACGACGTTGCCGTCGGCTTCCGGAATGTAGTAACAAGTTCCAATTTTCATTTTTACCTCCTAACAGGGAGCGTGAAAACAAAGTAAAATCCTTGGGATTTCTCCCAACCGACTATTTTATTATACCTTATTTTCGTCGGACGTCAATTAGTCAAGCGCGGTTTTCCCGATTATTTTTGTCGGACGGAAAATATTTCGGCGCGATCGATTCGCTCCGGCTTACTTTACTCCGGCGCTTCGAACTCGAACGGAATCGCGGGCGGGTCGGCTTCGCGAACGCGGGCTCGAAGAATCGCGATCGCGTCCCGTTGCGCCGAGATGAGCGCGTCTTGCGTCCCCAGACGTTCCTTCAACGAGGCGGCGCGAGCGTCGGCGAATTTCGTTTGCTTCTCCAACTCGACGGCGATCGCGTCCTTTGTTTCGAGCTGTTCCCGCAACTCAACGATGATCGCGTTCTTCGTTTCGAATCGACTCCGCAACTCGGCGAGCGTCGCGTCTTTCGTTGCGAGCGTCTTCTTTTGCGTCGCGACGGTCGCCGCGAGCGTTTCGACCGTTTCGACCGTTCGCGACTCGGTCGCGCTCCGGATTCCCAACGCATCGCCGTAAAAGCCGCCGATTATCAACCCGACAATAAACGCCTGCAACGTTAAAACCGTTATCTTCATCGTCTTTTCTCCTTTCATTGCAACGTTTACGCCGTCGCGAGTTCGCGTTTGGCGAGTTCTCGCAAGGCGTTCCGGATTTCCAGCGCGACGCCGCGCGACTCGCAGGCGTCGGCGATTCCGCGTCGTCGAGCGACGAGCCGCGCGAAGTCGTCGAACGACAAGTCGACGTCGGACGGCTCGAACCCGGCGGCGACGCTCAAAAGTTCGTCGACGCTTCGTTCCGGCGTCGCGGTCGGCCCGGCGTTCGCCGTCAAGCGCGAGCGTTCGAAATCGATCGCGACCGGTTCGCGCGTCGGGCGCGGCTCGTCGGCAAAGCGAGCCGGCGACCAAACCCAACCGGCGTTCTCGAAGAGGCGTTTCAGACGAAGCGTCGCGGTTTGCCAAATCGTTCGTTTACCGGCTCTTCCGTTCGAACGTTCGTAAAGCGTCTTTTCGTCGCGGGCCTCTCGAATCAGCGCGAAGACGGTCGAGCGCGTCGCGCCGCCGACCCGCAAAACGACGGCGGCGGTCAGTCGGTCGATCAAGTCCGGATGAACGGTCGGCTCCCAAACGGCTTCGGCGATTTTGCGACGAAGCGCCGCGACCTTCGGCGACGCAAAGTCGACCAACAACCGAACGTCGGCGACGTCCGGTCGACGCTCCGGCTCCAAACCCGGTTGCGTCTCGGCGACCGAAGGCGCGTCGGCCGCGACGGCGCGACTCCCGTCCCGCGGCGCCGCCGGGCGCTCCGGGATAGCGCGAGCTCGGTTTCGCTCCCGCTGGTCGCCAACGTCTTCGCCCAACGTCTCAAAATCTTTCGCGGGTTTATTTATTATTTTATTTTTAATATTTATTTCTTCTAAAGACGCCGCGACCGGTTCGCGCGACGTCGGCTCCGACGCGACGGACGCAACCGCCGGAATCGCCGAAGTCGCCCGAACGTCGCGAACCTCCGCAAACGTCGGCGTTTGAAGCGTTTGCGGCGGAGCGGCGTTGACGCGGTCGACGCCGACGTCGGTCGCATACGCTTCCGCGCCGGTTTCCGTTCTCGTTTCCGTTTCCGAAACGGCGGCGGAATCGGAAGTCGCGCGAAGTTGGGCGAGCGCGTCGCGACCAACGGGAGCGAAGAAACCGAACTCGCGCGGAAGCGCGGGGAAACCGCCTTCGGCGGGCGACGCGGAATCGGTTGAAAGGTTTTCGGGAAGCGTCCGCCGTAAACGTCGGCGATCATCGCGTCGACGACAAAACATCGCTTGGCAAAGTAAAACGTCGGCCAAGTTCGCGGCGGCTTGCCAAAATTTCGACGCGTCCAAACGACGCCGCTTCGCGGTTCCCAAAGGAGCCAAAGAAGCGGGCCGTCGGGGCGGTCGTCTTTCCTAAACGTCGCTATCGGTATCATTTAAACGGCGGCTCCGTTTCTTCGTTCGACGTCGAGCCGTCGACGCGGCGCAAAACGACGCTCGTTTCGTCGCGACGGTCGCAATCGCAACGCGCGAACGCTTCACAGGGGAACGGCGGTTCTTCGAAGACGTCCGGGTCGAGCGCGCACGAAGCGCAACCGTCCCCCGCCTCGACGACGAAGAGCGACGCGTCGTCCCCTTCGACGCGAACGAGCCGCCCGATCGGCAAATCGATTTCGTCGCAACCGGCGACGCCGTCCAAGAGCGTTAGCGTCGTTACGTCGTCGACCGTTCGCTCTTTTATTCGATTCATTTTCACCGTCGTTTCTCCGTTTGTTAAATCGCGTAATCAATTTGACTTGCGCCGAGAAAAAGGAGGCGGTCGCCCGCCGCGACGCAAAGGGGACGCCGAGCGTCCGCGCAAAGTTCGAACGCAACTAACTCGTTTGGTTCAAGGCTTTTAAGGAAGTCGGTCAATCGCCGCGCGTCGAACCAACGAACGACTCGGACGCCCCGAAATTCGATTTGCGCCGCCGCGTCGCAACGTCCGAGCGGAGAACGCGCCGACGCAATCAGCGTTCCGCCGCCGCTCGCCGCCGGTTCGAACGTCAACTGAACGGCCCGCGACTTTTCGTCCGAAACGAAGTCGGCGAGAGTTATCGTCGTCAACGCCGAAGGCGCCGTCGCCGTCGCGACCGTTTCCGGATTCGACGCTCTCAACGCGACAAGGCGTCGAAATTCCGGATTTCGCTCGAAAACCGGCGCGGCAACTTGAATTAGCGCGCCGCCGATTTCGCCGGTCAAGACGCAAAAATTATCGTCGAGTCCGATTTCTAGTTCGTCGGCGCCGTTCAACACTGCCCGAGCGCGGCTAAGAAACGTCGGCGGAACGTTTGCGATCAGAGCCGTATCCTTTGCCGTTCCAACGTTTCGACAAATCGCCGCGACGCTCAAAGCGCAAGCGAAAACGGCGTTTTGCCGCAAATCAACGGCGACGCCGGGACTCGAGCCGCGCTCGTCGCTTTCGCCGACGCAACCGTCCGCCAAATCGACGGCCCGCCAAAAACGCTCGCTCGCCGTCCGGACGCTTCCAATTCTCGAAGCGAGGCCGATTTCCGCGTCCGGAAACGCGGCGAGCCCTTCCGTCGTCGTTTCGATCCGCCAAGTCGCCGCGCAAGCGTTTTCGGAGCGAACGACGAGCGCGTCGCCGTCAAAATCGAGTTCGAGCGTTTCACCCTCCGTTTCGGCGACAACGCGACGCAAAGCTTCCGGGTCGACGAGTCGCTCGAAGTCTCTCGGCGCTCCGAAACTTCCTTCGCCGAACACTTTAACTTCCGCCTTTCTTGCGGCGACGCGGCGCGCAACCGGAGTTGACCGTCGATATGCCGAGCGCCCGCGCTTCCTTCTTCATCGCTTAGAGCCCGTCCGCGCCGGAAGTGAAAAGCGACAAGAGCTTTTACCCGTCGTCGCCAAAGATTTTCATCGCGAGCGCCGCGCGCTCCGTCGGCTCTTCGATTCGCGCGATCGCCGCCGCGATCGTTTCGAATTGCCGCTCGGGCGACGCGATCAAAAGTTCCGTCGCCGACAGCCCGAGGCGGTC
>JAGBDN010000112.1 GCA_017937485.1 Thermoguttaceae bacterium
CGCGCCGACGACGGCGAGAGCGGCGGTCGCGTCGACGAAAACGACGGCGCCGACGTTGGCGATCCAAAACGCCTACTTCCCGAAACGGACGCATCGAAAGCTGAACGAAATAACGCTAAACCGTCCGACGCGGTACTTTCGCGGCGGCGTTTTTGAGCGCGTCGTCGAGTTTGAAACGGAACTCGTCGACCTGCGCCTCGCCGCGACGCAAACGTCGGCGTTAACGGTCGAAACCGTCGCGACCGTCGACGACGCGCTCGCCGTCAAGAAGCCGACGACGTTGACGCTTTCGAGTTTTTCGGAAACGCTCGACGTCGTCGTCGATTCGCCGTTCGGTCGAATCGCGCCGCTTTACCCGCAACCGGAGGCGGTTTGGCGCGTTCCGAGTCTTTGTTTGGACGTTTATAACGTTGACGGGCGTTATATTTATACGTCGGGTTTCAACGCTATAGACGCCGGTTATAATTATCATTTTGGAACGTCGCCGCTTGGCGGTTCTTCGGTCGCGCTTCCGAAACTCGCGTCGGCGCAAGTCGGAACGGCGACGGCGACGAGTTCGTCGGGGAACGTTTACGTCGGTCGCGCGATAACTTGGAGTATGACGGCGAGTTTCGTTTGGCCCGGTTCGCCGTCCGTTATTGAAAGCGCCGAGTCGACCGGAACCGACGACGGAATCGCGTTCGACGTTCGCCGCGAACACGCCGTCGTCGCGACCGGCTCGACGCGGCTCGGTTTTCCTTACGCGTCCTCGTTCGGTTCGTATACGTTGAGCGACGTTCAAATCGACGTGGCGGCGGTCGCGGAGTTGGAAGCGTCGGCGCGAGCGTTTTGGTCGAGCGACGTTTCGCCGACGTTCGCCGATTACTTCGCCGCCCCGACGCAAGCGTTCGCGAAACTTTCCGGAACGCTTTACCATTATCCCGGCGTTTGGACGAACGACGTTTGGGCGCCGTATCCGGACGACCCGATCGCCGCCGAAGTTCGCGCGCGTCGGGGCGGGGCGAAGGGCGGGGAATGACGCGGCCCGTCGGTTTACTCGGCGTCTTCCGGTGGAAGCGCGGACAAAATCAGTTCGCGCAACGCTTCGCCGGTTTCGCGAGAACCGACGTATTTCGAGACTCTCGCGTATTCGGCGACGTTGAAGCAAAGCTGAAAACGAATCGAACGGCGTTCGCTTTCCGGTTTCGGCTTGCGTCCGCCTCGATTTCGGCGAACGTCCGCCTTGGCGCGGAGGGCGGCGACCGCTTCGTCGCGTCGCGCGGCAAGCTCGGCGTCGGCGTTGGGGAAGCGAGCCGCCAAAGCGTTGGCCATCGCGTCTTCAATGATCGGATTCGTTTGTTTCATCGTTACGTTTTAAACGTGTTTTAAGAAATTTTCTTTTTGTCAACAGATGGAAAGAACGGCGGGGTCTCTATCGCCAAGTAAGCGTTCTGGAGGCTTGAAAACTTCCGTTCAAAAAAAAGAAAACGGCAACCGCAGGCGTTTTAGCAGGTCGCGAAGACTTCGCGTTTGTTTTTACGAAGGTTTAACACCCCCCTAGGGGGTACTTTTAAGGGTTTTGACGGTTTTCGTCAAAGCCCTTTTTTTATCGGGTGAAACGCGTTTCGTTCGGGTTTTTACGAGCGAAACGCGTTTTCATTCCCTCTCCGTCCCTCTCAATCCCTTTCGGCGTAGCAGGGATTTTCGCAGGGATTTTTTAAAGCGATCGCAGGGATTTTTTCGACCGCGTTTCCAACGCGCTAAATAGCGGGTCGGGAGTTCCGAGCGTTTCCGACTTCGGCGTCAGCGCTCGCCGGTAATCTTCGTCCGTCGGGTGCAGGTAGTGCGCGTTCGCGACCTTCTCCGACTGTCCCATCCACGCCGAAGCGACGTGCGCTGGTTGCTCCGAAAACAATTCGCACGACCGACTGCCTCGCAGATTATGGAAAATCCGTTCCCATTGAGGCAAGCCCGCGTGAAAAATGATGCGCGACAAACCCGTGCGAAGGTTGTTCGAGTCGAAGCGATGATTTGCGACGATGTACGGGCAATCGTTCCCTTGCGTCGCGAAAAACTGCTTGTCGAGTTCTTCGCGAAGTTCCGGGAAAAGCGGGATAACCCGCGTCGTTTTGCGCTTTCGGTCGCGCACGGCGAACCGCTCCGCGTCCCAATTAACGTCGTCCCAACGCGCTTCGAGGACTTCCGACGGGCACCGCAAACCGCCGATTCGGCACAGCGCGAGAATTGTTCGCCAATCCTGATCGGGACAAGCATCCAACAAACGCCGGTACCAGTCGCGCGAAACGAAAAATTCCCGCCGTTTGTTTTGAAAACTGCCGCGATAAACGTCGGTGAACGGATGCGATTCGAGCAAATTCGCATCGACGGCCCAATTGTAGACCGACCGAACGCATTTCACCGCGCCCGCTGCCGTCGCTTCGGCGTAACCCGCGTCGACGAGCGACTTGCGCCACTCGTCGGCGTCGGCTTTCGACGTTTCTTCGACGCGCCGAGACTCGTCGAAAAACTCGAAAAACCGCGTCGCGACGCCGCGATAATTTCGCGCGGTGTTCGGCGCCATCCGCTGGAATCGCGGCGAGTCGTAAAACCGTCGCCAAATTTCGCCGTGCGTCGGCGGCTCGACGAATACCAACAAGTCGGCTTTCGCCAACCGTTCGCGCAAACCTTCGTCGAGGTTTTCGAGCCAAGCCGCAAGCGACGCGTCGGGTTTCGCCCTCGCTTCGAGGCAAACGAGCAACTCTTCAAGTTGCGTTTTCACGCGCTTTGCTTGCCGCTCGTCGTAGCCGGAGTCGAGCGAAATCGTTTTCCGCGCCCCGTCTTTATAGTATTGAATTTCGTATCTGACCGTTCCTTTCTTGTTCTTTCTTTTTTGAATCGTCGCCATTTTTAGTCTCCTTCGTGAGTCTGCCGTGACTTGCGCGGAGCCTGCTAAATCGCGTTGCTTAGCTCGATTATGACAAATTTTTACGACTTTACAAGGGGGCGTCGTCGCGTATAATAAAGACGGAGGGCTAGGCAAGATGGTAAAGAAACCGACGAAACCGACGGTAAAACGAGCGAAGACGCTCGACGTAAATTCGCCGAAGTTGCGCAATTTCATTGTTTCGGCGCTAAAAGACGGCGACGAAACGACGCTCGTCGCGGAGATTGCGAGCGGTCGCGCGACGCTCCGCGTCAACCCGGTTCTCGTCGCGAAATTCCTCGAAAAGACGAAAAAAAAGCCGCCGCGACCAACCGACCGCGACGGCTCTCGGCAGACTTCGGACGAAGAAGTCTGATACCGACATTATACGCTCGGCGCTCCGCGCGTCAACGCCTAAATTAGATTTTTGCGAAATTTAGTGGATTTTCAGCTTGCCGTTGAACGAGAAGTCGAGTTCGGCGAGCGCTTCGAGGTTCGGGTCGCTCGGCTCGTCGCCGTCGAACACGACTTCGATTTTCGCGGAGTCGGCGACCTCCGGAACCGCCGCTTTCAACGCGTTCTTCAGCATTTCTTCGAGGGATTTTTTCAAATCTTCGGACATTTCAATTCCTTTCTTATCAAAAATACTGTTCCCTAGGGGGATACAGGCAATGTTGATATTAAAGGCTTTGCGCCGAAATCCCTGCGAAAATCCCTGCTGTTGCTAAACGCCGCCCCAAAAAGGCGGCGTTTAACGTTTCTTGTACGCGGCGCTTATTCGGCGACGTCGGCTTGCCGCGAACGGATGAAAGCGCGGATGACGCCGGTTTTAGTCGTTCCGTCGGCGGCGGCGATACGGTTGAGCGCGTCGAACTCCGCTTCGGTCAAGCGAATCGCGAGGAGCTTATTCGCGGCGCGTCCGACGCGTTCCTCCGGCGGCGTTTTCGGTCGACCGGCGCCGGGCCGGGCTCCGCCGCGTCCGCGACGTTTCGGCTCGACCGGCGGTTCGTCGTCGTTCGCTTCGACTCCGAACTCGTCCGGATAAAACTCCGCCAAGTCGACGTCGACGCGGGCGAGCTTCTCCGACGGCCCGACGCTCAAACGTTCGGCGGTCGACGGCGGCGGAATCGGGTCGCCGTCTTCCAGCATCCCGTGAAGATGGAGCGCCAAACATTCGCGAGCGCATTCGGCGGCCTCGTCGACCGTGTCGCCGCCGCTGATCGCGCCGGGCAAATCGGGAAAGTAAACGCCGATCGACTTTTCGCCGTACTCGAAAACGGCGAAGTACGAATAAAAACGTTGCATCGGGGCAATAAATCCCCCTCCGGTTTCCCGGAAGGGGCTCCTTTCTATTTAAGTTTCAAACCGGCTTGGTCTTCAATCCTTTTCAAGGTTCCGACCGGAACGTCTTTCGAGGGATGTTTGACGGTTACCCGTCCCGGTTTGGTTGGGTGTTTGAATTGTCGGTGGCTCGACCCGTTGCCGGGAAGCTCGAACCAGCCGTCTTTTTTAAGTCGCTTGATAATTTCTCGACTGTCTATCGCTTCCTCCTTTCTATGCCCTTATTATATACTATTTTGAAAATTTGTATAGCCCTAAAATCTAAAAAAGAATAAAATATAGCCAAATATTCAAATAAAAAAGCCGCGTCGAAAAACGCGGCGGGTGGGTACGTGGAACGGAAATATTAGGTATTAACCTTCTAACAGTTCTAAAGCTTCCGTGGCCCCGAGGGCTTCAAGAAGAGTTTTTTCAAAAATAAGTTGTAGGTTGCCACCATTGGCTTGAATCCCAACGGCTTTAATGATTTTAGTGCCGCCGTGTGTTCCAAGTTTCCAAGCGTCATCTGGCCCGCCGACAACAAGATAGTCGGTTGTTGCTTTAGGGTTTTTGTGAATTTCCGCACCTGTGTTTTCTAATTTTTCTTCTAGCCAAGGCTTACCATAAACAAAAGCCCCCGATAATACAAATGTTTTCCCTTGAAAAGCGATTTGGTTTGCGTCTGTTAATGCAAAATCAAAAGGGCGTAGTGTTCGATGAATTTCAATTTCCAACTCAGGGAGCGTTTCTGGAGACGTAAGCGCGTTTTTTAACTTTTTCTTGAGTTGTTTCGTGTTGCCAGGTTGCTCTTTAGGTTCTAAGGCTTCCAAGGCGTCTAGGAGTTTTTCTAGAACTTCGTTCGTGCGAAGGTTGCCGATTGCGTCGAGGTAATAAACAAATGCGGCAAGCGACGGGAACGCTACTTCTTGCGCAACTATTCGAGACGCATTAAGCGCTTGTTTTGAAAATTGCGTCGAAATAATCTGATCGGCGGCATTGCGGTATCGGTCTAATACATCAGTGGCATCAGAAGCGTTGCGCTTGCGCCATTCGTCAAGTGCTTTTTGGGCGGCGTCGTTTCCATATTCGCACAGCGCGTTCAAAATTCCGTAGAACGCTTGTTTTTCCGCGATTTGCGCATTTGTAGGTTTCGCTGGCGCGGTATTTTGTATTGTGTCGGCATAATGAAACTCGTCGAATTTAGCTTCGAGAACATCGCAGAAAATCCCGCGTGCTACCAATGTCGCAAAAACTGCACGGCAGGCGATCGCATCGGCGAGAGCATTGTGGTGGTTGTCAAATGGAATGTCTAGCTCCGCACAAACACTTTCGAGGCTGTAGCTTTTAAGGCTCAACGCTTCGCGAGCCATTGATAATACGTCGATATAGGCAAGAGGTGGGGGAGCAAGCCCGTCCGCACGCAACGCGTGTTGAATTGCCGACACATCGACTGGCGCGTTGTAGGCGACGATAACCTTACTGGCGATTTCGTGAATACCGTTCGCCCAAATCTCTCTAAACTTTGGGGCTCGTACCACATCTGAGGCCGTTATCCCGTGTACTTTAACGCTATATGGATTAAACTCTGCGTCTGTGTGTACCAACGACTCAAACGTTTTCCCGTCGTCCGTTACAATCCCGATTGAACAGATTGAGTCGTGTTTACCGTTTGGGGTTTCGACGTCGACGAATACAAATTCCATCTCTTCGTCATCGTCCTTGTCGAGATATGGGGGAAATTCCACAAGTTTTTTTGCCGCGAGAAAATACTCGGCAAGAAAACGAATTGCGGCAGCTGGATATACTTGGTTATCGATCTCAACTGGTGTGGTCGGCTCAACGATATTGGCATAGGCCAACTCTTTGAGTTTGGCTGGAGTCGACGGCGTTTTTTGACCGTCAATTATAACAAAAATAGACATAAAATAGCCTCCGGTAAAAGGAACTGAACAAGTTTCATTATACCGAAGGCGTAGAGAAAATACAAGAGGGCGCGAGAGATTAATTTATTGTCGCATTGTTGTTGTCGCCATTAATCTTAATTGTTTGAGGATTGAAGTTGGCTGAAACTTGTTTCGCGGCAAAGAGGTTGTTTACCAACGCTTCAAAGGCGGCTTTTTGAGTCGCAGGCAGCTCGCAGTATCTCGCAAAAATCTGCGCGGCCCCGTCGCCGCATCCGAGTTCGCGAGCAATTTCGTAAGGCGACGGCGTTTCTTGACGACTCGCGTTTGACATTTCGCCTTGTCCCGTGCGCAACCAATCCTCGTTGATCTGGAGAATTTGGCAAATAAGCGGAATCTTAGCTTGTGGAATATTCGCGAATCCGGACTCCCAGTTAGAATATGACGCGGTTTTCATCCCGAGTTTCTCGGCGACGTCTTTTTGTCGAAGTTTTTTCGCAAGACGCGCTGTTTTGAGTCTATTTCTCATTTTAGTGTCCTCCTGTTAATAATATACCTACTTTGTAGTTTTATGAAAGGGGCTTCCGACTGAATTTCAAAAAAATGGAAAATTATGAAGTTTTATGGGTTGACTAAAACCATAAAAATATTATATTGTTTTTAGGTAAAGGGGAGAGATAAGAACTTGAAAAAGTTCTTATCTTAAATAAAGAAGCGTTAAATGAAAGGAAAGACTATGGACATTGAATTTATTAAAAAATTCATCGACCTCGTCCAGGATAAAACGACGGAGGCATATCTTCGCGGCGTCGTCGACGGAATGGCGATGAAAGTCGCCAACTGAAAGAGAACGGCGAGCGGGGAACTGAACAGCCTCTAACGCTCGTCGCGGAAGCCGGAACGGTTGCGTCGCCCCATCGGCGCGGCGGGTTCGAGTCCCGCCCCGGTTTTGAAGGAGAAAAACAATGATAATAAATGAACGTTTCGAGCCGGAAATCGCGGAGTTACTTGCGAAGCTCTTGTCGCCGCGCGACCGAGCGCTATTAAACGCGAATTTAAACGACAGAGAAATCGCCGAGGTCTTTGGCGCCGACGCTTGGGAGCGACTTCAAGAGCTGGTTCAAACGCTCAGAAGACTTAAGCGTTACCTGAATCCGGCGGCTTGGGAGATTCAATGTCAAGGGCGTATCCTTAGCGAGTTTAAGTGTTTTAAAGAGCTACTTCAAAAAGGTAAGGAAGCCGACCTGACTCAAACCGAA
>JAGBDN010000113.1 GCA_017937485.1 Thermoguttaceae bacterium
ATATTTATATATTTATATATTATTACGCGTGCGCGCACACGCGCGAGGGTTTTCGAGTGTATTGTTTTGAAACAGTGTATCATTTTGATACACTCGCCCCAATTCCGCCCCCACGATTGCGTTAAAAAAAATAAATAGAAATTTTAAAATTTTATATTGACAAAATAACCAAGCCGAGCTATGATAATAGCATAATTACAAACAACCCTACTAAATGGAGTTAAAACAATGACCGCGACTCGTTTCTATTTACCTTCGAAGCGCCAAATTTCCTGTCGCAAGTTTAACGTCGATGAATTTGAAAAACGCGTCTGCTCCGGCGGTATCGACGCGGCGCGCGTTCTGTACTGGAACTACGACAAGAAGCGCTTTCAGTTAGACGACGATAAAACCTGCCTTGTCGCGTTCGACGAGCGCGAGTTTTTTCTGTGCGAGTCCGGACTGGTTGACGAAACGTCGCCTACCGAGGTTGCCGGGGCGCTCCGTTTCTTTTGCGAAGCGGTTCGTGAAAGTTCAAAATTGACCTGCGATGAATACGAAGAGGAATACGGAGACAAAGACAATCGGCCGTTCTTTTGGGTTAACCCGGACATTAAGCGCCGCCTTGCGGAGAGCGTCGCGGCGTTTTTTAACGGACTCGGCGTTCGTTTTGACGCCGAGGATTTTGTCGACAAATTCGGATGCGACGACCTCATCGAAGCCGATACGCTCGAACAACTCGAAAAACTCAACGAGCCCCACCGTTTCGGCGGAATTTTTGGGTATAAATTTCAACGCGCTAAATATGAAAAAATTATCGCGAACGTTACGGGGCGCCGTTTTGTCGTTCGCGGCGATTTTAACGACGCTTGTTTCGATGAAAATAAGGTTCGAGCGGCCGCTGAGGTTTTGCGCGATCATCTCGACGAGGTCGATAAATACGCCGAGTTCTGGTTACTCAACGACTCGCAACGAGGTAAGGCGATAATTGCGGGGCACGCTAGCCGTCTATTCGGCTATTCGGGAACTATGTTGGCAACGTTTTAATATTCCGCGAGCGGTTCCCCCGGGGTTCGACTCCCCGGCGCGGATTCTCTTGAAGAAAAAAACAATTCAACAACGAGGCGTTTAAATGGCTGAAAAGACTGAAAAAAACCCGCGCGGAGCCGGGCGAAAAAAAAAGGCGGAGTCGGAAAAGGCGTTTTACTTTACCGTCAGCGCGTCGCGCCCTGTCGTCGAGGCGATCACGGCGTTAGCGCGCAAGGAAGGCTTGACGCGCGGCCTTTATATCCAACGTTTGCTAGAGGTCGAGGCGGCGAAGTATAGCGACGAAGAGAAACAGGGGCGTCTTCTCGGCGAGCTTTACGCCGTCGCGCTTGAAGTCGAGAAAGCGTCGCGCGGCTTCGTGGCGCAAATTGAAGCGTTGCGCAATAAAGCGCTTGATCGACCGTCGGCGGCGTTCCCCGAAATTTTGGAATTTTGCGGTCGCGAATTACCTCGCGTAACGCTTGCGAACGGTCGCGAACGGCTAAAAACGCGCGTCGCCGACTTAACGACGTCGCTTCGGTTCACGTTTCCGGAAACATTAACCGCCGTCGAGCGCGAGGCGTTCGAAACCGCCGTCGAAAAATATTTTAAAAAGTAAATTTCAACAAGAGCGACGAAAAAAAAGGAGAAATTTTAATGAATATGCCTTTATATTTTTACGATGCGGCGAGGATTTTCGAACGTCGCGCCGCCGTTGACGCTGGAAAAGCCGCCGACGCTTGGATTTTTTATTGCTTCGAGTTTGACGAGTTTTATTTTTCGAATTACCGCGCGAACCGAAACGACCAGAAAATCTGTACGATCTCTAGTATTGACAGCGGCGATTATCGCGAGTTCGCCGACGTAGACTTCGAAGAGTTTTACGCCGTTGACTTCAACGTTTTAACGAGCGTTAAAAAATATGCTCCGATTGTCGATTATATTTGTGGGTTTGCGGAAACACTCGTGAACGAGGCTGAGGAATTTACTTCGAATAAATAGAGCGGTAATAATGATTAGAAAAAATAGCGACGGTTTCGGCAGTTTCGATTGTTACGACGAATACGACGACGAAACGCTTTCCGTTTCTGCGGATTTTAGCGATTATTGGCACGACGAAATAGATCGGCTAGTTCGCTACGTCGCGGAGTATTGCGCGGACGAAACGGCGAAACGCGGCGCGTCGTTGTGGGTTTGGGAATACGAGGCGGTCGTAAACGTCGGCGACCCCGGCGGGGCGTTGCGGGTTATCAACCTCGACGAATACATTGAAAAGTGGGGCCGAGAGCCTTTTCGTCGGTACCTAAATGGAGAAAAAAACGCGCTCGACCTCCTAGCAATAAATATTTTGTTAGCCATCGACGATATTTTTGAGGATTTAGGGCCCGCCGCTTGACGTCGCGGCGCGTTTCGGTAAAATGAATATCGAGGTTGGTAAATATGAAGTTTGAAAAAATTCCGCGAAACGACGACGCGGAACGCGCGGTTCTTGGCGCCGTTCTAGTTCGATCGGAACTATGCGACGACGTCGCGACGGTTTTAAGGCCGTCTGATTTTTACGTCGACGCGCACCGACGAATTTTCGCGCGACTCGTCGAGATGTTGGCGGAGTCGAAAGGCGCCGACTTAATTCTTCTCGTTCAACGACTTAGAGAGTCAGGCGAATTAAAGGAGGTTGGCGGCGAGGCGTATTTAGCCGAGTTGATGGGGGCGGCGCAAACGACCGCGAACGCCGTTCGATACGCGGAGATCGTGCGGGATTTATCGATTAAGCGGCGGTTGATCGCCGCTTCGGAGCGAATTTTGCTCGACGCGGAAAACGGCGGCGACGCGCGTGAGTTGATCGCACGAGCCGAAGAAAAAATATTCGCGGTCGGCGAACTCGGCGTCGACGGAACGACGAAAACGGCGGCGGAAATTTTACCGCTTGTTTATTCCGCGCTTGACGCGAGGGCGCGGGGCGAAAATTTAGAGCTTTCGACGGGTTTCGACGAATTAGATAAAATTTTAGGCGGTTTGCGCAACGCGGAACTAATCGTCGTCGCGGCGCGTCCGTCGATGGGGAAAACGGCGTTCGCGTCCAACGTCGCCGATTTCGTCGCGGTCGAACAACGTAAACCTGTGTTGTTTTTCAGTTTAGAGATGACGGAAACGGAGCTGATTACGCGTATGGTCTGCGGTCGCGGGCGCGTTTTCTCCGAGTCGCTCCGCTCCGCGCTCGTCGAGCCGGAACTTTCCAAATTTATGCGCGCGGGAAACGAAATTTCGGCGGCGCCGTTGATCGTTTCGGACGCCCCTTCCCGAACAGTCGCGGAAATTGGCGCGGTCGCGCGACGAACGAAACGCCGCGACGGTTTAGGCCTCGTCGTTATCGACTATTTAGGATTGATCGACCCCGACGACCCGAAGGCGCCGAGACAAGAGCAAGTCGCGAAGATCGCGCGACGCTTGAAGGGTTTGGCGCGAGAATTAAACGTTCCGGTTCTTTGCCTTGCGCAACTCAATCGGCAGGCGGAAACGACGAAAGACAACCGCCCGCGCCTTAGTCATTTACGCGAGTCCGGAGCCATCGAGCAAGACGCCGACGTCGTTTTGTTCGTACACCGCGAGGAATATTATATTAGCAAGGACGAGGCGGAAGAAAGAGGTTTACAAGGAGTCGCCGAAATTATCGTTGCAAAACATAGGAACGGCCCAACCGGAACGGCTAGGCTTCACTGGGAAGGCTCGTACACGCAATTTTCTAACATCGATTACGGTTACAACGGAGCGAGCGGCGGTTATTCCGAATTTGACGCTTACTCCGGTTCGGGGTTTTAGTTCGGCGCCTGTTGGCGCGAGTTTTGAGCGGACGCGGTTCGCTCTTTTTTTATTTGGTGCGCTATGAAAATCGAAATTTTCGCAAAAACCGGTAAAATTGAGGTTGACAACGTAAACGCGCTAATCGCGCTCGTTGAAAGCAGCATCGTTGAAAAAACAACGATCATCGAAGCGGGCGGCAAAAAAGCGGAAGCGCAGAAATTTCGCGAACTCAAAGAAGTTTTTGAAAAACTGGAAACAGCCGCCGCACCAGAACCGAGTAAGCCGGAGGAAAAAGCCGGAAAAGGCAAGGAGCCGCGTCCCGCGCGTTTTACGATTGTAGCGGCTCTAATCGTCGTTGCGGTTTTTGCGCTTGGCGCAGAGGCATTTTTTAGCGGCGCAAAAAAAGCGGTCGTCAACCGAGCGATAGAAAAAGAAGTCGCCAAAATTTTCCTTGACAACGGCAACTTGTCCCTTGGTTATTATAAACAGACTTGGGACAAAATTTTACCGGAAGAACCTCCGCACGTCGTCGCCGTTCTGTCGGATTGCCCGTCGGCTCAGTTAATTTGGTCGATGCCAAGCGGAAAATGCACGCGACTAGCGGAAGAAATGTTTGTTACGTTCAATCAATTCGACGGAGAGGATCGCGGATTGTTTTTAGAAGGACTTAAGAATAACGTCGAAGAAGAACTAAAAAACGAAAACAAGGAAGGCGTTAAAGAGTATTTAGAGACGGTTAACACACGGCTTCAGAACATTTCCGAACTTATTCGCAAGCGCGACGCAACGACGTTTCTCGATTTATTTTTCGGAGTTGTATTAGTTTCCGCGATAGCGGCGATTGTCGTTGTTTTAGTCGCTAGGACGCCGAAGAGGAAAAGCGCCCCTTAAAGACAAAAAGGCGCGGGGCGTTTTGCGAAATTTCCCCGCGCCTAGAAAAATACTTGTCGATACGACTACACCAAATAGTCATAAACGCAAGTCTTCCCCAGAAAAATCTTTAACGTTTCGGCGACAAACTCCGCCAACTTGACCGGCACCGCGTTCCCGATCATCTGTTCGACGTCGGTTTTCGTCCCGACCCAACGGAAATCGGCCGGAAACGTCTGAATTTGCGCACGTTCGGCGGTTGTCAACGCCCGAATTCCCGGTCGTTCGGCAAGAGAGCAAGCGTCGTTCGGATGACCGGGATATCCCTTCGGAACGGGCCGATTGACGCCGCGCATCGTCGGGGCCGGTTCGTCGACCGAAAAAACGGCGCGTCGGTTGTAATTGCGCGGGTGCCGATAATAATACTCGAACGGCAGAGATTCGCCGAAATAATCGCGCGGCGTCGTCGGCTTTTTGGAGAGACGCGACTCGAAAATTTCGGCCGCGAACCCGTCCGCGACGCCTTGAACCCCCAAACAAACGAAGCGCTTCCGTTTCTGCGGCGCCCCGCATCGGCTCGCGTCGAGAACGATTTCCGTCAGTCCGTATCCCGCGCCCTTGAAAAAACGACGCGCCGCCGCGAACGCGCGACTTGATCGGCACCGCTCGACGTTCTCCATCACAAAACAACGCGGGCGGACGACGGCGACAATCTCGGCAAAACATTGAGTCAGGTTCGCGCGTTCCGCCTCAACCCGTTTCCCGGCTTGCGAAAAATCTTGGCACGGCGGCCCGCCGATAATAACATCAGGGGAAAACGCGCCGACGGCCTCGACCGCAAGCGCGACGTTTGAAAGATCGACGTCGGAAACGGGGTGATCGAAGTTCGCGCGGTAACAATCGGCGGCGGGCTCCCAAAACTCGAACGCGCCGACGACGTTAAATCCTTGCCGCGCAAACCCTAACGACAATCCGCCGCAACCGGCGAATAGGTCGACAACGTTCATTGGGTTTTCTCCTCACAGCGCGGGGACGTCCGCCGTTTTTCGTCGTCGACGAACTCCCAGTCGTCGCGTTCTAACGAGTCGCGGCGCAACGTAAATGTTCGGATACACAGAGTCGGCTTCCCGCCGGGGTTGTCGTATTCGGCGACGATTTCCAAGTCGCCAAACTGCCCTTTTCCCAGTCGCAAATATTCACGGTCGGCGACGCGAATGTCATCGCCGAAAAGGTACAACCGTTCGCGTTTCAACCGCAACCGAACGCGACGCCCGGCGATCAATCCGGGCAAAACTTTTTCAAATTTCATTTTTTCTCCCTCGCAATCGGCGACGCATCCGCTATAACAAAAACAAAATCGGGTTTGCTGTACTCGCGAACGAGGCCGACGCCTATATCGATACAGTAAATTTCGCCGACGCCGCAATCGACCGGCGGTTCCCAGTCGTCGGAATAGTCGGGGCCGGAACAACCGGGAATTTGGCAATCAGCGCACGTCGTTTGAACGTTTGCCGGTTCACGGCGATATTCCACGCCGTTAAATATCGATAAATCGTTCATCGAGCGGACTCCAAGCAAAATATTTGGCGGCCAGACGCGCGGCGGCTTCAACGTCGGCCTTTTTTAACTCACGCATAGCCAACCAAACCCGATGACTCAACTTGAAAATACGCGCGTACTCCTCGACGTCTTCGCTTAAAACGTTGCCCGGGTTCCGCTTGCTAACCTCGCGAGCGGTTTCAACGTCTCCAAGCCGCGACCAAAGAGAACTTAGCGAGTCTTCCAGCTTGTCCCATTCCGAGCCCTCAATAAAATCGCCAAACGTCATCGCTCGAACTCCCTAAATAGTTGCGACGTTTGAATTTCCCGCGCGTTTTGGTATTTGCCGCCGACGCCGTACTCGAACCAGTCGCCTTTGATGGTGTGATAGTAAATTTGGCAAATTTCGACGCCCGCGTAAACGCGAATAGGCTGAACGCAGTGAAGCTCGAGCGTCCAACAGCCGTTGAATCCGACGTCGCCGAAACCCGCCGTAACGTGTACGGTTAAGCCGAGTCGTCCGACCGACGAGCGGCCCTCCAACATCGGAACGAAACCGCGCGTTTCCGTATGCTCGATCGTGCGCCCTAGGTAAACCTTGCCGGGCTCTAAAACGAGGCCGCTTTCCGGAATCGCGATTTTGCGAAACGGGTTGTTAACCCGCATATCGAGCGCGGCGCCGGTGTAGACTAACAGTTCCCCGGCTAACCGTAAATTATAGCTATTGGGATTGACGCGACTCGACAAAAACGGGTCGATCACAATATTCCCTAGGTCGACTTGTTTAACAATTTCTTCGCCGCTTAAAATCATTTTCCACCTCGTCCCCGTTTGTTTTCTTCTTTCTTGGTCGATACGGACCCGGCTTCTTCGGCTCGCCCATCTCGCCTTCTCCGGTTCTCAACCATTTTTCCGAAATTCTCGTTTTTTTGCAGATCGCCGCGATGTATTTATTCGGCGGTCTAACTCCGATTTCCCAGTGGTGGACGTCGGCGCTTCGAACCCCGAACGATTTAGCGAACTGCGCTTGCGTTAATCCAAGTTGAGCGCGTAGCGCTTTAAGCCGCCTATCCATCGTCGCTACTCCTCAGGAAACATAGCGCCGAAGCCGGTCTCGAACCACTCGCGAGAAACCCCGGTCGCTCCGATGATCGCGTGAATGTAAACCTTTGCGACGGGAACGACGCCGCGTTCCCACTTAGAAACAAGGCTTTGACAAACCCCAAGGCGTTCGGCAAAACCCGCCGAAGTCAGGTCGAAATAAGCGCGAATCATTTTAACTCGTCGATTCATTTTATCTCCTATTGGTTTTGTTGTATCAAAATAACGCGAAAGTAAAGCCGCTTCTTCGCGTTGTTTAAAAAACTTGACAAATTTTGTTGCGATTACGTTTTTGGCGCTTGACAGTTTACGCGCCGACGGTATATTTGTGTATCAGACGCCGAGAGCGTCAAACTTCTTGATTTTTGCAACGTTTGAAGGGGCGCGTTATGAACCCGATCAAATGCAATCGTTTTTCGTTGGCGTTTATTCTGCTGTTGTTCTCCGTCGCGGTCGGCTGGACGTCCGATCACGCGGAGCCGGAACGCGCAGAACACATCGTCGTTAGCTTCCAAGCCGCCGACGAACCGCCGCCGTCTTCGACGGAATATACGCGCGTTTTCGAGTCTCGACACGGGAAAGACCGCGCGTTTAATTCGAACGACGAGACCTCTAAAACCAAGTCTCGCACCGATTGCGCGATTCCCCGCCGTCGCGTTCGCGTCGTCGGCGTCGCCGTCGAACGTCGCGTTTTCGCGCGACCGTCCGTTTCTTTGCGTCTTCGCGTCCAGTCTTGGGACGCCTTCTTAGTCGCCGTTGGGTGATTCCGACGCGCCTCTTTCAAGCTCTTTTTCGAACTGCTTGGCAAGGGTTTTAACCGCAAAAAGATTGTCTTTGTTTAATTTACAAGCAATCGTTATAAGTTCCGCAAGAATCTCTTCTCGCGACTGCGCGGCCTTCTCGGTCGGTTTCGGTTGCGGTTGTTCAAACATCTCGCCCTTTCCGGTTCTTAGCCATTCGGCGGAAACGTTGAAGGTGCGCGAAATTGACAATATTTGAGATTCGGGGATTTTCTGAACGCCGGTTTCCCAGTTGCTTACCGCCTGTTTCGAAACTCCGAGCTTCTCCCCGAATACGTCTTGTTTTAAATCCATATGAGCGCGGAGTAGTTTTAGCCGTTTGTTCATATTAAGGCCTCCTTATGCAATAATAATACACCAAAATTGGATTAAGTCAATAGCAGACAATAAAATTTTAATTTTTTCCAAAAATGCTATTGACAGAATCCAAATTTTGGGTTATAACATACACATCAGCAGGGAAAAACCTGTTCAGGAGTACAAAAAATGGATTATAATGAACTTAGTAAACTTACCGACGACCAACTTCGCGTGGTGAAAAATTTTGCCTCGGCGCTGTTAGAGGCGCAAGAGAAAGAGTCGAAAACGCAAGAGCCCCAAAAATAACAGTAACCAAGCCAAGAAGGCGGAGAAACCAAGATGGAAAACGATAAAAACAGGAAGCCGTTTGTGCCCCGCGAGAAACTGACGCTCTTAGACAAAAACGAACGAAGCCCTTGGGCGGCGTCGTGTACGCCTAACGCGATTGGAGAACACGTTGTCGACTACCTTGACAAGTATATCCAGTCCCCGGAAGGGTATGTCGAAGCGTTGATGGGCGCCTTGGCGTACAAGGATAGCGGAACGTCCGGTCAGTTTATGCGTATGATGCGGGTGCCGTGGGACTTCGAAGACTTCGACGACGCGGCGAGGTCTTTCGAGGGATATTTGCAGCGCGAATTTCGTCTTTTATGGGATTGGACGTGCAACCTTGACGCGATTAAACGAGCCGTGCGGGATTGGCAACGAGGCGTCGAGATTAACAAGGAGTAGTAAAAATGGAAAACCTTGAAAAGACATTCAAACAATATCTCGATATTCGCGTCGGGACGTTTACCCGAAAACTGCTCGAAGCAAAACGCGAGTCGAGTACGTCGCTCGACGCCGCGATTAAAGACGCGTTGGGAAAAACGTTTCGCTTCCATTCGGGCGACGGAACTAGCGAGAGCGAACGAAACGCGATGTACGACGCGCAATACGAGTTAAGACGAGAGCTTGACGCGATCAAATTCGACGGCTACCAGTGCGACCGCGTTATTTCGTCGATGATTTTCGCCGCCGCCGAAATTGCGTAAAAGGAGCGGGCACGATGAAGGATAAACGTAAAAAAGAAAAAGACAGCGTGTATCGCGAGAAGATCGCATACGCGGCACGACTATACCGCAAAGCGTTGGCGATGTCGACGGTAAACAGTTTCGTTGAGGCTTTAAAAACTGCCGCCGAGGCGCATAAAACGTTAGAGGAGTTGCGTTTAAAGTTCGGCGAGGACGAATACGACCACGCGCCCGAAACGGTGAACTTCGATTTCGTTCACTATCTGATCGTTAAATACAAGGGTTCGAACAGAGCAGACAGCCCCGATATTTTCCAGAATGAGGAGTTAGTTCTGGATAGCTGGGAGTGGGACATCAAGGAAAACGATTTTGATTGCGATGGATAAAAACCAAGATGGACAACCAAGAGTATAAACAAGACGTCGACGCGTTGGCGCAAGAAATGGCCGAATATCGCGTTAAAAACGGCGGCTGGACGTACACGAAAGAGATTCGCGACGCGTACTTAGGACATTTTGCGAAATGGTTTGACGAAGCGGCGTCTAGATTCCGAAACGTTCACGACGCGGCGAACCGGATTATTTGCGAGGTGCAGGCCGAAGAAAATCGCAAAGTGTTTTCGCATTACGTTTACAAACATCAGGAAGAGAAAAAAGACGAAAGCCAAGAGACCGAACGATGAACGTCGAGTACTATAAAGAAGCGCAAAGCGTCGCGGAAGCTATCCACAATTTGCAGTGGAACTATAAATTCGAGCATGAAGAAGAGGAACGTGAAGAAAGAAAACGAGTTCAGAAAAAGACGCTCGACTTTATTATTAAATGGTTTAACGAGGTTTGCGAGGAGGAAGAAGACACCCTGTTAAACGCACTCCTCACGCTTAATACCGACATTGGCGAGCGCGTCGACGAGCTTTTCAACGAAATGATTTACAAGCGGCGACGCGAACGAAATAAACGTCGCGCGACGGAACTTTTGGTCGAGTAGATCGCGTTTTTTGAGAAACGAGGAACTAAAATGCTGTGCGACGAACACGCGTATGAAGTGTTGATCAAAACCGCAAAAACCAAAATTTGGGGGGCAACCGTTCGAGTCTTGGGCCACAATTTTGACGTTACGTTGGACAATGAAAAGTCTAAGAGGATTGCCGATGCCATCGACAGAGCGCTTGAAGAGCTTTGCAGGGAGGAGATGGAAAAGCAAGCGCGGGAGGAACGCGAGAAACGCCGAGAAGAAGCGATCGAGGTGTATACGCGAAACGCTCGACGGTTAATAGATTAACGACTAACATATTTTCCGCGAGCGGTTCCCCCGGGGTTCGACTCCCCGGCGCGGATTGCCGGAAACGGAGAAAAGGAGTTTTGAAGATGTTGGTCGACGACAAATTTTACAAATCGGCGGTCAAGGACGTCGCGGGCGTCGTTCGCGCGTTGAACGAGGCGCAAATTCCGGCGTTTCGGAAATTGTTCGTCGGCGTCGTCGAAGAGGCGTTGGCGATTATCGCCGAGAAATTTCAAGTCGAGGTCGCGGCGGCGACGGGACGCGAAACGAAAACGCTCGTCGTTGAGGCCGTGCGCGAAGAGGTCGAGGCGTTGGCGGAAAGTTTGCCGTCGCGCTCGTTGGTCGGGCAAAAAATATCGGACGTCCGCGACCGCGCGATTTTGGAAAACTACGCGAAAACGAGACAATGCACGGCGGAAACGGCTCGGGTTTTAGGCTTGAATGAAAAGAGCTTGCGCGAACACGTCAAACGTTTGGGCGTTTACAAACCAAGGAATTTTAAGGGGTACTATGGAAAGCGACAAAAAAACGACGGTTGAACTCACCATTAAGGATAAGGGATACGCGAAGGAAGTCGCCGACTTGCGGCGGATTCTCGACGCGGCGAACGACGCGAAAACGGGTTGGATTCGGGAGTGGTATCAAGGCGCCGTTCACGATTCGACGCGCGCCGTCGCTTGGAACTACCGCGACGAGCTTCGAGACGCGACTTGCGAGATCGACGAAGAGGCGCTTGGGGACGCGGTGGAAGAGGACGTTTTGAAGTTGGGGTTCGAGCGCGAGGAGGATTAGCGATGATCGCTGAAAACAAGATGACGGACAACTTTATCGGTTTTTTGATCGCCGCTCCGGCGCCGATGCGATACGCGTTGCACTGTATTAGACGAACAAATCATTGCAACGAGGCGTTAAAAAGCACTCTTGATATTATCATAAAAGTTGAGCGAGAGTCGGACGCGGAAAAAACAAACGCGCTTCTAACCGAAATGGCGGTTGAAGTTGCAAGATTGCGCGAATTGTTGGAAGACGTCGGATATACAAAAAGCGAGGCTTGGGCAGTCGTCGAAGAAATGCAACGGTTTGCAAAAGCGGACGCCGGAAGCAAATGACGTCCGAAGGAATAATCGCGGCGTTTGTCGTCGCGCTGATATGTTACGCGTCGCTTCGATTCGCGGAAATCGTCGGCGAAAAGACCGGCGCTTTTGAATATAAGAACGATACGGAAAGGATTTCCGAAAATGTTGATGATGACGAGAAAACCCGGAGAGGGTTTCCGAATCGGCGAGAATGTTCGCGTTGTTGTTGCAGATGTTGTCGGTGGCTACGCGAAGATCGGCGTCGACGCGCCGAGCGAGATCGAAATTCTTCGCGACAACGCCAAAAAAAAGACGGCAAAAAGAAGCGAAACGGAAAAGCTCCGGGAAGAACTCGAAAAAACAAAAAAGGCTTTGACGCAAGAGCGCCGCCGCAAAGAACGGGCGGTTCAACGATACGCGCGGTTGGCGCGACAATTTAAAGAAGAAAGGAAAGAATACGATGAAAAAATTTAAAAACGCCGCGCTTATCGCGCTTGCCATCGCGGTTTTCTCCGCTCCTTCGGTTTCGTTCGGTCAATGTTGGCGCCCGTTCGGCGGGTTGTTTAGCGGTTGGCGTTGTTGCAATTACAGCGCCTGCGACGTCCGACAAACGCCCGCGCCTTGCGGGCCGGTCGAGCGCCGCGAGGAAAAGACGAACGACGTCGAAATCTGCGTTTATCCGGAAGACGGCGAACCGTGCGCCCCGTGCGAGAAAGCCGAAGTCGACGCGGCGGAACACTCGAAACGCGTCAAACGCGAACTGGAAGAGATAGGCGAAACCGAAAAGCAAATGTTCGCGCGACTGAATCAAGTTCGCCGACGATACGGGCTTAACGAGGTTGTTTTCGAGAAGTCCGCGCTTCAAAGTTGCCGAAACCATTCCCTTTCGATGGCGCGTTGGGGGGGGCTCTTCCATAACTGTCCGGGAGGTTGGGCGGAAATTTGCGCGTCCGGGCGAACGCCGGAACAAGCGTTTTCCGCGTGGTTTTCGAGCGGGCCGCATATGTCGATTATGTTGGGACGATACCGTCGCGCCGCCGCGTCCTACGCGTTCGACAACTACGGGCGCGGGTTTTGGACTATCCGTTTCGCTTATTGAGGTTGAGCAATGCACTACAAAACGCCGGGGAAAATGGAAAAACATCGGATAGTCGACGAACTCCGCGTCCTGCTCCTTAACGAGTGCATTGGCTGGAATAAGTCGACCGACGAAGAGAAAACGAAAAAGTGGAGACGCGTTAAAGTCGTTTACAACCCGTTTTCCGGCAAGTTCAAAACGATTGGGTGGAAAGCGAAGCCGAAGAAAAACGAAATCGTCGTAATCGACCAATTCCCCGGCGAGTGGTTCCCGGATTTTGCGAAACCTCGCAACGAGTCGGCGACTAGCGCGTGGATTAGAATTGCGAAAAAAGCCAAGATGAGTTTATACTTGGGATTTTACGAAGCGACGCTGAAACAGGCGTCGAACGCTTACCGAAATACAGTGATGCTTGCCGCCGAACGATGTTTAGAAATTACCAACAAAAGGAGATGCGAAGAATGAACGAGAAAGATAAAAAGATTGAAGTTGTGTTGCAAAGAATCTTGGATCGTATTGAAGACCGCTATTTGAAAAACTCGCACGAGTACGATCGCGACGTCGACTTTGCGACGTTTATGTAGCCGTTTGCAAAAGCTGGAAATAAACGCCGCCAAACGCCGGAGCTGGAAACGGCTCCCGCGTTTCTGCCCCGCTTCCGTTCGGAAGGGCCGACGGGGCGCGACCGCGAGCGAATCGTCGGTCGTAAAACTCGAGAGAGCGCCGGTTTTACTAGCTACGGCGATAACGTTCACGCGGCGGTTGTGCCAAAAACAACGAAAATTGTTTTGTTTGTCAGGTTCGCGAGCGGGAGAAGCGCAAGTTTCACCGGGGTTCGACTCCCCGGCGCGAATTTAAAAGGCCGCGTGGCGGAATTGGCAGACGCTGGGGATTTAAAATCCCTTGTCCCGCGGGGCGTTCGGGTTCGAGTCCCGACGCGGCCACTGACAGAAATAAAACGGCGAGCGGTTCCCCTTGCCCGAAACTGAAAGGTCGATACAATGACGACGAAGAAACAACTCAACAGCTTCCTAGGAAAGGAGAATTTGCGTTATGATGACGCCGATCAAACGAGAAGCCGATTTGTCGACGTATGCGGGGCGCTTTGCGGCGCGATTGCGGGAACTTCGCGAGAAGGCGGGATTGTCGCAGGCGGAGCTTGCGGAGAAAACGGGCTCCAAGCAGCGTTCTGTTTCGAACTGGGAAACCGGAACGACGCAACCGTCGTTCAATCAGCTTCCGTTGCTTGCCGACGCATTAAAAACGTCGGTACGCAATCTTATGCCGAAAGAGTAGTCGAATTTTTTAGCAAAATTTCGGCCAAAAACCTCTTGACGTTTAGCCGAGTTATTGCTATACTGTATTCCGTCGAGAGCGACGGAGCCTTTCCGAAAATTTGCAACCGCCCGGAGGCGGCGCCGCGTTCTCATCGAGCTTCGGCGTCGTCGCGGGCGTTTTTTCTTGCCGCGTCGGCGCGATTAACAAGAGGTAAAGGAGAAGACCAAGATGGCAGTTAAACGCAAGAGCGGCGACGGTTTGAGCCCTTCGCAAGTCGGAACCCGGTATCGCAAATTCTTCGAAGAGATCGGCGCGATGTGCGAAACCGCTCGAAAGACTCAACAAGCGTCGTCGGGTTGGAGCCAAAAAGACAAGTTCGCGCTGTTTAAAAAGATTGTCGAGATGTTCAAAGAGAAAACGAAAGCGCTGGAAACGGAGCTTGCAAGGACGGAGAAAGCGGAGGTTTAGCGATGGAGATTCTCGAAACGCTGGAAAGAAAAACGGTCGAGACGTATACGCTCCAAGAGTTTTTGGACAAACTCGACGAGGTACAAAAGGACGAAGAGGACGATGAGTTATCGAAACGAGATGAAAGAGGAATTTAAGGGCATATGTTTCATTTTGGCGATCGTTTGTACTGTCTTCTCGGTTGTGGTAACGGTGTTCGCCGCCGGGATTTTCTTTGTTCGCGGTTGCGTTCCGACGTTGACGGCGGCAAGCGATAAATTCGCGGAACGCGTCGTCGAGTCGATGGGCGAAGACTTCGAAGAACACAGCTGGAAAATCGACCAAAAAGGCGGCGGCGATAAGGACGCCCAAGACAAAACTTCAAAGAACAACGAATAAACGAAAGGAAAACGAGATGAAAGAGTTTACGATTGAACTTGGAAAGATTGCGGCGTCGGTCGCGGTGGCGGCGTTTGTCGTTGGAGTTTTCTTCCCCGCCGGTCTTGCTATCGGATATTGCGTCGCGGAGCAGGTTTGCGATATTCTCCCGGCGAAGGTTAGCGTTGAGAAAGGTTTGAACGAATGAACTTAACTCTTGAAAAGGCCGACGAGATTCGCGACGACGTTTCGAGCCTTATTGATTACGTTTACACAACGGTAAGACGAGGACGCGGCGACAGTACTAACGAATTGGTGGAGAAGGCGTCGGAAACAATTCTGATATGTCTGATGTCGATCGCGCGGCGCGAAGACGATATGCCGGAAACCGCCGACGACTTGGCGAGCGCGGCTCTTATCATCAGAAACGAAATTTGGAAAAACAGATACACGCAAAAGCAATATTAAGGAGAATAAAATGGGAACGATCGCTATTAGCGTCGAAACGCTTTCGGATTTTAACGACGTTAAAAAGGCTCTTTTTGGTTTGGTGCAACCGGGTACGCCGGTCGAGTCGGCGAAATTGCTCGACGTTTACTCCGGCTTTGCCAAACGGCTCGACGAAGTGTTCGCGGCGTTGAAAAAAACCGCCCCGGCGCGTCAAGAGGAAGAGGAGGTCGAGGAGAAGGACGACTTCGATAAAGAAATTCTCGACGTCGATTACGCGCTCGACTACAAGCGTTTTGTTTTGCAGGTCGCGCACGATATGCACGTCGCGGAGCAAAAACAAGTCCACGCTTGCGACAAGGCTTACGCCAAGGCGAAGGAACACGTCAAGGAAAGCGTCGAAGAGGCGTTCGAGGCGCTTAACCTTTACGACGCCGACGCGCAAGACGTGTTTATCTGCGACGCAACGGACGCGTTTAACCGTATGTAACAAAACAAGAATCGCGAGTGGAACCGGCGCGGTCTCATAAAACCCCGCTATATCCGGGTTCGACTCCCGGACGCGATTTAACGGAGGAAAGACAATGGCAAAAAGAAAGACGAATACTTTAAGCAACCCCGGCGATTGGGGACGACAAACGCGCAAGATCGTGCAACGTTGCACGGAATGCGGAGCGCTTATCGCCGCCGAAGAATGTTTGGCGTGTTACCTCCGCGACCCGTACCGGTATACGTTCGACGCGGAGCTGTACGCGGGCATCTTTAGCACGACGTCGCAGAAAAAGAGGCTAGCCAAGGCGGCGTCGACGCGTTAGCTTTGCCGCTCTCCGTTACAAAAACGGCTTATCGCCGCAAGAATTTACAAACAACACAGAAAAAGGAGCGTGTAATGGGGACTAGACGATGAGACCGTTCGTAAAATGGCCCGGTGGAAAGCGAATTGTTTACGACCAAATTTCGCGACATTTTCCGAATAAAAAGTTTGAGACATACATAGAACCTTTTGTCGGAGCTGGGGGGGGCTGTTAGGAGCGATTGAAGACGGTAGATTCCAACGCTTCGTTGGCAACGATGCTTGCACGGAACTAATGAACGCGCTTAAACAATCGTCCTATTCACCCGAACTATTGTTGGCGGCTATTAACGAGCTGTTTGGGCGCGAAGGAAGCGAAGTCAGCGGGTTTTATTACAAAACGAGAGAATGTTTTAATCGAGCGTTGGGAGCTGAAACAGTCGAGCAAGCGGCGCGGTTTGTTTACCTAAATCACAGATGTTTTAACGGACTGTACCGAACTAACAAGAATGGTTGCTTCAACGTCCCGTTTGGAAGCGGGAAAGGCGCGTTTGACGAGCAAAACTTCAAGGCGGTAGCGAAAGAGCTAAGAAACGTTTGGTTCACGGTAGGCGACTTCGAGTCGGTCGAACATTTTGTCGACGCCAAGACGCTTGTGTACGTCGACCCGCCGTATGTTCCGCTAAACAAAGAAACGCCACGGCTTTACGGTTCAGAATTTAATGAAGAGGAACATCTAAGGACAGCGAGGTTTTGTAGAAGACTCTTAGAGCGCGGTGCGACGGTTATCGCAAGCAACAGCGACGCAAGAAACGTCGGCGGTTCAAACGAGTTTTTAATAAACGCTTACGAAGGGTTTAAGGTTGAGACAATCGAAGCGCCGCGAAGAATAGGCGCGAAGGCGGACACTAGAAAAACGGTAACGGAGTTATTGTTTATCGGAGTCCCGGGATAAACGAGACGGACGGGGTTCCCGCAAAAGCGAACCGCGCGGGCGGAGGGTTCGACTCCCTCTCCGTCTCCTACGGAGGAAAAGAAAATGCGTTTTACAGCAAAAGTTGGAGCCGTCAAAAAGGCTCTTAAACAAGTCTGGGACGGCGCGGCCAAGTCGCCTGCGACGCGAGCGTTCACGCCGTCGTTTGAACTCGAAGTCCTCAACTTTCGAACCGCGCGAGTTCGTGGGCGCGATTACGGCGATCGAACGGTGGAAATTGTGCTTGATTTAGAGGACGGAGAGCCGGGCGATAAAGTCGCCGTCGACGCAGGTCTGCTGAACGCCGTTAAAGTTCTCGACGACGCGAGCGACGTCAACTTTGACTTCCTCGATTCAAAAGTCGAGATCACGTCGGAAAACGGAAAAGTGTTTCGCTTTGCTTACGGCTATATCGACGTTCCGGACTCCCCGCGCTTGCCGCGATTAAAACAATGGGGAGACGCGGACGCGGTTTTTAACGTGAAAGAGTTTGTCCGTTGTTTAACGCAAACAGGTTTTGCGGTCGACGTCGACAACGCGCATTACGCTCTTGGCGGCGTATTACTGAATATCGTCGGAGAACGCGGTTGGTTTGTTGCGACGTGCGGACGGCGCTTAGCTTGTCGAAGCGAAATTTGCGGACGCGGCGGCGAAGGAAAAGATAAGACGGCGATTATTCCTGCGGCGACGGTCGCGGCGTTAACAAAAATCGTGCCCGTCGACTCCGATTTCATCGGGGTTGTTTTCGGCGAAGGAAAAGTTCTGTTTGAGTGGGACTCGGGTAGGCTCGAAACGGTTCTCATCGACGGACGCTTCCCGAATTGGCAGTCGATTCTCGACGTTTGTGCGAAAGAGGTCGAAGCGCAATACGAGGCGGCGGACGCGCGGAAGGCGGCGGACGCGTTCGCGAAGATCGGCTGTACAGAAGTAACGGTTCGAACCGGGAAAGACGAACTGATTTTCGAGAATGAAGAGAAAGGCGCGAAAATCGTAATTCCGGCGGCGATTAACGGAATCGAAAGCGCGTCGGCATCGCTCGACGTTAAGTTCTACGTCGATTTTTTAATGAGGGCCGATGGACGCGTAACACATTACGTCAACGATTCTCACCCCAATTTAATGACCGACGAAAACGGTTGGGATTACGTTTTAATGCCGTTGAAAAAATGATGAAGCCCAAATGGAAAACGCCTTCGGCTTACGCGGTTCAGGCCGCCGCGACCGTGCCCGCCATCGAGTTTAACACGAACGTTGAGACGGACGACCGCCGGTTGATGTGGTTTCCCGAAACGGGAGAACTTGTTTGGCGGACTCCGGGCGACGTCGGAGACGACGCGATAGCGATTGTTCACCTTCGGGAGCTTAAAAAAAGGTTGCGAGCGCAATTAACAACCGGACAAGGGCAAGCGCCAGGTAAATATACGGAGCGAGCGCGGAATTTAATCGCCAATTATTTTTGTCTGTTCGCGGAGTCGGTCGACCCGCTGAAACGGCGGTTGCGGACGAACGACTGGGATTTAATAAGCGAACGTATTTGCAACATTTTTGAGAGACTCAACAACGCATAACAACTCAACGCGTCGAGGCTTAACCGTCTCGGCGGGTTCTCGGGCGAAACCTTGAAAGGGAAGCAGTCTCGGACGCCCGAATGGTCGACGCGCCCGAATGTGGAGCGGTTAGGACGCCGCGAAACTCACGGGGGAAACGCTAGACCCGCGCGAAGCCGCCTAGTCGCGCGAAAAAATAACCGGCGGTCTCATAGTGTTAATCTCAATCATAGGGAGCGTTTACAGGCGTTGCGATGAGAACGTTAAATAAAACAAATTTGAAGCCGTCGATCGCGGAGGTTTTTAAAATCGAAGGTTCGCCGACGACTTTTTTGGCCTTGGCGAAAGACGAGCTTAGAAATTGCGAACTTTGCGTTCTCAAACAGTTTCCAAGCTGGTGCGACGCCTGTAAATGCGACCCGAAGGATAGAGACGGAAAGCGCGGAATCATTGTAGTTAGGAAGTTGTAAAATGGAAGAGGACGACTGGGCGAACGCGCTGGCGATTCACGACCTTGAATGTAAAAACGAAGAGCTTGAAAACGAGCTGTTTTACACTCAAGACGAATTGGCGCAAGCCAAGGACAAGATTTGCGATTTGCAGGAACAAGAAGCGATTCGCGATGAAACAAAAATTCGAAGAGGCTGGTAATGAGTGATTTTGGAACAATCGGAGGAACAACGATTTCGGCAATCGTCGGCGCGTCGCCTTGGCTTTCGCCGCGCGGAGCTTATTTAAAACTTCGCGGAGAGGCGGGCCCGAAACCGGATAACGAAGCGATGGCGCGAGGACGAAAGTTCGAAACGGTTATCGCGCGGATTTTTCAAGCGAACCACCCGGAATATTTCGTTGCGCGAGACTCGGACAGAACGAGCGAGGAATGCGACGACGCGATCGAACGCGTCCAAGACGCCGAACTGTCGTATTTAACGGGAAGCCCCGACCGGGTTCTTTTTGGAGCGGACGATACGGAAGACGAGTTTAAAATCCTTGCCGGGCTAGAAATTAAGACGACGCAGGCGGCCAGCCGTTCACAATGGGGCGAATACGGAACAGATAAAATTCCGTTGGTTTACCTAGTGCAGTGCAACTGGTATATGGGGTTCTACAACGTTCCCAAATGGG
>JAGBDN010000114.1 GCA_017937485.1 Thermoguttaceae bacterium
TTGTTGTTGTTATTATTGTTATTATTGCCGGTTCCAGTTCCAAGCTCGTACAGAACTTGCGATTCGGTAACGATGATGAAACCGTCTTGGTTCGAAACGACGACCGGGTCGCCGTTGCCGCCGAGCGCGCCGACGTAGGCTTCCATATCGGTTTCCGGAATACGATCGTCGTCTTCGTCGTTCGTCGCGACGCCGACGTTGAAGCGCACCGTGAAGGAGCCGTCCGATTCGCCGTCGTAGTCGCCGTCGAGCCCGTTCCCGAAGGCGTCGGTAACCTTTTCGGAAAGCGTAACGGCGTAGGTTCCGTCCGGAAGCGGTTTACGGAAGATAATCACCAACTCGTAGGAGTTCGTGCGCGTTTCGGAGGAAGAAACGTAGTACTTCTCGCCGGTTTCCGCTTCGAGGTTGCGGACGTAATCTTCGACAAGCGTCGAGGCGTTGTAGCCGTAAACGATGTCGGCGATGTAGTCGCTCGTAACCTTTTGACCGTTGTGCGTCATCGACCAGTTGCCGAGGTTCAACACGCTCTTGATCGAGGCGGTTTCCTTCGACTTCGCGTCGCTATAAGCGTACAGGTCGTCGGCGTCGAACGCGTCGTTTTTGATCGCCGTGTGCATTTGCGACGTGTACATATATTCGCTGAACGAGTACACAAGCGCGGTCGGAGCGTAGCCGGTCGCGAAGGTAACGTTGTTATTGTACAGCGAAACTTGCAACTCTTCGCCGGCGGCGTTTTGGTAGGCCGCGTTGGCGCGAACGACGTAAGGCGGAATATCGTCTTCCGGCAACGTCAAAGCGCGCATACGGACGACCGCTTCGACGTTTTCGCGCGGTTCCGAAAGATCGGTCCAAACGAAGACCATATCGCCGTTGGCGTCGACGGCGACGGAGCCGCCGAGTTGGTCTTTGTCGAACTCGTAGTAATCGTGGCGAGTAACGCGGAATTCCGAGCCGATCGCTTTTTCGTTCAACGGCGTGATTTCGACCGGTTCGGTTTCCGTATCGTTCGCGTCGTTGTTGTTATTGTTGTTATTGTTGTTCGTCGTTCCGCTGTTCGTCGTTCCGATTTCCACTTCAATCGGCTCGCCTTCGACGAGTTCGTAACGGCGCGCGTAAATACCGTAGTTATCGGCGACGTCGGAGTTTTCGTCGTTCGACGGGTCTTGATAGCTTTCGTACACGACGACGAAATCGCCGTTCGAAGCCATCGCGACTTGCGAGTGAACTTGATCGTAAGCGGTGTATTCGTTGACTTGGAAAACGCCGCCGCCGTAGGTGAGCGAGTTTTCCGGATCGCTGGCGAACACTTGCCCGAAGACGCCGCCGAGACCGTTGTTCGACGCGCCGGTGAGAGCGTCGCCGTTGCCGTCTTGGTTGTAACCCGTCCAAGTGATAACGAAGTTGCCCTTGGAGTCCATCGCGACGCTCGACCAAATTTGGTTGCCGCGCGTCCAGGCGTCGTCGACCGTCGTGAGCGTTTCGTCGTCTTCGTTCGTATTGTTGTTGTCGTCTTCTTCGCCTTCGACGACCGAAACGGTCAGGTCGGTGTTGACGAGGAATTCGGAGCCGAGACCGCCGAGGATAATTTCGTTAACCCAATCGACGTAAGCCGAAACGCGAACGTCGACTTGGTAGTTCCCCGGGCCGAACGACTCGTCGCCGTCGAAGTCGGTGCCCCACGAGCAAACGCCGGCGATCAAACCGTTAATAAAGGTCGGGCCGCCCGAGTCGCCCGGCGCGGTGATCGCTTCTTCGTCGCCGAGACCGCGGTTGTAAATACCGTAGTAGTTGCCGAGATAGTCGTTCGCGGCGGTGCCGTCGTCGAAGTCGTAAACCAAGACGTTCGGGTTTTCGGAGTCTTGGAAGTTCGCGCCGTCGAGTTCGTAAACGTTTTGGCCTTGGTGTTTGACGCCGATTCCGCGGTTGCCGATTTCGTCATCGTCGTCGTCCGCTTCGCCGTAGGTGCCGTAGCCGACGAAGGTAACGGTTTGACCGACTTCGTCCGAACCGGTGTAAAGTTCGTAACCTTCGAGTTCGCGCGGAGCGGCGGTTTCGAGACGGAGAATCGCGAGGTCGACGCCCGCGCCGCCCGCTTCGCCGTCCCAAGTTTCGTGGACGTAAACTTCCGCGACAGGAATCGAAACGGTTCCGTTGGCCGTTTGGAAGGTAACGAGGATTTGCGTTTCGTTCGGGTCGATCGCGGTTCCGTCTTCGCCGGTAACGACGTGCGCGGCGGTGAGAACGTGCATACCGGTCGTAAGAAGCGAACCGGTGCCGAGCGATTCCGCGTCGACGCCGTTGTTGTCGTCGTTGTTCGTTCCGCCCGTTCCGGCGTTGTTCGCGTCGCCGCCGACGGTGATCATACCGACGGAGTCGTAAATACCGCCGCCGTAAACTTCGTGCGAGTCAATGTCGTCGGTCGAAATAACCTTCGAGGTGCCGTCCGCCGCGATCGTCATATCTTCGACGGAGCCGACCGAGTTCGAAATAACGTGGTTCGACGCGAACTTGCGAGCGTAAATGTTCGATTCGACCGCCGAGTCGCCGTCTTGGCCCCACGACGTCCACGAAACGACGAACGCGCCGTCCCGTTCCATCGCGATCGAGGCGAAACGTTGATTGTTTTCGGTCGTTTCGTTGACCGCGAATTCTTCGCCGGTCGCGCCCAGTTGACGCATTTCGACGTTGCAGATAAGGTCGCGTTCGGTTTTGCCGCCGCGCGTCCATTCGGCTTCGAGGAGGTCGACGTAAGTCGCGGTGTAGTCGCCCTTGAATTCGATCGAAATTTCGCCCGCGCCGCTGACGACGACTTCGAGGTCTTTTTCGGCGAAGAAACCGGTTCCGACCAACGCGTCCTTAATGCGTTCGGCGTTCGTCTTCATTTCGACGGAGAGTTGAACGACGGCTTCAAACGCTTGGTCGTCGATTTCGCCGGTCAGCTTCAGGACGTCGCCTTGAACTTCGACCGAGTCGTTGAAGTTCAGCGTTTGAATCGTGTTCGCGTAACCGTAGGACAAACCGTTCGTCATAAAGCGACGACCGAAAACACCCCAACCGGAGCCGTCTTGGGCGTAGCTTTCCCAAACGACGACGACGTCGCCGTCCGCGTCCATCGCGACGGCCGCGTATTGTTGGTCTTTGTCGGTTTCGACGTTGACGCGTATCGCTTCGGCTTTGCCGTTAATCTTCATTTGGCCGCCGTTGAAAGCGTATTTCGCCATATAAACGTCGCGGCTGCCGTCCGCTTCTTCGCCGTTGGAAATCATATCCCAAACGACGACGAATTCGCCGCGGTCGTCGATGGCGACGGACGCTTGGCGCGGGTCGGCGAAGTTTTCGGTCGCTTCGCCGTTCGCGGTCGCGGACAGAAGTTCGTAAACGGTTTCGCCCTTCTTGTTCGTCGTCGCTTCGTATTCGGCGGTCGCTTCGTAAACCTTGACGACGACGTAGTTGCCGGTTTCCGTTTGGTCGATAATTTGTTCGCGGACGCCTTCGGCGTTCATCACGTAGAGCGCGCGGTAAGCCTTCGCCCAGACGGTTTGCGTAACGGTTTTGTTTCCGGTTTCTTCGTCGACTTGTTCGAGCGTTTCAACCCAAGTCGTAACAAAGTCGCCGTTCGTGTTGCTCGCGACCGACTGCGCGGTGTTCGGGCCGTAGTCGCTGGTTTCGTTGAGGATGCTCGAACGCGTAACTTGACGCAGCGCGGAGTAGTCGGTATAAACGACCGGGCCGTAGGCGCCGTTTTGATGCGAATCGGCGTTCGGATCGTATTCGATATAATCTTCCGGAATGAAGTTGTCGCGTTCGAAAGCGTCGCCGTACTCGAAACCGAGGGCTTGATTCAAACGAACGACGCTGAAATCGAGCGACCAATCGCGCCCGTCGAACCCGGCGCCGCTGCCGTCGACCGCGTAACCTTGGCTGTAAATCGCGTTGCGAGCGATATCTTGCACCATCGCGCTGCAGACGAGGGAGTAGTTTCCGTCGTTGAGTTCGTAACCTTCGGCGAACGTAACGACCGCTTCCCAACGGTTCGTACCGTTGGCGAGAACGCCGTCGTTGATTTCCTCGACCGGATTTCCATTTTCGTCGACCGTGTTTTGCGCCAACGTTTGCGACGCGTTCATACCGAACGTAACGCTTTCGATCGCGCCGGTAACTTCGACGCCGTCGCGCAGGAGCGTCCAGTTCGCGACGTTGTCGACCGCGTGAAGACGGTTGTAATAGTTCGTTCCGTCGCCCATCGTCAGCATTTCTTCGCTGAACGAAACGACGACGTCGCGAAGCGCGGACGTAACCATTTCGCCTTCTTGGACTTTGTCGCCGTTCGGGAGCGAAACGTTGACGACGGTCGGCCCGGCGTTGTCGGTCGATTCGACGAACGGACGGACGTAAATGTGCGTGAAGGCCGCGTCGATCGGGTTGCCGACGTTCGGATACGCGTTGTAAGCGTTGCGCGGGTCGGCGTCGGAACGAACGCCCCAAGCGACCGTCAAATCGCCGTTCGAGGTCGACGTAAGCGCCGGGTTCGTTTGCGCCGTGCCGAGCGAACCGTTGCGTTCGACGAAGAGGCTCGTCGCCGCGCCGTAGTTCATATCCTCGATCGTTTGGTTCAGGAGCGTAACGGTCGTCGGTTCGAGAACGTCTTCGTAACCGATGTAGAGCGGCGTGTCGTGCAAATCGTGTTGCGCGACGATTTGCAGAACGAAGTAATCGTCGACCGAACGTTGAACTTGTTGTTCGACGTCGTTAATCGTAACAGTCGCGGAATACTCGAAGGATTCGG
>JAGBDN010000115.1 GCA_017937485.1 Thermoguttaceae bacterium
GTGGTTACTAAACGCTTCGGACGTCGGTTTTCATTATATCCCCCTTCTTCTCTTCGGCAAGGGGAGCCTATCCAAAATTTTTTCTTTTTCTTCATTTTTCAACCTTTTCCATCGATTTTTCTTTTCTTAACGCAAACGACATTTTAACTCGTTTTACCATCTTACGCAACTTAACGGAATGTGCGCTCAAATTTTGCTTAAATTTGCAAAAAACTCATTGACGCCGCCTCAAACGTCGATTATGATTACATCGTCAACGGTTTTTGCGACGACGCCCGGATTGTGCGCGTCCGTCGATTTCCGTCGAAAATTCGCCCTATATTATTAATAACGACAAAAGGAACGAAACGATGCGCAATCTCAATCGCCGCGACTTTCTGAAATCCTCCGCTTTGGCCGCCGCCGCGACCGCGATTCCTTGGACCGAAACGGTCAAACCGGTTTGGGCTCAAGCTCCGAGCGACCGCCTCCGTATGGGGTGCATCGGGGTCGGCTCGATGGGCCGCGGCGACGCGCACGGCTTCAACGGTCTTTGCGACATCGTCGCCATCTGCGACCTCGACGAAGAATACGGGATCGGGCGCACGATTCGCTCCGGTATCGGGAAGAAAGACGACAAAGGCCAAACGATTACGCCGGACGTCTATAAAGATTATCGCCGTTTGCTCGAACGCGACGATATCGACGTCGTTACGGTCGTTACGCCGGACCACTGGCACGTCAAGATCGCGATCGAAGCGCTCCAAGCGGGCAAACACGTTTTCTGCCAAAAACCGCTCACGTTGACGCTCGAAGAAAACCTCCTCATTCGCAAAGCGGTCGAAAAATACGGCAAAACGTTCCAAGTCGGGACGCAACAACGCTCGCAACACGACCAATTCGCGTTGGCCGCCCTCATCGTCCGCTCCGGTATGATCGGCGACGTCAAGAAGGTGATCTGCCACATCGACGGTTCTCCGACCTCCGGCGACACGGACATTCCGCAAATGGCGCCGCCGGCCAACTTCGACTGGAATATGTACCTCGGTCAAGCGCCGTACACGGAATTTCTCGGCGACGGCGACTTCCTCAACAAGAACAACAACGACAACCGCTTCGGTCGCACCCGTTGCCACTACGAATTCCGCTGGTGGTACGAATACTCCGGCGGTAAATTCACCGACTGGGGCGCCCACCACATCGACAGCGCGTTCTGGGCGCTCGGCCTCGACAAAGCCGGAACCGGCCCGCTCAAGGTCGACGGCACGAACGCGAAACACCCGGTTCCGTTCAAAAACGGTTACCCGACCGTCAACAACCGTTACAACACGAGCCACGATTTCGATATCGGCGTTCAACTCTCGAACGGCACGGAAATGCGCGTCGTCAGCAAGTCGAAGGACGGCAACGGCCTCCTCTTCGAAGGGACGAAGGGCCGCTTCCACGTCAGCCGCGGGCGTTGCAAGGGCAAAGTCATTGAAGAACTCAAACCGGATACGTTCAAGCAAGCCGACTTCGATGCGCTCTACAACGGCAAACCGTTTGAAGGGCACAAGGAAAACTTCATCCGCTGCATTCGCGAAGGCGGCAAACCGGTTTCCGACGTTTGGTCGCACGTCCAAGCGTTGCACTGCTGCCACCTCTGCGGTATCGCGGCCCGTTTGAACACCGTCGTCGAATGGGATCCGGTCAAGGAACAAATCGTCGGCAACGACCAAGCCGCGTCCTTCTTCGGTCGCGAACAACGCAAGGGCTTCGAACTCCCGACCGTTTGACGTTCGCCGTTCCGGTTTTAACGTTCTTTCCTTGTTTAATTAAGACGTCGCGGCGGCGGACGGGTTCTCGTCCGTTCGTCGTCGCGTTTCGTCTTTTCTTTCGACTTCTTGCCGTCGGCGTTTGTTCGCAAACGTCGGCGACGGGTTGTGTTTGGCCCGAAATTTTTCCCTTTCCTTTCTTCTTTGTCGTCAACCTTGTCTTTAACTTTCCTATTTCACCCCAATCGCCGAGATCAAGGAGAATTTCGCAATGAAACAAGATTATATCCACGTTTGCGTCGTTTTGGACGCTTCCGGTTCGATGGGCGCGGTCGAAAACGACGTCAAAGGGACGTTCAATTCGTTTATCGCCGAACAACGCGAACAGCCGGGCAAAACCGTTCTCGACGTTTACCAATTCTCCGACGAAACGTCGCGCATCGTTCGCGGCGCCGACCTTTCGACTTTTGAAAACAACCTGATGCGCAATTACCGCTGTTCCGGTCGCACCGCGCTGAACGACGCCGTTTGCCAAGCGATCGACGAAATCGGCGCCGAGTTCGCCGCGCTTCCGGAATCGGAGCGACCGGAGCAAGTTCTCGTCGCGATTTTGACCGACGGCGAAGAAAACGCCAGCCGCCGCTTTACGAAAGCCGACGTTAAGGAGCGAATCGACCGTCAAACCGACGTTTACAGCTGGAAATTCGTCTTCCTCGCCGCCAATATCGACGCGTTTGCGACCGGCGCCGCGCTCGGTCTCCAAGCGGACGATTGCGTC
>JAGBDN010000116.1 GCA_017937485.1 Thermoguttaceae bacterium
AGTCCGCTCTTGACGGCGCACCTGCCGAAAGAGGCGGGCGGTCGCGGCCTCTCGACCGAACCGACCGCCGACGGCGCGTCGCCGAAATACGTCTTCGAGTCGAAAGCCGACCCGACTTGGCAAACGCTCTTGAAGGCGATAAAACGCGGTCAAGCGGACGCCGAAACGCGACCCGAAGCCGACCGTCCCGGTTTCCAAGGCGCGCGTCCGGAACCGTAATCGCCGCCGTTTCAACGATTAAATTGCGCCGTCGCTTTGAAAGCGGAGAAGCGGCGGCGTTTTCCGTTTTATTTTGTCGTCGATATTTTTAACGTTATTTTGAGGAGTTTTCGCAATGCAAACGAACGAACCGTCCGCTTTTAACGAAACCGCCGCCCCCGCCGCCGTCGATTTCGCCGAAACCGACAAAGCCGCCGATTCCGCCGCTGAAAACGCCGTCGAGACCGGCGAACCTACCGTCGTCGACGCGGCGTCGCGACCGAAAAATCGCCGCCGTCTTGTTTTCCTTCTCGTCTTTTTACTTGCGCTTTTGGCCGTTTTAGGCGAGGAAGCGGCGCGTCGGGCCGCGTCGGTCAAAACGACCGGCGAAGAGGGCGCCTTCGCATACGAGACGGTCGGATTTAGCGCGACGATTACCGGTTTGCTCGACAAAACCGCGACGGAAGCGGTCGTTCCGGAGAAAATCGGCGGACGTTCGGTAACGAAGATCGGCGCCGCCGCGTTCGCCGACTGCGCGTCGTTGACGAAAATCGAGTTGCCGCAAGGGGTTCGCGAAATCGGCTCGAACGCCTTCGCCGGTTGCTCCGCGTTGACGACGATAACGCTTCCGGCGAGTCTCGAAACGCTCCGCGCGGCGTTCGACGGTTGCTCGGCGTTGGCGGAAATCGCCGTCGCGCCGGGGAATAAGAATTACCGTTCGGTCGACGGCGTTCTTTTTAGCGCGGACGGCGGAACGCTTTTGCTTTACCCGACGGCGAAAGCGGCGGCGGAGTACGCGGTTCCGGACGGGACGGAAAAGATCGCGGCGTCGGCCTTCCGCGACGGCGCGTCGTTGACGGCGATTACGTTCCCGGCGAGCGTTCGCGAACTCGGCGGCGAAGCGTTTTTCGGTTGCGTCGCGCTCCGAACGGTCGCGCTTCCGGACGGCGTCGAAACGATTCCGGCGTCGTCGTTTTTAGGTTGCTCCGCGCTTTCGGAAGTGAAGTTTCCGAAACAACTTAAAGCGATCGCGCCGCACGCGTTCATCGGTTGCGAGAGCTTGACGACCGTCGCGTTCCCGGACGGTTTGACGCTGATCGGCGACGACGCGTTTGAAAATTGCGTCGCGTTGGAATCGGTCGCTTTCCCGAGCGCTTTGAAGGTCGTCGAACCGGGCGCGTTCGGCGGTTGCGTTTCGTTAACGAGCGTCGCGTTCCGAGACGGTTTAACGACAATCGGCGACGAAGCGTTTGCCGGTTGCGCGTCGTTGACGGACGTCGATATTCCGGCGAGCGTCGAGGAAATCGGACGCCGTTCGTTCGCGAAAAACGCCGATTTGGTAATCCGCGGCGCCGCCGGGTCTTACGCGGAGACGTTCGCCGCCGAAGCCGGAATCCCGTTCGAAGCGTCGGGAGAACCCGTCGAATCCGCCGCGCCGACGCCGGAACCGTAAACGCCGCGTTGGGAACTGTTTAACGAAAGGGGAGCCAATGTCTTGCGATAAAACTTGCGCGTCGGTCGACGAACTTTTCCGTTGGGAAGTCGACTCGACCGGAGGCGTTATTATCGCCGCGTTTCTCGACGACAAGGCGACGAGCGTCGACGTTCCGGCGCTCCTCGACGGCAAACCGGTCGTCGAAATCGGCCCCGGCGCGTTTTCGTTGCGTCGAGCGTTAACGAAAATTTCGCTTCCGGACGGCGTTCGGAAACTCGGTTCCAACGCGTTTTCCCGACTTCCGGCGTTGACGGAAATCCGGCTTCCGGACGGTCTGCAAACGATTGGAAACAAAGCGTTTTACGCCTGCAAAGCGTTGACGGAAATTCGCCTTCCGGACGGTTTGGAAACGCTCGGCGACGGCGCGTTCGAGAATTGCGGTTCGTTGAGCGCGGTTCGCGTTCCGGCGAGCTTGCGACATATCGGCGCGTGCGCGTTTCATTGGTGCGGCGCGTTGACGGAGTTCGTTTTTCCGGAGGGGTTGAAAACGCTCGGCTCCAACGCGTTCGCGGGCGCTCTTTTGTCGAGGGAAGTCGTTTTGCCGTCGGGGTTGGAAACGTTGGGCGGCGACGCT
>JAGBDN010000003.1 GCA_017937485.1 Thermoguttaceae bacterium
TCGACGCCCTTCTTTTGGGGCGATACTTGGAGCCCCGACAAGGCGAATTGTTGCGACTACAAGCTCGATATTTCGCGGTTGCACGACGCGCTCGACGGCGTAACCGACCTAAACGACGCAATGTCGCGTCTGTTCAAAACTTTTGGAGCGTCCGTTTTGGACGACGCGCCCCGCCCCTACGACCTGAAACGCCCGACGCCGGTCGGAAGTTACCCGCCGAACGCTTGGGGAATTTACGATATGCACGGCAATATTCAGGAATGGGTCGCCGATTGGTATCCCGGCTACGAAGATTGTCCGGAGTTGTTCGCCGAGTATCGTTTCTCCGATTCCACCGAGGAAAGCCTCGCCCGAGAATACCCTCGCGAAAGATCCAAAATCTACCGCGGCGGTTCTTGGTACAATTCTCCTTGGTTCGCAAGATCGGCGCGGCGAGATTTTACCTCTCCCGATTCGAAAAGCTGGAAGTTTGGTTTTCGCGTCGTTTTGCGCGACGCTCCCCCTTCGAAGTAAACCGTTTTCAATGTTTTTCGTTTCTTTTCATGTTTTATTACAAGGAATCGCCGACAATGAACCATTCCGCCGAAACGCGCCCCGCCGGAGCGGTCAAAACGCTTGTTATTGAAGACGTTGAGTTCTCGTTTCGTTGGGCCCCGCCCGGAAAGTTTACGATGGGAAGCCCCGAAACGGAACTCTACCGCCGGCGCGACGAAATCCTTCGCGAAGTAACGATCAAAAACGGTTTTTGGATTCTCGCGACGCCGGTTACGCAGCGTCAATTTATGTTGACCAAAAAGCGCAACCCCGCCGCGTTTTGCTCGACAGGAAGTTTTCACTACCGCGTCGTCGACCTTGATACGAGCGAGTTCCCTATCGACAATGTCTCTTGGAACGCCGCCGCGATTTATTGCCGCAAGTTATCGCAGAAACTTCGCAAAGCTAAAGAACCGTTTTCCTTCGACTTACCCACGGAACAGGAATGGGAGTACGCCTGCCGCGCCGGAACGTCGACGCCGTTCTTTTGGGGCGATACTTGGAGCCCCGATAAAGCGAACTGCAACGGTCGCTCGCCTTACGGCCCGACGGCGCCGCTTTGGGACGACGACGGTTTCACCTTGGAACGCCCGACGCCGGTCGGAAGTTACCCGCCGAACGCTTGGGGCATTTACGATATGCACGGCAATATTTCGGAATGGGTCGCCGATTGGTATCCCGCTTACGAAGACTCTCCGGACTGTCCGGAGTTGTTCGCTGAATGGCGACTCCCCGATTCCACCGAGGAAAGCCTCGCCCGAGAATTCCCGCGCGAAAGATACAAAATCTTCCGCGGCGGGAGTTGGCGCGAAGGGGCCTGGGCGGCAAGATCGGCGGCGCGAGGTTTTGTGTCTGCCGACTTAAAAGATTGGAATTTTGGTTTTCGCGTCGTTTTACGCGACGCCGAGTAACAGACGCGCTTCAAAAAAAGGGCGACGCTCTTTTCGTCGAGCGCCGCCCTTCGTCTTTCGCTTGCGAGACGCCGCAAACGGTTATTTCGCCGACGGTTCCGACGTTTCCGCCGCTTCTTAGTCCGCCGTTTCGCCGTTCGCTTCGGCGAGTTCTTGCGCGACCGCCGCCGCTTTCGCCGCGTTCGCCGCCGCGTCGGCGTTCGTTTTCGTCAGCATTTCCTCGACCTCCGGAACCGCGATGGGGTCGTAAAAGACGAGCAAATCGTCCCCGGCCTCGACGACCGTTTCGCCGCGCGGGACAATAAAGCGGTTGTCGCGCCGAATCAGCAACACGAGCGCCCCGCCCGGTAAACTCAACTGCGCCAACGACTTGCCGACGCTCGCCGCGTCCGCCGAAATCGGGAACTCGTACATTCGCTCGCGTCCGCCGTCGGTCTCCTCAAATTCGAGCGGAGCCCGAACGCGGAACGGCTCTTCGCTCGCCAAACGCAACCGCTTCGCCAGCGCCGGGAACGTCTTCCCTTGAATGAAAATCGAAACCAAAACGACGAAAAAGACGAGGTTGAACAGCTCCCGCGCCCCCTCGACGCCGGAAATCGCCGGAAACGTCGCCAACACGATCGGCGCCGCGCCGCGGAACCCGCCCCAGTCGATCGCCAACCGCTCTTTCAGCGTCCAACGGCTCCCCAAGAGGCATAACTCGACCGCCAACGGACGCGCGACAAAAAGTAACGCCGCCGCGACCGCCAAGCCGGACGGTATCGTCGCGACGAGTTCCGACGGCGTTACGAGCAAGCCTAACATCAAGAATACGGTCGCTTGCATCAGCCAGGCGATCCCGTCGTTGAAGCGCGCGAGGCCGTGTCGGTACGGAAAACGCCGATTCCCGAGCGCCATTCCGCCGACGTAAGCGGCCATAAACCCGTTCCCGCCCGCGAACTCCGCCAAGCTGTACAGGAGGAAAACGGTCGCGATCCCGAAGACGTAATAAAGGCCTTCGTACTCGAGCCGGAGCCGCTTAAACAACGTCGCCGCGCCCTTTGCGATTAAGAGCCCCGCCGCGACGCCGACGCTCATTTTCAAGAGGAAGTTCGGCAAAATCGTCAGGTACCCCAACGCCGACGCGTCGCCGGACGCGATCTTCTCGATCATAAAGAGCGTCAAAAACGCCGCCATCGGGTCGTTCGAACCGGACTCGAACTCCAACATCGGACGCAGGTTGCCCTTCAAGCCGAAGCCGCGCGACCGGAAAATCGCGAAAACCGCCGCCGCGTCCGTCGACGAAACGACCGCCCCGCAAAGAAGCGAATATTCGAGCGGCAAGCCCAGCGCCCAATGAATGAAGAAGCCGAGAAGCGCCGCCGTCGCTAAAACGCCTAAGCTAGCTAAAAGCGTCCCGCGGAAAAGAACGCGCTTCGCCGACTTCCACTCCGAGTCGTACCCGCCGGAAAACAAGATGAACGCCAACGCCAACGAGCCGATAAAGTTCGACGTTTCAAAGTCGTCGAATTCGACGCCGAGCAAACCGTCCGTCCCGGCGAGCATTCCGACCGCCAAAAAGACGAGAAGCGTCGGCGCGCGCAAAATCGTCGAAATTTTACTCGCCAAAATCCCGACGAAAAGGAAAAAACCGGCGACAAAAAAGACTTGCGTCGTTGCCAAACGTCGACTCCCTTCGTTGCGTTTGTTAAGCGGCGTCGTTCAATTCGTTTAAAGCGTTTTGCGTTTTATACGGTGGCTTAGCGCGCCAAGAACGCCGTTAATTTTCGAGCGCGGCGAACGCTCGGCGGTACGCGTCGGCGGTCTTTTCGTCGAAGCAAACCATCGTCGCCCGTTCGACGCTCGCCGCTTGCGACGCGAAATCGCGAAACGTTTCGGCGACGATTCGCGCCGCGTCGTTCAACGGGAAGGCGTAAATTCCGGTCGAAATCGACGCGAACCCGACCGTTTTCAAGCCGCGCTCCTCGGCGATTTTGAGCGAATTCACGTAACAGTTGCGCAAGAGCCGCGCCGCTTCCTCCGGCTTGTACGAGCGGTAAACCGGCCCCGGCGTATGAATTACGAACGACGCCGGAAGACGATAGCCGCCGGTGATTTTCGCTTCGCCGGTCGCGCATCCGCCGAGCGTTTCGCATTCGGCCAACAACTCCGGGCCCGCCGCTCGGTGAATCGCGCCGTCGACGCCGCCTCCGCCGAGAAGCGTTCGGTTCGCCGCGTTGACGATAGCGTCCGCCTTAAACTTAGTAATATCGCCGATTACGATGTCGAACTTCATCGCGCGCGCCTCCGCTTCCGTTAAAATCCGTTAAAAAAACGGCGGCCCTTAAAAACGCGCCGCCGCAACTCCTTTTACTTCGCCGTTTACGAAAGCGCGGCGTACATTTCGACGGTCTTTGCGACCATTTGCGCCAACGCTTCGTCGAGCCCGCAATCGAACGTCGCGCCCGCCGCCGCTTTGTGCCCGCCGCCGCCAAACGCCGCCGCCAGCTGCGAACAGTCGAGCGCGCAACGACTGCGGAAACTCGACTTAACGCTTCCGTCCGTTTGCTCGATCGCGATCTCCGCGATCTCGACGCCCGCGACTTGCAGCGCCATATTGACGATATCCTCGCTGTCCGACGGGAGCGCTCCGGCGTCGTCGAAGTCCTTGCGGCGCAACGACGTAACGATTCCCTTGCCGTCGAGGAAGCGTTCGCAACGGCTCAACGCGGCGCCGACCAACTTCAGCCGCCCGAACGACTCTTGCTCGTAAAGAATCTTGTAAACGAAATCGACCGCGACGCCCGCGTCGATCAGCTCCGCGACGCGACGGAATGTCGCCGCTTTCGTCGACGCAAACCGGAACCAACCGGAATCGGTCGAAATCGCGACGAAAATCGGAAGCGCGATCTCCGGCGTCAGCGCGACGCCGAGCGTCTTAACCGCTTCAAAAACGAGACTTCCGGTCGACTCGGCGCTTGTGTCGACGAAACGGCGGTCGCCGATGGGGTCGCTTTTCGCGTGATGGTCGATCACGACCTTGACGCTTCCGGGCGCCTTGAAGAGTTCGCCGGAATCGCCGAGCTGCGCCCAGGCGCTCGTGTCGAGCGAAACGCGGAGGTCGGCGGACGCGATAAACGCCCGTTCTTCGTCGGTTAACTCCGAGAATTTGCGGATTTCGTTCGCCGGGTCGAGGAACGCGAGGTTCGGCGGAACCGCGTGTCCGTTGACGAGCAAAACCGTTTTGCCGAGAGACTTTAGAGCGCGCCCAAACGCGACGACGCTGCCGATCGCGTCGCCGTCCGGACGAATGTGCCCGGTCAAGACGACCGTTCGCGCGGCGTCGAACGTTTCTTTAAAAAGGGCCCAATCAATCGGCGACGCGTTTTCGGCGGTCATAACTTCCTCGTTTTTCTCGGTTTGCAGTTATTGCGTTGAATCAAATACGACTAGCGAAACGACGGCGAACGCAAACAAGCCGTCTTTTTTATTTTAGCTTCGCGGGCGGGAAAGTCAACCGGGGGCGTCGGGTTTACCGTCCCGCTTTTTCTCGACGTTTTCCGCTTTTTTTCGCTCGCAACCTTTTATTGCGACGCCTTTTAATATTCGTAAACGTCCATCGCGACGCGAAAACCTAGATTGACGGAACGCACCCAAGGCTCCGCGGCGCCGCGAGTCGCCGAACGGCAATGCTCGGCCGCGCAGTTCCAAGCGCCGCCGCGCACCGTTCGCCAAACGCTGTGTTCCGGCCCGTTGGGATTGCGAGCGACGCCCCACGGCCAAGACGAGGCGTAAGGCGCGTACCAGTCGTCGCACCACTCCCAAATGTTGCCGTGCATATCGTACAAACCGTAATCGTTCGGCCAAAAGCGTCTTACGGGCGAAATGTAATCGTATCCGTCGATTCCGTCGAAGTTGCCGAACGCCGCCAATCTTTTCTTTTCGTCGCCGAAAAAATAAGAAGTCGTCGTTTCCGCGCGACAAGCGCGTTCCCATTCCGCTTCGGTCGGCAGTCGAAACTCCAAAACCGTGCGAGCGCCGCGACGCCGTTCTTTCATCTCTTCGGTCAACCAGGCGCAAAACTCGACGGCCTCCTTCCAATCAACGCAAGTCGCCGGATAACAATTTTTATAGCGCGATTCGCTAAAATCGGGAAAGCCGGGATTGGAAAAATTGCAATTATTATCCCATTTCAACCCGGCGGTTTCCGCGTCGTATCCAAACGCGCCGTTGGAAACGGGACGGCCCGTCGCCTTCAAAAAGACGTCGAACGCGGCGACCGTTACGGGCGTGTCCATCAACCAAAAATCTCGAGTCAGCGCGACGCGGCGCTTCGACGCTTCCGAGTCCGGAACCGAAAAACAGCCCATCGTTTTTCCGGTTCGCGAACCAAACGTCGACGCTTTTTCGTCGCTCGCCGCGCAATCGGACGCGCATTTTTTACATTCGCCGCAGCCTTGCCGTTGCTCGTTAACGTCGAACCCCATCGAGAACTTGCCCGCCGGAATCCAGTTAAAGCAAAAATCGACGCCGTCGACAAATAAAATCCACCGCTCTTCTTCGGCGCGCCTTCCTCTTCGTTGAACGCCGCACGTAAATCGGTTTACGCTCGACGTTTCCTCTCGACGCCAACGCCGCGAGACGTTCACGCACGGAGAACAAATCTCTTCGGTTTGAAACGAAATCTTGTCGTCCCAGAACTTTTTTTGGCGTTCGCTCGGCGCGTCGTCGACGCCGGGCGAGCAAATCGTTTGACTTTGCCCTTTATCGTTCGCGTTCCGACGCGCTTCGCGGCATTCGCTCGTTACGCCGTCCGCGCTTGAAACGTAAATCGTTTGGTTGTGAAACTTATCGTCGTCCCAATATTCGCGAGACTTTCCGAACCAACCGCCCGTTCCCCAATTATCGTTCGAGTCGTTCGCGTTCCAATTGTTGCGCGACGCTCTCGTTCCGTCCTCGGAATAATTTCTATACGAGCGCCAATTTCTTTCATTTTCTTGCGTCATTTTTTTTCCTATGCGATAACGCGCCGCCTTACGCGGTTTCCTACAAAAACACTCTTTAAAGATTTAGAGAACGCGACCGACAAAATTTTTTGAATGTTTTTATTGTTTTCGGAAAAATATTGAAAATTTTTTCGTTTCAACGCTCGCGACAAAAAAACGTCGGCGACCTCCGAAAAAGCCGCCGACGTTTCGTCGTTAAAACGCTAATTCGTTAACGCGTCGCAACTTATTTAAACTCCATTTTCAGAACGCCGCCGGAGAGGCCGTCTTGAAGTTGAACTTCGACGCGGACGCGAACCGCTTCGACTTCCGCAAAATTGACGACGATTTCCTTGTCGCGCTCGACCGAGTAAGCGTCGGTCGTTTCGACTTCTTTCCAGTCGGCGCCGTCGGCGGTTTGGTACGTCAGCTTCCAAGATTTCGGCGTCGCGCAACCGCCGCGTTCTTTGGTGTCGTCGAACCAGTAAATCGTCGCGCTCTTGATTTTACGCGCTTTCGGGTACTCGATTTGGAACCATTCCTTCGAGCCCTTGCGCGGCCACCAGGTCGCGCGCGGAACGCCTTGGTCGCCCGAGTGTTTCGGGTTTCCGGCGTTCGTTCCGTCGAAGAGCGAGCGTTCGTCGGTGAAGAAGGAACCGGTAAGTTCCGGCGAGTTCGCGACTTGCGGGACTTCGTCCGTCAGGAGCGACGCGTCGAGCGGTTTGTACAGGATCGGCAGACCTTCGGCGTCGATCCAGTTCGCTTCTTTGCCGAGTTCGGAATCGGCGGCCGGCGCGTCGGTCAAACCGACTTGGCGAACCCAAACGGCCATTTTACCGGCGGCGCGGTTGTCCCAAACGCAGTACGGAATCGCGACGAGCGTTCGGCCTTCGTAATCCTTCGCGAGGATAACGTCGACTTTGCGGGCGGCGCTGTTTTTCGTCGCGGCGTTGGCGTTGTTCCCGGTAATAACGCGTTGTTCGATCTTGAATTGCGGGTCTTTCGCGAGGATAATGCGGTCGACGCGAACGCCCGGGTTGTCGACTTGTTCGAAGCAGTAAACGACCGGGCCGCGTTTCAAGGCGACGCGACCGAGGTCGTCTTTCACTTTCGGGTTCGCGATCGTGCGGACGACCGGCGTGTCGAAAACGAGCGCTTCGACGGCGCCGTCGAACGTGTCGACGCCGCGAGCGAAGGAGCGGTAACCGTCCGCTTCGGCTTCGGCCAACGCCCAACCGGGGACGCGAACTTTCAACGTAAACGGCGTTTTTTCGGCGTTTTCGTCCTTCATACGAGCGGTCGTTTTGATGAAAACTTTACCGTCGTAGGGATAACGGGTCGTTTGCGCGATTTCGACGATTTTGTCGGCGAGTTCGACGGTCGCTTTGCCTTCGACGAACATGTTGACGACGACGGTATCGTCGACGCCGTTATCCTTCGAGGAAGCGGTCGCGTAGACGTAACCCGGAACCGACGGAAGCGCGCGGATGACGTTCGACGGGCAGCAGGCGCAACCGAAGAACGGTTGACGGTGATGGCCGCCGTCCGACGCGAGCGGGTTGACGTAGAAATAGGAGTCGCCGTTGAGGCCGTAACCGGACATAAAGCCGTTGTACATCGCGAGTTCCATCACGTCGGCGTATTTCGCTTCGCCAGTCGCGAGGTTCATGCGGTGCGCCCAGAACATCATCCCGATGGCGGCGCAGGTTTCGCAGTACGCGCTCTTGTTCGGGAGCTTGAAGTTTTCTTCGAAACCTTCGTTCGAGGCCGAGGAGCCGATCCCGCCCGTGATATACATCTTGTGGCGCGTAACGTTGTTGAAGATGCGCTTCATCGCGGCCATCAGTTCCGGGTCGCGATAATAACCGGCGACGTCGGTGGCGCCGCAGTACAGATACATCGCGCGGACGGCGTGCCCGACGATTTCCGATTGTTCGCGAACCGGCGCGTGGTCTTGGCAATATTCGCCGAAAAGACCGTTTCGGCTGTTCTTTTCAATTTGACGGCCTTCCGCGACGCCGCGAATGTCGACGAAGAACTTCGCTTGGTCGAGGTACTTGCGGTCGCCGGTCAGTTGGTACATCTTGACGAGCGCGAGTTCGATTTCTTCGTGGCCCGGGACGTTTTTCAGTTGGCCTTCGTTCGGGCCGTAACGCTTGCAGATCAGGTCGAGAACGCGACGGTTGATTTTCAGGAACTTATCGTCGCCGGTCGCGCGGTAGTAGGCGACCGCCGCTTCGGCCATATGCCCGGCGCAGTAGAGTTCGTGCATATGCGCGAGGTTCGTCCACTTTTCGTTCGGCTTCATCAACGTGAAGTACGCCATCAAGTAGCCGTCTTCTTCTTGCGCGGAACCGATCGCGTCGATCCATTCGTCGGCCTTCTTTTGAAGTTCGGCGTCCGGATGCGCGGAAAGGGAGTACGCGAACCCTTCGAGAATCTTGTAAACGTCGGAATCGTCGAAGTAAATGCCGCCGAATTTTTCGTGTTCTTTGCCTTGCAGCTTAGCGCCGGCGTTGCGGAAGTTGGCGATGCGCGGCGTCTCGGTTTCGCACCACTTAATATTGTGCGGAACGGAAACGACGCGGTTCGCTTCGATGCGCGGCGCCCAGAAATCGTCCGTCAACTTGACTTCCGTAAACGGAACCTCCGTCAACGCTTGCTTCGGACGGTCGGCTTGCGCCGCGTCTTGGGCGAAAGCGGTCGCCGTCGAAACGACGCAGGCGCCGAGGAGCGCGACCGTCGTCAAGAGGGAAAATCGTTTCATTAATATCTCCTAAATCGAGGTGAAAATTTTATCGATTTCGTCGTTATAGTATATTGGGGGAAACGACCGCAAACCGGCCCTTTCCGTCCCTTCCTTTTCGTTCATTCGCCGCTCGGGAAACCGAGGTCTTCGCCGTCGTGAGTAACGACGCCGATTTGTTCGACGTGTCCGTTGCGCCCGTTGTACCAAAGAATCCAGCGGTCGGCTTGCTCGTCGTAGATCGCGTAGGGCTTGTAACAGGCGGACGCGTCCCAAGTTCCGGCGTCGGGGCCGATAATCGGGTTGGCCGGCAAGCGTTCCCAACCGGTTACGCCGTCTTTCGAGCGGGCGATTCCAATGCGCGCCGTTTCTTCGTCTTCGAAGCCGATGTAGAACATCAGGTAGTCGCCCTTCCACGGAAAGACTTGACACGCCGTAACTTTGTGTTGTTCCCAAGCGGAGTTTTTGTCCGCCGCGAAAATCGGATTGGCGTCGAACTTTTTCCACTCGACGCCGTCGACGCTTTCGGCGTACCCGATCGCGTTCGGCTCGTTTTGTTCGCCGGCGGAGTACCACATTTGAAAGACTTTTTTCTCGTCGTTCCAAAGGACGTGCGGGCACATCGCGGAGCCCTTTTCCCACGCTTCTTCGGAAACCAAGACCGGCTCGCTCTTGACGCGCTTCCACTCGATTCCGTCGGCGCTCGTCGCCAAACCGATGAAAGAGCGGTCTTTAGTTTGGCCGGTGTACCACATATAGTACAAGCCGTCTTTTTTCAGGACGGACGCTCGGTTGACGCGAATTTGCCAACCGCAATCCGGGTCGGGCGCCAAGACGACGCGCGGTTCCGACCACTTCACGCCGTCGCGACTCTCCGTATAGCCGATCGATTCTTTCGTCCGCCAAGAGAACCACATCTTGTACGTATCGCCTTCTTTGAGAAGCGTTACGTCGAAGCAGACGCCCAAATCGCCGCCGAGAACCGGGTTCGCCGGATGCTTGACCCAGCCGCCCGCCGTTTCGGCGTAAAGTCGCGACGTTCCAAAACAAACGCAAGCGAGGAACGCCAGCGTTAACGCAAGTCGTTTCATCGTTTAACCTCCTAGTGCAAGCATCTTTTTAAACAACGACGCTCCGAACGCCGCCGAAGCGCCGTCGTTTTCGTTGATTCGGTCGTTTTTTCCGCTTTCGTTCAAACGCCGCCGCGCGAGTCGAACGGGCCGTAAACCGCGGTAACGGTCATACTTTCGTCTTCGGCGGTCAGGTAGTACACCTTGTACTTTTTGCCGCCGTCGTAAACCTTCACGACGACGGAACCGGTGCGCTCGACGAGACTTTCGCGCCAAGGTTTCCCTTCCATCATCTCGGCGTTACCCGGGTGAATCGTCGTCGGACAAATGAGGCGGTCGCCCGGATACGACGCTTCGTCGGTCATCGCCGACGCGGTGTTGTTCTGCAGGTGCCAACGGTCCCAAACGCAAGTAACGTAAACGCGGGGCTTGGTCGCTTTGACGAAACCCGGCGACATCGCGTCGCGGTAGGAGTGGTGGTTCGACTTGCAAACGTCGACCGGCCCGGCGGCGCGCCCGACGGCGCCTTCGTAGTCGACCGGTTTGCCGTCTTCGTCGAGAAGCGGGCAGCTGACGTCGCCGCCGCTGAAGAAGCGGAACGGCCCGAACGACGTAACGGTCGCCACGCTGCAGGTGTTTTCGTTGATCGAACCGGCCGCGTTTTTCGGGTTTTTCGCGTAATAGTCGACCGTTTCGTCGCCTTCCCCGCTCCAAACGACGCCGTTGCGGCAGATGTTGCGGACGTGATAATCGTATTTTTCCGGTTCGTTAACCAACTTGATTTGGTCGAGCGCGCCGACGACGAACGCCTCGCGCTTGAGGCCTTCGTTCTTTTCCTTGTAATCCAAGAACTTGCGCCAGTTGTCGCGGTCGCGCGGCGCTCGGTCGTTCGGTTGATTGTAGTCCGGGTAGCCGCGGTCGAACGCCGCGCCGATCGCGTAATATTCGGCGACTTGCGTAATCCCGCTGATTTGGTAATCGCCGCGCCCCTCCGCGACGCCGACGCCGTGTCGCCAACTGCCGATGTGGTCGTCGTGGTAGTGCGACGCGACGACGTAATCGATTTTCTCGATTCCCGGCTTAGCGCGACCGATGTAACGAGCGATCCACTCGCCCGGGCGGCGCGATTCGTTCGGCAAAATCGCGACCTTTTCTTTATACGACGCCGCGTCGCGGTCGCCCGCGTCGGTCAGAATCGTCGTGCCGTCCGGACAGATTTGGAAACAGCTTTCGCCGACGCCGGTGTGAATGAAGTTGAGGTCGAGTTCGCCTTCCTTCCAACCGCGATACGGCTTCCCGACTTCGCCGTCCGGGTCGGAACCGGCGACCTCGAGCAGGTTCGCCAATTGCGCGGCGTCGGCGTCTTGCGCGTTCGCGCCCAAAAGTCCCGCGACGCTAAAAAAAGCCGCCGCCCCGATAAATTCTCTGCGATTCGTTTTCATTTCGACGCACTCCCTAATTTGACAAAGCCGATAAAACCGTCGCGCCGCCCGACGTTCGAAGCCGACGCGGCGCGCTTTCCCGACATTGTACCAAATCGACGCCGCAAACGCAAGAAACCGCGTTCGAAATTTTCGAAAAAACCGCCGTTTTTCGCCGTTTAACGCCGCTTCGCTCCGCCGACGCCCAACAAAAAACGCGTCCGACGTTTCGCCGTCGGGCGCGTTTTCGTTTGCGTTCGCTTAAACGCCGAGTATCATTCTTCGGTCGTCAACGCGAAGTCGACCGGGTCTTTTTGCCCTTCGGCGATATCCGCTTCGAGGGTCGAGGCGCGGTTGTATTTCGCCGGGATAATGTCGACGATATCTTCGGTGATTCCGCGTTCGACTTCCTCCGGCGTCGGGTTTTCTTTCGGAATCGCTTTTTGAGCGTAAATCGTAACCGCCATTTTGCCCGGGGAAACGCGCGCTTCGTACTTGCCGTTCACGATCGGGCCGCCGGTCGCCGTGCCGGGAGCGCCGCCCTTCGGCGCGAAGTTAACCGTTCCCTTTTCGATCGGTTCGCCGTCGAGGGTAACCGTTCCCGTGATCGGAACCAAACCGTCGCTCGGTTTGCAACCGACGAACGCGACGCAACAAACCGCCAACGCCAACGCGAAACCCGTTTTCCAACTCGCTTTCAACATCGTTATTCTCTCCTTTCTTCGTCGAGATTCTGCAACGCGCCCCGTCCCGCCGACGCGAAAAGTTCGCCGTCGAAGCGGAAACGGAGCGCGATTTCGTTCAAACGTCGCTAAAATCAGTCGATATCGGTTTCGCCGCCGTCGGACGTCGAGAGCGCGCGCCAAGTTTGCAGGTTGATCGTGTCGCTGAAGTAACGGACGGAACCGTCGCACATCGAGGCGTTGACGCCGCCGGAGTGGTGGGATTTCGCCGGATAGGTCGCGCTGTACCAACGATTGTAACCGTGGCAGTAGAACGGCGGGTTGAAGTCTTCCGGCGTCCAAGCGGCGCGCCCGTAGTCGGTCGACGCGGTCGTGTTCGGGCCGTTCCAAGTGGTGAAACCGCAACCGGCGGAGAAGATAACGCAACCGTAGTTCCCTTTGTAACCGCTGGTGTTCGGGTTGATCACCGCTTCGGAGAGGCAAAGGGTGTTCGAGGTGCCGTCGGTCATCGCGGCCATTTTGACGGCTTTGTTGTAGGTGAACGGCGCTTTGTGCGCTTTGTACGATTCGCGACCGTCCCAGTTGACGACTTCGTCGCCGCGGAAGTTCGAGTTGCCGAAGTTCGCGACGTAGCAAGAACGACGGTGGCAGAAGCCTTCGGAATTCGATTCGCCGATCGCTTCCGGTTCGCTCGGGCATTGGTGCGCCGGAATCAACGCGGTGCGGTATTCGTAGTGGCCCGGGTTGTCGTTTTTCGACTGACCGTTCAGTTTAGTCGTGTCGGTGTTGTTATTGTAACCTTTGCCGGTGCCGGTGAAGGCGAGACCGCTGTAGAGCGCCGTTTGTTCGATGAACGGAAGCGTGCGCCCGTGCCAAGAGACGCGGTCCGGGTCGCCGTCGTTGCTGCCCGCGTTGCCGAGGAGCATCCCCATCGGGAACGCGTCTTGGTTTTGGTCGGCGTAAGTTTGGCAAGCCAACGCCAATTGTTTCAGGTTGTTCGTGCATTGCATACGACGGGCCGCTTCGCGCGCCGCTTGAACGGCCGGCAGGAGCAGACCGATCAAAATCCCGATAATCGCGATGACGACCAACAATTCGACGAGCGTAAAACCGTTTTTACGTCCCGTTCCCATAACGTTCGCGCTCATTTCTGAACCTCAACCTCAAATAGGTAATAAAATAAGAAAATTGTCCATATCGTTTGCGCGTCGGCGACGCGCTTTTTTGCGACGGCAAGAAAAGGGGAAAACGAAAACCGACCCTAACGCCGATTTCCGTTTCCAACTTCGTCAACCGTTAATATATCGTCAAATTCAAAATAACGCAAGAGCCCCCGGCGCCGAATTTGGCGCGCGACGGAAAAAAACGTCGAAAAAAGCGCCCGCGCGACCGGCGCTCTCCTTCGACGTTTCCTCAACTTCCTATTTTAACGCGACTTAAAAGCAACCAAATCGGTCGACAATAAATCGCGTTTCGTCGTTTTCGCCGTCTTAAACGTCAAAGCGTCCAGCCGTTTTGGTAGTTGGCGGCGATCATCGCGTTCGCTTCCGGGTTGTTCGGAATCGTGTTCGTCGCGGCGTCGTACTCGACCGGCTTGCGACTGCGAATCGCGAGCGTTCCGAGCAAAACGAACTCGAGAACCGGGGCCGCGTCGACGAAGTTCGACCCGGCTTTTTCGCCGCCCTTACACGCCGTCAACCATTCGGCGAAGACGTCGCCGCGTCTCGGGAGCCGCTTCGGAACGTCCGCGAACTTCTTCGCTCGCTCCGGATTCAAGATTTGGTCGTCGAACATAACGCCTTCGTCGCCGACGTAAAGAACGCCTTCGGTCGGGAGCGAGTCGCCGTTCCAATCGCGCGGCATAGGCGGACGGATTCCGCCGTCGCTCCAAACGAGCCGAACCGGCGGTCGACCGTCGCGTTCCGGGAAGTCGTAAGTAACGACGCTCGCCAACGGGAACGAAACGTCGTAAAATTTCGAGGTCGACGCGACGACGCGGCTCGGCGTCCCGAGTTTGAGCGCCCGATAAGGAATGTTCGCCCAATGGCAGCCCATATCGCCGAGCGCGCCGGTTCCGAACGCCGTCCAACCGCGGAAGTTGAACGGATGGAAAACCGCTTGACCGCCCCAATTTTCCGGACTCATTTTCGGAATCGGCGACGACTCCGGCCAACGGTCGGCGAACGGGATTTTCGGCGCCGGGCCGAGCCAAGCGTCCCAATCGAACCCGTCCGGAATCGGGCTCGTAAAGTCCGGATAAGACGGCGCGCCCTGCGGCCAAACCGGGCGAAGGCTCCAGCAGTAAACTTCCTTAACTTGCCCGATCGCCCCCGCTTCCAACAACTCGACGACGCGACAGCCGGTTTCGCCGGTCGCCGGACTCGTCGTGATTTGCGTCGCGACGCCCGCTTTTTTCGCCGCTTCGACGACGACGCGCCCCTCTTCGAGCGTTCGCGTCAACGGTTTGACGCAGCAAAGATGCTTCCCGGCTCGAAGCGCGGCGAGCGAAACGATCGCGTGCGTGTGGTCGGGCGTCCCGCAGTAAACCGCGTCGATTTTGTCCCCCTCGGCGTCGAGCGCTTCGCGGAAGTCTTTGTATTTTCGCGCTTGCGGGAAGACTTTAAACGTCTTCTCGGCGTGCGCCCAGTCGATATCGCAAAGCGCTTCGACTTGGAAGCCGACCCGCGCCGCGTCTTGCGTTTGCGGACAGCCGATTCCGCCGACGCCGATTCCGAGAAGCGTCGGTTTGTCGCTCGGGGCCGTTTCGCCGCGTCCGAGAACGGAGCGCGGAACGATCGTCGGCGCGAGCGCGACCGCCCCAAAGGTCGCGGCGGCGCCTAAAAAATTTCGTCGCGAAAGTTTCATTTTCTTCCCCTTATATTAATATTGACAAAAACGGAAAAAATAACGAAGAAAAAACTTCAAAGAACCAAACGCCGAACCGCCGCCCGACCGGACGCGTCGACGACCGATTGAACAAAACTAACTTTCCCATTTTTCGCGCCGTCCGCCGACTTTTCGAACGACGAGCGCGCCCAAACCGAGAACGACGCAAGCGAGCGCGAACGTTTCCGCGAGGTCGCGATCGCCGAGAAGCGTCCTTTTCCCGAGCCGTTCGCAGTCGACCGGCAAGACCTCCGCCGCGACGACCTCCGTTCCGCCCCGAGCGCCGCGACTCCGAACCCGCCCCGCTTGGTCGATATGCGCCGAAAAACCGCCGTGCGTCGCGGCGACGACCGGTTTGCGATTCTCGACGGCGCGGAAAACTTGCGTCGCGAGGTGCCCGTCCGTCTGCGAACCGTTGCGGAACCAACCGTCGTTCGAGAGGCAAACCAAAACGTCCGGCTCCGCGCCCGCCGCCGTCAGTTCTCGAACTTGCTCTTTGACGTAATGCGGAATCAAGCTTTCGAAACAAATATGCGGCGCGAAAAGGAGCGGTTCCGCTTGCGCGATTTGCCCGCTTCCCCTATCTTGCGTCTTTTCGCCATTCGCGGCGTTTTCCTTGTGTTCTTCAATCGTCCCAACCGTCCCAATTTCAACAATTTTCTCAACCTCGTTAATTTCGCCCGATCGGTTAATCTCGCCAACTCCGCCAATTCCGCCGTTTTCCGCCGCTCGGACGCGTCGAACGACCGGAAAAACGACCGGCCCGGCGCCGCGTTCGAGCGAAAAATCGGCGCAAACCGCCTTCAACGGAAACCAATCGGGGAGCAAATCGGCGCCGGGAATGTATTCGCCGCAAATAACGAGCCGCCGCTTCCCGTAAAGCCGGAACGCCGCAAGGTTCGAGTCGTTCGGCGCGGTCGAAGCGGGCGTTTTCCAGTCGACGTATTCCCCCCAACTCGCCTCTCTTTCCGATTTTTCCGCGTTCGCCGACACTCCTAATCCGCTTAATCCCGCCAATTCCCCCGTTTCTCCCGTGTTTCCCGCGCCGTTCGCCGGAACCGCCGCGTTAAAGTCGACGTATTCCCCCCCAAGCGCCGCGACGGTCGCCGAATCGAGACGCGGCGCGAAGACGGCGGCGTTAAAAACGGTCGTTTCGTCCCCGGCGTCGACGTCGACGAGAAGCGCGGTCGTTCCCAAAATCGCCGACGCGCCGAGTCGTTCCGTCAAGCGGGCCGCATCGCGCCGCGACCGGGAAAGCGCCCGCGACTTTTCCGCCCGCGCGATTCGTTCGACTTCCGCCGTCGCGGAAACCGCCGAATTCGCCGCGTTCCCCGCGTTTCCCCTATTCTCCGAGATTTTCGAGTTCGCGCCGCCCTCCGAAACCGCCGCGTTTCTCCAATTTGCGCCGCTTTCCGAAGCCGCCGCGTTTCCCCTGTTTACCGCAACCGCCGCCGTTTTCTCGTCCCAAAAGACGTCGAAGCAACTTTCCGGCCAAACGACGACGTCAAAACCGACCGCGTCGCGCCCCGCCTCCGCCGCTAGCGCAAGATAAGTTTCCGCAACTTGCGTATTTTGCCAATCCGGAACCGGGAAGCGATACGTCGTCCCGTCCTGCAAGAGCGCGACCCGGCAAGGAACCGCGCCCGACTCGACCGCCGAACGCTCCGCCGCGTCCAAAAATTCGATTCGCCAAGCGCCGAAACCGACGACGGCGCCGAAAATCGCGACCGCCCCGCAAAACGGAAACGCGACGCGCTTCCATTTCGCGCCGTCAAATTTTCGCCGGTTTACGTCGCCCGCCGATTCACCGTCGTTCGCCCCAAGCGCTCCGTTCGCTTCTTTTGCCTTATTCGCCTCGTTTGCTTCGTTCGTCTTGTTTGTCTTATTCGCGTCGTTTATTTTACTTGCGCAATTTCGCGCAACCGCCGCCGCGAACGCCGTTCCGAAGAGCGTTCCGATCGCGACGATCGCCGCGCCGACGCCGTATTCGCCGAACGGTTCGGCAATTTGAATAAATTGGGGAAAGTCGTAAAGGGAATGCGAGAGCCCCGCGAACGAAAAACCGCCGAGCCCGCGGTTGCGCAACCATTCGACCGCCGTCCAAGCGACCGGCGCCGCCAACCAAAGCGGGAGTCCGAACCGTTTTAACGTTTGCGCCCTTTGCGTTTTTTGCGTTTCTTGCGCAATTTCGCCCAATTGCGTCGTTTGCGCGCCTTGCGTCGTCCGCCGAACTTTTAGCGTTAAAACCGGCGCCGCTTTCCCGACGGTCTCGTTTTCGCCGTTTCGCTCCGCCGAGACCGCTTGCGCCGTTTGCGTTATTTGCGCCGACTCGTCAACCTCCTCAACTTCGCCGCTCGTCTTACCTTCCCTATTTCTCCTATTTTCCTCCGTTAAGAGGTTTCGCGCCCCTTTTTCCCCGGTCAACGCTCGAGTTATCGCGACGAAAAGCGGAAAATAAATCGCCAAATACGCCGACGCGGCCAACCAACCGAGCGTCGTCGCCGGATGCGGGTAAGAAATCCAAACGACCGTCGCCGCCCAAAAGCAAAACGCCGCCGTCCAATATTGCCGGTATTCGCCGCCGAAAAAGACGCGTCCGAGAAACCGCGCCAAGCGCCGCGTTCGCCGAAACGGTCGTTTTTTCCCCGTCTCGCTATTTTTCGCATCTTGCGCAACCCCTGCGTTTTTACCGCTCCGCTTAACGAAAGCGCAAAAATCGGGATTGAAAACGGTCGCGGCCCAAACGGCGGGAACGAGAAAAACCGCCCAACCGATCCAAGAAGGCGGCAAAGAAACCCAATAAAGAAAAAACGACAAAGACGCGGCGACGAACGGCGCTCGACGCCCGACGCAAAATTTCGACGACATTCAAATTTCCTCGAAAGCAAAGATTAACGGCGCCGGTTTCAAAAAGACGCTCCGCCCGCCGGGGCGAACGACCGTTTCCCGCCCGTTTCATTCTCTTTCCGACGCGACGCAAAGCGGAGTCGGCGCAAAAACCGGCTCCGCGTCGCGTCAAAATCGGCAAAGTCGACGCTAATTCAACGCCGCGTCGACGTCGGCGGTCGGTTCGTCGGCGACGCGAACGCCGAACCGCTCGGCAAAGAGCGCGACCGTCTCCGGTTTCCAAGCGGCGGGCGCGGTCGGGCCGACGAAAACGCGTCGATACCCCAGCCCCAACGCCGCCAAAAACGCCGCCGTCGACGTTTCGTCAAAACAACTGAAGAAGAACGCGACCGGCGAAACGTCGGGCTCGCGGTCGAGTTCGGCGCCCAGTCTTTCGGCGAAACGGAAAACGGCCGCCGCGTCGCAAACGCGCCCCAAGTCGAGCGTTTTCGGCGTTCCGAACGCGGTCGGCGGCGCCGGTTTGCGGTTGAAACGGCATTTCGCGTCCCCGAACGAAACGACCGCCGAATCCGCCGGAATCGCGTCGAAAAGGTTTGCGAAATAATCGCTCCCGCCGTCCGGCGCGTCCTCGCCGCCGACGACGAACACGCGCTTCGTTCGGTCTTGCCGGAACGCTCGCGCCAACTTGTCGATCATTCCGTCGAGTCCGTCGCCGCCGAAACCGACCGCGATCTTTTCGACCGCTCCCTTGCCCCGCGACTCGGCGAAACCGGGCGAGTCGACCGCCGCTCGAATCAGCTCCGCGAAATCGAGTTTGCCGGAAGCGTCGCGCTCCAACGCGGCGACGCCGTCCAACCGGGTCGCGCCGGCGGTAAAGATGTAATCGCGGTACGATTCGTCCGGCGTTTCAAGGGGCGTCGACGCGGCGAGAATCGCGCCCGGAAACGCGCCGAATTCCCGACGTTGGTCGAGCCAAGACCCGCCGTAATGCCCGGCCAAGCGCTTGAATTTTTTGAACGCCGGGAACGAGTGCGCCGCGATCGCCTCGCCGCGCGTCCAAACGTTCAAATCGCGAATCTCGGCCCGTTCGAGCAACTCGAGCAAAACGTCGAAATCGTCGCCGCTAAAGAGGACGCATTTCCCGCCCGCCGCCGACGCGCGAACGACCGTCGGAACCGGCGTTCCATACTCCAGAAACGTCCCGACCTCGACCAGCTCCAACGCCGACGCCGCCAAACGCCCGGTCTTCTCGACCGCGTCCGTCAACGCGTCGACGTCGGTCGACTCCGGCGCCAACGTCGCGAGCGTTTCGACGACGCCGTCGACGACCGCGCGCCGCGTCGTTCGCCAACGCTCGACTTCGGCGTCGATTCGCTCCGCTTCGGCGAGCAGAGCCGCCTTCGCTTCCTTTTCTTTTGCGTCGCGAGCCCGCGTTTCCTTCGCTCGAGCGCGAATCCCTTGCGCCTCGAACTCGCGACGCGAAATCGTTCGAGCGCCCAACTTCGTCGCGCGCCCCGTCAATGTCGCGACGCCCTTCAAACCGTCGACGATCGTTTCTTGCAAGCCGAACGGAATCGCGCCGAGTCGTTCGAGTCGCGCCGCCGCGTCGTATTCCTCGCCTTGCGCCGCCAGCGCTTCGACCGTCGCGTCGTCGGGCGCGGGCGCGGCGTTTTCTTGTTCGCGAAATTGTTTTTCCAAATCTTCTTGATATTCGGGCTCTTTTTCATTGCCCAAATATTCGGCCAGCTGGAAGACGAGGTCGGCTTTCAAAATCAGCCGCGTCAACTCGCGAGCGTCCGCGCTCGACGAACGCGACGCCGCCCCCAACGCCTCGAACAAAAACTCCTCGACCGGAACGCTGCGGTTCCCCCAAGCGAGCGCTTTCGCCGCCTCGGACGCGATATGTTTGCACCAAGCGAGCAACTGATTCCGAAGACGGAGCGTTTTCGGTTCCTCGGCGGCGCGCGCTTCGGACGTTCGTTCGTTTCGACTTTCAAACATTTCGTTCACCGTTCTTTCTACGTTCCTAAAATAAGGGAGAGCGGGAACGGACGACGCCGTTTTTTCCGCCGCGTCGGCCGACTCGACCAAGTAAAACGCAAAGACGGTCGAGCGAACGCGCCGCCCGTCGCGACCGCTTCGCCCTACCGTCCTTAAAATCGTTCGACTCGTTCCCTAACTCGTTAATTCACATTTTACCTAAATTGACGTCTCAAAATATCTTTTCCTTTATTATAAGGCCTCCGACGCCAAAAAGCAACACGTTTTAAAATTTTCTCAAAATTTTCTTCGCAAAAAAATATTTTTTTGCGCTCCGACGTCCCGCGACGCGTCGAGCGACGCCGCGCGAATTTCTCCGCCCCTTCCGACTTTCCTCCTTCGTCGCCAACGGCGCGACGCCGCCTCCCCCCCAAGAAAAAGAACGTTTTTTACGCAACGAAACCGCCGCAAAATAGGCAAGCCTAACTTTTTTTAAACGCGCCGTTTTACGCTTTGGACGACGTTAAACTAGGCGCTCTGCGCAAAGCGCGCGGCTTGCGTCGGTTCCTCGCGCGGCAAGTCGGCGGAAATAAAAAAGTAACGCCGCCCCCCGCTTGCCAAAAGTCGAAACTGGAGGTAGAATGAGGGCAAAAAATATAGGACGGGTACGCCCGCCCCGCGCGGCGTCGAATCGCGACGTTTTTGGACGACTTTTGCCTCTCGGCGAAACGACGCGACGCGCTTCCTTGCGACGCCCCATTAGAGGCGCCCCGAACGAATATTTTACTAGGAGACTTAAATGAGCGACGAAAAACGCTTCGTCATGTGCGACGGCAACGAAGCCGCCGCGATGATCGCGCATCTTTGCAACGAAGTAATGGCCATTTACCCGATCACGCCGTCGTCGACGATGGGCGAACTGACCGACGACTGGGCCGCGAAAGGCAAAAAAAATCTCTTCGGCACGATTCCGCAAGTCGTTGAAATGCAAAGCGAAGCCGGGGCGGCGGGCGCCGTTCACGGCTCGTTGCAAGCGGGCGCGCTGACCTGCACGTTCACGGCGTCGCAAGGTCTCCTCCTGATGATCCCGAACATGTTCAAGATCGCCGGCGAACAAACGCCGACCGTCTTCCACGTTACGGCTCGCTGCATCGCCTCGCACGCGCTTTCGATCTTCGGCGACCACTCCGACGTGATGGCGACCCGCTCCTGCGGTTGGGCGATGCTTTGCGGCGGCACGGTTCAAGAAACGCACGACATGGCGATGATCTCGTACTCCGCCACGCACCGCAGCCACGTTCCGTTCCTGCACTTCTTCGACGGTTTCCGCACCTCGCACGAAGTTAACAAACTGGAAAAACTTCCGGAATCGACCGTCCGCGAAATGATGGATCTCGACGCCGTTCGCAACTTCCGCGAACGCGCTCTCAATCCGCACAGCCCGGTCATCCGCGGCACGGCGCAAAACCCGGACGTCTTCTTCCAAGCGCGCGAAGCGTGCAACCCGACCTACGACGCCGTCCCGGGTATCGTCCAAGAAGAAATGGACAAATTCGCGAAGTTGACCGGTCGTCAATACCGCATTTTCGACTACTACGGCGACCCGAACGCCGAAAACGTTATCGTTATTATGGCGAGCGGTTCCGGTATCGTCGAAGAATACATCGACTTCATCGGTAAAGACAAGAACGTCGGTATGGTCAACGTCCGCCTCTATCGTCCGTTCGACGAAGCCGCGTTCGTCGCCGCGTTGCCGAAGACGGTCAAGAAAATCGCCGTCCTCGACCGCACGAAGGAACCGGGCGCCGGCGGCGAACCGCTTTACCTCGACGTCGTTTCGGCTCTCGTTCGCTGCTGGGAAGGCGCGCTCCCGTTCGTCGCCGCCGGTCGTTACGGCCTTGCGTCGAAAGACTTCACCCCGGCGATGGTCAAGGGAATCTTCGACGAACTCGCGAAAGACGCTCCGAAGAAAAAGTTCACGATCGGCGTCAAAGACGACCTCACCAACCTCAGCCTCGACTACGACCCGACCTTCTCGACCGAAGCGGACGACGTTCGTCGTTGCATCTTCTACGGTCTCGGTAGCGACGGCACCGTCGGCGCGAACAAAGAAACGACGAAAATCGTCGGCGAATACACCGAAAACTTCAGCCAAGGCTACTTCGTTTACGACTCGAAGAAAGCCGGCGCCGTTACGGTTTCGCACCTCCGCTTCTCGCCGCGCCCGATCAAGGGTTCGTACCTGATTTACCAAGCGAACTTCGTCGCGTGCCACCAATTCGTCTTCACGCAAAAGCTCGACATGCTCTCGACGATCGTCAAGGGCGGGACGTTCCTCCTGAACGCTCCGTACGGCGCCGCGGAAGTTTGGGATCACCTCCCGATCGAACTCCAACAAGAGATCGTCGAGAAGGAACTCGAATTCTACGTCGTCGACGCGGTCAAAGTCGCGAAAGCGGCGGGCATGGGCGGTCGCATCAACACCGTTATGGAAACCTGCTTCTTCAAGCTCGGCGACTTTATGCCGGTCGACGAAGGGATCGGCTACATCAAAGCCAGTATTAAGAAGGTTTACGGCAAGAAGGGCGACGAAATCGTTCAAAAGAACTACGCGGCGGTCGACTCGTCCCTCGCGGCGCTCGAAAAGGTCGATTACCCGAAACAAGTTACGTCGACGTTCCACCGTCGCAACGGCGTCGTCGGCGACGCGCCGGAATTCGTTACGAACGTCCTCGGCGAAATCTTGGCCTCGCGCGGCGAAGAACTCACCGTCAAAGACATGCTCCCGACGGCGGACGGCACCTTCCCGGTCGGCACGACGAAATATGAAAAACGCGGCATCGCGATCGATATTCCGATTTGGGATAGCGAAACCTGTATCCAATGCGGCAACTGCTCGCTCGTCTGCCCGCACGCCGCGATCCGTATGAAGATTTACGACGCCGCCGACGGCGCGCCGGAATCGTTCAAGTCGGTCGACGCGAAAACGAAGGAATTCGAAGGCAAGAAGTTCACGCTCCAAGTCGCGCCGGACGACTGCACCGGTTGCGGTATGTGCGTTTACGTCTGCCCGGCCAAGAGCAAGACGGAAGAAGGCAAGAAAGCGATCAACCTCGAAAACAAGATCGCCAACGAAGCCGCCGAACGCGCCAACTGGGATTACTTCCTCACGATTCCGGATTACGACCGCTCCAAAGCGAAGGTCGACACCGTCAAGGGTTCGCAACTCTTGCTCCCGCTCTTCGAGTTCTCGGGCTCCTGCGCGGGTTGCGGCGAAACGCCTTACGTCAAACTCGTTACGCAACTCTTCGGCGACCGTATGCTGATCGCGAACGCGACCGGTTGCTCCTCGATTTACGGCGGCAACCTCCCGACGACGCCGTACACGACGAACGCCGACGGCTGCGGTCCGGCTTGGGCGAACTCCTTGTTCGAAGACAACGCCGAATTCGGTCTCGGTATGCGCGCCGCGGTCGACCAACAAGTCGGCTTTATGAAGGAAATCCTCGCCGCGAAGAAAGACCAACTCGGCGACGCGTTGGTCGAAAATCTCCTCGGCAACAAACAAGAAACCGAAGGCGAAATCGCGCAACAACGCGCTTGGGTCAAAGAACTTAAAGCGAAACTCGCGGAACTTAACTGCGACTGCGAACAAGCGAAGCTCCTCGAAATGTCGGCCGACTACCTCGTCCGCCGCAGCGCGTGGATCATCGGCGGCGACGGTTGGGCTTACGACATCGGTTACGGCGGGCTCGACCACGTCGTCGCGTCGAACAAAGACGTCAACATCCTCGTCCTCGACACCGAAGTTTACTCGAACACCGGCGGTCAAGCGTCGAAATCGACGCCGAAGGGCGCGGTCGCGAAATTCGCCGCGAGCGGTAAAGCGACGGGCAAAAAAGACCTCGGCATGATGGCCGTTTCTTACGGTTCCTGCTTCGTCGGTCAAATTTCGCTCGGCGCGAACCCGGCGCACGCGATCAAAACGCTCGTCGCGGCGGAATCGTACAACGGCCCGTCGCTCGTCATCGCGTACTCGCACTGCATCGCGCAAGGCATCGATATGAAGACCGGTATGGAACTTCAAAAAGAAGCCGTCAAGTGCGGTTACTGGCCGCTTTGGTCTTACGACCCGCGTTTGGAAAAACCGTTCCAACTCGCCAGCAAGGCTCCGGAAGGCGCGCTGAAAGACTTCGAAGCGAAGCAAAACCGCTTCAAGTCCTTGAAACGCATCAATCCGGAAGCCGCCGCGACGTACGAAGCGCAAGCGCAAGACGACATCTACAAGCGCTACGAGTACTACAAAGCGTTGACCGAAGTCAAAAAATAATAACGGTTTAAATCGTTAACCGACGCAAAGCGCGCGAGTCGAAACGCCGATTCGCGCGACGCGTCGACGCAAGAAACAAAAAACGACGGAAGAGGCGAACGCTTTTTCCGTCGTTTTTTATTGTCTAAATATTTTATCGCTTGAAAGACGCGTCCCGTCGTCGTTTTCCTTTTCGGCGAAGGCGTTCTAAACGCTCAAACGAAAACGCGTTGCAGAAGCGCCATATACAAAAGCGTTCCGCCGCCGACGCTTAGGAGCATATTTCCCCTCCAAGCGTGCAGGATCGCGACGGCGACTCCGGCGATCAGCTCCGGAAGCGCGAACGGATACCGAAGCGGCGTCGCGTTTCTAAAGCAATAAACGACAAGCATTGCGATAATCGCCGGCGGCAGCGCGACGCCGAGATACGAAACGACTTCCGGCGTCTTCCGTTTTCCGCCGAAAACGAGAAACGGAAAAAAGCGGAGCCCCGCCGTTACCGCCGCGACGACCGCGACGATCGCGACCGAATGCGAAAAATCGATCATCGTTCCCCCTCCTTTTCCGACGCCGCGTCCGTCGAAGCGCGCGTTTCTTCCGTTGACGCAACCTCTTGCGCCGCCGTCGTTTCCGTTTCTTTCTTCGTTTCAAAAAAGCGTCGTCCGCCGATCAAAACCGCGCAAATCCCGAGCGTCGCCGGAATGAGAAAATTGTCCGGTCCGAACGCGAACAGCGCCAAAATCGAAACCGCGACGCCGACCGACGCCGGTCGATGACGCCGCGTTCCCTTCCATTGCTCGACGAAAACCGCGACGAAAAGCGCCGTCATCGCGAAATCGACGCCCCGCGAATCGAACTCGACGAGCGTTCCGACGAGCGCGCCGACGACGCAACCGACGATCCAATACGAATGGTCGAAAAGCGTCAGCCAAAAAGCGAAGCGCGGGAAATCGGTTCCGTCCGGAGCCTTGCCGTCGCAGGTGAGCGAGTACGTTTCGTCGGTCATTCCGAAGACGATGTAAGGCTTGTATTTACCGGCGTTTCGGTATTTTTCGATCATCGTAACGCCGTAAAAAATATGCCGCGCGTTGACCATAAAGGTCGCGATCGCCGTCGCGGCTAACGTCGCCTGATTCGCGAGCAAATCGACGGCGAGATACTGCATCGCTCCGGCGTAAATCGTTACGCTCATCGCCAGCGCCCAAATCGGCCCGTATCCGGCCTGCGCGAGCAAAACGCCGAACCCGAACCCGAGCGCGAGATACCCCGCCATCACCGGCAAAGATTTCACAAACGCCGCTCGAACCGTTTTTTTCATCGTTTTCGCCTTGACTATCTCCGCCATCTTCGCTGTTTTAACGATTCCCGCCTCGACGCGACGCCGCGAACGCCCTAAAAGCGGGAATCGCGACCGTCGAGGTTTACTTTCATCATACCGCAATTTTCGATTTTTTGAAGCCCGAAAACCCGAAATTTCCCGAAACGCCGGCTCGCGAAACCGACGTAAAAAGCGCGCCCCCGCCGTCCGACGAGAACGCGCTTCTTACTCCATCGCTTAACCGTTGTTATATAATATCTTACATCAATCATTCAAGATCGTAAACCGCCTCCGCCGGCAAAGCGGCCAAAACCTTGCGAAACGTCATTCCGACTTCCGTCATCGTGTCGTTAAGAAACTCTTCAAAAGAACGCCAACCGTACTCGTGTTCCGTATCGGTCTCTTCCAAACCGTCCTTTGCCTTTTCCCAAACGTAACCGAAATAGGGCCCGGCATACTGAAAAATATAGTCTCGGAACTCGAAAACAAAATGATCCAGCAGACCTTTGCGCTCTTCATATTCCGCCAAAATAAATTCCAACGCATTTTTACTCATTTTCGCCTCCGTAAAATTTCTGCAATAACCGGACGCCAACGGCTCCATTCCGCCGACGTAAGCGCCCGCGAAACGTTGCTTCGCTCGCCGTTCGGGTATTCGTGAACGTGGAAATCGTCTTTCGATAAACCGTGACGATGGGAATGCCCGAAGTCGATATCGATCGCCGGCAAGCGTTTTTCAAAAACACGCAACTGCTTGACGACGCCGCGACTATCGACGCCGGCATAAGCGCTCGACGTATTGGCGCGTTGCGGTAAACTTTGTTGCGATTTTGTCGGATCGCGTAAAATCTTCACGTCTTCGATTTGCCCGATCTCTTGATATTTAAGCGGTTCGCTAAACCCGCCTTGCGGTAAAAACGCGCCTCTACTCCCCATCGCGGCCCCCTCTCTTCCCTTTTTTTGCCTTGCGACGTTCGTCGGCCCAGCGGTAATGAGTGTTCGCATACTGAACGACCCGCGCCGAGCCGAAGTCGCATTCCTTCGGTCGCGAGCCGTAAAGAAGAACCGTCGACGGCGCCAAGCGTTCCATCGCCGCGTCGAAACCTTCGAGAAAAACCTTGCGCGACAAGGGATTGCGCATTACGCCGACCGTCGAAATCGAGACGACCGAACCGACCGGCAAACCGTCGAAGCAGTAATCGAACGAAGCGCGCTCCGCCCATTGCAACGTCGGAACGACCGTCGCCCCCGCCGCTTGCAAAAGCGCTCCAATCTGTCGCGAACGCCAAACGTTGTTTATCTTCGGCGGATACGGCATATCGAGATAGAGCGAAAAATCGGGCGTCAACACGCAGGCGAACCGCGCCAACCGCTCGACGTAACGCTCGAAACGGAGCCAGATTTTATCGTCGAACCGATAATCGTCGAGATAAAAATGAACGCCGCGTTCGTAAGTCTCGCTTTTAACGGCCTTTTCGAAGTCGGTCAACTCCGGCGGCGGCGCAAAATCCGCAAGCGGCGCCAACGCGGGCATATCGTATTTTCCAACCGCCTCGCCTCACGCAATGAATTTTAATTCGTTTTTCGCGCAGTTTTCCCATTTTTCATGTTGCAAAACAGCCGCGCTTTTTCGTAAACCGATTCTTTTATTATACGCTTAACACTCGATATTTCAATAGCTTGCGTCTAAATTTTTCCATAATTCTCCGCTTTCTCCTTTCTCGCGTCCCCAAAATTCCCGTTCGCTCTTGCGAAAATCGACGATTCGCGTTAAAATAAGGAAGCGCGGGCCGAGCGTTCGGGCGTTCGACCGCCGCGTTTTTCTCGTACGCTCAATCGCCAAGGAGTTTCCCGTGTCCCTTAAATTCATACACGCCGCCGACTTACATCTCGACTCGCCGATGCGCGGGCTCGGAACGACCGACCCGGAGATCGCCGAAACGATTCGCGACGCGTCGCGCCGGGCGTTCGAGCGGCTAATCGACGTCGCGCTCGAAGAAAACGTCGCGTTCGTCGTCGTCGCGGGCGACCTTTTCGACGGCGATTGGGACGACCTCGCGACCGGGCTTTGGACGATTCGCCAACTTCGTCGCCTCGAAGCGCGCCGCGTTCCCGTCTTTATCTCGTTGGGAAATCACGACTTGCAAAACAAGACGCTTCCAAAGCTGACTTGGCCGAAAAACGTCAAAATTTTCAACGCGAAGAAACCGGAAACGTTCCTTTACCCGGACGACCTGCCGCAACTTCTCGACGGCGCCCCGAAACGCGCTCGCAAAACCGCCGCGCGCTCCGCCGCAACTCTTGAAAATACGTTGTTTGGCAATTTACCGGAAACCGAGTCGTCCGTATTTTTCGACGGCGCCCCGGAACGCGTCGCGCTGACCGGGCAAAGTTTCCGCGCCCAATTTTGTCCGGAAAATTTGGCGGAAAACTTTCCGTCGGCGGTTCCTAACGCGTTCAATATCGGCGTTTTACACACCGACGCAAGCGGAGACGGCGCCGCGTCGCATTACGCGCCGACGAGTCTTGAAACGTTAAACTCGAAACGTTACGATTACTGGGCGCTCGGGCACGTTCACCGCCGCCAAACGCTCCAAACGACGCCCGCTTGGGTCGGATATCCGGGCGTTTTACAAGGCCGTCATATTCGCGAACCGGAACCGAAGGGATTTTACGTCGTTGAAATTGAAAACGGCGCGCTTGTCGACGCTCCGCGTTTCGTCGCCGCCGACTCGCTACGTTGGTTCGCGCTTGAACTTGATTTAACGCAAGTCGCGTCGGAAAAAGAGTTGCGCGAACGCTTTCTCAACGCGGCGCAGTCGATCGTCGACGAAGCTGAAGAGCGCTTCGCGGCGGTTCGCCTTACGCTTGTCGGTCGAACGGAACTGCATCGCGAATTGACGCAACGTCGCGCTCGGCAAACGCTCGGCGAAACGTTCCAACTTTGGACGCTTGAACTCGGCGACGCGTTTTGGCTTGAAGAAATCGAACTAAAAACAACGTCGCCGCGCCCCGCGACGCTCGGCGAAACCGGAATTCTCGGCGACCTCGCCGCCGACTTCGAACGAAAAATCGCCGAACTTTCCGCTCAAGTCAACGCGCCAAAAGAGCCGCAACCTATTGACTTACAAGGTGTTGAAAAAGCGGAGCGTTCGTTTGCCGATCTAGAAAAACGCGTCGGCGCGTATTGGCGGGAACTCGGAATCGATCTCGACGACCCGGCGACGCTCCGTCGTTGGCGCGAAGAGGCCCGCGAAATTTTAATCGACGCGTTCAACGACGCCGAGTAACGTTTTCCCCTTTTTTAAGCCGGGACGCAATAACAAACGCGACCGAAGTTTCGCTCCGGTCGCGCTCTTTTATTGACGCTTAATCAACGCAACTCGTTATTTCGCATCGGTTTGCCAAATAAACTCAAACGCGAGCGGCGCCGATTCGCGCCAATATTTCCAGTTGTGCGCGCCGTCGCGAACGCGGTATTCGCAGGCGACGCCCGCCGCTTTCGCTTCGTTGTGGAACGCGTGCGCGCCCGGCGTTAAATAGTCGTCGTCGCCGCAGTCGAGGCAGAATCGAATCGACTTTTTCGCGTCGTCCGGCAACTTCTTAACAAGCGTATGCGGATCGTTCGCAAAGAAATAATCGTCGAGCCGCTCCGCGTTTTCGTCGACGGAAGCCGCTTTGCGATAACGACTTATAAACTCTTTAAACGGCGCCGCCGCGACCTCTTCTTGCGTTCGAATCGCCGGACTCATCGCGAAGCAGGCGCTAAACATATCGGGACGGCGCAACGCGTAAAGGAGCGAGCCGTATCCGCCCATCGACAGCCCGGCGATCGAGCGGTTTTCTTTACCGGTTTTGCAGCGGTAAAACGTTTCGATCGCGGGAATTAGCTCGTTGAAGAAAAACGTTTCATACTTGCACGAATCGTCGGCGCTGTCGCGGTACCAGCAACTTTGCGCGTCCGGCATAACGATGATCGCTTTTTTCGTCGGATTTTTCGCAAACCATTCGTCCGCAATCTTTTGGATGTTCCCTTGTTTCGGGTCGCTCCAATTTTTCTCGTTCCCGCCCATCCCGTGCAGGAGGTAAAGAACCGGGTACGAGAACGACGTCGTGCGGTACTCGTTCGGAAGATAAATTCGGCACTTGACTTCGCGTTTAAGCGCTTCGCTGTAAAGGACTTGCTCGCGCACTTCGCTGCCGGACGTTCCTTCTTTCGGTTGGAGCGATTTCTCGGTTTCGCGCAGTTTCGCGACGGCGTCCGCGTTTTCCGGAAGCGCCTCGTTTTGCAACGTCGGAAGCAAAATATCGTAAAGCGTATTCAGTTGCCCTTGGTAGTCGTTTCCGTCGGAAGTCATTGCGACGACGACGTTTTGGTCGGGCATAACAACGCAGAATTGGACGTAGGCGCCGTCGCCGCGATAGATATTTTTGCGGCAACGCCAAAATTGGAAGCAGTACCCCTGCGCCCAGTCGCTGTCCGGGTTCGAACCGTTCGACACTTTGTAACTCGTCGCCAAATCGACCCAATCGGCGCTCAAAATTTGCTTGTCGTTCCAGCGTCCGCGTTGGAGGTAAAGTTGGCCGAACTTCGCGATATCTTCGGTGCGCAAGTACAGCCCGGTGCCGCCTTTAGTGATACCTTCCGGCGACTTTTCCCAATACGGCGTTTCAATATGTAACGGCTCGAAAAGACGCGGAACAAGGTAATCGCGGGTCGTTTCGCCGACCGTTTTTTGGAGCGCGGCCGACAACATATACGTTCCCGGCGTGTTGTAACGGAAATGCGTTCCGGGTTCGCGCGGAACCGGGTGCGCCAAAAACGCTTGAACCCAAGTCGGCTCGCCCGGTTTAATATATTGTTTTTCGAGTCCGTAAGTCGCTCTAACCATATTCGGCAGCGCGACTTCCGTTTCGTGTCCGCAACTCATCGACAATAGGTCGGCGAGCGTCATTTTCTTCAAATTTTCGGACGGTTCGGCGGGCAGATCGTCCGGGAAAATGTCGACGACTTTTTGGTCGATACTCAACTTGCCTTCCTGCACCGCAAAACCGATCGCCGTCGAGGTGAAGCTCTTGCTTAGCGAATACATCGCGTGCGGGGCGTCGGCCGAGTTCGGCGCGCGCCAACATTCGGCGATCACCTTGCCGTCGCGCAACACCATTAAACTGTCCATTCGATTGAACTTAGCGTCAAGCGTTTGAATCAGCTCGACAAGCGCTTGCGACGGAACGCCGACCGATTCCGGCGTCGCTCGCGGAAGCGCGCCGTTTTCGTCGAGGTTTTGCGTCGGGTTGCAAGTCGCGACGCCGACGGATTTTGCGTCTTGCGCGCCGACGAACGCCGGACTCAAAACAAGCGTTCCGAGTAGAAGCGCCGTCGAAAAAAGATTAAAAAAACGTTTCATCGTTAAAACGCAACTCCTTGCGCGGTCGACGGTTGCGAATCGCCGAAACGCGCCGTTAAAGGGTCGTTTCGATTAAAAAAATCGCCGCCTTTATTAATAACGACGGCGCTTGAAAAGAAAACGCGGCGGCGCTCGGCGCGTTCCGTTTCGAAGCGCGCCGAGAAACGCCGTCGCTAAATCCCGTCGTTACTTGCTTTCCTTAAAGAAGAACGAACCGGACGGAACTTCGAAAACGCCAAAACCGTCGACGTCGCGGACGAACTTCGCGCCGCGCGGCGTTTCGATCTTGCCGTTTTCCAACGTTTTAGGAACGTAAACCGTCGCCGACGTGTTCGGCGGAACGACGATCGAAAGTTCGAAACCGGTCGGCTTCTTCTCCCAACTCGACTTGATTTCGCCGACGATGGAGCGGTAAGCGCCCTTGGCGAAGGTCAAATCGGTCGCGTCGGCTTTCGGCGGACGAATCGTAAACTTTTTGAACGCAACAACTTCCGCGTCGCGCTGAATCCCGAGAACGTTCGAAACGTACCAAGCGACCGGGTACAAGTAGGAGCTGTGCAGGAGCGAGTGCCCCGGGCGGTCGAGTTCCCAGGCTTCCCAATACGTCGTCGCGTCGTGCTTGCGCATAAAGCCCCAACTCGGGTACTCCGTTTGCTTTAGCGTCGAGTAAATCAAGTCGTCGCGGTTGTTGTAACGGAGGTAGCGGTAAAGGAGCCCGCCCCCGGTGATGCCGGCGCCGATATGCCCCTTGGCGTCAACGTAAATCGCTTTTTCGAGGCGTTTAACGACGCGTTCGGCGTCGGCGGCGGTCGGCGCGATTTCCGTTAAGAGCGCGAGCCCCAAAATCGCTTGCGCGTCGTCGAAATACGAACCTTCCTCCGGCTTGAAGTACTTGGCGTTAATCGCTTTACGAGCGGCTTCGGCTTTCGCTTCCCATTCGGCGGCGCGGTCTTCTTTCCCGATAACGCGAGCGATTTGCGCGGCGGTTTTCAGGTTGAAAACGCGATAGATGTTGTTTAAACACAACGCTTGCGGCGTGTGCGAGTTCGGCCCGTCCGGCGCGCCCGGCCAGAGCCAGTCGCCGAGGAACCGCCACTCGTCGCCGTAACGTTTCAACAAATCGTTTTCGACGTGCAAGTCGAGGAACGCCAACCACTTCTCGATCGTTTCGAAGTTCTCTTCGAGAATGCGCGTATCGCCGTATTGCAGGTAATACGTCCAAGGGAGGGTGATAACGATACCGCCCCAAGACGGCCCGCCGCCGCCCCAGTAAGTCGGCGCGGTGCAGGGCAAACAACCGTCGGCGTAGTCTTTTTGGCAGTCGCGCCAGTCTTCTAACCACTTATAATAGAAGGCTTCGAGCGCGTAGTTGTACATGCCGGACTCCGACGTGGCGTGCGCGTCGCCGCCGTATCCCATCCGCTCGCGTTGCGGACAGTCGACGACGTAACCGCCGACCGACAGGTTCTCGAACGTCCAAGTTCCGACGTTGTAAATCCAGTTTTGAAGGTCGTTAGACGTTTCAAAGTCGGCCGCGTCGGCGTAACCGGTGCGAACGTGCCAACCTCTAACGTCTTCCAATTTCGGCGCTTCGGTCAAACCGCGGACGGTAATCCAACGCCCGGAGCTGTAATTGAAGCGGTTTTTGAAGACGCCTTCGCCGCTCGGGCCGATCACGTAAACGCTGTTGAGTCCGAAGGTTCGCGCGTCTTGGTTGCGTTCCGAATATTCGAAGGCGATTTCCGTTCCGGGTTTCCCCTTCACTTTGAACTCCGTCCAACCGGCGAAGTTGACGCCCATATCGACGCGCCACACGTTGTCGCCTTTTGCCTCGATCTTGACCGGTTTAATCTCGGCGCCGAGGATATTGCGTTCGGTCGCTTGCGCGCTAAGTTCAAGTTTCGGCGCGAATTCCGTCGCGTTCTTCCAAGCGGAATCGTCGAAATCGGCCTTGTTCCAATCGGCGTTTTCGAGGTTCGCGTCGTAACGTTCGCCGCCGAAACGGTGAAAATTCCATTCGCCGATCAACGAGTTCGGGCTCTTCGCCCATTTCCAAGTTTTGTCGGTAATAATCCGAGTCGACGTCCCGTCGCCAAAACGCAAATCCGCTTGCGCGATAACGATAGGAGTTTTCGGTTTATCCGGCGTCGCATATTCGGAATAAACCGACCAAGAGTTCCCCAGCCAAAGCGCGACGACGTTTTTCCCCTTGCGCAACAACGGTTTAAGGTCGTATGCAAGGTAACGGGCGCGGTACTTGTGGTTCGAGACGTTCGGCGCCAACACCGATTCTTTGTCGACTTGCTCGCCGTTGACGTAAACTTCGCAGTAGCCGACGCTTGCGACAAACATCGTCGCGCGTTCCGGAACCGAGTCGAGTTCGAACGTTTTGCGCAACCAAGGGTCGTTGCGCGTTCCGGTTTTCGGGTCGAGCGTCGTCGTTTCGAGAACGCCCTTTTTATCGGCCGGAATTTCGCCCGCGCCGATCCACTTCGCCGACCATTCGGACGCGTCGAGAAGCCCGGTCGTCCAAGTCGCGACCTCCGACGGTTCCGACATAACCCCGTCTTGATCCTTGACTTGCACCGTCCAATAATACGTCGTATCGGACTTCAACGCGGCGCCGTTAAAGTCGATCGGCGTCGAACGGTCGGACTCGACCCAACCGCTGTCCCAAACCTTCCCGGCGCCGGCCTTCGCGTCCGCTTCGGTCGCGTCGACCTTTAAGCGGTAAGCCGTTTGCGCAAGGCCGATTAGGTCGGCGTCTTTCGTTTCGAGAATCCAACCGAAACGCGGTTTTTCGGCGTCGAGCCCGGTCGGATTCGTCAAATATTCGCAACGCAAATTCGTCGGAACAAGCGGCGACACGTCGGCCGCGCGACTCGTCGACGTCAAAAACGTCGCGCCGACAAGCGCCGCCAAAAACGCGGCGCTCCAAAGCGTCTTCTTCATCGCAATCCCTTTATTTTCCCAATGTTAAAGAAACGCGCCGTCTCGCCGTTGCGACAAGTCGACGCGAAAATATCTTTTATTATTCGTCGTTTTGCGACGCGGCGCCGTTCGTTTTTTTACTCGCCCGACGCCGCGTCTTAACCCGTTGTAACGTCTAGCGTTAGCGCGCCGACGTCGAAACCGTTACCGGGCCGATCAAACCGGAGCGTTTCAACGGCGATTTCGCGTTGTAACTGTTGACCGGACACCAAGTTTTGCGTTCCGCTTCCGGCAACGCCGCGTCGCCGATCAGGCGGTTGACCCAGCAGTTAACGACTTCGATTTCGACGTCGTTTTTGCCTTCGCGCGCAAACTTAGTAACGTCAAGGCGATACGGAGCCGTCCAAACGCCGCCGACGTACTCGCCGTTGACTTTCACCTTCGCCATTTCCGAAACGGCGCCGAGCGACAAGAAGACGCGCTCGCCTTCCGCGACCTTGGGAAGATCGCAAGTCGTTTTATAAACGGCGGTTCCGGAGTAATGCTTAATCGCCGCGTCGGTCGACGCCGTCCAGTCGATCAGCTTGTCGAAAACGACCGGGGCTTTCGGGCCGCGAGCGATTTCGCCGGAGTCAAAAGAGACCGTCCAAGGCCCGGCAAGGGTCGCGATTTCCTTCGTTTCGTCGGTTTTCGCTTCGCCGGAAGTCGTTCCTTTAGCGTCGTTTGCGAAGACGACAAAAACGCTTTCTTGCGCCGCGAAGTCGAGCGTCGCGGTCGTGCGCCCGTTTTCCGAACGCCAAGCGTCGACGCTCATCGTTTCGCCGGTCGCCGGGAGCCAAATTTCGGGCGTTTTTCCGTCGACGCGGAAAGTAATTTCAACGTTTTCGAGCGTCTTATCCGATTGATTCGCAAGGAAATAGACGTCCGCGTCTTTCATTGTGCGACGGTTGTAAACGAGCGGCGTTCCGGTCGGAATTTCGCAGTCCGGCGCGCATTTGAGTTCGGCGAACACTTCGTCGAGCGTCAGCCCCCAAGCGATCGTTCCTTTGCCGAACTTACGCGATTTCACCGACTTACCGTCGACGTCGCCCCAAAGTTCGTCCGCGAGCTTTTTCACGTCGGCGTCGGCTTGCGGCTGATTTTGCAAACTCGGCGAGCGCGACGGTTTCGGGCCGAGAACGTAAGCGCCGTCCGCGACAAGTTGTTTGATTTTCGCCAACAATTCCGGACGCATCGTTTCGAGTTTCGGCAACACGAGAACTTTATAAGTCGTTCCGTGCGGCAAGGTTAGCTCGCCGTTTTCGTTGACGCTCGTCGTTTCGCGCAACACTTCGGCGTTGATGAAGTCGAATTGACGGCCCGCCGGGAGCGCCGGGTCGACCGCGCCCATCATCTTCGGCGCGTCTTCGCCGATGAAGTAAGCGACGTCCGCGACGTTCAAGCCTTGTTGCAGCATGTAGTTGCAGCGTTTCAGGTAATCGACGTAAAGATCAAGCTGTTTGAACCAAGTGTTGTGGCGGTTGAACTCGTTGCCAAACCAAGCGTTAAAGCCCGGAACGCGTTCGTCCGGCTGCATAACGTAAAGGTGTAACAGCGTGTTGTTGATCCCCTGCGAGAAGAAGAGGTCGGTGCGCTTCTTCATATTGACCGGGCTTCGACCGTAAGGGTTGCCCGCGCACGTGTTAGACTCGGCCCAAATCTTCGTTTTGCCGTAGGTGTGCCCGCACGACGACGCGAGACGGTTCTCGACGTCGCCAAGCGTTCCTTCGCTCCAATATTCGCCGGCGATTTCGTTCGATTGGCCGCCGTATTGCAGGAACTCGCCCGGGAAGCCCCAGTGCCCGTAACATTCGAGCCAGGTTCGTTTTCCCTTCGCCATACTCGCGTCGCGCAACCCGCCGACGTAAGAGTAAGCGACTTCGTCCGCGATAAAGCGCCGCACGTCCCAAAGGAAGCGGTCGGACGTTTCTTGATCTTTCACAACCGTCCCAAAATAAACGGGTAAGAACGGCGTCGGGTCGTAACCAAACGACTTCTCAAACTTCGCGGCGAAATCGTCGGTGAAGTTTTGCCCGCCGACTTCGTAACTGTCGAGTACGATCGTCGAAAACGACTTCCCGTCTTCCGGGCCAAGCGTCTCGATCAGCTTGCTCATATACGCGTCAAAATGTTCTAAAACAAGCTCTTTGCTCATCTTATCGACTTCGTAACCGGTCGCTTCCGGGACGGCCGGCGCGTTCGTCGTTCCGGTCGGCGTTACACCGTATCGCTCGACGATCCATTCGCCTTCCGGAACGTCCCAAGTCAATACGCCGTCGGCGCTTAGTTTGTCGGTCAAGTCGACGACTTTCGCCGGGTCGACGGCGAGCGACGCGTCGTCGATTTCCGGCGACGGCGCCCATTGGTATTCCGTCCACATCGGCTGCGGCGTCTCGTGCATCTTCGCGAGCGTTTTGTCGTAAACGGCGGCGACTTTCGGCGCGGCGCTCAGTTCGACCGACGCGATTCCGGCGCCGTTGCGGTCGCTCGTTACAACCAGTTGAAATTCGGTCGCTTGCGTCGCTTCGAAAGCGGCGGTAACCGGCGCGTAAGGCATAAAGCCGACGTTAATTTCCGGGTTGTAACGGCTGATTTTGAACTCGCAAATTTTCTTCGATTCGCCGTCGATTTTCGCGAAAAGCTCGGCCTTTCCGGCGATCGGGCTTTCTTTGAAGTCGAGACGAACGGCGCGCGCGGTAAACGGTTGCTCCGACTTGATTTCGATCGTCGCAGGTTTGTTCGCTTGCAGTTCGAAAAAGCCTTTTTCCGGTTTGTTAACGAGCGTCGCGGAGTAATCTTTCGGCGCCGGGTACGCAAGGACGCGAACGTCTTGATACTCGTCCTTTTTCTTGCTTCTAAACTCCGGTTTCGGCAACGCTTGCGCGAATTTCGCCGGGCCCTTGACGACCGTTTTGCTCGACGTCAAGTAACGCATCGCTTGCTCGTGTTTGACCCAAGGCCCGCCCGATTGGCTCCAACCCGGCGAGTTGAAAATCCCCATCTCGACGTCGAGTTCGGACGCGGTCTTAAACGCCGCTCGCACGGTGTCGTACCATTCCGGACTGAACGTCCGCACGGCGCCGCGCGGCACGTTGTCGACGCCAATGTCGCCGATATACGCCCGGTCGATCCCGACCGACTTCATCGCGGTTACGTCCTTGACGGCGCCCTCGGGGGAGAGGTTGCCGGAAAGCCAGTACCAATACGCGCCGGTGCGGACGGCCCCCTCCGGATTTTGGAAGGTTTTCAGCAGTTCGGCGCGCGCCGGATTCGTCGGCAGTTGGTTCGTTTCCGGAGGCATTTCGCGAGAAAACGTCAGCGTGTTCGCTCGTTCCTGCGCCCAAACGCCGTCCGAAATATAAGCGACAAGAGCGCCGGTCGCCGTCGCTCCGAGCGCCGCCGCGCCGAAAATCGCGTCCCAAAGAATGCGACGTCGTTTTTGTTTCAACATATAAACGTCCTTTCCTAAACGTTTTCCGTCGTCGGGGAACGCAACTCCGCGCGATCTTCCAAGCAACCGAAAACCGACAAACTAAGTCAAAAGGATAAACCGGATAAGACGCGCCGACTTTAACGTTTAAACAACGCAAACCTCAAAATTTAGCGTCGACGGCGCCGTTAAATCGTCATTATACCAGACGCGACGCCGCGGCGTCCAGCGTTTTTTCGAAAAATTCCGTAAAAAATTTCTTCTCGCCTCCGCGTTCGCCGCTTTTCGACGCGAAACGTCGCCGCGTTGGGGAAATTTTCCGCGCAAAAAAAGTTTCGCGCCCAAAAAAGTAATTGACTCCCCCCCGCGCCCGCCGTATAATATATAAGGCGATTTTTGGGCCGCCGCGCCCGTCGCCCCCGCCTTCCTAATATTCCTTATAAAGGAGCCCGAGATGTCGCGCTTACCCTCCGACGCTAACGCTCAACGCGTCTCTTCTTCCGACGTTTATCCTTTGGCGTCCGACGCCGATAAGTCGCCCGACGCCAGGCTTGAACGCGCTTCGAAACGGCTTATGTCGCTCGACGCGTTGCGCGGCCTGAATATGCTCTTTATTATCGGGCTGTCGGCGGTGATCGTCGACATTTGCAACCTTTTTCCCGGCGCCGCGTCCGACGTGTTAAAAACGCAAATGACGCACGTCGAATGGAACGGAATCCGGCACCACGACACGATTTTCCCGCTCTTCCTCTTCTTGGCCGGCGCGTCCTTTCCGTTCTCGCTGGCCAAAGCGCGCGCCAAAAGCCTTCCGACTTGGCGAATCGTTTTAAAGGTTGTTTTTCGGGGACTTGCGCTCGTTCTTCTCGGCGTAATTTACAATAACGGCGTTAATTTCGACTTCGCGAACCTGCGATTCGGGAGCGTCCTCGGACACATCGGCTTGGGCTGGATGTTCGCCGCGCTCCTCTTTATGTCGTTGCGTCGCCGTTGGTTAATCGCAATTTCCGCCGTAATCTTGGTCGGTTACTGGCTCGCGCTGGTTTTGATTCCGGCGCCGGACGTCAACCCGCCGGAAGCCTTTTCGCGAGCGGCGTTTGCGGAGCGTTTTGAGAATCTGTTGACGCCGGAAAAATCGGAGTCGATTCAGAAAAACCTCTCGATGGAAGGCTCGCTCGTCGGTTACGTCGACCGCTCGATTATGCCGGGCAAACTTTACAAAAAAGTTCACGACCCGGAGGGCCTCGCTTCGACGCTTCCGGCGATCATAACCGCGCTCCTCGGAATGCTTTTCGGTTCCGTTTTACGTTCCAACAAAACCGGCGCGCTTCTTAAAGTCTTGACGCTGTTGGGGTTCGGCGTTGCGTTAACCGCCGTCGGCTACCTTTGGAACGAAGTTTTCCCGATCAACAAAAATCTTTGGAACAGTTCTTTCGTCTGTTTCGTCGGCGGTTGCTCCGCGATCGCGCTCGGCGTATTTTATTTAATTATCGACGTTTGGGGACTGCGGCGCTGGGCGTTCGCCTTTGTCGTCGTCGGCGCGAACCCGTTGGCGATTTACCTCGGACGCAAATTTTTCGACCTGAATTACACCCGCGACTTTTTCTTTAGCGACGCGATAACTCGTTTCGTTCCGGAAAGTTGCCAAACGCTTGCGACCTCCTGCGCCGGTCTTTTGGTCGGTTGGTTGCTCCTCCTTTGGCTTTACCGCCGCCGAATTTACATCAAGATTTAATATCGCTTAACATCTTTAACGACAACGCTTAACAACCAAGAAAGGCGACAAATTTGAACGACGCTTGGCGCTTGAAAACGCGAACGCTCCCGCTCGACCGCCCCGTTTTGGTCGGTATTATCAACGCGACGCCCGATAGTTTTTCGGACGGCGGACAATTTGCCGTCGACGCTAACTCCTCGTTCCGCGTCGACTTAAACGCCGTCGTCGACAAAGCGCGAGCCCTTGTCCGCGACGGCGCGTCGATGCTCGACGTCGGCGGCGAAAGCACGCGCCCCGGTTCGGAACCGGTCGGCGAAGCGGAGGAAATTCGCCGCGTCGTTCCGGTCGTAAAGGCTTTGACCGACGCGTTTTCCGTTCCGATTTCGGTCGATACGTACCGTCCGGCCGCCGCCGACGCCGCGCTCGAAGCGGGCGCCGAAATCGTCAACGATATCAGCGCCGGTCGTTACATTGCTTCGCAAGATCGTTTCGCCGACGAAAACGAAACCGATTTTCCCGAGGAAATGGCCGACGTCGTTCGACGTCGCGGCGCCGCCGTCGTGTTGACGCATATGCAAGGAACGCCGCGCACAATGCAAGTCGCTCCGCGATACGACTTAGGCGTTTTCAACGAAGTTTTCGACTTTCTGCGTCGCCGACGTGACCGTTTCGTCGAACTCGGCGTTTCGCCGGATCGAATCGCGCTCGACCCCGGCGTCGGTTTTGGTAAAACGTTCGATCAAAATTGGGAGCTAATTCGCCGCGCCAACGAGTTTTACGCGCTTTCGCAACCGCTTTATTACGGCTGTTCGCGCAAACGCTTTTTAATCGAAACGTTGCGCCGCGCCGTCGTTGATCGCGCGGACGAAACGTCGTTAACCTCCGAAGCTAAACGATTTTACGAACCGCTCGAACCGGAAACGATCGCCGAACGCGACGCCGCGACCGCCGCGACGACGGCGTTCCTCGCCGAACGAGGCGTTCGTATTTTCCGAGTTCACAACGTGTTACGCAACGCCGTCGCGCTAAAATTCGCCGAATCGCTCGCCGGTTCGTTCGAAAATTCCTCGCCAAACGCCGGAGTTTATCGCCGATGACGTCCGACGCAACGCCTTTAAAATCGACAGTTTACATCATCGGAACCGACGAGGCGGGATACGGCCCGAACTTGGGCCCGCTTCTCGTCGCGGCGTCGTGTTGGACGCTCCAAACGGAATCGCTCGGCGCAGTCGAAACGTTGCGCCGCGCTTTTTCTCCCCTCGCGAAATCGCCTTCCGTCGAGTCCGAACCCGCCGCGCTTTCGGACGTTAAGAAACCGACGAAAAGTCGGCGAACGAAAAAAAAGCAAACGGTTGACGGCGTGTCGCTTTTCGACTTTTTACCCGAGCCGGAAACGCTCTCGTCGACGCCCGAATCCTTGAACGACGGCGCGTCGGAAGTCGACGTCGTTTCGCGCCGAGTCGAGACGCTTGTTCCCAAGTTAAACGATTCCCTTGCCGAACTTTGCGCTCGACGCGGCGTTTTCCCGTTGGTCGACTCGAAAAATTTATACGGCCCGTCGAAATCGTTGGCGGCGCTCGAACGCTCCTTTTGGCTCGCGCTCGGTTCGACTCGGCGCGTTGCGCAAACCGTTAAACGTTCGAAACTTGCGAACGTCGCGACCTGGCGTTCGGCGCTCGAAATTCTTTGCGCCGAAAACGCCGACGCAATCCCGCCTTGGGAACGCGAAGTTGATTTCCCGCTTCCCCGCGACGCGAAAACGGGTTCGCTCGACGATTTAGGAACGGCGTTCGAGCAAATCGACGCGACGCTGAACGCGACGGGCGTCTCGCTCGTCGACGTCGCCGCGCGACGCGTCCAACCGCTTGAATTTAACGACTTAATAGCGCGTCTCGGCTTAAAAAGCGACCTAATCGCCGACGTAACGACGTCGCTCGTCGTTGAAACAATCTTGCGCGCCCTCCAAACGCAACCGCCGACGCCGCCAAACCTTAGAACCGACGCCGCGTTTCCCGTCTTTATCGTCCTTTGCGATAAACTTGGCGGTCGCGACCGTTACGCGCCCTTGTTAGCCGCTCGTTTTCCCGGCGCCGACGTTAAAACCCTCGTCGAATCGCGAGCGGCGAGCGTTTACCGGTTTTGCGCTCGACGCGGCGTCGTTCGCGACGGTTCAACGGTCGACTTTCCAACGAAAATAGCGGTTGAAATTCGATTTACGGCCAAGGGCGAAGCGAACGTTCCGACCGCGCTCGCGTCGATTTGCGCCAAGTATTTTCGCGAATTGTCGATGATTCCATTCAACGATTTTTGGCGACGCGCCGTCGACGACGCAAACCTTCGTCCGACCGCCGGTTATCCCCTCGACGCGAAGCGTTTCCGCGCCGAAGTCGACGAAGCGCGACGCCGTTTAAACATCGCCGACGCCGTTTTTTGGCGCGAACGCTGACCCTTTTTTACCGCGTTATTTAACGCCTTATGAAACAACGATTTATTCAACTTTTTCGTCGACCGAAAAACCTCGTCGCGCTCCTCGTCGCTTTACTTGGCGCCGCGTTCTTTTTCCGTTGGCAAAACGATTCGATTCAAGTCGAGCGTTTCGAATGCGTTAGCGCAAAAGTTCCGACGGCGTTCGACGGTTTCGTCGTCGTTTGCGTCGCCGACCTGCACGAAAAGGAATTCGGGCCGAACAACGAACGCCTTTTCGCCGCGATTCGCGCCGCAAACCCCGACGTTATCGCGATTTCCGGCGATTTGCTCGTCGACCCGCCGCTTAACGTCGATTTTGCACGATATTTTGTCGCCGACGTCGCGAAAATCGCCCCGGTTTATTACGTTTCCGGAAACCACGAAGCGATCGCGCCGACGCAAACCGAGTATTTGCCGTTCGTTAAAGCGCTCGAAGAAGCGGGCGCGACCGTTCTCGACGGCGAAAAAGTCGAGTTGAAACGCGGCGACTCGTCGCTCGTTATCGCGGGAGTCGCGGATCCGTTGCTCGAACTTAAAGACGACCGACGCTTGACTTCCGAACAGGTCGTCGCCGAAAAATTGCGACGCGCGCCGCCGGACGAACGGTTTTACCTCCTAATTTCGCACCGTCCGGAACTCGCCGAACTTTACGCGAAACACGGCATCGACCTCGCGCTGACCGGGCACGCGCACGGCGGGCAAATTCGCCTTCCGTTCGTCGGCGGGTTGCTCGCGCCAAACCAAGGAATTTTCCCGCGTTACGACGCCGGCGCTTACCGAATCGGCGCTTCGACGACGATCGTTTCGCGCGGTTTGGGGCCGAGCGTTTTCCCGACGCGTTTGTTCAACCGACCTTGCCTCGTCGTTTGCGAATTGAAATCGCCGTCGACGCAGCCAACGCAACCCGCCGTTAATTAACGTTTTATCAACCAACCGATTACGCGTTTTTACGAAACGTCGCGACGCGTTTTTCGCCGTCGACGCCGCGTCAAACGCTTTTTTAAAATCAACCTAAGAGTTTGAAAATGCCTTACTTCGGAGTTCACGAATCGATTTCCGGCGGACACGAAAACGCCGTTTACGCGGCGGCGGCCCACGGGTTCGCTTGCGTTCAAATTTTTTCCAAGAACAGCAACCGCTGGGTCGCGAAACCGCTCGAGCCGAAATCGGCGCAAAAATTCCGCGAAGCGTTGACGCAAACCGGCCTTATCGCTCCGCTTATCCACGACTCTTACCTAATCAACTTAGCGTCGCCGGAAGCGGAGCAACTCGAAAAATCGCGCGCCGCTTTTACGGACGAACTCGTTCGAGCGGACGTTCTCGGCGTCCCGAACGTCGTGATGCATCCCGGCGCGGCGAAAGAAGATACGCGAGAAAACGGGCTGCGCCGCGTCGCCGAATCGCTCGACGGCATTTTCGCCTCCCTTCCGGAAACGAACCGTGTTCGCGTTCTCCTCGAAACGACCGCCGGGCAAGGCACGTACCTCGGTTCGCGCTTCGAAGAGTTGGCGCAAATTATTGAGTTTTCGTCGTTTAAAGACCGACTCGGCGTTTGTTTCGACACTTGCCACGCCTTCGCCGCCGGTTACGATTTCGGAACGCCCGAAAAATACGACGCGGTTTTCGCCGATTTCGATAAAATCATCGGCCTCGACCGTCTTTGCGCGTTCCACTTAAACGACTCCGTTAAAGGACTTGGAAGCAAAGTCGACCGGCACGCGCACATTGGTCGCGGCGAACTCGGGCTCGAACCGTTCCGTTTTATCGTCAACGACCCGCGTTTCGCCGATCTGCCGATGTATCTCGAAACGCCCAAAGGGGAAACCGACGAAGGCGATTGGGACGTCGTCAACTTGAAAACGCTCCGCGACCTAATTAAATAACGCCAAACATTCGCGATTTTTATCGCTCGTTTCATCGACGCAACTCGCGTCAAAACAAGCCTTTATTACGAAAGGAATTTCCGATGAAAAAGAACCTGCTGACGGCGGCGCTCGCCGTTCTTTTCGCGGCGGCGACCGCGGTTTCGAGCTTCGCGTTCGACGAATACAACGTGTGGCCCGGCGTCGCGCCCGGCGAAAAAGCGGAAGCGAAGAAGCCGACTTACGAATACTGGAAACCGGAAAAGAAAACGACCGACGCTTGCCTCGTCGTTTGCCCGGGCGGCGCCTACAACGGTCTCGCTTACGGACACGAAGGGGACAAAATCGCGAAATTCTTTACGAGCAAAGGGATTACGGTCGTCGTTTTGAAGTACCGCGTTCCCCGCCGCGAAGGGATTCCGAAGCATATGGCCGCTTGGCAAGACGCGCAACGTATGATTCGCGTCGTCCGCAGTCGCGCCGCCGAATGGGAAATCAACCCGGAAAAAATCGGCATTCTCGGTTTCTCGGCGGGCGGACACCTCACGCTGATGACCTCGACGACGAGCCAAACGGCGTCCTACGAACCGGTCGACGACGTCGATAAACTCCCGTGCCACGTCAACTTCGCGGTTCCGGTCTACCCGGCTTACGTCCTCGAAGACGGCGCCGACGGCCCGAACGCCGGCAAAGGGAACGATTCGACGATGGTCGGCGACTTCGCGTTCGACGACAAGACGCCGCCGATGTGCTTAATTCACGGCGACAACGACGTTTACTCGCCGATGGGTTCGGTCGCGGTCTATTCGAAACTTCGCAAAATGAACATCCCGGGCGAAATGCACATTTACGCCAATATCGCGCACGGTTTCGGCGGCAACCCGACCGACAATCACGTCGGCGACTGGATGAACCGCGTCGTCGCTTGGATGAAAGCGTTGGGCTTCTAACGTTTGTCGCATAAAACGCCGCGCCGTTTCGTCCGACGCTTAACCCGCCGTCGACGTTGCGTTTACGCGGCGTTTTCGTTTTTCCGCATTCCCCGCTTTTTCCCTTTCGACAAGCCAATCCGATGAAAAATTTCTTTGCAACGGCGGCGTTCCTCGTCGCGGCGACATTTAGCAGCGTCTCCGCTTCGGCTTTCGACGAATTTAACGTTTGGCCCGACGTCGCGCCCGGCGCCTCAAGCTCCGACGTTAAACCGACTTACGAATACTGGAAACCGGAAAAGAAAACGACCGACGCTTGCCTCGTCGTTTGCCCGGGCGGCGCCTATAATCGCCTCGCTTACGAACACGAAGGCAAGAAAATCGCGCAATTCTTTACAAACAAAGGCGTTACGGTCGTTGTTTTGAAGTATCGCGTTCCCCGTCCGAAAAACGCGCCGAAACACCTCGCCGCTTTGCAGGACGCGCAACGGACGTTACGCGACGTCCGTAGCCGCGCCGCCGATTGGAAAATCGACCCGGAAAAGATTGGAATTCTCGGCTTTTCGGCGGGCGGACACTTAACGCTAATGACCGCGACGTCGAGTCAAACGCCGTCTTACGAACCGGTCGACGACGTCGATAAACTCCCGTGCCACGCGAACTTCGCGATTCCGGTCTATCCGGCTTACGTTATCCAGGGCGGCGAAAACGGCTCGAATCCCGGGATTCGCAACAAAACGGAAATGGTCGGCGATTTCGCGTTCGACGACAAGACGCCGCCGATGTGTTTCATACACGGCGACGCGGACGTTTGCTCGTCGACCGGCTCGATCGCCGTTTATTCGAAGCTGCGTAAAATGAATATTCCTGCGGAGTTGCACATTTACGCCAACGCGCCGCACGGCTTCGGCGGTAATCCAACCGACGACCATCTCGGCGATTGGCTCAACCGCGTCGCCGCTTGGATGAAGTCCCTCGGTTTCTGACGCTCGTTTTTGACGTTGCGTCGTTTAACAACGCTAACAATTGCCGTCAGGTCGTTTATCGCGACGTTGTTTTCAAAATAGAAAGAAAATCCGATGAAAAAACGCCTCTTGCCGTTCGCGGTTCTCCTCGTCGCGACGTTCGCCTTTTGCCGTTTCGTTTGCGGAGCGGAAACGTTTCCGCTTTGGCCGGACGTCGCGCCGGGCTCCGCAAGTTCCGACGTCAAACCGACTTACGAATATTGGAAACCCGAAAACAAAACGAGCGACGCTTGCGTAATCGTTTTTCCCGGAGGCGCTTACGAGTATTTGACGCTCGGTCGCGACGCCAAGCAACTAACGCGCTTCTTTAACGAACGCGGCGTTACGGTCGTCGTTCTGAATTATCGCGTCCCGCGTCCGAAAAACGGCCCGAAACACCTCCCCGCTTGGCAGGACGCCCAGCGCGTTATCCGGGTCGTTCGCAGTCGCGCCGACGAATGGGGAATCGACCCGGAGAAAATTGGCGCGCTCGGTCTCTCGGCGGGCGGACATCTAACGTTAATGGCGGCGACGTCGAGTCAAACGGCGTCTTACGATCCGCTCGACGACGTCGATAAATACCCTTGCCACCTCAACTTCGCGATTCCCGTTTACCCTGCTTACGTCCTCGAAGACGGCGCGAACGGGCCGAACGCCAAGCGCGGAATCGATTCGCCGACGGTCGCCGACTTCGCGTTCGACGACAAGACGCCGCCGATGTGTTTACTACACGGCGACGCGGACGCCTACTCGCCGAACGGCTCGGTCGCCGTTTACGCTAAGTTGCGTAAAATGGGGATTTCGGCGGAGTTGCATATTTACGCTAACGTTCCGCACGGATTCGTTGGGAATCCGCCGAGCGGCAAACCGGTCGACGATTGGCTCAACCGCGTCGACGCTTGGAGAAAAAAAATTGGATTTTAACCCCTTGTTAAAACAAACGTTGCGCCGTCGCGAACGAAAATTTTTTAAAATTTTTCAAAGAAAGAAAACAAAATTTTCGCTCGCTCGTCTCTATTAATGAGGAATAGGCAAAACGCGGAGCGTCTTCCGACTCGCCGCGCGCCGAAATCAAGCCAATTTGACGGCTAAAGCGCCGTCGTTTAATACGATAAGGAGACGTTTATGTCCGCGTTATTTTCGCCCTCGTTAAAGAGAGTCGCGTTGCGGTTCGCCGTTCTTTGGAACGTTTTTCTCTTCGCCGCGTCGACGCAACCTGTTTTTTCGCAAGGTTTCCTCGCCGACGTTAAGATTCCCGACAAGGTTCGACCGTCGGTTCCGGCGCCGCCGCGTCCTTCCCAAGAACGCTCGATTCGCCTCGAATCGCTTTCCGTCGACGCGGAAATCGAAAACTCGGTCGCGCAAGTTGTCGTTTCGCAAACGTTTAACAACACCGGCTCGTCGACGTTGGAAGCGTCGTTCGTTTTCCCGATTCCTTACGACGGAGCCGTCGATTCGTTGACGTTTCTCGTTGAAGGCAAAGAGTTTGCGGGCGAACTCCTCGACGCCGACGAAGCCCGCAAACGTTACGAAGCGATCGTTCGTCAAAACCGCGACCCTGCGCTCCTCGAATGGGTCGGAACCGGTCTCTATCAAACAAGCGTTTTCCCAATTCCGCCGGGACAAGCGCGCACGGTCGAACTGCGCTATACGCAACTCCTTCGCCAACAAGACGGTTTGACCGAATTTTCCTTCCCGACCAAATGCGCTCGACAAAGCGTCGCGCCCGGGAAAACAAGTTTCGCGGTTCGCATCGTCGGCGAAACGGAAATCAAAAACGTCTACTCGCCGACTTTCGACGTAAAAGTCGAACGCGTCGCAAACAACATTGTTCAAACGACTTGCGTTCTCGAAAACGTAACGCCGTCGCGCGACTTCCGTTTATTCTTCGATCAAAACGCCGACGAACTCTCCGCCAAGATTCAAAGTTATCGTCCTAACCCTAACGAAGACGGTTACTTCCTGCTTCTCGCGTCGCCGAAAATCGTTTCCGAACAAACGGAGCGTCCGGCGAAAACGGTCGTTTTTACGCTCGACGTTTCCGGAAGTATGTCCGGCAAAAAAATCGAGCAAGCGCGCGAATCGTTAAAGTTTGTTCTTTCAAGACTTAACGACGGCGATAAATTCAACGTCGTTCTCTTCGGAACCGACGTTCGCGCTTTTTCCGAAAGCCTGCAAACAATTGACGCCGCGTCGCGAACCGAAGCGCTAGCCTTTGTCGACTCCGTTCGTTCGCGCGGTTCGACCAACATCGAAGGAGCGTTACACTCGGCGTTCAAACAACTTGCGCAAGACGATTCCGCCAATCCGAAATATCTCTTTTTCTTCAGCGACGGCGAACCGACGACCGGCGAAACAAACGAAATGAAGTTGGCGCAACTCGCTCGCGAAAAAAACGACGGCGCGCGCTTTTTCTCGTTCGGGCTCGGTTACGACGTAAACTCCCGTCTTCTCGACCGTTTCGTTCGCGACGGTCGCGGACAAGGCGAATACGTTAAGCCGGACGAAAATATCGAAGAACGCGTCGCGGCGCTCTACAATCGCGTCGAAGCGCCGATTTTCACCGACGTCGAATTTGCGTTCGAATTAAAGGAAGACTCGAAAGCGCAATACTTTACGAATCAAATTTATCCGGAGGGCAAAATCGACGTTTACGCCGGGGAGCAACTGGTCGTCGTCGGGCGTTACGCGAAGTCGGGCGCGATCGCGATCAAAGCGAACGGCAAGGTCGACGGAAACGACGTCGCGTTTTCCTTCGACGGAACGTTTGCTAACGAAAGCGTCGACTCGACTTACGCTTTCGTCGAACGTCTTTGGGCGACTCGACGCGTCGGCGAAATCGTCGACCGACTCGACCTCGACGGCGCGAACGACGAACTGATGAACGAGTTGCTCGAACTCTCGAAAAAACACGGAATTATGACGCCGTACACCGCGTTCTTGGCCGACGATTCCGTCGCGCTCGACGCGACCGCCGAAAACGCTCGCCGCGCCGCCGGCAACTTCAAGAAGCTCGCTTCGCAAACGTCGAATATGTCGGGGTTTGCGCAACGTTCGCTAAAACAAACGTTCCGCGGCGCCGCCAACCTTGCGACCGAATCGGCGGTCGCCGACGAAATGACGATGGCGGCGGCTCCGGTCGCTTCCTCGCGGGGCGGCGGCGCGGCTACGGGCGGCTTGCGCTTGCCGGCTTCTCGCAAGGCTCGGTTGAACGCGCCCAGAGCGTTGGCGCCGTTGGCTCGTTCCGTCGACGCCGCCGATTTCGCCGCGCCCGCCGCCGAGTTGGAAGAAGGAAACGCGCCGAATTCAAATTCGCGCAACACCGTCCGAACTATCGCCGGAAAAACATTTTACCTTAAAGAAGGTCGCTGGGTCGACTCGGCGCTCGACAAAGAGTCGCAAACCACGAAAACGCCGATCGTCGTCGAGCAATTTAGCGACGCTTACTTTGAACTCGTCGGGAAACTTGGTCGCGAATTTTCGCAATACCTCGCGTTCGACAAACCGTCGACGTTCCTTTTCAACGGGCAAATTTACCAAATCGAGCCGTCGAAAGACGCCGAATAACAGGCTTTACCATTCGTCGAACGCAACGCCGCCCAATTAACGACGTCGCGTCGCTTTCGACGATTGATTTTAACGTCGCGTTGCGCGCTCGAGCGAAACCGTTTTCTCGCGTTTCGTTCGAGCGTCGACGCGTTTTTAGGTTTCGGCGCGCCCGCCGCAAACCGCTCCTTAACACGAAAGCTAAACGATGCAACTTAAAGGTTTAACGCCGCAAGAAGTCGAAAATAGTCGACGAGAACACGGTTCGAACGCGTTGACGCAAATTCCGCCGGAACCGCTTTGGAAGAAGATTCTTCACGGTTTCCAAGACCCGATGATCGTCATTCTGTTGGTCGCGTTGGCGGTTCAGCTCGTCCTTTTGGCTGTCGGCGAAACCGAATGGTACGAACCTCTTGGCGTTCTCCTTGCGATTTTGATCGCCAACCTTGCGGCGGCCCTTAGCGAAAACCGTCAGCAGGGGAAAGCCTCCGCGCTCAAAGCGGAAGAGGAAGCGAAAGAGACGACGAAAGTCGTTCGCGACGGCCAACTTACGGAAATTCACGTCAACGAAATCGTTGTCGGCGACGTCGTGTACCTGCAAGCGGGCGACAAAATCCCGGCCGACGGCGGCGTCGTCGAAGGCGCGATTAAAGTCGACCAATCCCCGCTCAACGGCGAAACGGTCGAAGCGACGAAACGACCGCTCGAACCGGGCGAAACGTTCGACGCTAAAGACACTCATAACGAGCATTACGGTTATCGCGGCTCCGTCGTCTGCGGCGGCGAAGGGCATATGGAGATTAAAGTCGTCGGCGACGCGACCGTTTTCGGGCAAATCGCGGCGGAACTGCAAGAAAAGCGCGACCGCAAAACCCCGTTGCAAGTGAAGTTAGCTCATCTCGCCGGACAAATTTCGAAGTTCGGTTACATCGGAGCGAGCGCGATCGTCGTCGGCGTTTTAGCGCGGACGTTCGTTAGCGGCGACGCGCCGACGGACGCGATGGGCTGGGTTCATTTGCTGATGAACGCGATCACGGTCGCCGTTACGATCATCGTTTGCGCGGTGCCGGAAGGTTTGCCGATGCTGACGTCGCTTCTTCAGTCGTTCCAAAGTCTTAAAATGGTGCGCGACAACGTCTTAGTGCGCAAAATTCACGGTCTCGAAACGGCGGGGAGTTTGAGCCTTTTATACAGCGATAAGACCGGCACGATCACCGAAGGGCGTCTTTCCGTCGAGGAGTTGGCGCTTGGCGACGCGACGACGTTCGGTTCGCTAAAAGAAGCGCCGACTTGGTTTACGCCGGAATTTATCGTCGGCGTCGGCGTCAACAATAGCGCGACGGTCGGGGCGGAAAACGCGATTCTCGGCGGAAACAGTTCCGACCGCGCCCTTATGTCGTTCCTTGTCGAATCGGGCGTCGCCGACGCGATCGACAAATCGCAAACGTTGCAATTTAACGCGTTCAACTCGGAAAAGAAAAAGTCGAGCGTCGTCGTCAAACGCGAAAACGGCCCGGTCGTTTACGTTAAGGGCGCCGCCGAGCGCGTCGTCGAACAGTGCGACCGTTACCTCGACGCAAACGGCCAAGCACACGCGTTTACGGACAAGAGCGCGATTGAAAAATATTCGCTCGACCAAGCGGCTCGCTCGATGCGTCTCCTCGCGGTCGCCAAAGCGGACGGCGAAAACGACGAAGCGCCGCTAACGCTAATCGGCGTCATCGGGATTCGCGACGCGGTTCGCAAAGAAGCGGCGGAAGCGATCGCCGTCGCGCAAAACGCCGGAATCCAAGTCGTTATGATCACCGGCGACCGCAAGGAAACCGCCGTCGCCATCGCAAAAGAGTCCGGTTTGCTACGTTCCGACGACGAAGTCGCGCTAACCTCCGCCGAGCTGAACGAAAAATCGGACGACGAAGTAAAGACGCTCCTGCCGAAATTACGCGTCGTCGCTCGCGCGCTTCCGAGCGACAAAAGCCGCTTAGTTACGTTGGCGCAAGAACTTAACCTCGTCGTTGGAATGACCGGCGACGGCGTGAACGACTCCCCGGCGCTGAAAAAGGCCGACGTCGGTTTCGCGATGGGGAGCGGCACGGAAGTCGCGAAGGAAGCGGGCGAAATCACGATTCTCGACGACAACTTCCAGTCGATCGGCAAAGCGATTCTTTACGGGCGCACGATCTTTAAGAGCATCCGAAAGTTCCTAATTTTCCAACTTACAGTGAACGTCGCGGCGGTTTTGACCTGCTTCCTCGGCCCGATGTTCGGCGTCAACGTCGTGTTGACGGTCGTTCAGTTACTTCTTGTCAACTTGGTGATGGACACGTTGGCGGCGCTGGCGTTCGGCGCGGAACCGGCGTTGGCGGAGTATATGAAGGAGAAGCCGATTCCGCGTTCGGAAGCCGTCGTTACGAAATCGATGTTAACGCAAATCCTTTTTGGCGCGTTGTTTATCACCGCGATCAGTTTGTCGATTCTCTTCGTCGCGCCGATTCGCGGACTCTTCGAAGCGGACGCGAAGCAAGCGGCGCATAACGCGGTTGAAATTAAAACCCTCGATCCAGACGACGCAACGTCAACAGCCGACGCCGCGCCGTTCGACGCGCAAGCCGACGAACCGCGACACGGGTCAAGCCCAAGAATCGTACTGCTTAAAGAAGCGAACGAAGCGCTCGCGGAAGCCGAACTCGACTACCTGCGTTCCGCCGTTTTCGCGTTCTTTATGATGGCGATCTCGTTCAACGGTTTCAACGCGCGCACGTCAAACACGAGAGTTTTCAGCGGTTTGCGTCAAAACCCGACGTTCCTTTTGGTTTTCCTCGGCGTTTTCGCGTTGCAGTTCCTTGTCGTTACGTTCGGCGGCAAAGTCTTGCACGTTCAACCGTTAAGCGCGTCGAGCTGGTTCTGGTGCGCGTTGTTGGCGTTCGCGATCGTTCCGCTCGACCTGCTTCGCAAAATCGCGTTCAAACGTTGATTTTACAACGCTTAAGAGCGTCGCCGTTTAAGCGCCGATTTCGTTAGCCGCGCGAAATCGGCGCTTCTTTTCTTAGCAACGCGGCGCCGTATTAATTTGGTTAAAATGGGGGGGGCAACCTTGCGTTTAATCGGGATTCCGCGCGTAAAAAGAACGAAAAATAAACGAAAAAAGGGGAGCTTTTTCCTTGATTGACGGCGGCGCTTCGGATACAATATTTGCGAGACGCCGCCGATTTTAGAAACGGCGGCTTTCGTTCGTTACCGTTTTTATATTGCGGAGAAAACACGATGCAACGTTTGCGCTCTTTTCCTAAATTGTTCTCGCGACGCGGTTTTACGCTTGTCGAGCTTCTCGTCGTCATCGCTATTATCGGGATTTTGATCGGTCTTCTTTTGCCCGCCGTTCAAGCGGCTCGCGAGGCGGCGCGGCGAATGGAATGCTCGAACAAAATGAAGCAACTCGGGTTGGCGGCGATGAATTACGCCGATATTAACGGCGTTCTTCCGGCGGGCGCGGTAATGCGCAACTCGTCGAGCCCGACCTCGAGCTATTGGCGTTGGTACTCGATGTGGGGCGTCTCGCTCCTCCCGTTCCTCGAACAACAGCCCGCGTTCGAGATGTACTTTGGCGCCGCCGGATTGGAAAACTCGACCAAAGGCGCCGTCAACGCGTCGAACCAAGGGAAAAATAAAGAGTTGTCGCAGATGCGAATGGAAATTTACGAATGCCCGAGCGATTCCGGCGCCGGTCAGCAGTTGTCTCCGTCGACCGACGACGGCCACTCGAACTATACGAAATATAATATTTACACGACTTCCTATCGAGCGGTCGGCGGCGCGAATACCGGCGGCACGTGGTGGTGGGACGACAACGGCGCGTCGAATCGTCAAGGCTTGCGCGGCGCGATTCACACCGTTCACCTCGGTCAAGTAACCGGCGCCGACGGCGGCAAGTACAGTCTCCGCTTCGACTCGCTCGCGTCGATCACCGACGGAACCTCCAACACGGCGGCGTTTGTCGAAAGTCATTCGCCGGACGAAATGCCGCGTCGCGGAACGTTTTGGTCGGGCGTCGCCGCGAACCACATTTACACCTGCTCGCCGAAAGCCGCGACGCTAACTCGCCATCATTGGAAGCGTTGCCTCGACACGTGCGGGCTCGGTTCGCCGCAAAACACTTATTTCTGCGGACGTTCGGCGGGCGCGTATCACAGCGGCGGAATGAACGCGGCGTTTTGCGACGGTTCGGTGCGTTTCATTTCCGAAACGATCAACGTCGGCACCGGCTGGATCGGCTCCGGCAACCCGCCGTACAACATCGGCGTTTGGGGGAACATGTGCGCGATCGCCGACGGTCAAGTTCTCGAATCGCTTTAATCGCAACGTTTAACAACGAACGGAGTTTTTTCGATGCTCGATAAAAAATTCGCGCTTTTCGCGGCGGCGCTTCTCGTCGCGACTTTCGGAGCGGTCGGCTGCGGCCCGAAAACAGTTCCGGTTTCCGGCAAAATTATCGTCGACGGCGAGGCGGCGAAAAATATCCGCGTCGTCTTCCAATCGGCGGCGACGACCGAAGAGGTTCCCCCGTTGGCGACCGGCTTGACCGACGCGCAAGGCGAGTATTCGCTTCGTTTAGCGGACACGAACAAGCGCGGCGCCGTCCCGGGGCCTTACGTCGTTTTCCTGACTTGGAGCGACCCGAACGCGACCGACAATCCGGTCGAAGGCGAAACGGTCGAAGCCGAATCGCCGTATAAGCTCCCGCCGCGCGCCAACAGCGGCGAACTGCGCTTCGAAGTCCCGGACGGCGGAACGAACGACGCAAACTTCGAGTTTGATTCGAGTTCCGAACCGGCGAACGTCCCGATCGGCGTTTGATTTCGCGCTTGTTTCCCAGCGACGCGACGTCGTCAATTTGACGCCGCGTCGCGTTTTCCTTTTTACCGAAAGCGTTTCACGATGTCGTTACTCCCGTTTTTTCGTTCTTTACTCGCCGTTTTAACGTTGTTTCTTTGCGCCGCGGCGTCCGTCGTTTTCGCGCAAGACGCTCCGAAAACGCCCGCTTCGCCCGCCGTCGCTCCGACCAAAATCGTCGTTGCGCTCCCGAAAACCCCGGTCGAAATCGCGCCGACGATTTACGGGCAAATGCTCGAAGACTGCAACGACCGCGTTATTTACGACGGCGCGGTCGGGAAAAACGGCGAAGCGCGACCGCACGTCGACCGACTTTTGCGCGACCTCGACATTCCGGTCGTTCGCTGGCCCGGCGGCACGTTCGTCCTCGAATACCAATGGGAGCGCGGCGTCGGCCCGGTCGACGAACGCCCGACCGTCCCGGTTCGCTGTTGGGGCGGCGTCGAGAATCACCGCTTCGGAACCGACGAGTTTCTCGCTTGGTGCGAACGCGTCGACACGACGCCGTACATCAACCTGAACGCGAACCTCCACCCCGACCCGGAGATCGGCGGCTCGCTCGAAAAGTCGCTCGCTTGGATCGAGTACGTCGTCGGCGACGCGTCGACGCCGGGCGGCCAAAAACGCGCAAAGAACGGCCGCGTCGAACCTTACGACGTCCGTTACTGGTGCGTTGGGAACGAGGAATGGGGCGGGTTCGGCCAAGGCGTCCGTCTGAAGGCCGCGCAGTACGCCGCGCTTTTGGACGTTTGGGCGACGGCGATTCGCGCTCGTTTTCCCGACTTGGAGCTGCTCGGCGTCGGGAACAAAGCCGCTTGGAACGAAACCGTTCTTAATCGTTGCGGCGAGAAAATCGACTGGTTGACGCAACATTATTACGTCAACGCGAAAATCGTCGACGGCAAGCTTGTTTCGCCCGATTCGACGCTCTTCGCGCCGGCCCAAACGGAAGCGCATTTGCGCAAACTCGCGAAAATCGTCGAGGCGGCGAACGTTCGCTTGAACCGACAAAACCGCCCGATTCGACTCTCCGTCGACGAATGGAACTGCCGACACTCCGTTAGCCAAAGCGGTTCGCCGTCGAGATTTACGCGTCAAGACGACCGTCGTCTTTACGATTGCGTCGTCGTCGCCGGAACGCTGAACGCGTTCGTCCGCACGAGCCCGACGGTCGCGATGGGAACGTACATTTTCCCGGTCAACGGACACGGCGTCGTTAAAACGGTCGGCGAAAACGACGCGTATCCGACGGCGCTTTACCCGATTTTCCAAACGTATCGCCGCAAAATCGTCGGCGTTCGTTGCGACGCGGCGGTCGACGGGCCCGGCGTTCGGTCGGCGGACGTCAAATTCGCGCTCGAAGGAGACGCAAGCGGCGAAAAGACGGAACTTCCGGAAACGCTTCCTTACCTCGACGTCGTCGCGGCGTCCCCGGACGCGACGTCGCTTAACGTCGCCGTCGTCAACCGTTCCTCGACCAAAGCGCAAGTCGCAAATCTCGAACTTCCCGAAGGTTATGTCCCCGTCTCCAAGAGCGAACTCGTCGCCGACGGAATCGACGCGGCCAACGCCGCCGAGAAGCGCGACGCGGTCGTTTTGAAGTCGGGCCCGGTCGACGCCGCCGAACGTTCGTTCGCCGTTCCGCCTTGCGGTTTTCTCCTTCTCGAATGCCGCCGCGACGCCGCGAAGTAACGCCGCCCGCGCCTTTTTCGTTTTTATCGTTCAATCGTTCGCTTAACCCGTTTTAAGAAAGACCGTTATGTTCCGACGCTTTCCCGTTCGACGTTCGACGACGTTCGTCGTTTTTTCGCTGACCGCCGCGCTCGGCGCCTCGTCGCTTTTCGCCGACGACGCCAAGTCGCAAACGCCGCCCGCTCCTTCTTCCGAACAAACCGCCGACGCCGCAACCGTTCAACCGGACGCGCCGCCGACGCCGCTCGCGCTAAAACGTTCGTTCGGCGGCGTTTATCCGCGTCTCGCTTGGTTCAACGACGAAAACGAATGCGGAACCGGCGCGGTCGTTCCTTGGGCCGGGCGCCTTTGGACGATCACCTACGGCCCGCACTCGCCAAACGGTTCCAGCGACAAACTTTACGAAATCGACGCCGACTTGAACCGAACGACGCGCCCGGAAAGCGTCGGCGGCACGAACGCCAACCGAATGATTCACCGCGAGTCGAATCAACTTTTTATCGGCTCGCACGCGATCGGCGCCGACGGAACCGTCCGGACGATTCCGCATTCGCAAATGTTCGGACGGCACACCGCCGTCGCAAGGCACCTAACCGACCCGAAAAACAAGGTTTACTTCCTCACGATGGAAGAGGGCCTTTACGAAGTCGACGTCGAAACGCTCGAAGTGAAAGAGCTTTATACCGACGGCAACCGCCCGCGTCCGGACGGCGCCGACGTTCTCCCCGGCTATCACGGCAAGGGCGGTTATACGTCGCAAGGTCGACTCGTTTACGCGAACAACGGCGAAAATTCGCCCGAAGCGCGCGTTAATCCGAACGTTCCATCCGGCTGTCTCGCGGAGAAAACGGCGAACGGCGATTGGCAAGTCGTTTTGCGCAAGCAGTTTACGGAAGTAACGACGAAGGGCGGAATCGACGGCGCGGACGCGGAAAACGATCCGCTTTGGTCGCTCGGTTGGGACTACCGCTCCGTTATTCTCGCGGTTCTTGACGGCGGGAAATGGAGCTTTTACCGCCTCCCGAAAGCGTCGCACTGTTACGACGGGGCGCACGGCTGGAACACCGAATGGCCGCGGATTCGCGAAATCGACTCGCCGACCGATTTTTTGGCGACGATGCACGGGCATTTTTGGCGTTTTCCGAGCGATTTTAGCGCCGCGAACGCTCGCGGAATCCGCCCGCGCTCGACGTATCTCAAAGTTATCGGCGACTTTGCGTTTTGGAACGGGCGAGTCGCGTTCGGTTGCGACGACGCGGCTAAGAGCGAATTTTTGAACAAATCGCCGCTCAAAGGCGAGGTCGCGGGCCCGGGTCGCTCGAACTCGAACCTTTGGTTCGTCGAACCGGAAAAACTCGACTCGTTCGGCCCGGCGCTCGGTCGCGGCGCGGTTTGGTTCGACGAAGCGGTCAAGCGCGACGCGGCGTCGGACGCCTACCTCTTCGCCGGTTTCGACCGTCGGAGCGCGTTCGTCGATTTCGCCGACGCGACGCTTCCGGAAGGCGTTCAAAACGTTGAAATTACGTTCGAAGTCGACCGCGACGGAACCGGCGTTTGGGCGCCGTTGAAAACGGTCGTCGTTCCGAAAAACGCTCCCTCCCTTAGCGCGAACGCCGCCGACGGCGCCGCCCAACCGTCCGACGTAAAATTCGGCGCCGGAACCGTTTGGGTCGACTTCTCGGAAGCGGAAATCGGCGAATGGATTCGCGTCCGTTCGAACGCCGATCTCGCCGACGCGACCTGCTTCTTTCATTACAAGAACGCCGACGAACGCCCGACGCAAGCCGCGCCGATTTTCGACGGAATCGCTTCTCCCGCCGACGTTTCCGACTTCCTCGGCGCCCGTTTTTGGGTTCGCGCCGACAACGACCGTCTCGCCGTCGTTTCGTCGTTGGTCAAAGACGGCCAAGTCGCCGAAGAACGCTATTACGAACTGACCGAAGACGGCCGCCTCGAACGCGTTCCTTGCCGTTTCGAAGGAGGCGAACCCGGAACGATTAGCCGCGTCAAGGCGATGGTCGAGCCGCGTCTCCCGGCGTCGGAAGTCTTTTCAATCGACGAGTTAAGCGCCGTCGTCGCTTTGAACGGGAACCGTTATCGCCTTCCGATCGGCTCCGACGAAGCCGCCCGCGTCGCGTCCCCCCTTCCTTGCCGACTCGACCGCGAAACGGCGACCGAGCGCGACTTATTCCATTGCGCCGGAACGTTTTACGAACTTCCCGCTCAAAACGCGGGCGGTTTCGCGAAGATTCGTCCGATCGCGACCGACGGACGGCTGATCGTCGATTACGTTTCGTATCGCGGTCTGCTTGTTCTCGCGGGCGTCGCGCCGCAAACGGTTCAAAATTCGACGGATAACAACGCCGATTCGACCGAGAAGACGCCGGAAACCGGGCGAATCGTTCGCTCCGACGACGGCGGCGCCGCGCTTTGGCTCGGTTCGCTCGACGATCTTTGGTCGTTCGGCAAGGCGGTCGGTCGCGGCTCCGTTTGGCGTGAAACCCAAGTCGCGGCGGGAGTTGCGTCCGATCCGATGCTCGCGACCGGTTTCGACCGCAAAACGCTCGTTCTCGAAAACCATTCGGACGCCGACGTCGAAATCGCGTTAGAAGCGGACGCGACCGCGACCGGCGATTGGCGGGAATATCGTCGCTTCCAAGTCCCGGCGAAACAAAAGGTTGAGTTCGCGTTTCCGGATACGTTCCAAGCGTATTGGCTCCGAACGATCGCCGCCCGCGACGCGACGTTGAGCGCGACCTTTATTTATCGCTAACGTTTTTTCGCCCGCGTCGCCGCCAACCGCAGCGACGCGGGCGCTTGCCTTCTTTTTAAGCGTCGAACGCTCTTTTCCGACGTCGACGCCGAAAAATCGCCCCTCTTTTCGAAGGAAAACCGCGACTTTTTCTTGACGCCCGCCCCCCGCGACGGTATAATAAAAGCGCGTCGAATTGAAACTCGCTTCCCGCGCTTCCGTTCGACTTTTAACGCCAGTTCGCATTAAGGAGCGCTTATGCCCGTTCGCCTCGTCGTCGCCGATCAGCGCCCCGTCGTCCGCGCCGGCCTTTATTCCTTTTTTTCGGACGGCGACGTTCAAATCGTCGACGAAGCGCAAACCGCCGAACAACTCGTCGCGAAAACGCTCGTCGCGCGCCCCGACGTTTTGTTGCTTGACGTTAATTTCCCCGATCAAACGGGTTTTGAAGCGGTTGAAACGCTAAGAGCGCAACGTTTCGACGGTCGAATCGTTTTTTTTGCGGACGTCGACCAACAAGCGTATTTCGCGCGAGCCCTCGCCGTCGGCGCCGACTCGTATTTGTTGAAAAAAACGTCGCGCCCCGAACTTGTCCGGGTCGTTCGCGCGCTCGGAACCGGCGGAAACGATCCGAACGGCGCGTCCTGTTCCGGCGAACTCCGTCGCGTCGCGTCGCTCTTACGGCGACGTTCCGTCGACCCGTTGAATCCGTTGACGGCGCGCGAAACGCAAGTGTTGCGACATATCGCGTTCGGCCTGAGCAATAAAGAAATCGCCGCGTCGTTGCAGTTGAGCCTCGACACCGTTAAAGAACACGTTCAAAACATTTTGCGAAAACTCGACGCTCGCGACCGCGCGCAGGCCGCCGTTTGGGCCGTTCGCAACAAATTAATTCACTAAATTAACGCTCGTCGCTTCGTCGCGACGCGCAAGTTTCACCTTTTTTTGCGCCCGTCGCGACGACGGCGCGCCTAAGGACGCCAACTTATGAGCGACTCTAAAGTCCATCTGCTGGTTCGTTACGAAGACGACGCGGCGATCGCCGACTGCCTCGACGTTAAATTGAACGAAGAGCTTAGCATCCAATCTTGGGGCGACGAGTTGTACGCGTTGATCGAAAACTGCAAAAAAGAACGCGTTATCGTCAATTTTCAGAACGTTAAGTTTATGTCGAGTTCGGCGTTGCGCGTTTTGATCACCGCGAACAACAAAGCCAAAACAAAGCGAGTCGCCCTCTTCCTCTGCCGCATCGACGACAATATTTTGGAAGTTTTTAAAATTACGAAACTCGATTCGCTTTTCAAAATTCGTCCGACCGAGGTCGAAGCGCTCCATTCGCAAATTTAGCCAACGACGCGAACCGTTCGTCCGCGTTCGGTTCGCGCTTTTTCGCGAGAATCGTTATGTCGACGCAATTCAACAACGTTTGGCGTTGCGCAATGTCGTTTCCGAGCGTTTCCGGCGCCGGCGACGCGTTCGTCGACGCCGTTCTTTTGGAACTCGAGCGTCGCGCTTGGTCGTCTAAAGACTTGTTCGCCGTTCAATTAGCGTTGGAAGAAGCCATTGCGAACGCCGTCGAACACGGCAACCGACGCGACGCGTCAAAAAAAGTCGACGTTTACGCGGAAATTTCGTTCGAGCGCGTTTTGTTATCGGTGCGCGACGAGGGCGAAGGGTTCGACGAATCCGCGACGCCGAATCCGACGCTCGAGGAAAACCTCGAAATCCCAACGGGACGCGGCCTTCTCTTGATTCGCAGCTTTATGACGAACGTTTGGCTCGGTTCCGGCGGCGAAATCTTTATGGAAAAAACGACGACGGACGCCGACGCTTGAGCGAGCGCGGCGACCGTCTTCCCGCTTGCGCGGCGTCGTTCTTTATTCGTTCGTTTTCAAGCGACGTCTAAAAAAAGCCGAGTCGGCGAATCCGACTCGGCTTTTGCAACGTCTGTTTCTAAAACGGGTTAGAACTTAACGCTCAAATTAACGTCAAACGCGAACGCGTCTTCCTCGTCGTCGGAATCGTCGTCGAACGCCCAAACGACGTCCGTTTCGGACGCGGTTCCGACGGCGGCGAACGTTTCGACCAACGCGGCGCGTTCGTCGGTTTCGTCGTCGGTTTGAGTCGCGACGGTTTCCTCGGCGACGGCGGTTGTCGCGTCGGCTTCTTCGTCGTCGTTTTCGGAAGCGAACGCTTCGGCGACCAGCGCGGCGTCGACGGCGGCGGCGCGCGCAACTTTTGTCGCGGCGGCGACTTCCGACGGATTAACGAGCGCGTAGACGCCGTCTTCCGTCTCGACTTCGGACGCGAGAACCGCGCTCGAAACCGAAACGCCCGGCTCCTTCGCGTAATACGAGTCGGCGACGCCGTTCGCTTTCTGACCGTACGGAATCAAAAACGCGTCGAAGTCTTGCGCGCCAATCTTTTGGTCGTTGTTGTAATCGAAGATTTTGCAGAACGTTAAGTCGCTCGGCAGGTGTTCGAAGTCGTAACCGTACCCCAAGAGGAATTGGTCGACGTCTTTCGCGTTGATCAAACCGTCGTCGTTCGAGTCGGCGTCGACCGGATAAACGACGAGATCGGTCGGCGCGGAAACGGACGCCACGGCGGCGCCGTTGACCGATTGCGAAGCGGCGACGGCGGAAAAATCGGCCGAAACGCTTTGAAGAACGCCGTCTTGCGGAATCGCGAGACCGCCTTGATAAACCCCGTTGGCGTCGACGGTCGGAGCGAAACGGACGCGAGCGACGAGCGCCCAACCGTCGGCGGCGGCTTTCCCGGTCGCGGAAACGGTCGCGACGCCGTTGGCGACGGACAAGGACGCGTCGAAACCGGTCGCGGCTTCAACGCCGACCAACGTAAAGTATTCCGAATTAAATTTTAACGCGGCGGTCGCGGTCGTAACGACGCCGGCGCCGTCGGTCGTCGCCCACACGTCGATATAGAAGTTCGACCATTCGTCGAGCCAAGTTCGCTCGGTCGCGAGCGCGGCGTCCAAATTCGCGCCGGCGGAAGCGGAAGCGGATTGGCAAACGAACTTCACGGAACCGCCGGCGCTTTCGCTGCCGTCGGTATTCAAGAAAACGCCGACTTTCTTGCCTTGCGCGAGAATCGCGTCGAGCGACGCGTCGTCGTTGAAGCGTCCGACGGTCAACGCGGCGCCGACCGACGTTTCGCCCCACGATTTTCCGGCGTTGAAGATCGAAGCCGTTCCATTGTTGACAAAACCGAAAAGATTCGACTTGCCGGCGGTCGTGTGTTGCACCGTCGCGACGTCAAGCTTGCCGTCGACGTTCAAGTCGGCGAGAACCAATCCGGTCGGCGCGACGCCGGAAACGCGCAACGAAGAGTTCGAAGCGACCGACGAAAGCCCCGAAGCCGTTTGCAGGTAATAGGCGACGTGCGCGTAGTTCGAACCGGACGCGGCGTTCAAAACGACGACGTCGTTCAAACCGTCGCCGTTAATATCGCCGATCGCGGCGGCGGTCGGATTATAAACGCCGGAAGCGACCAAGCCCGTGTTCGAGCTTAACGTCGTCGCGCTGAAGCTCGCGCCGGTATTTTTCAGAACGGAAATCGAATTTTTCGCGGAGTTCACCGCGACGAGGTCGTCGAGCCCGCTCCCGTAAATCGCGCCGGCGGTCAAAGCGGTCGCGCCCAAAGAGCCCAAGCGATACGAACGCGTTTGGTTCAACGTCGTCGAACCGGAAGCGACGGTCAAACGCAACGTCTCGACGTATTGCACGCCGGAAGTCGTTTGCGACAAAACGGCGATTTCGTCGACGCCGGCTTGCGAAAACGAACCGACCGTAAAATCGATAAAGCTCGAAACGGCGCGCGACGCGACCGGCGCAAAGGAGCCGTTCGAAATTTGTTGGAAAATTTGCAAGTTCGTCCCAACGGTAAAATCGGCGCCTTCCGCTTGATAATAAACCGCGACGTCGGTCAAACCGTCGCCGTTGAAGTCGCCGAAAACGGCTTTGTTCGCCGTTTGCCCCAAGGTCGCGACCGTTTTCAGATTCGCGACGGAACCGTCGCTCGCCGCGTCGCCGACGATAATTTGCGTCGCGCCGACGAGGAGCGTTTCGGTCGCGCCGTCGCCGTCGACGTCGCCGACGTAAACCGAATGATAGTTCGGCGTCGTCGCGACGACGCCGATTTGCTCAAACTCAAAACCGTAAGTTCGCGACGTTTCGCCTTGGAAAACGGCGTAAGTCGAACCGTTGGCGACGAAAAGTTCCGGCGTCGCGGCCAACCCGCCCATATTGCCGATCGCGGCGGTCGACGACGCGTTCAACGCCAAACCGTCGCATTTCACGAGGTTGGAAGTGAATTTGACGCTTCCGTCGGCAAAGGCGAAGTTGTTCAACGTCAACACGGCGGATTCCTTGTTCACCGTCCCGCCGACGATCAAAACGCCGTCTTTTTCAACGACCCATTCGACGACGACCGAACCGAGCGAACTCAAATTGGCGACGTATTTTTTCGGCGTCGTCGCGCTAACGTCGGTCAACACGAGCGAATTCGATTGCGAAGAGGTTCGATCGATCGAAACGACGCATTCTTTGCCGCCGATCGTCGCGACGTCGGTTAAAATCGGGTCGTCGGTCGTCGAAGAGCCGGAAAGGTTGAGGGACGTCGCCGATTTGCCGAAATTGGTTTCGCCGACGCCGGAATAGATCAAGGTTTGACGCGGAGAAGCGCCGCCGCTTCCCATCGACAACGTCGATCCTTGCACGAGCAAGTCGGCGCCGGACGCGGTTTCGCGAAGCGCGACGTCGAGCGAAAGGAACGCGAGTCCGGAACTCGGGAACGCCGAAACGTCGAGCGACGTCGTCGAAACTTTCGCAAACGAATAATTGGCGGAGCCTTGGTAGACGGTCGCCGAAAGCGCGAGTTTGGCGCCGATCGTCGATTGCGAAACGACGACGAGATCGGCGATTCCGTCGTCGCCGACGACGTCTCCGAAAACGACCGGCGAGTCGTTCGCGTCGATCAGTTCGGCGATCGCGGTCGATTTTTTCAACGCGTAGGAGCCGGTTCCGTCGTTCGCGTAAACGTCGAGCGTTTTTTCGCTGTAATTAATCGTCAACAACTCGTCGATTTCGTCGCCGGTCAAATCGGCAAGTTCGCAAAAATTCGGCGCGCGTTTCGAAAAATCGACCGAATATTCCGCCGCCGTCGACTCGAATTCGGTCGTTTTTTCCGGCGCGAACCCGCCCCAATCGGCGTTCAGCAGCTCGCGATTTTCCAACGCTTCAAGCGAAAGACGCCGCGACGACGGCCAAAAACTGGAATTTTTTCGGTCGAAAATACGTTGAAAAAAATCTTTTTTCATAATCGTTGCCTTCGTGTGGACTCAAACCGGAAAACCGATTATTTTACTACCAACGCTGAAATTTGCTCTCTATTTCACGCCGTTGAACTTGCGAACGTCCAACGTTCGGCGGCGAGCGTCGACGTTTCGTTTCGCCCGACGTCGCGAACGTTTCGTCGACGACGTTTCTATCCGCCGCGACGTCCTTTGTTAATAAATTAGGACGAACGCGGAAAAAAAAGGTTCGCGCTTTTGCGAAAAAAACGCTTGAAAACCCAAGCTCCGTCGTTAAATTCGGAACGCCGAACCTTTGGCTCGCCGCCCTCAAAAACGTTCGCGACGTTTCAACGGTAAAATCTTCTTCGTCAATGATACCGGGAGGCGCCTAAAAAAGCAAGAGACGTTTTAAAGAAAAATCCTTTTTTATCGATTTTGAGACTTTTTTCTTTCGCGTCCGCTCGACAAACGCGTTCCGTCGCGTTCTTAGAACGTCAAAATTCGCCGGTTTCCCTCCGACAAGCGGTCGTCGCAACCGTCGGCTCGACCGCTTGTCGGGGATTAAATCGGCGTCTACTTGCCGTCCGTTTCGTCGAAATCGTCGTTTTCGTCGAAATCGTCGGCCTCGTCGTCGACGTCGTCGTCAAACTCTTCTTCGTCTTCGTATTCCTCGCCGTCTTCCCAATCTTCCTCTTCTTCGTCGTCGTTCGCTTCGTCGAAGTAATTAAGGAACGATTCGTCTTCGGTTTCGGAATCGGCTTCGTCGCCGGACTCGGCGCGCGTTTCGGAATCGGCGAGAAAAACGGTCGCCCATTCGTCGTAATCGAGCGACTCGATCGCGTCTTCGTCGTCCTCGTCTTCTTCGTCTTCGTTTTCTTCCGCTTCGGAGACCGCGAGATCGACGACGCTCGCTTCCGGCGCGACTTCCAACGAGCTTTCCGCCGTTTCGTTCGCGGAGAAGGTCGGACTAATTTCGGACAACGCCCGCAGTTCGACGCGTTCGCCGTCGAGCGCGACGTTTTTCAACGTTTCAACGTACTCGGCGACTTGCGCGGCGCGTTCGCTCGGCTCCGAAAGGACGTCGACCGTTTGCGCGTCGGCCTCCGTCGCCTCCGGAGCGTTCGCCGAAAAGACGAACGACGAGAAATCGGGAACGCTCGGCTCGACCGCCGCGTCGACGCTTTCTTCCGCCTCCGCGGCTTCCGGTTCCGGCGCGACCGCCGACGTCGAATCTTGCGCCGTTTCGCTTTCCTCGCCGCCGACCGAAAGCGCGCTCCGCAAATTTTCGGCGTCTTCGCTCAATTTCAGCGTCGTTTCTTCCTCGTCGGAACCGTCGACGACCCAATACGGCTTGCGCGTTTTCTCGTTCGCGTCGTTTTCCGGCGTCGGCGTCGGTTTCTCGCCCGGTTCGAGGGCTCGATAGACGCCGCCGCTCGCGCTTCCGGAAACGTCGATCGACGGCTCCGCGTCGGCGCTCGGCGTCTCGGACGCGAAATTCGGCCCGACGTCCTCGTTCTCCGGCGCGACCGAAACAAGCGTTTCCGCCGGATTCTTGCGTCGACGCTTCGACTTCGGCGGAAGCAACACTCGGAACGCGCGGCGTTTCGGGTCGTTCGAGGTCGGAAGCGCGCAAACCGGAACGTTCAAGCCGAGGAAAAGTCGGCAAATATGTTCGTGGCAGGTGAAGAGGAAGATTTGCCGTCCGCTCTTCGCGAAATCGCAAAGAACCTTCGCCGCGATTCCTGCCCGCTTATTGTCGAAGTTGACGAGAACGTCGTCCAAAATCAACGGCATTTGAATCCCGTGTTTCTCGAACGAAACGACGAGCGCCAAACGAATCGCGATGAAAAGCTGTTCCCGCGTCCCGCGAGAGAGCGACGCGACGTCGAGCGTTTCGCCGTCCGCCGCGTCGACGTAAAGCGCGTCTTCGCCGAGCGGCGTCCAGATGTTGACATAACGAGATTCCGTCAAGCGGCGCAGATAACGCGACGCTTCGCGGAGCGTTTCCGGTTGGCGTTCGCGTTCGTAAGCGCGTCGAACGTCTTCCATCGCCCGCCCGGCGATCGCGCGACTTTGCCAAAGGTCGGCCATCTCGGCGATCCGCAGATCGAGCGCCGCCGCTTCGAAACGACTTCGAATCGACTCTTTTTTCGCCGCGATCGCGTCCGCTTGTTGGCCGAGTCGTCCGGAAAGTTCGAGTTTGCCGCGCAATTCGGCGTCGAGTCCTTCCAAACGACGTTCCAAATTCTCGATCGCCGTCGGGAGTTCGGCGCGAACCTCCGCGTCGAGCAGGAGCGCGCCGAGTTCCTCTTCGGAGCAGAACCCGCCGATTCCGACTTCCAAGCGGCGTTGCGCTTCGTCGAACGCGGCGTTCAACCGGCGATACGTCGCGTACCGCTCGACCGCCTCGACGAGCGCTTCGGTCGTCTTGACGCGATACCCGGCCAAGAAGCGGCGAACGTCTTTCGTTTGTCGGCGGCGCGCCAAGAAGAATTGACGATATTCCTTTTTCAGCGCGACCATCGAGTCCCAAAGCTCGGCGCGACGTTGTTGCGACAGCCCGTATTCTTCGGCGACGGCGCGAAGTTTCGGCGCGAGCTCGAACGGCGTCGCGTTTTTATCGACGTCGAGTTTCGGCAACAGCGCGACGGCGGCGGCGAAACGGTCGACGATTCCTTGTCGTTCGCGTCCGAGGAAATCGATTTCGGCGGCGACGCCTTCGATTTGACGGCGCAAATCTTCGGTCAAACCGACGCGGTCGAGCAAGTCGCGCACCTGCGTCGGTTTGAGGGTCGCCGGAAGTCCCGCGTCGCGGAGCCAAGCCGTCCAGCGTTTGCGCGCTTTTTTCAGCGCTTCCTCCGCCTTTTTGACGCGAGCTTCTTCGGCGCGGAAAATCTTCGTCGCTTCGCGCCATTGCGCTTCGACCGGCGCCAACGACTCAAAAAACGCCAAGTCGGTTTTCGCCTTTTGCAACCGCGCTTCGAGCGTCGCGGTCGAGTTCGGCGCCGCCGGGAAACGTTCGTCGAGCTTTTTCGTTTCCGCTTGCGCTTGTTCGAGTTGACGCGTCAAGAGGCCGAGTCGACGTTGGTTGTCTTCGAGCTTTTGATAATTCTTCTTTTCGACGGTCGTTTTGTAAAAAATGCAGGCGATCGTCGCCAAAAGCCCGACGAGCCCGACCGCCAGCTCCATTCGCCCGAAGAGCGACAAGCCGAAGAGCAGCCCGCCGACGACGACCCCGGCGCCGAGCGCGTAAAGGGGCGCCCCGGTAATCGCTTGATTGTCGGCCAGCGTCTTGTTTTGTCGTTCGAGTTCCTTGCGGTATTGCGTCATCTCGGCGACGCGGCGCTCGATCTCGACGCGGCGGCGGAGCCCGCTCAAAAGCGCGCCGGTCTTCTCGATCGCTTCGGTCAAATTGCGTTGCGACCGCGACGTCAAGCCTTGTTCGAGCCGTTCGACCAACTCGTTCAAACGCGTTTTGACGACTTCGAACTCCTCGCGATATTTCTTCAGCTTCAAACGTCGACGGCGAACCGCTTTAGCCGGAATGCGGAAATCTTCGACTTCCTTAAACGACAAGCCTTCGTCGATCAATTTGTTCGGAAGCGTCGGCGTTTGCGGCGCGTTTTCTCCGCTTCCGCCGACGTTGGCGCCGTTCGGGTTCGCACCAAACCGCGTTTCCGGCGCCAAATTCGACGCGACGATCGCGGCGTTCATCGCGTCGAGCGCGGCCGGCGTCAGCGTCATTTTGCCGTCGCGAGCGCTCTTGACGCGGGCGTCCTCTTCGGCGAACTTCGCGTTCAACTCGTTCAATTCGCCCTGCAAGCGTCCGACTTCCTCGTCGATTTCGCGCAATCGCGGCAGATCGTCTTCAAGAATCGAAACGCGGGGCGCCAACTCTTCCAACGCGGAATCGACCGGAATCGCGTCCCGTTCGTCGCGGAGCGCCCGATAAGCGTTTTTGATTTCCTTAATTTTCTTGCGGGTTTCCTCGACGACGTCGCAGAGCGCGGCGCATTCGTCGACGGCGCTTTGCTCGACCGCCGGAACGTTCCCCATTTCGACGACTTGCCGACGCGCTTCGTCTCGTTCGTCCCAAAGCTCGGCGATTTGAACGGCCAGCTCGCGAACGCGTTTTTGCCGCGTCGTCTTGTCGAGTCGTTCCTGCAGAAGTTTCGTCGCTTCCAAGACGGCGCGACGCTCTTCGAGAAGCCGGGCGTACTCGCGCAGATTCCCCGCCGCTTCGCCGGACTTGCGCCGCGCTCGGTCGCGTTCGGCGATCAAATTTTCCAAAATCGACGGTTTTCCCTTCGCGTCGAAGAGGTCGTTTCGTTCGGCGACGATCTGTTGGAAGACTTGAACGAACGCGCCGCGGTCGACGCCGACGCTCAAGCGGTAAAGCATTTGCGCCGCTTCGGTTTCGTTCAACGCGCCGAGACGTTGCAGCTCGTCGAGCCCGATCGCGAAGACGCCGTTGTACGTCGATTCGTCGAGATTGCAGGTCAACGTTTTCGCGAAATAATCGCCGACGCGCGTCCCGTCCGGCCCGACGACGACCAACGATTCGGCGATCTTTTTCCCCGGAAGCGGATAAAATCGCCCGCTCCAGTTGATCAGCCCTTCCGCCGCGAGGAAGCCGGATTTGCGTTCGATCGCCGACTGCCAACCGGCGTCGCGTTTGACGTACCGCCGTTCGAGCCGATGGTCGCCGAATTCCGACGAAACGGTCGCGGCGCCGCCGATCCAAGCGCGCGCCGCGTCGCGGGCCGCCGTTTCCGCGTCGAGTTTCGTTTCCGCGTCGCCGTCTTTGCGACGCTCGCCGTCGAGAATCCGTTTAAGTTCCGCCGACGCCGACGTTTCCGACGTTTCTTCAAAGCGTTTCGCGCCGAACCCGGCTTTTTCGCCGCGACGCGTTTTCCCGTCGAGCGCCATTTGAATATATCGGGCGCGCTCTTCGTCGGCGCCGCCGTACAAACAGGCGCGGATAAACTGCATCAGCGTCGTTTTTCCCGCTTCGTTCGGCCCGTAAAAGACGTTGATTCCGCGCGAAACTTTCGGAAGGCTCAGCCCCTCCCAAACGCCGAAGCGTTCGATTTTCAGAGACGTAATTCTCACGAGAGACTCTCCTTTCCTTCAATATTCTTCTGCAGGTTTCGCAGTTCGGCGAGAACGTCGCGATTTTTTTTCGGCGCGCCCTTCAAACCGCCGACGATCGACGCGACCGTTTCGTTTTCGGACAGCAAATCGACGCCGAGCGCCGACGCTTCGAGCAACGCTTTGCGACGTCGCGCCGCTCGAATCCGTTCCCGTTCGACGTCCGCCGCGTCGCCGGTTTGTTCGCCGTCTTCGGTCGAATCGAGCGAGTCGAGCGCGAGCAAGTCGAACAGCGTCGGGAGTTCCGGTCGAAAATCCTTCGCTTCCGCCGCGACGCGCAACGCTTCGGCGACTTCCGGTTCGTCGTCGCCGCGACGCCGATTTTCCAGCGCGCGCTTCGCTCGTTCGCAAGCGATCCAATCGCGCAATTCTTCGGAGAAAAAGCCTTCGACGTCGATTTTCTCGCCCGGATTTTCCAAATAATAACGCAACATCCGCAAATAGTCGCCCAAAATCGTTTGGCGCTCGAACAGCTCTTCCGGCGCGTTTTCCGGAACGGTCGGGACGAAGTCGACGGAGTAAACGACCGGCGCCGTTTTCCCGAAATCGGTTCGCAGGTCGCGCAAGAGCGTTTGGGCGAGCGTTCCGTATCGAAGCGCTTGAAACGCCGGTTCTTCCGCGTCGACTCGCCAAGAGACGAGCCAAATATCGCCCTCCGGAGAACGCCCGGCGAACGCCGCTTCTTCGGTCGCTTTTTCTTGCAGCGCTTTCAGCCGCGAACGCGCTTCGGCGAGAATCGCTTCTTCAGTCTCCTCCGACTTGACGACGAGCGTTTCGGTCGACCAACGCAACGGCGACGTTCGAAACGGCGTCGCGGTCGTTCGGCCCGACTCGGCGACCTCGACCAACGTCGCGCCGAAATCGCCGGTTTCCTCAAAGTTGCGAGCCAACGTCGACCCGGCGTAAACAGCCAGCGACGGACTGCGCGAAATCGTTTCGCGAACGCGACTTCCGCCGAGCGCCCAATACCGAACCGCGTCGCTCTTCAACGCTTCGTTCGGGAGCTGTCCGTTAAAAACGCCGATCGTGTAAAGGTCGTCCGCGCCTTCGACCGACTCGACGCCGCCGCGAGGCGCGACGCCCGCCTTCCCCCAGCTCGTCCCGAGAAGTCGCGCGACCGGAACGCCTTCGCGAACGAAAAACGTCTCCTCGACCGTTCCGACCGGGAAAATCCGAACGTTTTCCGGGAAGCGAAACGCGGCCGGGACGACGTCCGGCGAGTCGTTTTTCCCGGCGGCCCAATAAACCGCGATCTTTTCCGACGCGAGCCGCTCGAACTGCTCGATCAAAAAGAGGAGCCCCCAAGGCCCGGTTTCGCGCGGGGAAAGAAGGTCGCCGCTCAAGACGACAAAGTCGACCTTTTCCTTAAGCGCCGTCGCGACCAACCGCTCGACCGCGACGCGGGGCGCGTCGAGAATCGCGCTTTCAAGGCGCTCCGGACATTCCGAAAGACCGTCGACCGGAAGTTCCAAACGGAAATCCGACGCGTGTATAAATCGAAAGGCTTGCGACGTCATATTTCGGCTCTTCTTTGCGAAAATTGGCGAATTCTAGCGGTTTTGGCGATTGAGCGAAATATCGGGGCAAACGCGCGTTTTCTCGACTCGAAAACCGATATCTCGTCGTTTACTATTGTACCTCAAAACCGGCGAAAGAGAAATTTATTTTACTCGGAAATCGCGAAAAATTCTCGCTCGCAACCGCAAAAGAAACAAGAAATGCCGGTTTTAACGGTTGCGCGTCAAACCGGAGTCGCCCCGACGCCGACGAAAACGCCGAACGTCGGGAAAACTCGCGTCGCGACGTTTCGAGAAGCCGCGACGTTTAGGCAAGCGCCGCCGACTTTAACGCCGACGGCGCGTCGAGCGTTTCCGCTCTTATTTCGTCAAGTTGGCGACCTGTTCCGCCGAAAGCGCCCAAGTGAAAATCCGCGCGCGAACGACCGAACCCTTAAAGAACGCCGTCCCCTTGCCGTCTTTGCTAATGTCGGCGCCGACGCAAAACGCTTGGAGCTTTTCGTCGGTCGGGTGCGTCAGTTTCCCCGACTTTTTCTTGCGGGCGACCTCCTTGCCGTCGACGTAAAGAATCAGCGTTTCGCCGTCGTAAGTCCCGAAAACGTCGTAAAATTTCCCGACTTCGATCGGCGTCGAAAGAATCTCGTACTTCCCGTCGATACTCGCCCAAAATTCGAGCGTTTGGTTCTTGCCGTTAATTTCGAACGAAACGCCGCGTCCTTCGGTGTTGGCGAAGACGTCGGCGGCGCCGCTCGAAAACGCGTCGAGCTTAAACTTCGCGGCGATCGTTCCGCGACGCAGTTTCGCATAATCGCGCTTGTCGAACTTAATTTTGAGATAATCGTCTTTGCCGTTGAAGATTCCGCGAACGACCGGGTAAACGGCGAACGTCTGTTTCCCGAAAACTTCGACCGCTTTTTGCGTTTCGAGCCCGTTCGTCGGCGCGTTGACCCAACGGGCTTTGCCGTCGGCGTATTCGACGCGAACGTCGAGCATATTCGCTTCCGGCGCCGCCGCGTTCTTGTCGACCGTTTCGGTCGGGTCGGCCGGCGTCTTAATCTCGATTTCGAGCGACTTATCGCTTTCCTTAAAGAACGGATTCAACGCCGAAACGCGCAGACGGTACGTCGCGTCGTCATCGAGTTCCGCAAGCTCGACCCGCATCGTCTCCGGCGCGTCGAGGAAGTAATATTCGGACCAAAAACGCTCTTCGCCGAACGGTTTCCAAGCGCCGTCCTTCTCGCGACGCTCTATCGCGACGCGGTACGAGTGAACGACGTCGGCGCAGGTCGCCTGCGGGAACTCGAGCGTCGCGCCGTTCGGAAACGTTTCTTTACAAACGACTTGCGCTCCGTCCGGCCAAACCGGCTTTTCGGACGTCTTGTAACGCTCGTCGGTGTAAAGATATTCTTCGACGGCGCCCGGTTTCGCGACGACGTAAACGAAGTCGAAAAAGGCGTTCGTTCGCAAGTCGTAAGGCTTTAAAACGACGGAGTTATCGCGGCGAACTTCGACGACGTAAAACTCGGCGGCTTCGCGGTAACCTTTCGGGAATTTGTCGTATTTCCCGCCTTCGCCCCCCATTTCGTAATAGCTGAGCGTCGCCGTGCCGAACGCGGTGAAGCGGCCCTGCCAAGCGGAGCGCGGGTCGGCGATCGGATAGTGCGAGTGTCCGGAGAAATTAACGACGTTCGGGTATTTTTGAAGCGGTTCGTAAAGGTCTTTTATGCCCCAGTTATCGTCGCCGCGACTCCCGTAAACGGTCGGCGTAATATGGTAATGTTGGAAGACAAAAATCGGCTTGTTCGGGTCGGCTTGCGACGCGGCGTCAAGCTCCTTGTTTACCCAGTCGAGCGCGTACTTGTAATCGCCGTCGCGGCAGGTTCCCTTCTCCGGCGAAATCGCGATGAAGCGGAACCCGTTGACTTCGTAGACTTTATTCGCCGGAAGCTGCATAACCTTTTCCCAGCGTTCCTTTTGCGGCGCCGGACTGTAGAACTCGTGGTTCCCCATGCAGATTACTTTTTCGGTGCCCGGCTTGACGCATTCGTCGAGCGTCTTTTTGAAGAGCGTAATTTCTTCGTCGTAACCGTGATCGGTCATGTCGCCGGCGACGAGAAGCGCGTCGAATTTCGGGTAATTTTGCTTCGCCGAATAGTCGTACATAAACGCGACGGCTCGTTGAAAACGCTCGCGTTCGGCGCAGTCGGCGTTTTTCTTGAAGTGAATATCGCTCATCGCGGCAAAGCGTAACACGACGTCGTTTTCGGCGGCGTCCGCGGCGGCTTCGTAAGCGGAAAAAACGCGACTCGGAAGGCAAAACGCGAGCGCGCTCAAAGCCCCGCCCTTCAAGACGTCGCGACGAGAAACGGATTTCGAACAAATAGCGGAACGCATAAACGACCCCTTTTTTCGTTAACGGTAAAACGTTTAATAAAGCGAATTAAAACAACGAAAACAAAGAACGAAAGACAAGGCGAGCGCCGAAAACGCCGTCCGACGCCCGCCGAAAAATTCAAACGCAAACGCTTGCCGCCGTTACTTTTGCGACAAGTTCGCGACTTGTTCCGCCGTCAAAGCCCAACTGTAAAGACGGGCCCAAGCGACGCTTCCCTTGAAGAACGTGTTCGGCTTTCCGTCCGGCCCAATATCGCCGCCGACGCAAAACGCTTGCGCTTTCTCGGCTTGCGGATGCGTCAAGCGACCTTTAACGTCGAGTCGCGCCGCCTCTTTGCCGTCGACGTAAAGAATCAACGACGCCCCGTCGTAAGTCGCGAACGCGTCGACGTATTTCCCGGTTTCGACCGGCGCTCGCAAAATGCGGTACTGACCGTCGACGCTCGCCCAAAGCGCGAGTTTGCGTTCTTTAGCGTCGACGTTGAAACCGATTCCGCGCCCTTCGGTGTTCGAGAAAATAACGCCGTTGTTCGGAGTAAATTCGTCGAATTTAAAGCGGACGCCGAGCGACGCGTTCGTCAGTTTGGCGTAATCGCGGCGATCGAACTTGATTTTGAACGCGTCGTCCGCGCCGTCGAACGCGGCGGCTTGCGCGCCGTTAAGCGCTTCTTCCGCAACGATTTGCGGAGCGCCGAACGTTTCAACCGGTTTTTGCGTTTCGAGCGCGTTCGTCGGCGCGTTGACGACTTTCCCGTCGACGAACGAAACGGCGAGCATATTCGCGTCCGGTTTCGGCGCGTTTTTGTCGACCGTGTCGAACGGGTCGACCGGCGTCGAAAACTCGATTTCAAGCGACTTATCGCTCGAACGCAGGAACGGGTTTTGCGCGAAAATTCGAGCGCGGTACGACGAGGCGTCGGCTAAGTCGGCCAACTCGATTTTCAGCGTCTCCGGAACGTTCGAGAAGAAGAAATACGACCAAAAGCATTGCGTTCCAAAGGGTTGGAAGTCGCCGTTTCGGTCGCGCTTCTCAATTTCGACGCGGTACGAGTGAACGACGTCGTCGCAAACCGCTTGCGGAAACTCGAAAACCGCGCCGTTTGGAAGCGTCTCTTTGCAAACGACTTGCGTTCCGTCTTTCCAAACCGGCTTCGCGGACGTCTTGTAACGTTCTTCGGTGTAAACGTAACTCTCGACCGCGCCCGGTTTCGCGACGACGTAAGAAATATCGTAAAAGCGTTCGGCGGCCAAGTCGTAAGGCTTCAACACGACGGAATTATCGCGGCGAACTTCGACGATATAGAATTGCGCAACCTCTTCTTTTCCGGCGGGATAGCGTTCGAGCCCGAGCCCTTCGTGCCCCATGCAGAGATAGCTGAGCGTCCCGTTGTTGAACGCGCTGAAACGCCCCTGCCAAGCGGAGCGCGGGTCGTTGATCGGATAGTGCGAGTGCCCGGAGAAGTGAACGACGCGCGGACGTTTGTTCAACGCTTCGTAAGTGTCTTTAACGCCCCAGTTATCGGTTCCGCGACCGCCGTAAACCGTCGGCGACACGGGGTAGTGGTGGTGAACGAAAATCGGCTTTTCCGGGTCGGCGGCCTCGGCGTCGGCGAGCGCTTTTTCGAACCAGTCGAGCGCGTACAGGTAATCGCCGTTCGCCATCGTGCCCTTTTCCGGCGACAGCGCGATAAATTGGAAGCCCTTCGCCTCGCAGACGTTGTTCGCGGAAACGCCGAACGTCTTTTCCCACAACGGTTTCGAACCGCCCCAAAACTCGTGGTTCCCCATGCAGATACTGAGTTTTGTCTCCGGTTTCAAGCCCTCGTCGAGGCATTTTTTGAACGTTCCGATTTCCTCGATAATCCCGTGGTCGGAAATGTCGCCGGCGACGAGCAGGAGGTCGAACGTCGGGTATTTTTGTTTCCCGGAATAGTCGTACATAAACTCAAGCGCGCGCTTAAATCGAGCGACTTCGCGGCATTTCGGGTCTTTCTTGAAGTGAACGTCGCTCATCGCGGCAAAGCGTAACACGACGTCGTTTTCCGCCGCGTCCGCCGCCGCTTCGTACTTCGCGAGGAGCCGAGAAGGGAGACAAAGGAGACCGGTCGCCGCCGCGGCGCCGCCTAAGAAAGAACGTCGAGTTAAACGGGAAAGACTCTTTTCGGACATTGCGCAAACTCCCGCCGCCGACGCGGTTACGTCGCGGCGCAAATCAAGAGGAACGTTAAAAAAACGCGAAATACTTTTCGCCGACTTCCGGCGCCGCCTTCTATTATACCGCGCCGAAAACGCAAAAACAAGAGCCGAAGCGCAATTTTCGAAATTTCGCGCCGATTTTTTTGCGCCCGCCTTTAAGAACCAAGCGCAAGCGCCGCCGTCGCAAGAAAAAGAAACGACGCGACGCCGAAAAACTCGACGCCGCGTCGCTTCTTAATTTTTCGTTCGACGCTCGGTTCGCGACGCGCTCGTTTTACTCGGCGTCGCGAACCGTTCGCCTCAACCTAACTCGTTATCAAAGAACGCGTTTCGCTTCGAGCGCTTGGTCGATGCGTTCGAGGAGATTTTCCAAGTGCGCGCGTTCGTAAGAACCGGCCGGAACGCCGGCTTCGATCGTCGCTTTAACGTCGGCGCGAACGGCGCGCATTTGCATACGAGCCAAGGCGCCGAAGTCGGCGGAACCGGCGGCGGTCGTCGTCGCGGTGGCGAAGTCCGCAAGTCGGCTCAGGTAAACGCGTTGCAGGTTGCGGCGCGTCGACGAAATCGTCAGTTTCGGCAGCTCTTGACCGTCTTTGCGATCTTTCGTCGCTTTGGCGGAATCGGCGATTTCCTTGAAGATCGCGGCGCCGAGCGAGTCGATCATTTCCGCGCTCGTGAAGACGTCTTCGCCCGCCGCGACGCGGAGTTCGGCGTCGGCCAAGTGGCTCAGCGTCGTCGCCGAGAGAATGCGGTTCAGGAGCGAGGTTTGCCAAGCCAAAATCGTGCCGTGAACGTCCGTGTCGTAACGATCCGGAATTTCGGAACCCCAGTGATTCCAACGGTTCGGAGCGAGGTAGTTGAACATATTGTCCGGGATTTGGTACGAGTCGACGCCGAACGCTTCCTTGCAGAGGAGTTCCATCGCTTCGCGTTGTTTCGCCGCCGGAGCAACAACGAACGGCGCGCGGGCGTTTTCGTCGCCTTTGAAATCGCGGTTGATCGAGACGCCGCCGATGAAGCGCGCCGCGAACGTCAAACCGTTGTTTTTCCACGACGTCAGCATATTGAAGCGAGCGCGGAGACGGTTGTAGCTTTCGCCGTCTTTAACGATGCGGTCGGTCAGGCCCGGCATCAATTGCGACACGAGTTCGCAACGGACTTTCGCGTATTCGATCGGGTCGGAGCCGAGATCCCAAACGTTGGCGTAGGGGTCGCAGGTCGAGCCGTAGGTGTCTTCGTCGGTGAGGTAGTTGAGTTCCGGCTTCGTTTGCATCGCGGCCAACTTCTTCAATTCCGGGACTTCCGTTTCGGTCGTTTTGCCCGGGAAGACGCGGTAACCGTATTCGATAACCCAGAAGTCGTAGTCGCCGAGGCGGTACGAGAAGTAGTCGCCTTGCTTTTTGCCCTTCGGCATCACGTTGATCGGCGCGTATTCCATAATCGAGCCGACGAAACCTCGGTCGTCCCAAGACTTCGAGTTGATTTCTTCGAGCGAGTGGAGCGCGCTTTGCTTGAAGTTGTGGCGCAGACCGAGCGTATGGCCGACTTCGTGCGTAACGAGCTGTTTCAAGCCTTGCTCGATCATCTTTTTACGTTCGGCTTCGTGTTTCGCTTTATTTTCTTTTTTCGTCGCTTCGGCTTTCGCGGCGGCTTCGGCGGCTTTCTTCGCTTCTTCCGCTTTTTTGGCTTCTTCGGCCTTCGCGGCTTCGGCGGCCTTCTTGGCTTCCTCTTCCGCTTTCTTTTCGGCTTCCCAAGCCTTCTTGATTTCTTCGGCCTTGGCGGCGGCTTCGTTCGCGACGCGCAACGCTTCGTCGGCCTTGGCTTTAGCTTCGTCGACTTTCGCGGTCAACTCGGCTTTGACGGCTTCGTCGGCCTTGGCGAGTTCTTCGGCGAGTTTCTTCGCTTCTTCTTGCGCTTTCGCGGCGGCTTCGGCGGCGACGCGAGCGGCTTCTTCCGCGGCTTTCTTCGCTTCTTCTTGCGCTTTCGCGGCGGCTTCGGCGGCTTTCGCGACGGCTTCTTCCGCGGCTTTCTTTGCTTCTTCTTCGGCGGCTTTCGCGGCTTTGGCTTGCGCGGCGGCGTCTTCGGCGTTCGTTTCGTCGGCGATCGCCATCACGTCGAAGAAGGTGTTGGCCAACCCGAACTGTTGCGAATAGAAGAGTTCCGCATCTTCTTCCGCGAAGCTCTTACGGGAGTCGTAAGTTCCGTCGGCCATCGCCTTTTGGAACGCTTCCTCGGCGGACGCGCCGGAGAATTTGTCGGCGAGTTCCTGCGGCGAGTAAAGGTCGAATTGGCGATTCCAGCTGGTGAGGAACCCGACGGTCAAAACGACGTCGGCGTCGAGGATTTGGCCGGTCATAGGATTGACGCGGCGCGGGCCGATCGCAAAACCGGTTTGCGAAACGCTCCAGCGAATCGCGTTGTAGTTGACGTCTTCCGGATCCCATTCGTCGTTGTCTTCTTGTTGACGGACTTCGACGGCGTCGTAAAAACCGGCTTGCTCGAACGCGCGGTTCCATTCCAAAATACCGTCGCGCAAGAGTTTGCGATATTGGTGCGGCGTCGCTTTATCGAGCCAGAAAACGATCGGCTTTTTCGGCAGCGATTTTTCGGCTTCCGGTTCGAGCTTTTCGAGTTGCCAACGGTCGATGTAGCGCTTGAAGTTGCCGTCCGGCGAAAGGTCGCTGACGTCGCAAATCGCCGAGTTGAAGTAACCGACGCGTTCGTCGGCGTAACGCGGTTTGTAGCCGGTATCCTTCAAACGGCTGATCGAATAGTGGATATTGATCGTAACGCCGCGGGTGTCGATAACGGTGTCGCTCGAACCGGGACGACCGCCGTAAGTCGCTTCGACTTCAATTTCAACGTTGTCTTTGAGCCCCTTGATCGACTCCCAACGCGAACGACCGCGGTCGAACGAGAAATTGCCCAACGCTCTAGATTGAACGTTCGCCAACGTGTCGCTCATAAAGAGGCCCGTAACGTCGATAACGTAACCGCCTTGCGGGCCGCGAGCGACGATCGGCAGGCTGAAGACGACGCTGTCGGCGTAAGCGACTTTCAACGCTTCGGTATCCGGGCCCTTGTTCGCGCGGTAACGATAGTTGCGACGCAGGAACTGGATGCGGTCGCCGACTTTGCGGAAACGCCAAATCATATCGTTGCCGAAGTTCCAAGACTGACCGCCGTAAAGCGCGTCTTCCCCGATCCCGCGAGCGATCGAGATGATCATAATGTAATCGACGTCGAGCGAAGACGGCGTGATTTCCCAGAACAGGTTCTCTTTTTGCGTGTAGGTCGGAATCGGCCCGCCGAGACGCGACGCGTCCGGGGCGACGAGTCCAAAGTCGCGATATTCGGTCGGAGCCGCCGCGAGCGCTTCGTTCGAAACGGTCGTTTCGGTCGCTTCGGTTTCTTCGCCGTTATCCGGCGTCGGCATATTCGTTTCGCTAACGACCGCCGGTTTCGCAACTTCGATCGTCGACGCGTCGTCGGCCCAAGCCGAGGCGCCGGCGCCGAAAATAAGCGCGGCCAATAAAAGGAGATGACGTTTCATGAATAACCTTTCGTTATTTTAAATCGATAAAACGAACGCAAACGCGGCAACGTTTTTTGCTCCAACTTTCTTCGCGGCGTCAAATTCAGCGCTCCCGCTAAAACCGGCGCACGCGAGCGGGCAAAATCGTCCGTCCAGTCTATCCAGCCTCCCTATTTTACCGCAACGACAAAAATTTATCAAGTAAGAATTTTAGAAAGTTAGGAAAAATTAAGAATCTTTGACGGAAAAATCGGAAAGAACGCAAACCGTCAATTTTAACGAGCGGAGCGACGACGCCAATTTTAACGCGTTCCCCGAACGCCTTCGCCGCTCCGACGAAACAAACGCTAATCAAAAAATCAACAAGAACTCAATACGCGTCGTTTTTTTCATTCTTGCGTTCCTTTGAACCGTCGACTTTCCGCCAACGAAATTTCGCCGTCGACGATTTTTCGAACGATTTCTCGATTATTCGCCAAAAAATCGGCGTCTTCGAGCAAACTCGGGAGCGTTCGCCATTCGACGGCGGCGACTTCCTCCGGTTGCGGACGCAGTTCGACGTTCGGGTCGTCGGAGCGCGCGTCGGCGGCGAACCAAAAGAGCGGCGCGCCGGTCGGCGTTTGGCGTTTTCCAAGGAAACGTCCGACTTCGACGTCGAGCCCGACTTCTTCGAGAAATTCGCGAGAAACGGCGTCTCGCGGCTCTTCGCCGGGCTCGATCCCCCCTCCGGGAAAACAAAGCGCGCCGGGAGCGGCGACCGTCGCGGAACGTCGAACAATTAGGAACTCGACGCGAGAAAAATCGAACGGTTCTCCGCTCTTCGTCGAAAACGGCGGTCGAGGGACGATCGCGACCGCGCCGCCTCGCCCGTTTTTCGCCGCGTCCCGTTCGCCATTTTCGCCGCTTCCCTTATTTTCGCCCGATCCGCCGTTTTTACTCGCTTCCATATTCGCCGCCGTTTCGCTCTTTTATTCGTTTTTCTCGTCGCGTCGTCGTTTTTAGTCGTTAAGCGCCGCGCTTTTTATCGTTCTCCGCCGTTTCGTCGGCGTTCTTTTTTCGCGTCCAAAGGCGAAGGAGCCGTCCCGCTTCCAAACCGAGCAAGACGCCGGCGACGTTTTGAAAAATATCGATCAATTCAAAACAACGCCCGGTATTAAAAAGCAGTTCCCCTAATTCCTGCAACCCCTCCGAACCGACCGCCCAAAGAAGCAAAAGAACGCGCCAACGCCCGGTCGACCAATTTCGCCGCGCCACCCCGACGCCGAGTCCCAAAACGCCGAAAGCGCCCAAATGCAAAAAGTCGAGCGCAAAACCGACGCGCGGAACCTCCGGCCTCGGCGTCAACAACATATACGCCATCCAAATAAAGTACGCGCCGGTTAAAAACGCGACAAATTTCCTTATTCGCTCTCTCGATTTACCGCTCATCTTCTCGTTTTCCCTCGTTGCGCCGTTAAATTTCTCGACTTTTATTTTCATCGTTCCATTATATCCGAAAAGTCTCCCGCGAAAAGTCGGCCCGACCGTTAAATTCTCCCCGTTTGCCGACGCCGCGCGTCTCGCCAAGGCAAAATAAGCAAAGCGGCGAAACTTTACCGGTCGCGACGTAAAAAAACAGCGAAAAACCGAAATTGCCCTAGCGTCTCGATAAAAAAAACGTTAAACTTACGCAAAAATTCCCTTTATTCGTTATTGTCGAACGTCGCCCGCGCGCCGTTTGGAGAGCGTTTTATGCCCGCTAAAATCCTCGACCGTCTTATTTCCGCTTTCGTCGGCGCCCTTTCCGCCGTCGGAACCGTTTGGTTTCTCAACGCGAACGCCCCCGACGCGCCTTCGCCCGAATCCGACGCCGCGCCCGTTAAATTCGACCGCTTGGAAGTCGACGCGCTATTGGTCAACAAAGTTCTTTGCGTCGCCGACCCTCAAACGAAAGAACCGACGATCGAATTAAGAAACGGTTCGATTTCCGCGAAGAACAACGTTTTTGCGGAACAAATCGGCGCGTTTCGCGTCCTCGGTCAAAAATTACAGATAACGCCGCACGACCCGTTGAATATGCAAAGTCAATACGGGGCGGAGTTGGCGATCACCCAAGACGGCGGCGCCTACCTCGACCTTATAAGTCCGAAAAAAACGCACTCGCTCGTCCTGGGTTTCGACAAAACCGAACAAGGCTGCCTCGTTTCGCAAAATATCGAAGACACGTCGATGGTCGCGCAAGCGATTTTCCCCAAGCCGAACGCCGGCCAAGCCGTTCCGCCCGCCGAACAAGAAGCCGCGCCCCTCGAACAACCGCAAGACGCCGCGACGCCGAACGCCGAACCGAGCGAAGCGAGCGCCGACGCGCTTCCGCCGTTCGACGCCGCTCAACCGCCCGCCGCGCAAGACGTCGCGCCGCTTCCGTCGCCCGCCGACGCCCCGCTTCCCGCTTCCGGCGTCTAACGCAATTCGGAGCGTTCGCCGATGTCGTCCGCCTCGCGTTCCCGCTTTTCCGCTCGCGTTTTTTCGCGTTTGAAGGCGTTTTTCGCCCGGCGTTTGCGACGCCGCGTCGTTTTTAGAACGCGCTTCGGCGTCCCGTTTTTCCTTGTCGGCGCGCTCCTCGCGACCGCTCCGCTCGCCGCCGATTCGACGACGGCCCGCTTCAACCTCGCCGACGCAACCGCCGCGTTCCCGTCGTTTGGCGCGCCGTCCGCCCGTCCCGCCGTCCTTTGCGAATTAGCCGGAATCCCCGCCGCCTCGTTAACTCGGGACGTTTGCGCAAGTTGGGAAACGCCGACGCCTTCCGCGTCGTCTCTCCAATCCGCGCCAACCTCCTTCGACGCGCGGACGCCCCGTTTTCCCCAAACGTCTCCGATTATTCGAGGCGGCTACATCTCGAATCTTCCGATCGCGCCGTTTCGCGGTCGCGTTTTCGCTTACGCCGACGCGTCTTGGGGCAAGCAGTCCGAACAAAACAACGATCCGTTCGCAGGCGGTTTCGACGTCGCGTCGTTTGGCGGCGGAGTCGGGCAAGATTGGCGGCTTTCGAAAAACGCGATTTGGGGGCTCGGGGTTCAGGGGCGCAATATTCGGCTCGACCCCGCCGCGTCGATATACGATTCGGAAATCGATTCTCTCGCCGGTTTTCTACGTTTGAGCCTTTTCGGCCCCCTTTGGCGTGTCGACTTATCGCTTGGCGCCGCCAAAAACTGGAACGAGCAAAGCGGCGACGATAAAGACGTTAACAAGTATTCGTCGTCGCAATGGAATTACGAAGCGGAATTCGGCGTCCGTTTCGACAAAGGCTACACTCGCGTCGAACCGCTCGTCAACGTCCGCGTTTTGACGTTGCAAGAACCGAGCGAAGCGGAACGTCGCCTCGTTTCGCACGGTCGGCTCAACGACTACGCCGACGCGTCGTATCGTTTGAAACTCGGTAGTCGTTTCAGTTGGGAGTACGCGACGCACCTGGCAACATTAAAGCCTTATTTAACCGCGACTTGGGCGCACGAATTTGGCGACCGCGCCCTCTATACGGTCGGCGAAAACACGCCGTTTCCCATCGTCTATCGTTACGCTCGGCACAAGATGGCGCGCGACCGGCTCGACCTCGGCGGCGGCGTCGACGCGGCGTTGCGAGACACGGTCGACGTTTTCTTCCGTTACGACGTCGAGTTTGCGAAAGAATACTCAAACTACCTATTTTACGCGGGTTTTCACAAAAAATTTTAACGCCGCGTTTTTCAAGTGCGGATAGCGAATAATCTCGCCGCTTTTGACAAAGCGCGCGGCAAGTTCTCTGCCTTGTCTATATCGCCTATTTTAAAATTCGCGACGGAGCCGTCGAAAAAAAAATCGAAAAAAACGCCGATTTTCGCGTTTTGGCGATTGATTTTCACGCGACGAAGCGCTACCCTATTACCTAACGCGGCGACGCCGAACGCTCGCCGTTTGCGAAATTTTTCCATCTTCCCCTTATATTAATTAACGACGGCTTTTTATCGCGCCGTCGACAAGGAGAACCGTATGTCCCGTCTTAATCGTCGTTCCTTTATGAAAAGCGTCGCTCTTTCGACCGCCGGTTTCGGCCTCGCCGCGACGACCGGCGCTTTCCCGGCGCCCGCTTTTAGCCGCGACGCCAACGCCAACTCGAAACTGAACCTCGCGCACGTCGGCGTCGCCGGGATGCAAGGCCCGTTCCACCGCGGCGGTATCGCGAAGGAAAATCGCATCGGCGTTTGCGACGTCGACGAAAAATTCCTCGAACAATACGGCGCCGAAATGCCGAACGCGAAGCGCTACGTCGACTTCCGCGAAATGTACGCCGAATTGGGCGACAAACTCGACGGCGTCGTCATCACCACGCCGGACCACACGCACGCGATCGCCGCGATCGAAGCGATGAAGCTCGGTATCGCCGCTTACGTCGAAAAACCGCTCGCGCACGACGTTTACCAAATCCGTCAAATGCAAAAAATCGCTCGCGAAAAGAACCTCGCGACGCAAATGGGAACGCAAATTCACGCCGGCGACAACTACCGCCGCGTCGTCGAGTTGGTTCAATCGGGCGCCATTGGCGAAATCAAACAAGTCGACGTTTGGTGCGGCACCGTCTGGGGCGGCAAACCGCGCAACACCGACAAACAAGACGTTCCGAAGGGGCTTCATTGGGATCTTTGGCTCGGCCCGGCGCCGGTTCGCGACTACAACTCTTGCTATTTCGGCGGGAACTGGCGTTCGTTCTGGGACTTCGGGAACGGCGGTATGGGCGATATGGGCTGCCACTTTATGGACCTCGTCTTCTGGGCCCTCGGTCTGAAATATCCGACGACGATCGAAGCGAACGCCGCGGAAGCCGCCGACGCCGACTACGCGCCGAAAGACCTGCAAGTCAAGTACGAATTCCCGGCGCTCCCGGGCTCGAAGTCGCCGCTGACGGTTACTTGGAGCGACGGCGCGCGCAAGCCGGATTCGCTGAAAAAATACGGTCTCGAAAATTACGGGAACGGCGTTCTCTTTATCGGTTCGGAAGGCGCGATCTACTCGAACTACTCGCAACACACGATTCTGCCGAAAGATAAGTTCGCCGGTTTCAAAGCGCCGAACCCGACGATTCCGAGTTCGGTCGGTCATCATCAAGAATGGATTAACGCGATCAAAACCGGCGGTCGCGGCGAAACGACGTGCAACTTCGACTATTCCGGTCGCTTGGCGGAAACGATTCTCCTCGGCCTGGTCGCGTACCGTTGCGGCCAAAAGCTCGTTTACGACGCCGAAAATATGAAGGTTACGAACTGCGACAAAGCGGCGGCGTTCCTGAAGCAAGCCGTCCGCGCCGGTTGGGAAGTCTGAACCGTTTCCCCCGCGCTCGCCGTCGGTCGGAAAGTTTAACGCTTTTCGACCGGCGGCGGACGGAAGCTCGGAACCGGCTCTTCCGCCCCAGTAGTCGGTCGCAAAGTTTAACGCCTTTCGACCGGCGGCGGACGGAAGCTCGGAACCGGCTCTTCCGCCCCAGTAGTCGGTCGCAAAGTTTACCGCTTTTCGACCGGCGTCCGCAAGCCGAATTTTGCGCGTAAACCTCGGCCGAGCAACGGTTTAAAACGCCGCCCGACCGACGCTATTCGCTCCTTTCTCGACGTTTGCGTTTCCCGACTTTCGAAGCGGGCGACGCAAGCGCCAAGGGCGTTTTGCCGTCTAAAAACGCTCGTTTTTCAAAAGCGAGCGCGTTCTTTCAACTTCAAGCGCGTTCCGCTCCTCGACAACTTCGGCGTCCCGTCGAAAGCGTTTCGTTTTAGAATCGCGAACGGGAATCCGAGAACGATCGCGACCGGAATTGCCAAGAAAAAAAGAAGCAATTTTCAGAATCGCGAACGAAGTCCGACGACGCTTGCGACCGCGATTACCAAGAGAATAAAGAAGCAATTTTCAGAATCGCGAACGAAATCCGACGACGCTTGCGACCGCTCCAACCGCCGCCAACGCGTCGATTCGATTCCCCAAAATCTTGACGGTCTCGACGACAAAGACGAAAACTCAACCTAACGGTCGCGTCTTTTGCGCCCGCGTCGAGCGGAAACGCACCCTCGGTATCCGAGAACGGCGTCGACGTACCCGAACGCGCCGCGGTAATGCGTCAGCGTCGGTCGCTCGGTAAAAAACGGCCAAATAACGACGATCACGTCGAAGCGTCGACGGCGCCGCTCTTCGCCGATTCGCGCCGCGAAGACGTCCGACGCTCGCGCCAATTTCTTGCGCCGCCGCGCGTCGACGGCGTTCAGCGTCGGGTAATCCGGGTGTTCTCGCCGCCGCGTTTTCACTTCGACGAAAACGAGTTCTCGCGTCTTGCGGTCGAGGTAAATCAAGTCGATTTCGCAACATACGGCGTCGACGTTGCAGGCGATTACCCGCGCCCCGGGCAAATCGCGAACGTATTCGAACGCGAACCGTTCGCCGTCGAGTCCGAGTTTATCCTTCGGGTTCGGCGTCGGTCGATTCGGCGCGTCGGAAAAATCCTCGAACGTCGTTCCCTTGCCGAACGGGCGTCCGAACCAACGCCGCCAAAGCGCCGGAGCGACGAACTTTAACGCTTCCTTCGCCGCCCAAACGACGTCGTCGACCCGTTCGCCGACGCCGCGCCCGATATTCCGAACCGCCGCCCGCAAAACGCCGACTTTTCGCGACGCGTCCTCCGCCTTTTCCGCCGTTTTCTCGCCGCGCCGCGTCATTCTTCGCTTCTCCGTCGTTTCGTTTTCGCCGTTTCGTTCCGCCGTCGGCTCATTTTACCCGTTTTTGAAGCGAATTTCAAGCGACGAACGCGCCGAACAAGAAAAAAGTTCGCGACGCCGACTTCCCGCCGACGCCGCGAACCGTTTCGCTTCGTTTTCGTTAAAATTTTTGCGTTCGAGACGTTCGAACGGCTTTTGAAATCAAACCGAATTTTCAAACGCCGCCGCGACGCTCGCCGAGCGGAACCGCTCGCCCGCCCGAAACGCCGCGTCGAGCGTCAGAGTTGCACGACGCGAATCGCCGGGTCGAGCCGGTCTTGCAGAATCGTCGTTACGATCAGGTCGAGCGTTTGCGAAGCCGCGTCGCACCCGTCGCAAGCGCCGGTCATCGCGACGTAAACGACGTCGTCCTTCACGTCGACGATTTCAATGTCGCCGCCGTCGCGACGCAAAATCGGCCGAATCGCGGTTTCGACCGTCTCTTCGATGCGCTTCGCCTTTTGATACGGCGACAATTTCGCGAACTCGCCGGGCGCCGCTTTCGGAGCGTCGGTCGTCTCGAACGTCGGATTCTGCACGACGTCGCCGGTCGCGGTCGTCGAAACGGTCGCCAACGGAATGAAGCCGGTCTTTTTCGGCTCTTCCGCGACTTTCGGCGCTTCGACCGGTTGCGTCGGTTGCGTCGAAGCGGGCGAGAGCGTTCCGTCGAAAGCGTCCGACGTCGGCGCGGCGCACGTTCCGCTCGAACAACCGCCGCCGCTCCAAACGTCGTCCAAAATATCCTGAATTTCGCCGCGACACGAACCGCAAGCGCCCCCGGCTTTCAGCGCGCCGGTTACTTCGTCGGTCGTTTTCAAGCCGAGTTCGCGAATTTGGCGGCGCAGGTACGGTTCGGTGATCCCGAAACATTGGCAAACGACGCGTCCTTCGTCGACGTCGTTCCCGAGCTTCTTAAAGCCGAGCGCCTCCAAATCGACGCCGCGACGCGACGCCCAGTCCCAAACCGCTTCTTCGAGCGCTTCGGCGCCCATCACGGAGCAGTGAACCTTTTGCGTCGGCAGGCCTTCCAAAAACTCGACGACGTCTTGATTGGTGATCTTCAGCGCGTCGATCGGGGTCGGGCGGCGTTCTTCGATGATGCGGCAGAGGGCTTCCGACGCGGCGATCGCCGACGTGCAGCCGAACGTCAGGAACTTCGCCTCGACGATTTTATCCTTCGTCGGGTCGGTTTCGTCGCGCTCGACGCGAAAAGTGAACTTCAACGCGTCCCCGCAAGCGACCGAGCCGTGTTCGCCGACGCCGTCCGCGTTCTCGACTTCGCCGACGTGCGTCCCGGTTTTCCCTTGAACGGCGTCCATAAATAACTGTTTTGTCTTTTCGCTGTATTGCCAACCCATTTTTTTACCTTATAATAAACGTTGTCGTCGCGAAGCGGAACGAGCCGCGGCGTCGAGTTTCCGTCGGGATTCTCCGCGCGCCGTCCATCGCCCCGCCGTTTCTCGCGAACGAGTTAGGTTTTGGCCGAATTTGCGACCGACTTTTTCGTCGGTTTATTCGATTGTATACGCCCCGCGCGCAAATGCAAGACGTTCTCGACCGTTTTTGTCGACATTTTTTTATTTTCGTCGACGAAGCGCGAACGCCGAACCGAAACCGCCGCCGACGCTCCGTCGGAGCCCCCGCCGCGTCGCGCCGCCGCTCGCCGTCCCCTTATTATATTCCTTATTTCCAAGTTGGGACGGGGGGGCGCAAACCGACGCGCAAAATTTTCCGGAATCGCGCCGTCCTTTTCGGCAAACTCGCCGCGACCCGCGTTTTCCGACGCTTCCCCGAAGAAAAAAACGATTCAAAAAATAAAACGACAACCCATTTAACCGTTAAAGGAACCCCAATGTCCGTTAATTTCGACGTCGTCAACGAGATGACTTGGCGCGGCCTGTTGAACCAAATCACCGACGAAAAGCTCGGCGCGTTTCTCCTCGAAAAGCCGCGAACCGTTTACGGCGGTTTCGACCCGACGGCGGACTCGCTGCACGTCGGGCACTTGGTCGCGATCATGAACCTTCGCCGCTTCCAAAAAGCCGGGCACCGTCCGATCGTTCTCGTCGGCGGCGCGACCGGAATGATCGGCGACCCGAGCGGCAAAAGCGACGAACGCAAACTTCTGACGCCGGAAGCGGTTCAACACAACGTCGACTGCATCAAGAAGCAAATGGCGCGCTTCGTCGACTTTGACGATAAGGAAAACGGCGCGATTTTGGTCAACAATTTCGACTGGATGAAGGAGTTCAGCTACCTCGACTTCCTCCGCGTCGTCGGGAAACGCTTCCCGGTCAACGTCATGATGACGAAAGACTCGGTCAAGAGCCGCCTCGAAGCGGAAAACGGGCTCAGCTACACCGAGTTCAGCTATATGTTGCTCCAATCTTACGACTTCGTCCACCTGCATCGCGAATACGGTTGCGAAATTCAAATCGGCGGTAGCGACCAATGGGGGAACATCACCGCCGGAATCGACTTGGCGCGTCGAATGGACGGCGTTCAACTTTACGGCCTCACGAGCAAGCTGCTCCTCAAGAGCGACGGCAAGAAGATGGGCAAAACGGAGTCCGGCGCGCTTTGGCTCGACCCGGCCCGCACGAGCCCTTACCAATTCTACCAATATTGGGTCAACGTCGACGACGCGGACGTCGAAAGCGCGTTCCGCTTCTTCACCGACTTGAACGAAGCGGAAGCGACGGCCCTCATTGAAGAACACCGCGCGAACCTCGGTCGCCGTATTCTGCAAAAGCAGGTCGCGAAGGAACTGACGCTGATCGCGCACGGCGAAGCGGGCTTGGCCGCGGCGGAACAAGCGACGGCGATCTTCTTCGGCGCGGCGATCGAAAGTCTTTCGGACGCGGAACTTACGTCGATCTTTGCGGACGTTCCGAGCCAAGAGCTTCCGCGAGCGCAACTGGAAGCCGGCGAAATTGGAATCGTCGACGCGTTTGTTTTGGCCGGTTTGGCAAAGACGAAGGGCGACGCTCGCCGCGCGGTGCAACAAGGCGGCGCTTACGTCAACAACCGCCCGGTTACCGACCTCGATTACAAACTGACCCCGGCGAGCCTGGCGAGCGAAACGGTCGTCATCCTCCGCAGCGGCAAAAAACGCTACGCGCTCTTGAAATTCGTTTGATTAAGTTTCGTCTAAATCAAACGGTTAAGCGCGCCGCCGCTTGAACGAAAAACGCCGAACGGTCTCCCAACCGCTCGGCGTTTTTTGCTAAATTGCGTCACTCGTCGGCGTTTCGTCCGTTAGCGAATCGCTTCGTACTCGACGACGTACGCGGCGCCTTTCTTCGGAATCAGCAAGAGGTAATTCGCCAACTCCGCTCCGCTCAACTCGAACGTTTCGGTCGCCTCGTACCCCGGCTTGACCGCGACGCGGTACGTCGCGTTCGGGGCGAGTCCGCGCAAATTGAACTCGACGCCCGGATAAGGCGACTCCGCTTGACGGAAGACGTAAACGAGCCCGGCGTTCAGGTCGGGTCGGTGCAACTGCCAAGCGGCGACGTCGCGCTTGCCGGGCCGCGACTCGGACAGCGGGTAAAAGTCGCCGTACCAAAACTTGCGATACGTTCGCGCTTCGTCGACCGACGCCCGCGCCGCCGCTTCGTCGTAATCGTCGTCGAGGAAATTATACTGCATGATCGCGCCCGGGTTCGCCGCGCTTCGGAACGTATACGGCGACGGATCCCAAGCGCTGCAAGAAAAGAGCGGCAAAAATTGCGCCAACCCCAATGTTTGCGACTGGTCCCACTCCGGATGGCCCGCCCAGCAGCAAGTGTCGGAACGCCAAAGCGGGAGCGAAATCGCCGTCGTTTCGAGATCGATACGCCGTCCGCCGGACGCGCAGTTGTCGATCCAAAGGCCGGGATTCTCCGCTCGCAGCCGATTCCAAAGCTCGTAATGCCCTTCGACGTAACGAATTTCCGTCATTCCGCGACGGTTCGGCTCGTCGGCGGCGCGCCAAAAAGAGAGCGGGTCGATGTTGAAGTCGCAACGGTAAACGTCGACCTTAAAATCTTTAATCCGCTTTAACAGCAAGTCGGTCAAGAACTTGCGCGCTTCCGGGTCGTTCAGTTTGTAAAGCCCGCCCTTTTCGCCGCCGAAAACGAACCGAGGATACTTCGTCGCGATTTCGGTGTTCGCCGCGACGCGTTCCGGCTCGAACCAAAGAATAAAATTCAAACCGAGTTCTTCGAGCGCGTCGCCCAACTCCTCGACGCCGTTCGGGAAGTTCGTTTCGTCCGAAAACCAGTTCCCGACGCCGTTCGGAAAACCGACCGGGAACCAAGCCGCGTCGAACCAATGCGTCGTCCCGCCGATTTTCTTAAGCGCTTGCGCCATTTTGATTTGCGAATCGACTTTTTCCCAACCGGGACGCTTGCGATAATAACGGTCGAAACACTGCGCGATCAACTCCATTTCGACCGGCGCGCCGTCGATTTTCGGCGCGTATTCGAACATAAGGAGCCGTCGGAAAAGAACGTGCGACGACGCGACGTCGCCCCGCCAAGGCGTCAGGAGCGCTCGCGGCGACCGAATTTCTTCGCCCGGAGTAAGAATCGTCGCAATCTCTTCCATTCCTGCCTTTACGGTCGTCGTCGAAACCGATTCTTTCCCGTTTTCGAAGCTCGCCTTCCATTGCCCGGACCAACCGAGCGCGACGAAAAGCCCTTCGGACGGCTCCGAATCGTCGTATCGCCGCGACGTAACGTTCCAAAACGGGAACGCGCCGTTCGACGAGCGCCCGCCCTTCGGCGCGAACTCGATTTTTTCCCCCGGCGCGACGGTTTGAACGATCGGCGCCCAAGCGTTTTCGTTGCAAGTGTCGCCGCGCAACGTCTTGACCGCCAACAACTTCCGCTCGAACCCGTATTGCGTCGCGACGTCGAGAACTTGAACGTTCGAGATCGTCGGCGTATTTTCCGTTCCGCCGTTTTTGAAGTTGAGAACCCAATCGACGGCGGCGAACTTCTCGAACCGGCGAACGGTCGCGGAGACGGTCAACTTCGTTTTCGGGTCGGTCCAAGAGTAAACGTCGCGATAATCGTCGAGTTTTTCGACCGTTTTCGTCCAAGAGTCGAGAAACTCCCGCGACGAAACGCCGTCGTAATCGAACGAAAACGGAATTTCGTTCGGGAGGCGCGAAACGACCGCGTCGTCGACCAAATCGAACGTTTTTCCGTCGGCGGTCGTCGCGACCGGTTCGAGCCAATTCAACTGGTCGCAGTTCGGCCCGTCCCCGGCGTCGTCGACGAGAAGCGCGAACTCGGCGACCGGCTCGGCGAACGCGACTTCGACCGGTTGGGCCGCCTCGCCGCCGCGAACGATTTCCGTTCGGAAAACGGTTTTCCCGCCGACTTCGACCGCGCAACGAACGGAACCCTGCGGATTTTGGCGGTCAATTCCGACTTTCGCCGCAAACTTCGCAACCGGTTCCGGGAAGAGAACGCGGAGCCGACTCGTCGAGTGCGTCCCGAGCCCTTTGTCGAAAACGACGTCGTTCGGGAACGCAAACCGTTCGCCGACGGCGGTTTCGTTGAAGCGCAATCGGCTGTAATCCTGCCGCTCGACGACGATGCGAACGGCGTCGCTCGGAACGTCCGCCGCGCTCGGCTCGACCGTTTCCCCGCCGAACGCGCCCCGAACCCAATCGGCGACCGTCGCGACGGCGCCCCGCGACGGCATAACGGAGTCGTCGACGAGAACCGGCGCCCACTTCTTAAAATCGGAGTCGGTCGGGTCGAACGGCGAATCCGCGCGAACCGCCGACGACGCGGTCAAAACGGCGACGCTCAACGCGGCGGCGCTCCAAATAAAACGTCGAAAACACTTTTTCATCTTTTGACCTCCTAACGGTTTACGTTCAGTTCCTGTCGACTTCGAAATCGAACCCTTTTTCGGAGCCGCCGACTTCGACGGTCAACGGCGTCGTTTTCGCGTCGCAAAACTCGGGAGCGATCGTCGGCGTAACGAGCCGATCGCCGATAACCTGCGCGCCCGGCGGCGGATCGTCCGGAAGGACGACGCCGGTCGGATTCCCCGCGTCGTCGAATTCCGTTTCCAAAATCTGAGTAACGACGGCGCCGGAAATATAAACTTTGTACGTTCCCTTTTCGAGCCCGCCGCCGACCTTCTCGCCGCCGAGATCGTACCGCCCGTTTTCGTCGAGAGCGCCGCGCGCCATATAGCCCGGCTTCTCAAAAATAACGACGCCGGACGTTACCGGAGACTTGTCGTCCGAAAAAACGACCTTGCCGCCGAACTTAACGTTCGACCCGCAGCCGACGCAGAGCGCCGAAATCGCCGCGACGGCCAAAACGCCAAGGCGGTTCCGTCGCGTCGTTTGTTTAATCGTCACAGTTTCTCTCCTCAACCCATTTTCGCCAAACTTACGGATTTTGAATCGTTTCGCCGTCGTCGACGACCGACAACGCGTACAACACGTCGTGCGGCGTCGTCGAGGAAATCGCCCGAATCGAACCGTCGCCCATCAAGAAATTGACGACTCCGGCGTGCGCGGAGCCGAATTTGTGCGCGCTATTCCAAAGTTTCTCGCCCGGAAGCGCGATCGTTTCGCCCCAATACGGGTCGAAGGTGCGCATCGACGAAACGACGCCGCTCCCGTTTTCTCCCGCGCAAAGATACGTGCAGTCGCCGCCGAGCGTGTCGCAGAGCCCGAGCGTCGGATAGTTGTCGGAAACGTCCATATCGTTGATAAAGTGTTTTTCGCCGATAAGAATTTGATTGCTCGTTCCGTCTTGCAAGCGCGCGAACGAGTCGCGCGGACTATACGTCGTCATCACGTCCGAGCCGCGAGCCCAGTCGTATTGGAAGTTCGACTTCGCTATCCGAAACGGACCGCGCACGTTGTAACGATCTTTCATCGTGCTGACGTGCCAAGCGTCGGTTCCGCCCGCTTGAACCATCGCGTAATCGCTTTGCGGCCCGGCGTAGTACTGCGCCTGACTCCGCTTCGACGTTTCGGACGGGTCGTCCAAATACGCCGGATAACCGCGGCGCGACGGACAAACGTAACACGAAACGGAGCCGAACGCTCGCCGCTCTTCGTCTGTCAAAATCATCTTCCCAAACAACTGAACGGGCGCGGTTTTTCCCCACCAACAGTTCGTGGTCAGCCCCTTGGAAAACGACTTGTTCCCGTAGTAATCCTCGGTCGAACAGATGAGATCGTACAAACTTTGACGCTCGACGTAAGGATAAAGAATCGGGAAAAGCGTCATCCGATACGGCGCCAAAATCTGCGGCGGCAACCCGTCGCGAGCATCGTGAAAATTGTGAACGGCCAAGCCGATCTGCTTCAGATTGTTCGTGCATTGCATCCGCCGCGCCGCCTCGCGAGCCGCTTGAACCGCCGGCAAAAGAAGCCCGATCAAAATCCCAATAATCGCGATAACGACCAACAATTCGACAAGCGTGAACCCGCGAAACGCCGACGCGCCGCTTCTCCGCTTCGTTCCGAAAATCGCCGCGCTCATACCAGCCCCCTTTTCAATACATAAGTCGCTGAATCGTATCAATTTTCCGTCGATTCGAAACTCAAAGAAACGTTTCGCGTCGTCGAACGCGCTCGACGCAAACCGCGAACGCAACGTTGCGCAATTTCTTAAACGGCGTTCGTTCTCCGTTTCGTTCCGACGCGCGACATTGTATCAGGTTCAAACGTAAAAGTCAATAATTTAAGAGGGTTTTAAAATTTCGATTTTACGCAAAAAACGCCGTTTTGTTGCGCAATTTTATAACTTTTTTCGTCTCGCGACGTCTCCGACGTTCTCGCCGCAAACCGCCCGAGTTCGCCGACTTGCCGCCGCGTTCGTTCCGCGCTTTAAATAAACGCCGCGTTCGCAACGATTACTCGTCGCTTTTTTTATTTTCGAAGCGATATTTTAACGGCGCGACGCCCAACCGTTCGCGAAAAACGGTGGCAAGGTAATTTTCGCTGCGAAAACCGCATAACTTCGCGACGTCGGCGACGGAGCGGTTTGTTTCGGTCAAAAGAAGTTTCGCTTTTTCGAGCCGCATTTCGCGCGCGGCGTCGAGAACGGAGCGTCCCAATTTTTTCTGAAAGCGTAATTCGAGGGTTCGGCGCGACACGTCGGTTTTCGTCGCGATCTCGGCGACTCCGAAAGGCCGATGAAGATTGAGCCGCATCAATTCGAGCGCGTTAAGAACGACGGCGTCGTCGGTGAGAACGGGCGCGGTCGACCCGCGGTCGACAACGCCGACCGGATCGTAATAAAGCGTTTCGCCGTCGTTGGTTTCGCCCTTCATTTGCCGATCGAGAATCTCGGCGGCGCGAAAGATCGTTTCCTCTAAATTCGTCGCGACGCTCGACAAGAAAGGCGTCGTCGACTCGCAAAGAAGCGCGTCGTTGTCGACTCCGACGACGGCGACGTCGAGCGGCGCTTTCAATCCGACGTCGCGACAGGCGTCGAGCGTTTGGCGACCTCGGGCGTCGGTCGCGGCCATCACGCCGATCGGTTTCGGCGCCTCGGCCAACCAACGTTGAAGCGAAACCGTTTGTTTTTCGCCGTTTGCGTCGATTATTTCCGGGCGATAGACAAACGTTTTGAATCCGCGACGCGTCAAAAAGCTAACGAAACTTTTTTCCCGCGCGTCCGACCATCCGGCGCGCGACGCGGCCGGCACGTACCCGAACTGCAGATAATTTTTTTTGAGGAGAAATTCGGCGCACATTCGCCCGATCGCCTCGTTGTCGCAACGAACGACGGTGTAACGCTCGCCGCTTTCTTCGCGCAACCGATAGCGCCGCCTCGGGTCGACGACGATCGTCGGAATCCGCGTCCGCCGCAACGGTTCGACGTAACGGTCGGTCGCGCCGATGAGCGCTCCGTCGAAACTCGACAAATCCATATCGGCTTGAAACGCTTCGTCGTCGCGCCCTTCGAAAAGATGCAACGCCCACGACCCGTTCAGCCGAGCGTACCGCGCCAAGCCCCGCAAGACGTCGCGGTGCGCCTTGTAGGAAGTTTGCAACAACGCCAACACTCGAAACGGTCGCGTTAAAAAACGTCCGGACATTTTACGCTCCGTTCTTCGCCGCGTCGCGATTTCCGACGCTCGGCCCGACGTTTTAACCGCCGTTTTTCGACGTCGAAAGTCGCGACGCTTCTCGACGTTCGCTCGATTCGCGACGACGCGGCAAAGTCGAACGCCGTCGGGAACCGTCGAGACAATACGCCCCCGCAAGCCGCCGCGCTTGAACGAAAACGCGGCGACTTTCAAGATTCGGAAGCGTTAACAACGACTTAAATCGCGACTACTTTTGGTTCTTGTACGTTTCGTAGCAGTCGAACGCTTGGTCGACGGTCGCGTTGTTGTGGACGATTTCGCGAACCGCTTTCAGCATCCCGATCGGGCAGTCCGATTGGAAGATGTTGCGGCCCATATCGACGCCCGCCGCGCCTTGCGAAATCGCCGAGTAAGCGAGTTGCAGCGCGTCGCGTTCCGGAAGTTTCTTGCCGCCCGCGATGACGATCGGAATCGGGCAAGCGTTCGTAACTTGTTCGAAGTTTTCTTCGCAGTAGTACGTCTTGACGACGTTCGCGCCGTTTTCCGCGCAAATGCGGGTCGCGAGGCCGAGGTAACGAGCGTCGCGGGTCAGGTTCTTGCCGACCGCCGTAACGCCGAGCGTCGGAATACCGTAGCGGACGCCCATATCGACCGTTTTCGTCAGGTTGCGAACCGTCAAACCTTCGTGTTCCGGGTCGCCGATCGCGACCATCACCGCCAAGAGCGAAACGTTCAAGCGAATCGCTTCTTCAATGTCTTGGAGGCTTTGATCGTTGAGGCTGGTAAGAATCGAGGTGCCGGCGTCGAAGCGGTACGAAATCGGCTTGTTGCAGGTCGGCGGAACGACCGAACGGAGAATACCGCGGCAGCACATAATGCAGTCGCTGTATTGGATGAGCGGATTGATCGTCAGGTCGATGCGTTCGAGACCGGACGTCGGGCCCATAATGAAGCCGTGGTCGAACGCCAACATGACGGTGCGACCCGATTTTTCGTTAAAAACTTGCGAAAGGCGCGATTTAATCCCCCAGCTCGCGTGTTCGTTGCCCTTGAGGAAGAAACCTTCTTGCTTTTGCGGAATCCCAACGCCGAAATTTTTCGCGTCGATGTTGCCTTCATTGTCAGCCATCGTTAGAACTCTTTCTTTTACCGAATTATTTATTTAACCCAATTCAACAAAACGACGCGCGCTTTCGCTTTGCCTCGGCGCGACGCCGCTTCGCTATGTTAACTATTCTGCTTAAACCAACGTTTGACCGTCGTTCAACCGCTCAGTTGGCGGCGATCGCGTCGGCGTACGCTTGGAAAATGACGGCGGTACTCGTCGCGCCGGCGTCTTTGCTCCCTTTCGAGCGTTCGCCGAGGTTGCGAGCGCGCCCGAATTTCGCGACGTATTCCGCCGTCTTGTCGGCGCCCGCTTTCGCGGCGTCGGCGGCTTGTTGGAAGACGTCGCGAAGCGTCGCGGCCGGATTCGCGGCGACGGCGGCTTTCATCGCGTCGATCGCCGGAAGCATCGCGTCCATCATCGTTTTATCGCCGACTTTAGCGTTCGTCATCGTTTGCATCGACGCCAACGCGGCTTCGAACGCCGCGACCGTTTCGACCGGATTCAACGCTTCCGACTTCGCGCCGTCGGACAGCCCCATAAAGAACGAGCCGTTGAGCGAGCTGGTCGAGCCGCCGGTCGCGGTCATAATTTCCATCGCGATATTCGTCGCGGTTTCGGCGAGGGAACCGGGCCCTTGCGCCGCTTTGACCGCCGCTTTCATCGTCGCCAAAATCGCGGAGCCGTGGTCGCCGTCGCCGGTCGCCGCGTCGAGAGCGTTCAGTTCGTCAAATTGCGCCTCGACCGCCGCGAGGGCCGTTTCGAGCATTTTCGTCAATAAATCTTTAGTAAATTCGGAAGCCATCTTCGTTGAGATTCTTGGTTCGAACGTTCGAACGCGCCGCGACGTCGCAAGCGCTCCAAGCGTTAAAAAGCGAGTGAAACCGGCGTTTCGCGACCCGACCGCCGACAAGCGACCGCGTCGACAAACCGCCTTAACTATTGTTTTATACCGTTTATTACCGTCGCCGCCGACGGCGAAATCGTTCGCGCCGCTAATTCGTCGAGCGTTTACGCGCGCCAAAGGCGAAACGTCTTTCCAACCGTTAAGCGACGACCGATTTTCGCCGACGTTTGACGCCCCCTAAGGCAAGACGCCAAAGAAGCGCCAAGCCAAAGCGCGGCCGGACGCCGAGCCCGGAGCCTTCGCTCCGCGCTCGACGTTTACGATTTTGAGCCGACGTTCGCGACGCCGACGGCGTAACCGCCGACGTCGCGCAAATCGACGGAACTAGCGGACGACCCAATACGGCGCGTCGCTCGGCGCGTTGTACATCGCGAGCGTTTCGTCGTCGAAGACGCCGACGATCATTTGGAAACCGGCGGCTTCTTGGACGGTCAAGATTTCGTCGCAGCAACCGGAAACGACTTCGATACCGGCGGCGGTAAGAACTTGGTGCGCCTTGCGATAGACGATCAACATTTCCATCAGCGTCGTCGCGCCGGAACCGTTGATCATCAACATAATTTTTTCGCCCGCTTTGAGTTCGAGGGCGCGCGCGAGTTTGTTCGCCATCGTTTCGGCGACCCAGTCGGCGGATTGCATCGGTTCCGGACCGTTCCCGCCGCCTTCGCCGTGTTGCCCCATCCCGATTTCCATTTGGTCGTCGGCCAGCGCGCCGATTTCTTGCCCGGCTTGCGGGTGCGTCGCGACTTTCAGCGTAACGGCGAGCGTCGCCATACGTTTGTTGAAGCGTTCGCCGATCGCGAGGATTTCGTCGACGTCGAGGCCTTTTTCCGCGGCGGCGCCGAGGATTTTGATGAGCGGAATGCAGCCGCCGAGGCCGCGACGGTCTTCAATCGGAGCGTCGACGCCGGGCGCGATGTCTTCGGCGGTAACGATCTTCGAAACTTTAAGGCCTTCCTTCGCCGCCATCATCAGGGCCATGTTCGCGTTGCGTTGGTCGCCTTCGTGGTTCAACACGACGAGAATGATACCCTTGTAATCTTTGAACATACGGAGCGCTTCGACAACTTTCGGAGCGCCCGGAGCCGCGAAAATGTCGCCGACGACCGACGCGTCAAGCATCCCTTCGCCGACGAAACCGCTCAAGGCCGGTTCGTGTCCGGCGCCGCCGAGGGTAACGATCGCGACCTTGTCGGTCGATTTCGGCGTCGCGCGAACGACGATTTTCTCCGAAACAACCTTAATTTTCGACGGATAGCAGAGCGCGTACCCTTCGAGAAGCTCGGTCGTCAGATTTTCCGGGGCGTTCATAAATTTCTTCATTACCATCGCGTTTTTTCCTTATATATTAATAAAGACGACAAAAACGGGCGCCAACGACGCTTCCAAACGCCGCCGCTCGACGCAAAATCCAGACGCGCTTCGCGCCGACGCCAACGCAACGCGGCGTCGACGGGCGGCGAAACCGTCGCGGGCGAAAATTCGAAAACAAATTCTCGATTTTTCAGCATACCAGAAACGCGACCAAAATAAAAGAGCCGAAACGGAATTTTCTCAAAAAACGCCGTTTTTTTTCGTCGTTTTCCCCGACTTTCGCCGCAAAAACCCGCCGTCTCGCCTATTTTACGCAAACTTCCAAAACGAGAACGCCGCCGGAAAGACGCGCTCGATTCGCAGGTCGACGTCGAGAACGGCGCAACTCGGCTTTTCGCCGCGAGCTTGTATCGCGCCCGGATTCAAAATCAACGTTCGATTATAGCGCCGCAATTCGAAGCGGTGCGTGTGTCCGAAGCAAATCAAGTCCCAAAGTTCGGAATACGCTTCGTCGGCGATTCGGTCTTCGAAGCGCCCGCAACCGTGCGTAAAGAAAATTCGCTTCCCGCGCCATTCGATTTCGCCGAAATCGTCCCAAAAACGCCCGCCGATCTTCGGAACCTCGACCGCCAACGCCTCCCGCCGCGACGCGTCGCAATTCCCTGCGACGAAATCGGTCGGAATCCGCCGGAAAACGTCGAGAATCTCCAAGTCGCCGAGGTCGCCGCAGCAGACGACCCGCTCGACGCCCCGTTTTTCGAACTCGTCGAACGCTCTCGCCGTCGTTTCAATTTCCCCGTGAACGTCGCTAATAACGCCGAGCGTCGGTTTGCTTAAATCCAAGGTTTCGCTCATTTCCCCATTTCTCCTATTCTTTCAAGCCGTCGTTAAATTTTCTCGCGACCTTGCCTTTTTCCGCCCCAAACGTTCGTCGATTTTTTCGCGCCCCCGATTTACCCGTCAAAAAATTCCGGTTATAATGGAAACGCCGTCCCAAAAAACGCGCGGTTCGTCGTTATTATACGCGACGTTTCCCGTTTTGCCAACGGCCCGAAGCGAGTTGCGAAACCGTTGCTTTCTCGCCGTTTTACCCATTTTTGCTATTTCGCCAAAATTCGCCCGATTCGCTCCGCCGCGACGCAAAATTTCGGGCGTTTTCCGATATTTTACGAGGTTTTTATGTCCGTTCGTCGTTCCTCAGGCGCGCTTGCGCCTCTTTTTTCGCTCCCGGGCGTCCGCGACGTCGGGAGTCTCGGGCGTTGCGCTCGCCGTTTCGTCGATTTTTTAGCCGACTCCGGTCAGCGTTGGTGGCAGTCGCTCCCGGTCAACCCGATCGACGCTTACGGCTCTCCTTACGCCGGGCGCTCGGCGTTTGCGGGCGAGACGCTTTATCTCGACCTTGAAGATTTGCGCGACGAAGGCCTTCTCGACGACGCCGATTTGACCGCCGCTTGGTTCCTTCCGAACGACGCCGCTCCCCTAAATTGCGCGGACGTCCCAAATTCCGCCGATTCCGCGTTTCCGCCGTCGTCGACGCCGCAAACGGACGCTCGGTCGGAGCGAATCGACTACCGCGTCGCGTTCGAGCGTCGCCGTCCGCGTTGGCGCAAAGCGTTCGAACGGTACCGCGACGGCGTCGGCGGGGCGAAATATCGGGCGCTCGAAAAACATTTCCGCTACGAAAACAATTTTTGGCTCGACGAATACGTTCTTTTCGCGGCGCTCTCCGACGAATACGGTTGCTCTTGGCGCGATTGGCCGGTCGAGTTTCGGCGTCGCGACGCGGCGGCGTTGGCGGAATTCGCCGAAAAACGAGCGGACGAACTCGATTATTTGCGCTTTTTGCAACTCGTTTTCGACGTTCAATGGAACGAACTGCGCGCGTATTGCGCCGAACGAAACGTCGGACTTTTCGGCGACGTCCCGATTTACGTCGGCAAGAACAGCGCCGACGTTTGGGCGTTCCGCGATCTCTTCCAAGTCGATCTCGAAGGGCGAACGATTCGCGAAGCGGGCGTTCCGGCGGACGACTTCAACCCGGAGGGACAACGTTGGAACTCGCCCCTTTATCGTTGGGAGCGGCACCGCGAAACCGATTTCGATTGGTGGCGCCGCCGAATGAAGAAAACGCTTTCGCGCTTCGACCTCGTTCGGCTCGACCACTTTATCGGTTTTTACAATTTTTACAGTTTCCCCGGCGACGGCGTTCCGGAAGAAGTCGACGCGGCGAGCGTCGACGTTTCCTCCACCAACCAAACGTCGACGCAAAAGCAAAATTTCGTTGCGCGTTTGATTAAAATTTTCGCAAAAAAATCAAGTCAAAATCAAAAATCCGCCAAAATTCAATCCTTGAAACAAAATATCGTCGACGGCGTCGCCTACGAAGACGGTTGGGAACCGGGCCCGCAAAAGGCGTTTTTCGACGCGATCTTCGCCGACTGTCCCCGCGAAGCCTTCGTCGCCGAAGACTTGGGGGTGATGAACGCCGGCGTTTGCGCCCTCCGCGACCGTTACCGCCTCCCGGGAATGCAAGTTTTTCAATTTTCGTTCGACGACGTGAAAATCGACGCTCAAACTGGCGCGGCGCCGAATCCGCTTGAAAATTGGTCGGAAAATTACGTCGCGTACACCGGCACGCACGACGCGGCCCCGATTCTCGGTTGGTTGGCCGACGTCGAAAAATACGGCGGCGGCGCTTGGCCGTCCCTCGATTTCGCCGGAATCGTCGACGTTCTCGAGCGTTACCGTCGTCCGGACGACGTCCCGGCGGCGATTCTCGACGGCGACGCTCCCGCCGAAGAGCCGTCAAACTCGACGCAAAGCGCCGATTTCCCTCAATCTTCCGGCTCGACGGCCCCGACGCTCGGCGTTTCGCTCCGTTGCGAACCGTTGTCGGCGCAAATCGCGGCGCTTCGAACGGCGGCGTTGCGCGCGGTCGCTCAATCGCCTTGCCGTTTGGCGATTTTCCCGATTCAAGACGTCCTCGGCCTCTCGAACGACGCCCGCGTCAACTTCCCCGGCGTCGGCGACGGCAACTGGACTTGGCGTTTCGCCGACGACGCGCTGACCCCGGAAACTCGCCGCGAACTGCGCAAATTAACGGAAGAGTCGGGGCGAATTTAACGCGCCGTTTCGTTTAAGCGTTTTCCAAAACCGCCCTGCTTCCCCAGTTTCTCCAACTTCCGGAAAAGCGGGGCGTTTTGCTTAATTTTTCGCCTCTTTTTCCGCGTCGTTTCTTCTTTTTTTCTTGACTTGCGGCGCTCGGTCGGCGATAATAAACGTCGTTCTCGGCGCGGCGCGTCGTCCGTTTTTTCGCCGATTTTGCCAATAATTAATTAATACGTTCTTCGAAGGAGCCGTTCGAAATGAAAAAATCGACGCTTTTCCTCGCGGCGCTCGCCGTCGCGGTCTCCGCGTTCGCCGCCGGTCGAAACGCGATTTTCGCCAAAGATTGGGGCGCGCCGCCGTCGTTCGCGGTCGTCAACCCGGTCGTTCGTTCGCCCCTTGCCGACGTCGTCTCGCTTTCCGGCGAATGGGACTTTTTGCAGGACGCGCGCCGCTTTCGCTTGAGCGTCGGCGAAGGGATTTGGGGGTCGTTCCCGATGGATTGGTCGGGCGCGCGCAAAATCCAAGTTCCCGGGATTTGGGAGGTTCAAGGCGTCGGCGAGCCAGGCCCCGGCGTTACTTGGGACTGTCCTTGGGACTGCGGCGATTGGGACTTGAAACACGTTTACGTCGGCCCGGCGCTTTACCGCAAAACGGTCGAAATTCCGGAGCGTTGGGACGGCAAGCGCGTTTGGCTGAAAGTCGGCGGCGTTCGTTCGACGGCGCAAATTTGGGTCAACGGCCAACGCGCGGCGCAAGTCGACGCGTACTGCGGCGCCCGCAAATTCGATATAACCCCGTTCGTCAAGCCGGGCGAAACGGCGGAAATCGTCGCGCAAGTGCGGAACGACGTCCCGTCCCGCGTCGGACTTTACGGCGTCAACCACCACTTCGGCGGCTTTTACCGCGACGTCGAGCTGGAAGCGACGCCGACCGTTTACGTCGACGACGTTTGGGTGCGCGGCGATATTGAAAAGAAAACGGCGCAAGTTCAAGTTTTCGTCAAAGAAATCGACGAAAACGGGAACGCCGTCCCGAAATTCGACGACGAACTTTCCCCCGCCGACCGCGAACTCCTCGCGCTCCGCCCGGTCGAACGCCCGAACGCCGCCGAGTTGACGACCGCCGACTCGAAACGCGGCGCCGGTTCGATCGAAGTCGAGATCAAAACGCTCTCCGGCAAGGTCGTCGGTCGCGCCCAAGCGCCCGGTTACTCCCGCTACCGCGCCGCCGACGGGACTTGGCGTCCGGTCGTTTTGGACGTTAAGATCGAAAATTGCGAACTTTGGACGCCGGAAACGCCGGTTCTTTACGTCGCCGACGTCGTCGTTAAGGACGCGACCGGCAAGCCGCTGCACGGTTGGTCGGAGCGCTTCGGCGTTCGCGAACTGAAAGTCGTCGGCCGTCAATTTTACCTAAACGGCAAACCTTACTTTTTCCGCGGTTGCGGCGACCACAATTACGACCAAATCAACCTGATCGAGCCCGCCGACCGCGAGCGCTTCAAAGAGCATATGTCGATTTACAAGGAAGCCGGGTTCAATTACGCGCGCTTCCACACGCACTCGCCCTTCCCGGAATACTTCGAAGCGGCGGACGAAAAAGGAATGCTCCTGCAGCCGGAACTCCCGTATTATCACGACGTTCCGACCGAGCCGTTCCCGTTCGATCCGAAGCGCGACCTTTACGAACTCTTCCGAACGAACCGCCGTTACGTCTCCTTCGCGACCTACTCTTTCGGGAACGAAGGCTACCTCGGCGCCCCGCTCGACCGCGAAATGGCCGCTTGGATTAAGCGTTACGACCCCGACCGTTTGACGATTCATCAAGACGGCGGCAAGAATCCGGACGGCGTCGCCGACTTTGCGACCGGCGGAAAAACCGGTTCGATTATCAATCCTTGGCCGGTCGGCGCGCACGACAATATTGAACGCCCGTTCGTCGCGCACGAATATTTGAATTTGGCGATCAAAATGGACCCGCGTTACGAGCCGCGTTTCACCGGGATTCGCCAATCGCCGGTTAGCGTCGAAAAATGGACGCAAACGCTAAATAAACTCGGTTTGAACGTCGATTGGGGCGCCGCTTGCGTCGCCGCGTCGGAACGGTTGCAAGGAATTTACCAAAAACGCGGGCTCGAGGCGGCGCGTCTCGACCCGGCTTGCGACGGTTATCATTTTTGGTCGCTCGTCGACGCGTCGATTCCGCAAGGGGATTGCGTCGCGGCGCAAGGTTACTTGAACCCGTTTTGGGAACCGCGTCCGAACGGCGTCGCGCCGCGCGATTTTTACCGCTTTAACGGCCCGACCGCGCTTCTGCTGACGACGAATCTCGACGCGCCGATTCTCGTCGCCGGAACCGCGTTCGACGCCGAATTCCGAATTTCGCATTACGACGCGGCGCCGATTCCCGCCGGAACGCTCGACTGGAAATTGACGGCGAAAGACGACGCGAAAACGGTCGTCGCGTCCGGTTCCGTTCCGTTCGACGAAGTCCCCGCCGGGTTCGCCGGTCTCCTCGCGACGTCGAAAATCGAACTCGCCGCCGCCGTTTCGAAACCGGTCGCGCTCGAATTCTCCGTTTCGATTCGCGGAACGAAATTCGTCAACGCTTGGGATTATTGGATTTTCCCGAAACGCGCCAAGCGTTCGCTTAAAGGGTTCGCCGTTTCCGATCTTTGGTTCGACGCGTTCGCGGCGATTTTCGACGACGTGAAACGGATTCCGGAACCGACCGGCGACGACGAAACCGCCGCGCAAACCGACGACGGCGAAATCTGGATCGTCGCTCCGGACGAACCGGCGTTCTTCGACGCGGTCGCGGCGGGCCGCAAAATTTTCGCCATTTCCCCCGCTTCCGAAACGCCGAACGTTTCGCTCGGTTGGTGGTCGATCGGAACGCAAATCGGAACGGCGTTCGCCGACTCCCCGGCCTTCGGCGACTTCCCGAACGCGCCTTGGATGGACGAGCTTTGGTTCCGTTTGATTCGCGTCGGCGCGCTTGATTTCCGTTCGAAACCGTTCTTCGGGACGTTCGAGCCGCTGGCGGTCGGCGAAGGGCGCGACTCCTATTACCTTTATTTGGCGCAAACTTGCGTCGGCGAGTCGAAAGTTCTCGGCTCGTTCGCGCTCGACCTAACGCAAGCCGACGCGCCGGAAGCGCTCGCCCTCCTCGACGCGCTTCTCAACTACGTCGCGAGTCCGGCGTTCGATCCGAAAACGAAAACCGCCGACGCCAACTTTACGACGTTCGCGGTTCCGGACGGCGTCGTTTGGGGCTACAACCGCGTCGCGAAAACGACGAAGCCGGACGAGCGGCATATCAACGCGTCGCCCTATTCCGACGCGGCGCCGATGCGCGTTTGCCGTCAAGATTCGCTCGAAAATCGGCTCGACTGGACGACGAAACCGCTCGACCGCTCGACGCTCGACCCGAACGGCTCGACGACGTTCGCGTTCGTCGGCGCGCTCGGGTATTGGTCGGAAGCGAAAACCGGCGGATTCGAGTTCTTCGTCGACGACAAAGCGGTCGTTCGCTTCGATCTTCCCGACGACGAAAACGCCGCCGTCGGAACGACTTGCGACTGGAAGAACGCCGAAACCGGCGCCGCGCTTTCGTTCGAGCTTCTCCGCGTCGAGCGGCCCGGCCCGGACTTTTTCGGCGTTTTTAAGCTGACCGTTCCAAACGCGCTCCTCCAAGGCGCAAACGCCGACGCGAAAACGGCGACGCTCTCCGTTCGGTCGCTCGGCGAAAAGAGCCGACGTTGGTTCGGGCTCTTCGAGTACCGCGGAGTCGCCGTCAAATAGCGCAAACCGCCCATTTTAACGCTCTTTAACGAGCCTCAACGATAAAACGCCCCGCTTGCGCCTCTTCCAGCGTTCAAACGGGGCGTTTTTTGCGCAAAGATCAAACGCCGCTTTGCCGCGACGCGCAAGAAAAAAAGAAAGCCGCCTTTCGACGACTTTCTTTTTCAAACGCAAATCGACGTTGTCAACGCTTTTCGTTTTTCAAAACGCAACGTTCGTTTTTACGTCAAATTCGCGACGCTCGCAAAAGCCGAAAACTACTTTTCGACGGCCATACGGAACGGTTTTTGCGCGACGCGTTTGACGACGGCGTCGCAACGGAGGCATTGGGTGCAAACGCGCATCGTTTTCGAACCGCCGTTCGGAAGCGTAACGCGAACGTTTTGAAGGTTCGGTTTGAAGTCGCGGGAGGTGATCCCGGTAACTTTCGTACCAACCCCCTTGAGGCGCTTCGCGCGACCGCGGGTGGTGATGTGATTACCGACGATTTTACCTTTACCGCAAATTTCACAAACTCGAGACATTGTTATTCCTCTTTAATTTCCTAAACGGGAAGACGTCGTAAAGTCGAACGCGCCGCCCCAATTTCGTCGTTTTTTTCAAAAACATTCGAAAAATCAAGTTTTCAACGCGTTAAAAAGCGTTTTGAACTTCAAAATTCGTTTTCGACGCTCCGGCGGGTTCTTTTTACGGAAACTTACCGTCCTGCGTTTCGACGTCGATTTTTCGCCCGCGCCGCGTTCGAGTCGCTCGGGTCCCACCCCGACGCTCGCCCGTTTTACCGGCGAAAAATTTCAACAAAATCGAACGAGCAAACGCTTTCGCGCCTTTTCGTTCGGCTCTCGCGACGTCGCGCGAAACCTCGGAGGGGAACCGCAAGCTCCGCTCATCATTCGTCGCTTGCTTTCTGCCTCGGAAAGGGTTGTGTGGTTACTAAACGCTTCGGACGTCGGTTTTCATTATATCCCCCTTCTTCTCTTCGGCAAGGGGAGCCTATCCAAAATTTTTTCTTTTTCTTCATTTTTCAACCTTTTCCATCGATTTTTCTTTTCTTAACGCAAACGACATTTTAACTCGTTTTACCATCTTACGCAACTTAACGGAATGTGCGCTCAAATTTTGCTTAAATTTGCAAAAAACTCATTGACGCCGCCTCAAACGTCGATTATGATTACATCGTCAACGGTTTTTGCGACGACGCCCGGATTGTGCGCGTCCGTCGATTTCCGTCGAAAATTCGCCCTATATTATTAATAACGACAAAAGGAACGAAACGATGCGCAATCTCAATCGCCGCGACTTTCTGAAATCCTCCGCTTTGGCCGCCGCCGCGACCGCGATTCCTTGGACCGAAACGGTCAAACCGGTTTGGGCTCAAGCTCCGAGCGACCGCCTCCGTATGGGGTGCATCGGGGTCGGCTCGATGGGCCGCGGCGACGCGCACGGCTTCAACGGTCTTTGCGACATCGTCGCCATCTGCGACCTCGACGAAGAATACGGGATCGGGCGCACGATTCGCTCCGGTATCGGGAAGAAAGACGACAAAGGCCAAACGATTACGCCGGACGTCTATAAAGATTATCGCCGTTTGCTCGAACGCGACGATATCGACGTCGTTACGGTCGTTACGCCGGACCACTGGCACGTCAAGATCGCGATCGAAGCGCTCCAAGCGGGCAAACACGTTTTCTGCCAAAAACCGCTCACGTTGACGCTCGAAGAAAACCTCCTCATTCGCAAAGCGGTCGAAAAATACGGCAAAACGTTCCAAGTCGGGACGCAACAACGCTCGCAACACGACCAATTCGCGTTGGCCGCCCTCATCGTCCGCTCCGGTATGATCGGCGACGTCAAGAAGGTGATCTGCCACATCGACGGTTCTCCGACCTCCGGCGACACGGACATTCCGCAAATGGCGCCGCCGGCCAACTTCGACTGGAATATGTACCTCGGTCAAGCGCCGTACACGGAATTTCTCGGCGACGGCGACTTCCTCAACAAGAACAACAACGACAACCGCTTCGGTCGCACCCGTTGCCACTACGAATTCCGCTGGTGGTACGAATACTCCGGCGGTAAATTCACCGACTGGGGCGCCCACCACATCGACAGCGCGTTCTGGGCGCTCGGCCTCGACAAAGCCGGAACCGGCCCGCTCAAGGTCGACGGCACGAACGCGAAACACCCGGTTCCGTTCAAAAACGGGTACCCGACCGTCAACAACCGTTACAACACGAGCCACGACTTCGATATCGGCGTTCAACTCTCGAACGGAACCGAAATGCGCGTCGTCAGCAAGTCGAAGGACGGCAACGGCCTCCTCTTCGAAGGGACGAAGGGCCGCTTCCACGTCAGCCGCGGGCGTTGCAAGGGCAAAGTCATTGAAGAACTCAAACCGGATACGTTCAAGCAAGCCGACTTCGATGCGCTCTACAACGGCAAACCGTTTGAAGGGCACAAGGAAAACTTCATCCGCTGCATTCGCGAAGGCGGCAAACCGGTTTCCGACGTTTGGTCGCACGTCCAAGCGTTGCACTGCTGCCACCTCTGCGGTATCGCGGCCCGTTTGAACACCGTCGTCGAATGGGATCCGGTCAAGGAACAAATCGTCGGCAACGACCAAGCCGCGTCCTTCTTCGGTCGCGAACAACGCAAGGGCTTCGAACTCCCGACCGTTTGACGTTCGCCGTTCCGGTTTTAACGTTCTTTCCTTGTTTAATTAAGACGTCGCGGCGGCGGACGGGTTCTCGTCCGTTCGTCGTCGCGTTTCGTCTTTTCTTTCGACTTCTTGCCGTCGGCGTTTGTTCGCAAACGTCGGCGACGGGTTGTGTTTGGCCCGAAATTTTTCCCTTTCCTTTCTTCTTTGTCGTCAACCTTGTCTTTAACTTTCCTATTTCACCCCAATCGCCGAGATCAAGGAGAATTTCGCAATGAAACAAGATTATATCCACGTTTGCGTCGTTTTGGACGCTTCCGGTTCGATGGGCGCGGTCGAAAACGACGTCAAAGGGACGTTCAATTCGTTTATCGCCGAACAACGCGAACAGCCGGGCAAAACCGTTCTCGACGTTTACCAATTCTCCGACGAAACGTCGCGCATCGTTCGCGGCGCCGACCTTTCGACTTTTGAAAACAACCTGATGCGCAATTACCGCTGTTCCGGTCGCACCGCGCTGAACGACGCCGTTTGCCAAGCGATCGACGAAATCGGCGCCGAGTTCGCCGCGCTTCCGGAATCGGAGCGACCGGAGCAAGTTCTCGTCGCGATTTTGACCGACGGCGAAGAAAACGCCAGCCGCCGCTTTACGAAAGCCGACGTTAAGGAGCGAATCGACCGTCAAACCGACGTTTACAGCTGGAAATTCGTCTTCCTCGCCGCCAATATCGACGCGTTTGCGACCGGCGCCGCGCTCGGTCTCCAAGCGGACGATTGCGTCGCGTTCGAGCGTTCGGAAGCGGGGTTGGAAGACGTTCGCGCCTGTTTCTCGAGCCGCCTCGCTTCGATGCGCGCTCCCAAGCGCCGATAAACCGCCCCGACGCGTTCGGACTTCGTCGATAAACCGGCGAATCTTCGACGGCGCGGCGTTCCGAAAGCGTTTCGAACGCCGCGTCGCCCGCTTCGCGCCTTCCCCAACTCCGCCATTTTTCCCATTCGCCCTATTTTACGCAAGTAAGGAAACGCCGATGAAAAAATCGACTTTGTTTAACGCCTTAACGACGTTTTCCCTCCTCGCGCCGTTCGTTTTCGGAGCCGACGACGACGCCGAAACCGCCGCAAAATCGATCGCGCCCCCCGGAACATACGACGTTTGCTGGGTCGGCAACACGTTCTCCGGAAACGGCGGCCCGAACGGTTTCGGCTATTGGGTTCAAAACGCCGCCGACGAAATCGAAGTCGCGCCGAACGGCGTCGTTCTCGCCGGTTGCGGTTGGGACGAAGCGGGCCGTTGCGCCGGACTCCATCGGGACGGCAAAGTCAACCGCGTTCTCTTGAAACAAGAAGGCGTTAAAGAAAGCGCTTGGGGTTGGAACACCGGAAATAACGCGCTCGCGTTCGACGGCGACGAGATTTATATCGCCAACGCCGGAAAGCGGCTGATTCGCTTCGTCGGGTCGACGGAAGACCTCGACTCTTGGAAAGCGGCGGACGACGCGGAGCTTCCGGAAGAGCCGGTCGGGGCGCACGCGAAAAAAGGCGTCTTGGCGGTCGCTTACGCAACGTCGCTCGAACTTCGACGAACGAAGGACTTCAAACCGTTCGCGACTTGGACGCTCCCCGGCGCCGCGTCAAAAACACCCCAAACCGCCCAAAATAACGACGACTAAGAAGCCAACGGCGACAAAAAAGACGAAAAAAACGGGCCCGAGATTCGCGACGTCGTTCTCGACGGTCGCGGCGGCGTTTGGGTTCTCGTCGACAATCAAATCCGGCTTCTCCGCTTGGGCGCCGACGGCAAAACGTTGACGGAAATGAAAATCGGCGCGTTCCCGACGCTCGGCGCGCCGACGTCCCTCGCCTTCGACGCGAAAAATCCGGCTCTCTTGCTCGTTTGCGACGACGGCCCCGACCAACAGGTCAAATTCTTCGACGTTTCGAAGCCGAGCGCGCCGAAACTAACGAAAACGTTCGGCGAAAAAGGCGGCCTCTTCTCGCAAACGACCGACGCGAAAGGGCGCCGCCTCGCCGACGGCGAAACGTTCCCGACGCGCCTTTACGCTCCTCGCGGCGCCGGAACCGACGCGCAAGGCAACCTTTACGTTTCGCTCGGTTTCAACGGCGCGCCGGTCGGAACGCTCGTTTTGCGCTCGTTCGCTCCGGACGGCTCGCTCCGTTGGGAACTGGCGAACCTCGCGTTCGTCGACGCGTTCGGCTTCGACGCAACCTCGGACGGCAAGCGAATTTACACGCGAACGGCGATTCTCGAAATCGACCCGGACTCGAAAAACGCCGACCTCGATTGGCGGCAAGTCGCGACGACCGTCGACGCGCTCCGTTACTCCCAAGAAGAAGACGAACGCCCGTTTTACGGCGCGAGCGCGTTCGTCAAAACGCTCGAAGGACGGCGACTTTTTTACAAGATCGGCCAATACGGCGGCGGCTTCAACTTTTATTCGTTCGACGAGGAAAACGGCGGCCAAATCGCGCGGCCGGTCGGGAAAATCCGCTCCGACGACGAAACTTGGGCTTGGCGAATGGACGAAAACGGCGACGTTTGGCACGGCGACCATCATAAAACGCGCTCGATTCGCCGCTATCGCTTCCAAGGTTGGCGCAAAGTCGAGTCGGCGGACGTTCCGAACCTTTACGCGCCGATTTACGATACGGAAAATCCGGACGCTTGGCCTTGGCCGGACGATTTCGAACTCGTTCGCCGGATTTTTTACGTTCCCGAAACGGATACGCTCTATTTGAGCGGTTATCTAAAATCGGACGAAATCGACTCTTGGGGCGTTTGCGGCAAAACGCTCCGTCGGTACGACGGCTGGACGTCGGGTTCGCCGAAAATCGCTTGGACGGTTCCGCTTCCGGTCAACCCGACCGGCGAAAACGGCAAACCGCTCTCGCCGGAAGGCCTCGACGTCGCCGGCGACTATATTTTTTGCGGAATGGTGAAAGCCGACGAAGGACGCCAACGCACTTACGCGCTCGAAGCGGCGACCGGCAAGGTTCTCGGCGCGTTCGTTCCGGGCGGAGCGGTCGGCGAAGAGGCCGGTTGGCAGGATATGCCGTATTCGGTCGCCGCGCTGAAGCGAAAAAACGGCGATTATCTGATTCTCGTCGAGGAAGATTGGCGCGGCAAAAACATTCTTTACCGCTGGACGCCGCCGCTATCGGAAGCCGCCCAAAAATAACGCGTTCCCGCCTCGGTCGACGGTTCGAAACGTCGAATCGTCGACCGCGTCTCTCGAAATTTGCGTTAAAAAATTTCTTAAAAATTGAAAGCCCTCTTCTCTTCTTTCTCTATTTTGCGTATAATACCGTTAGGAGCGTTTCGCCGCCTTCCGACGACGAACGCTCGCCCAGAGCGGTTTCGCTTCATTAAATTAGGCAATTTACGCAAGGAAATCCAAATGAATCCGGAAGACGCCGATCAAATCGTCAACGAACCGACCAACGAAAACGCCGACGACGTTTCGACGCCGCGCCCGAACGCCCCGAACGCGTCCAATTCGACGCCGAATCCCAATTTTGCGACGCCGAACGCCGCGCCGCGTCCGACGCGACCGCCGTTTCCCGTTCCGCCGCGTCCGCTCGGATTTTGGCCGCTCTTTTTCAAAGACGTAACGGTTTCCGTCGCCGGCGTCGCGACTTTTTGCTTTTTGACGTTTTTCCTTTTTTTCGCGACGATCGTCGGTCTCGCCGGCGCGCTTAACGACGCTTCGGAGTCGGCGCTCGTTCTCGAAGAAACGATCTCCGGCGACGAAACCGCGCCGGGCAAAATCGTCGTGTTGCCGATCGAAGGCGTTATCGAAACGGACGAATACGGCTTTTTGCGCGAAGCGATCGACTGCATCGCCGACGACGAACGCGTTCGCGGCGTCGTCCTGCGAATCAACTCGCCCGGCGGCACCATCGCCGGCAGCGACTACTATTATACGCTCCTGAAAGACTTAAAAGCGGAACTCGACGTTCCGATTATCGCCAGTATGGGGGACGTCGCGGCGAGCGGCGGTTACTACATTGCGACGGCGGCCGACCAAATCTTCGCGGAACGCTCGACGCTGACCGGCTCCATCGGCGTCATCGTTTCGATGTACGACGCGTCGGAGCTTTGCGAAAAAGTCGGCGTCGCGTCGACCCCGGTCGTCAGCGGCCCGATGAAGGGAATGGGCGACTTTATGAAGAAGCCGACGCCGGAAGAAACCGCCGTTTGGCAAGCGCTCGTCGACGAAAGTTACGAACAATTCCTCGACGTCGTTCGCGCCGGACGGTCTTGGTATCGCGGCGAAGATAGCGAAAATACGGAAAATAAAGAAAACGGAGAAAGTTCGGAAATCGCCGAAACCGCGGTCGCCGAAGAACGCGACGCCGAACTCCGCCGCGTCGCCGACGGTCGAATTTACACCGCGAAACAAGCGAAAGACCTCCGCTTGATCGACGAAATCGGCTTCCTCGACGACGCGATCGACGCGGCGATCGAAGCGGCGGGACTAACCCCCGAAACGGCGGAAGTCGTTCGTTACGAAGAGCTTGAAAGTTGGACGTCCGCGCTCGGTCTTTCGGCGTTGACCAAACGGAACGAACCGCTCGAAAAAGCGCTGGACACGGTCGCGACGCCGCGCGGTTATTACATTATTCCGCGAGCTTTTCCGACGACGGCCCGTTAATCGACCGTTTCGAGCCGTTCCGCGCTTCCGCTTCTCTTCCTTTTAATTTCTCCGAACCGTTCAAACGGCGCTTTTCGAGTCCGTTTGAACGGTTCGCGACGAAAAACGTTTATTCCCTCCAACCGTTTCAACCGTCAAAAGCCGCCGCGCGTCGCCGTCTTCGTAAAACTCCGCGGGTAAAACTTGAGAAAATTGACGGGAAAAATAGCGAAATCGCGCTTCCCCTTTTCCAAAATACCGATTATACTTGCAAAAAAACTCGGTAAAAAAGCGCGTCGAGCCCAAGGGCGGTTTGACTTTTAGAAGCGATTTTGTAAAATTTAATTATTGAAGGCAAATAATTCGGCGTTTTTTTCGCGCCGCCGCCGATAAGGAAAATAGGCGTTTGCCGACGGCCCTTTGTCGCCGCCGCTTGTCTTCGCTCGCTTTTTACTTTTGCCAACTTGCGTTGCGCGTCGCTTTTTCCTCGATGGAAACGCGCTTATTTTTCCGTTTAAAATAGGCAAATTGAACAAACAACGCCGACTTTTTGACGCGCGACAATGTCGTTAACGTCGGATTTCGCGTCGAACGCCGCCAACGCGCCCGCCGTCGGGCTTTTTTGATCGAACGAATGTCAACAGAACGAGAAATGAACGTCGACGAAATTTTTCGCCAAGCGTTGCTCAATCGAATCGGGGAACGCCGCTTCTCCTATTGGTTCGCCGGAGCGCGTTTTTCCGCGTCGCCGTCCGGGCTGATTGTTCGCGTCGAAAACGAATTTCTTTGCGCGTTCATTCGTTCGTCTTTTCAACACGAGCTGCAGAAAATTTGCGTCGACGTCGCCGGAGTTGAGTTGCCGATTGAAATTTGTTGCGACGAAACGCCCGCGCCCGCTTTCCCGACGCAAAACAAGCCGCAAACGCAAGCGTTCGACGCGCCCGCGTCCGTTTTTTCCGCGCCGAACGAAACGCCGACGCAACCGCAATTCGCCGCGCCGAACGGAACTCAACAGCAATTCGTTCCGCAACCGACGAAAAAGCGAGGTCGCCCGCGTAAAAATCCGCTTCCGCAAGACGCGGAACGTCCGCTTGAAACGCCGTCGCCTTTTTTTGAACGCGCGTCCGAGTCCGGCGTCCCCGTTAATTTCGCGTTCGACGCCGACGTTTTTCGAGCGTCGACGCCGCGCCCGGAACCGCCGACGCCCAACGTCCCGGTTCCCCAAAACTTCGCGACTTACCTAAACGGCGCGCCTTCGCAAAATTTCCTCGGTTCGCTCGTTCCGGCTTCCGTTTCGCCGTCGTCGAATCTTCCGGCGCCGAAACGCGGTCGCGGTCGTCCGCGCAAAAATCCGGAGTCGTCGCAATCGGTTGCGCCTTCGCCGACTTCTCAAGCGCTTGTTCCGTCGACGCCCGACGCTTGGAATCTTTCCGAGTCGGAACGCGCCGTTTGGACGGCCGGAACCGGCGATTTTGCCGCCGACGCGACGACGCAAGTTCCGCAAACTCGCGGACGCAAACCGAAAACGCCCGCTCTTCCGAACGCCGCCGAAACGCGCGACGACGAAGTGTTGCGCGACGCCAACGGTTTTAATATTGTTAAAGTCGCGAAACCGCAAGCGCGAACCGCGGTCGCTTCGTCCGTTCGTTTGGCCTCGCTCGACACGTTCGTCGAAGGTTTTTCGAATCAGTTGGCGCGCAAAATCGCCGACGTCGCGATTCTTCAACCGGGAGCGATGAATCCGATTTTCATCGGCGGCCCGACCAGCGTCGGTAAAACGCACCTGTTGGAAGGCATTTGCGAACGCTACGGGCGCTACCCGAACCGCAAACCGGCGCTATATATGACGGCGGAGCAGTTCACCACCGCGTTTATCCAAAGTTTGCACGGCGGCGCCGGCTCCTTCCGCGACCGTTTTCGCAACATTTCGCTCCTCGCGGTCGACGACCTTCATTTCCTCGAAGGCAAAACGACGACGCAGGTCGAACTCCTTAGCGTCGTCGATATGTTGCGCCAACGGAACGTTCAACTCGTTTTTTCCGCGAACCGCCCGCTCGCCGAACTGACCAAATTAAGCGGCGAACTGACGACCCGCGTTCAAGGCGGTTTCGTTTGCCAAATCGGGCCTCCGGAACGAGAAATGTTGTCGCAGATTTTGCGTCAAATGGCGCTCGAACGCCGCATCGCGCTTTCGGACGAGGTTTGTCGCTTCGTCGTTTCGCGTTTCACGACGCACGCTCGCCAACTTTCCGGCGCGTTGAACCGCCTCTACGTCGCGCACTTGACGACCGGCGCCCCGATCGACGTTCCGTTCGCGCAAGAGGCGCTCGCCGACTTGATCGCCTCGAACGTTCGCGCCGTCAAACTGGAAGACGTCGAACGCGTCGTTCAAGAAACGTTCGGGCTCGACGACGAAGAACTCAAATCGAAATCGCGTTCGAAACGTTGCGCCGATCCCCGCGCCCTCGCGATGTGGTTGGCGCGCAAACACACCCGTTCCGCGTTGGCCGAAATCGGCGCTTACTTCGGCGGACGTCGACACAGCGCGGTGCTTTCGGCGCAAAAAAAGGTCGATCGACTTCTCAAAACGAACGGTTCGATCGAGAACGGTTCCGCGGCGTTCGACGTCGCCGACGCGATCGAACGAATGGAACGCTCTTTAGCGCGTTCGCGAAGTTAAACGCGTCCTTTGGGCGACGCTCTTTCGCCGTTTTTTTGCCCAAATTCAACAAGTCGCTTAAATTTCAAGACGATTCGCCGACGCGGATCGTCTTTTTTTGTCGCGCTTTCTCGCTTTGCGCCTTTCGGCGCGTTCGCCGTTCCGACTCGGCGCCGCTCCAAGCGCGTCGTCTTTTTTATCGCTCTTTCTCGCCCTTGCGTCGACCGGCGCGTTCGCTCGACGTTTCGCTTTACGTCTCGACTTTTCAACGCAAAAAAAACGCGTCGACGTAAAAAACGTCGACGCGTCGCAGCGTTTTATTCCCGAAATCGGCGCGAATCAGAAGATTTCGTCGTCACCGCCAAACGGGTCTTCCTCGTCGGTCGCTTCGGCGTCGTCGGCGAAGGGGTCGTCTTCCTCGGCCTCGTCGTCCGCGCTTTCGTCGGTCGTTTCGCTATCGTCGGCGAAGGGGTCGTCTTCAGCGGCTTCGGCGTCCGCGCTTTCGTCGGTCGCTTCGCTATCGTCGGCGAAGGGGTCGTCTTCAGCGGCTTCGGCGTCCGCGGCCGCGGCGTCGTCGACGACGCTCGGAGCGGCTTCGGCGGCGTTCGGAGCGTCTTCGGAACCGGTTTCGATCGCTTTCGCCAAACGCGCGGCGACGTCGGCGCAAGTTTCGTCGCGATGGCGCAACGGCTCGACTTGTTGCGTTTCGCGCAGACATTGAATCAACCCGTCGGCGGAAACCAAGTAAACGCGATCCGTTTCTTGATTGAAAATTTGGAATTTCGTCGGCGCAAGAGTCAGCGTCTTCAAGCGGGAACCGTTCGCGCGATCGAGAACCGCCAAACGATCGAGTTGGTCGAAGACGTAAAGACGCGTCGCGGACGCGGAAATCAAACGCTTCACGCCGGAAGCGCGCCAATTTTCGAGCCCGGTTTTCAGGTCGAGCGCGAAGAAATCGCCGGATTCAACCGGAATATAAACGTTGTAAGCGAGTTCCTTCGACGCGGTAAAATCTTTGAACGCCGAGACGCGTTCGCTCACCGGACTTTGCGTCAAGTACGTCCAGCGCACTTTGCCGTTGGCGTCGTTAATCGCGAAAACGTTGCCGGAATCGGTTCCGACGATCGCGAGCCCGCCCTTGCGGCGCGCCGCTTCCATCGCCATATTTTGCGCGGAGAGGTCTTGCGGCACGTAAAACGGAACGCTCGAAACGTCGTCGCGCGGCGCCAAGAAACGATTCCCGAGGCGCGACTCGTTCAAGTAAGCGATTTGCGGAGTCGCTTGTAATTTATACAGGAGTTGGAAGGGATTGTTCACCGCGTCGCGCTGCAGTTCGCCGATCATCAGCCAACCTTGGTCGGTCGTCCAGATCAAGCGGTCGACGCCGTAAGACTGCGCCCCCAAAATCGGCGCGGCCGCCGCGACGCCGAGAGTCGGGCATTGATGCGGGCGCGTTTCGTCAAGGGGCGCGAGCAAAAACTGTTTCGAGCCGTTCGCCGCGTAATCCGCTTCGAGTTCCGCTTGCATTTCCGCGGCCATCTTCGCGTCTTTGGTCGCTTCCAACATCGCCTCAAGCGCCTTTTGCGCTTCGGGACGCGCCGATTCGCGACGTTTCGCCGGATAAGCGTAAAGCCGTTGCGAGTAAACCGGAACGTAAATTTCGCGCTCGGTCGCGACCGGAGCCGCCGACGGTTGCCCCATCACTTCCGTTTCGTCGAGGAACTTGCCGCTAAAACGATCGTAAACGACCAAGCGCGTTCCGCAAAGAACGGCGACGATTTTGCTGTTGATCGCCGGCGCGGTCAAATACTCGCGTCCAACGTTGACGGTCCAAAGCGTCGTCCCGTTCTCCGCGTCGATCGCCTGCAGGACGCCGCCGTTGGTCGTAATAAAGACGACGCCGTCTTGAAGCGTCGCGCTCGTAACTTCCTCGCGGTTTTGATCGAGCGTCGCTTGCGCGAACCAAGCGCGAGTCAGCCCGGCCGCTTGAGCGTCCCTCTCCGCGACAAGACGGGATTTAGCGATCCCCGCCGCCGTCGCGTTCGCGGCGACGCAAACGCTCATAAGACAAAAAATCAAGCCAATCGCGAAATGTCGTTTCATTCGAAATCCTTCTTATTCAATCCGTTCGACGTTCTTCGACAACGAAAACGCCCGACGCCGTTTCGAACGCGCTCGCCGCCGACGGCGACCAACGGCCTCCAAAGCGCGCCGCTCTCGGCGTCGATTTTTTCGTCGACGCCGACGCGGCGGTTCGTCTATATTATAATGATAATCCGAAGAGGCGCAATTTGGAACGCCCCCCCGCCCTTTTTTTGAAAAATTTTTCGCAATTTGGGCGATTGAGCCGATTCTATCGTTTAAACAACCGCGCTATCCTTCTCGCGTTCGAGCTTCGACGTCCGCGCTCGCCCCCGCCGCCCCATTTAATCCGCGCGCCCGTTCTAATCCGTCTTTTCGCGCCGCGGTTCTTAGGCGCGGCGCGGCGACTTTAGCGTCGTCCCGCGTCAACTCGATTTTTTCTTCACAAAAAAACGCGCCGAACGTTGCAACCGGAGCGACCGGAAAAACCTTGTCGAAAACGCTTTTGATTTTATTTTTTTCCCATTCGGACGATTCTAGCAAAGTGAAAAAAAGAAACGGAGCTAGCGCGCCGCCGCGCGCGGTCTAAACTTCGTCGAACGTAAGAAAGCCGACGTCGAAAACGCCTCTCTCGCCGAGACGTTTTTCTCGCTTTCGCTTTTCTCGCGCCCCGACGAAACCGCTCCGTTCCCACGGCGATCGGGCCAATCGACGCGGCGCGCGTTCTCCGCGTCGAGACGATTCGCGGTTAGTTTTCGCGTTTTTGTCATTAATATATATGCAAACGAAAACGCCGCGACGCGACGCGCCCTCGCCCCGATGTTTTAACGGCGTTTCCCTTTTGTCCGAATCGCTCGACGCGATTCGAACCGAAACGCGGACGCTTAGCGTCGACCCGCGGAATAGCAACGGACTTTGTTTATGAATCCCGAAAATTTTAGCGATCGATCTTTTCGCGATTTTCCCGTCAAGAAAAAATGGTGCGATCCCAACGACGTTCCGTTCGTCGGAAGCCTCCCGGAAACCTTGCGCGTCTTCCAAAAAGTCGCCGGTTACGATCTCCGCTTCTTCCGCGCCGGTTCGTCCGAAAACGCCGCCGACGAGCAAACGTTTGAAAACGCGACGGAAACCTCCGAAAAAATCGTCCGAATTCCCGTCGGCGACCCGAACGTTAAAATTTTCGGCGCGCTCGTCCTCCGCTCGGCGCCGAACGTCGAACCGCTCGTTCCTTGGACGACCGCCGTCGCGTTGGCCGAAACCTTGGCGACGACGCTCGGCGAAAACTACCGTTGGCGCGCCGAACTCGTCGCTCGCGAAGCGGAATTGGCCGTCGAAGCGACGACGAACGTCGAATTAACCGACGACGGCGCCCGCCTCGCTTCCCGACTTCGCGACGTCCTGAAAACCGGAGCGAAAGCCCTCGGCGGGTTCGACGCCGCCGCGCTCTACCTCCTCGACGACGAAACGACTCGCCTCAAAATCCGCGCTCTTTGGGGACTCCCGACCGACCGCTTCCTCGACCCGCCGCGTCCCCTGCGAGGCGCCCGCGCCGACGTCGAAGCGTTGCTCGGCAGCGCCGTCGTTCTCAACGAAGCCTACTTGGCCGAAGCCTGGAAAGCGCCGGAAGATTTCGATTGTTCCCTTTGCGTTCCCGTCGCCTCCGAAACGACGATTCTCGGCACAATTTGGTACTTTTCGAATCAAAAAAAGGAAATCGAAACGCGCGAACTGGAAACGCTCGAATTGATCGCCGGTCGAATCGTCGCCGAACTGGAAAAAGAAAAATTGCGCCAAGAAAACGAACGCTTAGCGGTTTCGCGTCGCAACTGGGAAAAAAGCGGCGAGGAAACGTCGCGTAAAGAAAGTTAGGCAAAAAACGCAAAACGCGCAAAAAACACAAAACGGCGAACCTTAAAGGGTCGTCGTTTTTTTACCTATTTTAACGCGCAATTTCGTCTAACGCGCTTTTTAAGAATCGTTCGGGCAAGAAAGGGAAAAAAGATGAAAAAAATTTTCGTCTCCCCCCTTGCGACGCGCGACTCTTTATGTATATTGGGATATTAAACGGTATTTCGAGCAAACGCCCCTGCGTCGTCCCCTTTTGGGCGTCGACGTTTCGGCGAAAGAAAACACACACGGTTGGTAAAAAATATGTCTAAACCTCCTGCATTCAAAAAGAATCGTATCAATCGCAAACGTTCCAAGGCGAAGATCCGCAGCAAGAAACGCGATCCGTTGAGCGTCAACGGCGAACGTCCGCGCCCGATGTTCGTCGACTACAAAGACGTCGAACTCCTCAAAAAGCTGACGAGCCGCCAAGGCAAAATCATTAGCCGCCGTAAGACCGGTTGCTCCGCCGTCAGCCAACACGCCGTCGCCGCCGCCGTCAAACGCGCGCGTTTTATGGCGTTGATGCCCTACGTCGGCGACTGAGTTTCGCCTCATTGATTTTCGACGCCGGAGCTTCGCTCGAAAAGTCGACCGCGCGGTTTTATTCCGCGTCGCCGCTTCGTTCGCGGTTCGGTTGAGTTGTTTCGCCAAACCGGCGACGCCGCGACGCGACGTTCCGCATTCCGTCGTCGAAAATCCTCCGAACGCTTTTCATAGCGAAACAGGTTTTGCGAATCGCGCGCTTTTGACGTTATCGCGTCGGCGCGCGGTTGGCAAAACCTTTTATTCGTTTTAATCGCGCGACGTTTCCCCCCTCCCGGCGACGCCGCCGCGCCCTTTGCGCCCGTTTTGACGCACGTCGTCTTACGTCCCGTTTCGCGAGTCGCTTTTAAGCCTCGCTCCGCCTCTCGCCCTTGCGCAGGAGTCCGCGCTATGTCCGAACAAACGAGCCCCAACGCCGTTTCTTTCAACTCGATCGAAGAGGTCAGCCGCAAAGCCGACGTTCTTATCGAAGCGATGAAATGGATCCGCGAACACCGCGGCGCCACCGTCGTCGTCAAACTCGGCGGCAGCCTGATGGAAGACGAAATCGCGATGATGCACCTCTTCACCGACCTCGTCTTTATGGAGTCGGTCGGGATTAAGCCGGTCGTCGTTCACGGGGGCGGCGCCGCGATCAGCCAAGCGATGAAAGACGCCGGAATCGAACCGCGCTTCGTTCAAGGTCGCCGTTACACCGACGACGCGACGCTCGCCGTCGTTCGCGAAGAATTGGCGCACAAAATTTCGCGAAGCCTCGTCGACTCGATCAAATTTTACAGCGGTTTCGCCGTCGCGCTCTCCGACTGCTTCGACACGAACGTCCTTTACGGTCGCAAAACGGCGCAATTCGACGCGGACGGCGCCGAAATCGACCTCGGTTGGGTCGGCGAAGTTACCCGCGTCGACGTCGATAAAATCCGCGAATACTGCGACCGCGGCGTCATTCCGGTCATCCCGTCGTACACGATCGTCGACGACGGCGGGCGCAACGGTTTGAACGTCAACGCCGACGTCGCCGCGACCGAAGTCGCCAAACAACTCGGCGCCGACAAGCTCGTTTTCGTCAGCGAAGTCAACGGCGTCCGCACCGACCCGAACGATCCGGCCTCGATGATCAACTCGCTGACCGCCGACGAAGCGAAAAAACTCCTCGCGTCCGGCGCCATCATCGGCGGGATGATTCCGAAAATCCAATCCTGCTTGAAGACGCTCGAACGCGGCGTCAAGAAGATTCACATTATAAACGGTCGCATCCGCCACGCGCTCCTGCTGGAAATCTTCACCAGCCAAGGCGTCGGGACGGAAATCGTCCAGGACTAACCGCTCGCCGACTTTTTTGGCAAGCAAGGCGTTTTAGGCAAATTAAGCGCGCCTTGGCAAACGGTCGATTTCGACCGAAAAAGCCTTTTCCGTCGGAGGCGCGCTTTCCGCTCCCGTCGGTCGCGCGTTTGTATCCTTAATTTGCCGTCGACGCTCGTTTCGCGTCCGCTTCCCGCTCGAGTTTGACGCTCGAACGCCGGACGCGCCCCGTTTTAACCGCCCTTCCCGCGACCGAAATCGCGCTCGGACGGAGTTTTTGCGTTAAAATAGGTTACCTAGGAAGTTTAAACCGCAATGTCCAGAAGCTCGCAAGAAATTATTTCGCTCTTCGACGAATACGTCATCCCGAACTACACCCGTTACCCGGTCGCGCTCGTTCGCGGCGAAGGGCCGTACATTTGGGACGCCGAGGGCGTTCGTTATCTCGACTTTTTCCCGGGTTGGGGTTGCAACCTCTTCGGGCACTGTCCGAAACCGGTCGTCGAAGCGCTGAAAAAGCAAGTCGAGCGTCTTCTGCACGTCCCGAACAGCTGGCACCAAGAAGAACAAGGCGTTTGGGCGAAAATGCTCTCCGAACGCGGTTTCGGCGGCAAAGCGTTCTTCTGCAACTCTGGCGCCGAAGCGAACGAAGCGGCGATTAAGCTCGTCCGCCTCCACTCGACGCCGAAGGGCAAATACAAGATCATCACCTTCCAAGACTCCTTCCACGGACGCACGATGGCGACCGCGACCGCGACCGCGCAACCGAAGTACCAAAAAGGCTTGGAACCGATGCTTCCCGGTTTCGTTTACGTCCCTTACGGCGACTTGGCGGCGGTCGAAGCGGCGATCGACGACGAAACCGCGGCGATTATGATCGAGCCGATCCAAGGCGAAGGCGGCGTCCGCGTTCCTCCGCCGGGCTTCCTCGAAGGGTTGCGCGCTCTTTGCGATAAAAACGATATGCTCCTCGTTTTCGACGAAGTCCAAACGGGGATGGGGCGCACCGGGAAATGGTTCGCGTATCAATATTTCAACGTCGTTCCGGACGTGATCACGTTGGCCAAGGCGCTCTGCAGCGGCGTCGCGGCGGGCGCGATGATGACGACGAAAGAACTGGCGCCGAGTTTGCGTCGCGGGATGCACGCTTCGACGTTCGGCGGGAACTCCGTCGCCGCCGCGGCCGGTATCGCGACGATCGAAATGATCGAAAACGAGGGTCTCCTCGAAAAAGCGACCGTCCTCGAACAACGCGCCAAAGAACGTATGAACAAGTGGGCGACCGAACTCGACTTCATTCAAGAAGTTCGCGGCGTCGGGGCGATGATCGGTCTCGAACTGAAAATCGACGGCGCTTGCTTCGTCGAACGCTGTATGAAAGAAAAACTGTTGATCAACTGCACGCACGGCTCGGTTATCCGACTCCTTCCGGCGGTTAACACGCCGCTCGACGTTTTCGACGAAGGTCTCGATATCCTTGAAGCCGCTTTGAAGAAGGGAGCCTAATTCCGATGAAACCGCGCCACATCCTTTCGCTCGCCGACGTTTCGGTCGACGAACTGAAATCGATTTTGCGAATCGCCGAAGAATTGAAGGCCGACTTCAAGAAGGGCGTCCGTCCGAAGCGCCTCGACGGCAAAGTGTTGGGCCTCATTTTCGAAAAGATGTCGCTCCGCACCCGCGTCAGTTTCGAAGCCGGAATGACGCACCTCGGCGGCGGCTCGATGCTCCTCGAAGAGCAGCACATCGGCCTCGGCAAGCGCGAGTCGGTTCCGGACGTTTCCCGCGTCCTTAGCTCGATGGTCGACTGCATCGTTTTCCGCGCCAAAAAACATACGACGGTCGAAGAGTTTGCGAAATACTCGACCGTTCCGGTTATCAACGCGCTGACCGACAAGTCGCACCCCTGCCAAGCGTTGGCCGACATGCTGACGATTAAGGAAGAGTTCGGCTCCTTCGACGACGTGAAAATCGCTTGGATCGGCGACTCGAACAACGTCGCGGCCAGCTTGGTCGAAGCGTCGGCGATGCTCGGCGTCAAAATCGTTATTTCGTCGCCGGAAGGATACCGCTTCAGCGACGCGGAAATCGCCGAGATGACCGCGCAAGCGCAACCCGGGTTCGAACTCGAACAAATCGCCGACCCGACGGAAGCGGTTCGCGGTTGCAACGTCCTTTACACCGACGTTTGGGTCAGTATGGGTCAAGAAAGCGAAGAGGCGAAACGCAAGGCCGACTTCGCCGCGTACCAAGTCAACGGCGACCTGATGAAAGCGGCCCGTCCGGACGCGATTTTCCTCCACTGCCTCCCGGCGCGCCGCGGTTTGGAAGTTACCGACGAGGTGATGGACTCGCCGCAAAGCCGAATCGTCGAGGAAGCGTCGAACCGTATGCACGCGCAAAAGGGCCTCCTCGTTTGGCTCTTGGAAAACTAAGCGCCGAAACCGTTTCGAGTCGGTTTTACGCCGCTCGGCGACGATTTTGCCCTTAACTTAACCGAACGTCGCGGCGCCGCGTTGAAAGCGACGGCGCGACGTTTTCGTTTTAAAAATCGACATTTTTCCCCGTTTTACCCTAATTTTCGTCGGCGGAACGTTCCCCGAACGCCCCCCTATTTTCCCGAGGCGCCCATGTTTATCTCTCTTGACTGGATTTCCGATTTTGTCGATATTTCCGACGTCGAGCCGAAAGTCGTCGCCGACCGTTTGACGATGGCGACCGCCGAAGTCGAAGGTTGGTCGACGCTGACCCGTTACGTCGACGGCGTTTACGTCGGCGAAGTCGTTTCCGCCGAGCCGTTCGAGACTGAAGACGGCAAAAAGCGAACGTTCTGCAAGGTCGACTGCGGAGAGCGCGGCGTCTTCACGACCGTTTGCGGCGCGGCGAACGCTCGCGTCGGTTTGAAGTCGGCGTTCGCCCCGGCCGGAACGACGCTCGGCGAGAAAAAGATCGAAGCCGCCGAGGTTTACGGTCGCCCGAGTCAAGGGATCTTGTGCAGCGCCGCCGAACTCGGAATGAGCGATTGGCACGAAATCGTCTTCGAGTGCCCCGCGTCGACGCCCAGCGGCGCCCCGTTCTCCGATTTCGTCCCGGCGACCGACGTTTTGATCGAAGTCGACAACAAGAGCCTGACGCACCGCCCCGACCTTTGGGGCCATTACGGCTTCGCTCGCGAATTGGCGGCAATTTTCCACCGCGAATTGAAACCGCTTCCGCGACACAGTGTCGACCAATACGCCGACCTCCCGGCCTTTCCGGTCGAAATCGCCGACGAAAACTGCCCCTGCTACTCCGGAATCGTTTTCGGAATCGAAGCGGGCGCGGCGCAAGTCCCGTCGCCGATTAAGATGCAGCGCCGCCTGCACGCGCTCGGCCAACGCACTTACGACCTCCTCGTCGACGTTACGAACTACGTTTCGCTCGAACTCGGTCAACCGACGCACGCCTTCGACGCCGACAAAGTCTCGAACATCCGCGTCGCGCCGATGGGAGCGCCGGGCGTCTTCACGACGCTCGACGGAACGGAACGCAAGATGCAAGCGGACGATATGATGATTTGCGACGGTTCGAAACCGGTCGCGATCGCCGGGATTATGGGCGGTCTCGAAACGGAAATCACCGGCTCGTCGACCCGCGTTATGCTCGAATCGGCGAACTTCCGCGCCGCTCGCATTCGCCGCACCGCCGGTCGTTTGAATCTCCGCACCGACGCGTCGCAACGTTACGAAAAAACGCAACCGCCGGCAAACGTTAAAGTTGGGACGGAGCGCATCTTGAAGCTCGTCGAAGAGTCGGGCGTCGCTTACCGCGTCGAAACCCGTTTCTCGCTCGCGGGCGACCTCCAAGACGAGACGCGTTGGATCGAACTCCCGCCGGGTCGCTTGAACAAACTCGTCGGCGTCGATTTCCCGCAAGAAAAAGCGCTCGAAATTCTCCGCTCCATCGAGTTCCAAGCGGACTACCTCCCGGACGGAACGCTCCGCGTCGGCGTCCCGGCGTTCCGCAGTACGAAGGATATTTCGATCGAAGAGGATATCGTCGAAGAAGTTACGCGCATTTACGGTTTCGACAATATCGCGCCGATTTTGCCGGAAGCGCCGCTGAAACCGCTTTACGTCGAGGAGTACATTCGCCTCGAACACCGCGCCCGTCGCTTGCTCGCGCTCGGTTACGGCTTCCTCGAAGTTCACAATTACGGCTGGACGAACGACAATTGGACGGCGGCGCTCGGTTTCGACGCGGGCGAAACGTTGACGCTCCTGAACCCGGTTTCCCCGGCGGAGTCGCATCTTCGCACGACCCTTATGCCGAACCTCCTCGCGCTCGTCGCGAAGAACCGTCCGTTCCGCGATTCGTTCCGTTACTTCGAACTCGGTCGCGTCTACCGCTTAATCGGCGCCGTCGACGACCAACGCAAGCCTAAGGACAGCGCGGAAAAATGCGACGAAGTCCCGCGTTTGAGCGGCGTTAGCTTCGTTCAATCGGGCGTTTCGATCGACGATCATTACCTCGAAATTAAGGCGGCGATCGAAGATTTGGGCTCGATTTTCCTCCAAAACAACGAAGAGTTGAAGTTCGTCGCGACGAAAGAAGACAAAACGCCTTGGCAAACGGTCGATCATTCGGTCGAAATTTACCGCGGCGAAACGAAAATCGGCGCGCTCGGCGTTCTCGACAAGAAAGCGCTTTCCGTCGTCTCGCCGGAAGGCGGGCAAGTCGTTTGGTTCGAGCTGGAACTCGACCGATTCGCCGGGAACCTTTACCCGTCGCTTCGTTTCGTCGAACCGCCGAAGTTCCCCGGTTCTTGGCAAGACTTCTCGCTCGTTTGGCCGCTTGAATCCGGGTACGAAGGCCTTTCGGCGAAACTCGACGAGTTCGCGCACCCGCTCCTGTTGAAACGCTCGTTCCTGACGATGTACAAAGGCAAGGGGCTCGAAAAGGGGACGGCGAGCTACTCGTTCCGCTTCGAAATCGGCGCGACCGACCACACGCTCAGCGGCGAAGAAATCGACGATTTCCACCAAAAATTCCTCGATTTCCTCAAAGCGAACGAAATTTCGCTCCGTTAATTCGATTTTAAACCGCTAAACGCCGCCGTTTTCTCCGCGATTTCGGCGTCGACGGTTCGCGTTCGCGCTCTAAAAGACCGTTCGTTCCGACGAGCGGTCTTTTTCTATTTTGCGCCGTTTCGCTATTTCCCGCGCTTCATCGGTTCCTCCCATCTTGCCGTTTTCTCCTTGTTTTCCCCGTTCGACGTTTCGCCGCCGTCGACGCGTTCGTTTCAATCCTCGCAACCGTTCCAACGCGTCCGCCGCCGCCGGGAAAACGCTAACGTCGGGAAAAAAAGCGGTTATTTTGCGCGACGTTCCTTGATTTTCGCCGATATTCTCCATAAAATGAAGATAGCGGAGCGTTTCGGTTGGCGGCGCGCCCGCTTTATCCTCCCATTCCTCCCCGTTTTTCCAACTTAACAACCCGCCAATTTAGCGAGGCGGTCGCCAAGCGCGCCGTCCAAACCCAAACGAGGAAACGTTATGTCGCATTGGAAAAAAATCGTTCTCTCCCCGTATTTTGCGGCGACGACGGGCGCGACGGCGCTCGCGTTGACGTTGGGCGCCGCGAACGCCCAAAACGCGCCGGTTCCGGTTCCTCCGTCGACGCCGGGCGTTCCCGCTCCGACCGACGCGACGGCGCCCCTTCCGGCGCCGGTTCCGGCCAATCCGAATCCGCTCGGAATCGGAACGTCGAACGCCGCGCCGCGGTTCGTTCTTCCGTCGTCGCAACCGAGCGCCGCTCCGTCGAACGACGTCGAAGCGTTGCGCGCGCAAGCTCAAACCCTTGAAGCGCGACTCCGCGTCATTCCGTCGAACGCCGCCGAACAAGAAGCGTATCAAAAGACCGTCGCCGAACTTTCCGCGCTCCAATATCAAATCCGACAAGCGGAAGCGGCGGCAGGCGACTTCGCGACGTATCGCCGAAACCGCGCCGCGCAAGAAGGGGTCGAGCTCGACGCCGCGTTGGGCGCCGACTTGAACGCGAATCCGCTCGCGGCCCCGAACGGCGTTCCGTCGACGGAATCGACCGCCGTGATTCTGCTCGCGCCCGGAGAAGCCGAGTTGCTCCGCGCTCAAAAGGAAGAATTGACGCGACAATATCGCCAACTTCAGCAAACGATGCGCGCTCTTTCGCCGAACGACGAAGCCCTCGCGACGACGCTTCGAGCGGAGCAAACGACGCTCCTTAACCAACTTAAAGAAATCGACGAACGTTTGACGAGCGCCCCGCAAACGCCGACGGCGCCCGCTTTCCCGAACGCGCTCCCGAATCTCGGCGGCGACCCGAACGCCGCGATTCCGCCGGAAAATCGCCTCTCCTCCTTTGGCGGCGCTTCCGAATTAATCGGCGGAAACGACGTCGCGACGAAAATGCAAAAAGCGGAAGAAGCGGCGACTCTCCTTCGCGAAATCGGGCTCGTCAACTTGGCGGGTCTCGCGGCGGCGGAAATCCCGCGCTTGGCCGATCCGAATTTCGCCGAAACTCGTTACGTTCCGGGAACTTGGACCGAAGGCGCCGGACTCGCGGAAGAGCGTTACAATCCGTTCCAACAAATCTCGAAGGACGAAATCGACGCGATCAAAACGTCGATCGACGACTTGAAAACCCGCGTCGACTCGCTGACCGAGATTATGTCGAACGTCGAAACGCAACTGAAACTCTTGACGCGTCAAACGGTCGACGCCGCGTCGCCGGTCGCGCCGGTCGTTCCGACGCCGGAAACGCCCGCCCCCGCGACCGACGCTCCGGAAACGCCCGCCGAATAATCGCGGCGTTCCAAGAAATCGCAATCTAAAAAAAACGCGCCCTCCCGCCGAATCGAGCGTTAACTCGACTCGGCGGGAGGGCGCGAACCGTCTAAACGCTATTTCTCAACGTTATTTACTTCTCGGCGGCCTCCGGAATCTCGCAAACGACGCGGAAACCGACGTTAAACGAGCCTTGCCAAGGTCGCAGCGACGTTCGGTATTCGCTCCGAGCGTTGATCGGACGGTCGTACCAAGAGCCGCCGCGGACGACGCGTTCCCCTTCGGCGCTCGCGGCGTCGCCGTCCGCCGTCGGATTCGGTTTCGCCAAGCTCGCCGTCCATTCGGAAACGTTGCCGTGCATGTCGAAGAGCCCCCAAGCGTTCGGCTCGTACTTGCGCGGTTTTTCGGACAAGAATCCGCCGTCCTCGACGTTCGCGATTCTCGGAATCCAATGATCGAACTCGGCGCCTCGTTCCAGCTTGATTTCCTTGAAGTACTGATGGCAAACGAAGTTGCGCAGCGTCGCGTCGGCGAGGTTCGCAAAACGCGAAAAGTCCGCGTCGACGGCGCCGTAATTCATCGACGTCGCCGTTCCCGCTCGGCAGGCGTATTCCCACTCCGCTTCGCTCGGCAGGCGGAACGTTTGACCGCTCGCTTCGGAAATCTTTTGGCAGAAAGCGTTTGCGTCGTTCCAGGAAACGCGAACGACCGGCAGTTCCGGCCCGTTGACGTAAAAACCGCGAACGCCGAATTGGAACCCGTGCCGCGACTCGACGCCGGAGTCGTGCGCCGGCGCGACCAGTTCGTAAAGCGCGTTGGTCGTTTCGTCGACGCTCATCCAGAACGAACGCTTAATCTCGACGACGCAAGGCTTTTCGTCGTCGTAACGCGGCCCGTCGGGCGACTGCGCGCCCATTACGAACGTTCCCGCCGGAATCAAACGGAATTCCATTTTCAATCCGGGAATCGGTTCCAAGACGGTCGTCGTTTTCGTTCGGTCGCCGAAAAGACGCTCCGCTTCGTCCGCTTGCCGTTTTTTCGCTTCCGGCGCGTCGAACGCCCAATCGAGGAGCGGCGCCGCGGCGGAAGTCTTTTTCTTTTCGAGCGTTGCGAGCGCGGCGGCGCGAACGGTTTCCCCGTCGGCGAAGGGCGCGACGTCGTTCGGGCCCGCGGCGAACGGATTCGTCGGAATCGCGCTCCAGTTCGTTTTGCTCGTTTCGGCGGCGACCTTCGGGTTCCAAGTCGTCGGACGCTTGACCTCTTGGTCGACGCCGCCGCTCTTGTACAACTCCATCACGTCGCGACGCAACTTGTTCCAGCGCGCGGCGTTAGCGGAGTCGCCCTGTTCGCCCCAATAGCCGTGATACGGCGCGTTGAGGTCGATCCAAGTCAAGAGCCGATCCCAAGACTCCGCGTCGAGCCGAACGCCGTAATGCCCTTTGAGGAGCAGTTTGTACAAATCGGTCGTTTCCGCGCCAAACTCCGTCGGCATAAGGAGATGGTAATCGCTTTCCATCCCCGGACGGCGGACGTAACGGTGCAACGCGTCGTAACTCGTCGACCAATTGCCGGGCCGAATCGAAACCGGGAAATACGTTCCGTACCCCTTAATATTCTCCAAACCGCGCAAGTCGAACGCCCCGAGCGGCGCGCTTTCGTCGCCGTTATGGCAGGCGACGCAGTAACGGTCGAGAACCGGCTGCACCTCGGCGCGGAAGGAAAAACCGCGACTCGGGCCGCGCCAAAATTCGATTTCGCTCGTTTTCATCCGTTGCACGACGGTCGGGTCGAGCGAACTCGGCGAAACGCTGTTCTGATCTTCGTGGCATCCGACGCACGACAGGTTTTCGCCCGGCATCGCGGTGAACCAACTGCGCATAATTTGCAGGGCTTTCCCGTTTTCGTCGAGCGGCTGAATCGAAATCGGCGTGTTCGCCGGAACCTTAAAGAGCGCCGAACCGTTCGGCTCGACCGGAACGACGCCGAGCGTGTTGCGCACGTCGCACGGCCCTTCCGCGCCGACGCCGCCGATCGTCCCGCCCATGTTCGGATAAAGATAATTGTAAGTGAAGAGGCGCAAGTACTTAACCGTTCCGCGCGGCACGTTCTTCAAGCCGTCGCCAAAGTAAATGTCGGCGATGAAAACGGTCGCGTCGTCGCGGCTTTCGTCGATTCGGTCGGCGATCACCGGCGGACGTTCCGTCGGGCGCAACGGGATCGGCTCGAAGTGCGCAAAACCTTGCTCCTTCGAGAGTAAGATCATATTGTCGTCCGTGTCGACGAGATAAATTCCCCAACCGTCTTGCGCGTTGAGTCGAGCGGACGCGAGGTAATAATCGCCGTCGAGCGGGAACGGATGCAAAAATTTCGGCCAAGCCTCGTCGACGAGCGTGTCGACGATCAGCGTGTCGTCGTATTTCGGGTCGGTTTTCGACGCGACGATCGGCGTTTTCGCGCAGATGCGGCGAACGGCGCCGGACGCCTCTTTCCGCCCTTTGCGCACGTCGAAGAGAACGAGTTCGCCCATCCGCGGAACGCCGTGGTGCCCGGTAACGATCGCGACGAATTTCGTCGGTTCGCCCGGAATGGGGCGCGCGTAAAACATCGAGTTCGGCCAATAGGAGTTCGTGCCGTAAAACGAGTTTTGGTTCGTGCCGTCCGGGTTCATCTGGAAGAGCAAGCGCGAGTGCGCGTGCGGAATGTCGGCGTATTCCCAACGTTGGTAAAGGATTCTGCCGTCTTCGGTTACGGTCGGGTGCCAGTTGTGTTCTTGGTCGAACGTCAAGCGGCGAATCGTCTTCTTTTCGTCGGCGTACATCCGATACGTGTTCGTAACGCGGGTCGACCCGTTGACGCAAGGCACCGCGATGTAACAAGCGCTCGACGTGTAAACGATCGACTCGTCCGGCAGGTAGCAAGCGTCGTAAGAGTTGGCGTCGGGCAAGTTAGGAAGCAGCTCTTTCGCGGGCGTTCCGACGATTTTTTCGCCGTCCTTTTCCAATTTCGTTTCGAAAACGTTCCACTGTCCGTTTTCGCGCGTCGAGCTGAAGAGGACTTTTTCGCCGTCGAAGTGCAGGTCGACGTCGCCGACGAACGCCGGTTTTTCCGGACGGTAAACTTCGCGCGGAACGGCCGGGTAACGCGCCGAACCGTCGAGCGTCAACCGATAAAGTCCGTCGTCGAACGCCTTAGGATTGAGCGCGCTGTTGCTGACCCAGTTGTTGACGAGACCGAGGTGGCGAGCGTTGCGCCGCACGAAGAGAATATCGTCGAAATCGAAGAGCGGATTCGCGCGTCCCAAACGGGAGTAAAGGCGGACGTCGGCGAGAAATTCGCGAACGAACGCTTCCTTGTCCGCGTCGGACGGCTCGCCGGAAAGTTTTGCGTTCCAAGCGTTTAAACCGTTCAACCGCGCGTCGAACGTTTCCGCCAACGTCGCGAAATCGGGGCCGAATTTTTCCGCGACTTCGTCTTCGCCGAACCGCTCCGTCAGCGTCGCCAAGAGTTTCCGGCTCTTTTCGAGCAAAAGGCGACGCCGTTTAACGTCGACTTTAAATTCGACCGTAAAGTCCGCTGGCGCCGCGACTTCCGACGAGCGAGCCGCTTTTTTCGACGCGATTCGAACCGCCAGCGGAGCCGCCGCGACGCTCGTTTCGTCTTGGGCCGCGAACATTTCCGGCGAATACGTTAACTCGTTGTTCCAGTCGGGTTTAAGCGCTTTTTGCGGAAGAACTTCGACGCTCAATTCGTCTTCCGGAACGAGCGCGGCGGCGGTTTCGAGCCCGAAGTGATCTTCGAACGTTTCGCCCGACTCGCCCTTGCGAGCGCGGTCGACCGCCGGGTCTCGCGTCTCAAAATTCGCGTTGGCGCCGTACTTAAAATCGACCGCGGCGCGGGGCGTCGGCCAATCGACCGGCCCGTCGAATCGCGGCGACAAACGGAACGCGACGATATGCGAAATGCAAGTTTCCCGCGAAAACGACAGAACATGTTCCCCCGCCTTCGCTTCGAACTCGGCGACGTCGCGCCAAGCGGCGGTCTCGGAGTTCCAACTTCCGGTCGTCTCGGCGAGCGCGTTCGTCGCCAGCGTTTCGCCGTCGAGGTAAAACGTTACCGGACGGCTTTCTTGCGCGGCGAAGAGCGCCGAAAGTTTGTAAACGCCGTCTTTTGGGAACGTTATCTTGTATTCGGCGCGGTTCGGATATTCCCCGTTGTTTCCGAGAATAGGCTCCGGCCCGTAATTATGGTGCGCGCGCAAATTTCCTTCGTCGAACCAAACGGCGCGGAACGTAAAATCGTTCGCTCCGCTCGCGTTCCCGCCGTCGTCGCCGCGAACCGTCGAGAAACAACAGCTCGCGACGCCGAGCGCCGCCGCGAACGCCCAACGCAGACCGCGGCGCGCAACGCTCAACCTTTTCATCGCTTAACTCCTTAATTTACGTCTCGTTACCGCGCTTCTCAACGCTGACCGCCGAAATCGCGCCGTTTCGTCCCTCGATTATAAAAAAAACGCGTCGGAAAATCAAGCGTTCGCCGCAAAAAAAGCGCCAAAAGCCGTTCTTTTCGCCCCCGTCGACCGCGTCGAGCGCTTGACGCGAACGCCGAAACGCTTATATTATCTTCCAAGCCGCCGCCCGTTTTTCCCGAGCGAGACGGCGTTTTCCCGCAAAACTCCCGCAACTTTACCCTACTTAACGTCAAGGAGCCGCCGATGAAACCGCGCGATTATTGGAACTCGGTCGCCGAAACGAAAACCTTCACGACGCCGTTCGACGCGGCGTTTTTCGCCCGCTTCGTTCCGCTCGACGCGGCGATTCTCGACTTCGGTTGCGGATACGGGCGAACGTTGGCGGAATTAACGCAGTCCGGTTACCGAAACCTTTGCGGCGTCGACCTTTCCGACAAGCTAATCGAACGGGGAAAACGTCTCTTTCCGACGCTCGACCTGCGCGTTTCGCCGCCGTCGACGCTCGACTTTCCGGACGCGTCGTTCGACGCCGTTATCCTTTTCGCCGTCTTGACTTGCGTCGTCGACGACGCGGAGCAGGAAACGCTCGTTGCCGAAGCGCGACGCGTTCTCCAACCGGGCGGCGTTCTTTACGTCAACGATTTTCTCCTCAACGACGACGAACGCAACCGCGACCGTTACGAACGTTACCAATCGGCGACAAACGGTCGTTCCGCTTTCGGCACGTTCGCCCTTCCGGACGGCGCGACGCTTCGTCATCATTCGGAGGAGCGCGTTCGAACGTTGTTTCAGTCGTTCGAAACGGCGGCGTTCGAGCGTCGCGTCTTCCCGACAATGAACGGGCACGTCTCGAACGGCTTCGCCGCCGTCTTTCGCAAACCGTTGATTTAACGTCGATCAAATCCGCGCCAACGCCGTCGTTTCTCCGCTTCGACGGCTTTTTTTCTCTCGGCAAAAAATTTTGCAAAAAATCGACGCGGCGCCGCTAAAAAAACTTGACGCCGCGTCGTCCGTCGGTTAAACTAAACGACGTCGGATAACGGCGCGACGTCTTGTTTCCGTCGCCGCTCGGCGTTCGATTCTCGCAAGCAACGACTAAGCAAGGAGTTAAGCAATGACGCTAACTAAGAAAAAGATCGCGGCGCTCGTTATTCTCGTCCTTCTTTTGGCGGCGGCGCCGGTCGGCGTTCGGTTGGGCGGAATCGCTTGCCGAGCGTATAAAGACGGCGTTTCCTTCGAAGAAGCGCTCCGAATGCAAGTCGGCGAAGAAATCGGCGACCAGTTTTACAACAAAAGCGGCCCGGTTTACGACGCGTTCGTCGAGAAAGCCGAAGCGAATAAACGCGCTTGGGCGGAAAATCCTTGGCGCGTCGCCAAGTGGAACGCCCAAGAAGAGTTCGCCGACCCGAAAGTCGTCGCGCTCTGTAAAGCGATCGAAGAACGCGACTTAGCGAAAATCGAGCGAGCGCTCGCCGACGGCGCCGACGCGAAGGCCGTCGGGAAATCGGGCGCGACGCCCCTTCTTTGGCTTTGCCTCGACGAAACCCCGTCGGCGGCGATCGCGAACCGCCTCCTCGACGCGGGCGCCGACCCGAACGTCGAAACGACCGACCGGCTCAGCCCCCGAAACGACCTTAGGGGTTGGCGCAAATTTCCTCTCCGTTCGACGGCGACGCCGCATCTTATCCTGAGATCGGGCGACGTTGCGTTAGTCCGTCGCGTCCTCGCCGCCGGCTTCGACCCGTCCTTTTATTACTATTCGGATCTATCGCGAGCGGACGACGGCGCCGACTGGAGCGATAATCTCCCGCGCCTCGCCCTTTGGGACGTCGACGAAGAAATATACTCCGCGATTCTCGAACAAGATTTTAGCGTCGACGCGTTAAACGAAGCGCTCTACCGGGCGATCTATAGGCCGAACGCTTGGGCGATTCGAGCGCTTATTAAAGCCGGCGCCGACTGGAAGTCGTTTGAGCGAGAACTTCAAGGACGCGTTGAATATCGCAAAGACCTTCGCGCCGAATACGTCGACGTCGTCGCCGCGTTCCTCGAAGCCGGGGCCGATCCCGCGCTCTTCGCCGACTTCGTAAACGACGCGAACGCGGAAAAAACGGAAGACGACGAGTCGACGGAAGCGGAAGCGTCGCCCGAAACCGAAACAGCGCCGGAAACGAAGTAACGTCGCGCGGATTAACGCCGCCGCGCTCCACGACGTCGCTTGCGAATTTACGCGGCGGCGTCCGGGCGCCTTTCGCATTACTTACTCGCCGACTCGCTTACTCGCATTATTCAGGAGTTTACACGATGAAACGTCAACGCCTTTCCCTCGCCGTCGTCGCGATGTTCGCCTTCGTCGCAAGTTGCGCCGTTCCCGTCGTTTGCGTCGCGCAAGATTACGGTTACTCCGAAGCGCACGGTAAAGAAATTTGCGACCCGTTGCCGTCGTCCGAATTTATCGTTCTGCCGGAAGATCCCCGCCACGGGCCTAGCGGCGCGTACGAAAACACGATCTTTCGCATTGCCCGATCGGGTCGCGTCCTCCGAATCGCCGACGGTCTCGACGCAAGCGGTTTGCTTCTGCACGACGCGGCCTTTACCAACGTCAAAATTCAAGACGCGAACTTCAGCGGCTCCGCGTTGGTAAACGTCGACTTTCGGCAAGCGGTTTTCGTTCGTTGCGACTTTTCGTCGTCCTGGTTGCACCGCGTTCGAACCGACGGATATACGCGCTTTATCGACTGCAAGTTTGACGACGCGTATTTGATGAACATCGATTTGGCCGATACTTTCGGCGGCGCGTTGATCTCGGCGGAAGAGCTAAAGGAAACGCGCAACTTCAAAAAGAAAATCGGTTTTTCCGGCGTTTCCGTCAATCACGCGCTCGATTACTCCGGTCTTACCTTCTCTTACCCCGACCCGTATTGCACCTACGCGTGCGACGCCGTTCGCGCCCTCGGTTTTCACGACGCGTTTTTAGAAAGCGGTCGATTCGAAAACCTCGACGGCGACAAGTTGCGCCAAACGAGAAATTTCCGCCAAAAAATTTATCAAAACCTTTATTTTCGGCCCTATCTGCCCGAACCTTTCGACGGCGCCAAACTATCGTTTCGCGAATTCGATTTTTCGAACTCAATCTTAGTCGACGTTCAATTTAAACGCGTCGACTTAACCGCCGCTTCGTTCGAGAACGCGGCGCTAAAAAACGCGGATTTTACCGAATGTGTCGGACTGACGCTCGAACAAATGAAGTCGACTTGGAACTGGAAAGCCGGGCGAATGGATTTAATCAAATTGCCGCCGGAATTGCAAGCGCAAGTCGACGCCGCGCTCGTCGCAGAAGCCGCGCAAACACCGGAAGCGTCGCCCGAAACCGCGCTGGAAACGGAAATCGAATCCGAACCGGAAACGACGCCGGAAGCCGAATAGCGGCGCCCGCGTTCCGAAACGTCGCCGAAAGTTTTCACGGCGACGTCCCGTCGTTTTCCTCCGTTATCGTTCCCCGCCAATTTACGTTCGTTAGGAGTTTACGCAATGCTGCTTCAACGCTTTTTCCTCGCCGCCGTCGCGACGTTTGTCTTCGTCGCAAGCGCCGCCGTTTCTTGCGTTTGCGCTTCAACGTTCGCGCTCGAAAACGACGCGGCGTCGACGTTTTCCGCCTCCTCGTCCGCCGACGCTTCCGAAGTCGATTTCTACCTTTATTTTCAACCGACTCGCCCCGACGCGTTTTATTTCCGTTGGAAGGAAGCGGTCGAGAAAATTCGCGCTAAAGTCGGGAACGACAAAATCAACGCGATCGCGGCGGCGATTCGCTCCGACGCTTCGACGCTCGCCTTGCGTCGCGAACTCGAAGGCGCGACGCTCGAAAACGTTCTCGTTTCTTCCGCGTCTTCCCTCGGATACGACGATATGTCGTCCGGCGATATTTTCGGCGTCCCGTTTACTTGGGAACTCTTGCGAAAAACGGAAAACCAACGTTTGCAACGCTTAACCGACGTCGTTTTCGACGGAGTCGATTTGACCGGCGTTTCCTTTTGCGATTGGCGGTTGGAGCGCGTTCGCTTTAACGAGTCGGTCGTCGGCTTGGAAACCTGCGATTTTTCCGGCGCGACGCTAAACGACGTCGTCTTTTGCGCGCCGATAACGTTCGAACAATTCGCCTCGACGCGAAGTTTCCAAAACAACGCTTTACACGACGTCGCCTTGCGCTTCGGCGACCCGATTTCCGGCGCTCTTCCGCCCGAAAAGCCTTTCGCTTTAAGCGGTTGGGACTTTTCCGGCAAAGACCTAAGCCGCGTTTCCTTCGGTCGGTTCGTCTCGGGCGCCGACGCCGACTTTACCGGCGCCGATCTAGGCGCGTCGTTCGACAAGATTTCGCCTCTTTTACGCAATCCGGCGCCCGCGTCTCGCCCGGCGGAGCTTCCGCTCGATATGACCGAAGCGCAATTCGCTTCGACGGCAAGTTGCCGCTCCGGCTTGCTTTGCGGCGTTTCGTTCCCGAACGACGTAAGCGGTTGGGACTTTTCCGATTGCCTTTTAGTCGGATCGCGCTTCGACTCTGTTTCCTTCGCCGACGCCGATTTTACCGACGCCGACGTTCGCGGCGCCGCCTTTTGGCCGAATCCGAAGGGCACGAACGCGCGCTTTTTAACCGCGAAACAATTTTATTCGACGCGGTGCTATAAAACGGGCGACCTTCGCGGAATTACGTTCGGTAGCGCTTGCGCGATCGCCGGTTGGGATTTTTCGAAAAAGAATTTGTCCGGCTGCCGGTTTTATTGCCCGCTCGACGGCGTCGACTTTACCGACGCGATCATAACCGACGTCGAATTTGGATACGGCGTCGAACTAACGCGCGAGCAACTCGAATCGACTTGGGACTTCAAAAGCGGCGCTTGGAACGCTCGTCAAAAGTACAAAACGAAGACCGCCGGCGTCGACCGCGACCGCAAAACGCGCCCCGCCAAAGGAACTGAACCAACGCCGAAAACGGAGTAACGTCGAAAGCGGGCCAAACCGCCGACGTCGCCAAACGATTATCGCGCCGTTTTCCCGTTTTCGCAACGCGGCGTCAACCAACGTTTAAAGAACGCGCGCCGCCGTTGCTCCGACGGTCGGAACCGAATTTTGTTCTCGCGAGCGTATTTTTCGCCGACGGACCCCTCGGCGGCGAAAAAAGTTAAGCGAAACAAACAACCGTGAAACGCGTTTTGCGCAATATCCTCGACGCTCGACGGTAAAACGACCGTTCGCAACGCTTTGCATTTCCAAAACGCCAGTTCGCCGATCGTTCGCGGCCCTTCGGAAAACGCGACTTTCCGCAAATTCCGCAACTCGGCGAACGCGGCATATTCGACCGTTCGCAACTCCGGCGGGAACTCGACTTCCGTCGTCGCTCGAGCGTTTTCAAACGCCCGTTTGGCGATCGTCTCGACGCCCCGCGGAACGACGCGTTTTTCTTGGGCCCCGAAAGCAAGTAAAAGCGTTTTGCCGTCGGCGGTTAGCAAAAACTCTTCGACCGTTCGGAAGTTCGGATTTTCCGGCGCGATTTCAATCGACGACAAAGCGCCGCACTCGCTAAACGTCGTATATTTCAACGTTTCCAACTCCGCCGGAAAGACAATCGTTTCCAACGCCCGGCAATGTTCGAACGCGCCGTGCTCGACCGTCCGCAACCCGCGACCAAAAGTCGCTTTTTTCAAGTTAACGCAACCGGCAACCGCCTCGTTTTCAAGCGTTTGAACCCCGTCGGAAAAAACGAGTTTCTCCAACGAAGCGCCGGAAAACGCGCCCTTTTCAACCGTCTCGACGTTCGACGGCGCCGCGTAACATCGTTCCTTTCTCCCGGCGGGATAACGAATTAACCTCTTTCCGTCGGCGGAGAAGAGGACGCCATCGACCGACTTAAAAAAGGCGTTGCCGGGCGCGACCTTAATTTCCGTTAACGACCAACACTCGGCGAACGCCCCGACCGTCGGAGGCTCGAGCCAACAGCCGTCGGAATGCGTTCGCCAAGCCGCGTCGCGCTCCAACTCTTTTAACGACGCCGGCAACGTTATCTCCGTCAACGCTTTGCACCGGGCGAAAGCCCCGCTTTCGATTCGCTCGACGCCTTCCGGAAGCGAAATCGACGACAACGACCGGCATTCGTTAAACGCGCTGTATTCGATACTTGCAAGCCCTTTCGGAAGCGCGACCTCCTTCAACGCTTCGCAACCGGCGAACGCGTCGCGGCCAAGAGTTTCCAAGCCGTCCGGAAGCGCGACCGACGTCAACGCTTTGCAATCGCAAAACGCGGCGTCGCCGATACTTCGCAAGCCGTCCGGAAACGAAATCGACGACAACGCTTCGCAACCGGCGAACCCCATTTCGCCGATACTCCGCAACCCCGACGGAAGCGAAACCGACGCCAACGACGAACAACCGCAAAACGTTTCGCGGCCGATGTTTAACATTCCGTTCGTAAGCGTCGCCGACGCCAACGAAGAGCAATATTGGAACGCGCCGTCGCCCATCTCCCGCAACTCGTTCGGAAAGTCGACCGTCGACAAGGAATCGCAATGTTCAAACGCGCCGAAGCCGATCCTTTGCCCCCCGGGCGGAAGCGAAATCGCCGTCAACGCCTTGCAACCGTAAAACGCGCCCTCGACAATTCGCTCGACGCCGTCCGGAACGACGAGCGCACCCCGTTTGCCTCCCGGAACCTGAATCAACGTCTTCCCGTCGGCGGAATAAAGAACGCCGTCGACGGAGCGGAAAGCGGCGTTCCCCGACGCGACCTTAATCGCCGTCAACGACGAACAGCCGAAAAACGCGCCGTCGACGATTCGCTCGACGCCGCCCGAAACGACGAACGCGCCCCGTTTGCCCGGCGGAACCCGAACCAACGTCTTTCCGTCGGCGAAGTAAAGGACGCCGTCGACGGAGCGGAAAACGGCGTTCCCCGGCGCGACGTTAATCGCCGTCAACTCCGAACACTCGGCGAACAGGCGACAATTCTCCGCCGACGCGCTCCCCAACCTTCGAAGACTCGCCGGTAATTCGATCGAACGCAAGCGATGCAACTTTTGAGACGCGCCTCGTCCGATCGCCGTCGTCGGGCGCCCGTCGAACGTCTCCGGAACAACGACGTCGGTCGCGCTCCACTTCCTAAACCAGTCGATCGCGGCTCCGCCGTCCTCGCCGACTTCCCACTCGAAATCGTCCGGCAAATCCGCGATTTCTCGCTCCGACGTTCGCTTCCAAAAGTCGCTCCATCTTTTCCGCGTCTTTCGCCCCATCGCCGTTTCTCCTTTTTTTAAATTTTGCCAACGCGCCGCTTTCGCCGTCCAATCTTATTGGGCCTCGACCGTCCGACCTTTATTTTAACGCGCCCGAAACCTTAAATTAAGACGTTCAAAACGTTGACGGCGATATTTTAAGCGTCGCGCCGAACGATTACCGCGCCGTTTTCCCGTTTTCGCGACGCGGCGAGCAACAAATTTCCGGCTTTTTCGTCGTTTCGGAGAAAAAAGCGAACTTTTTTCGCGAAAATCGCTTCAAAAAAGCGCAAAACGTTTGCGTCGACGGCGCCGATAAGGTAAAATAAGGAAAAGTCGACGCGGCGACGGTCGCGGGCGGCGCTTTTCAACTTCCCATTTCGCTCCGAAGCGTCGGCGAGTCGAGCCCCGTTCGACGACGGTCGCGGTTAGGAGTTCCTTCGTTTGTTTTAAGGAAAGAACGCAAATGAAACGACGCGATTTTATGAAAGTCGGCGGCCTCGGCGTCGCGACCCTCGCAAGCGGAACCGGTTACAAAGGTTTCTCCGAAGAAACCGCGGATAAAAACCTCCGCGTCGGCCTCATCGGAACCGGTTGGTACGGCAAGGTCGACCTCCTGCGCTTAATCCAAGTCGCGCCGGTCGACGTCGTCTCCCTCTGCGACGTCGACCAAGAAACGCTCGACGAAGCCGGCGAAATCGTCGCGTCGCGCCAAGTTTCGAAAAAAGTTCCGCGCAAATATACCGACTATCGCAAGATGTTGGCGGAAAAAGACCTCGATATCGTCGTTATCGGCACGCCGGACCACTGGCACGCGCTCCAAATGATCGAAGCGGTCGAAAGCGGCGCCGACGTTTACGTCCAAAAGCCGATCGGCGTCGACGTCGTCGAATGCCAAGCGATGCTCTCCGCCGCGCGCAAAAACAAGGCCGTCGTTCAAGTCGGGCTCCAACGCCGCAGCACGCCGCACTTGATGACCGCGAAAAAAGAGATCGTCGACTCCGGCAAGCTCGGCAAAGTCGGCCAAGTCGACATTTACAGCTATTACGGCGGCCCCGGCGTCTGGAAGCAAGAACCGGAAACCCCGCCGGCCGGGTTCGACTTCGATATGTGGACCGGCCCGGCGCCGAAACTCCCGTATTACCCGATGATGCGTCGCCGCTCTTGGCGCAACTTCTGGGAGTTCGGGAACGGCACCCTCGGCGATATGGGCGTCCATATGTTCGATATGACGCGCTGGTTCCTGAACCTCCGTTATCCGAAACGTATCTACTCCACCGGCGGCATTTACCTCAAAAAAGGCGGCACGCCGAACATCGCCGACACGCAAACGGTCGTTTTCGACTACGGCGACCTTGAAGTCGTTTGGAACCACCGCAGTTGGGCCGAACTGACCGACCAACGCCACCCGTGGGGCGCGTACTTCTACGGCGAACACGGCCTCCTCAAAGCGAGTATTTACGGTTACGACTTCAAACGCTATCGTTCGAACGAAACGATCAGCGGCGACGTCGACTACGAATACGGTCGTTTCCCGGAAGAAGAACACGAACGCGACCTCGAACGTCCGTGCGCGCCGGCGATTCGCTCCCATATGAAAGACCTGCTCGACCGTATCGCCGACCGCGGTCGTCCGCGCAGCGACATCGAAGAAGGCGCCATCTCGACGATCTGCTGCGTCCTCGGGAACATCTCGATGAAACTCGGTCGCTCGCTCGAATGGGACGAAGAAGCCGGGAAAGTCAAGAACGACGACGAAGCGAACGCGATGCTCGCCCGCGAATACCGCGCGCCTTGGGTTCACCCGCAAGTTTGAATTCGACGCTAACCGTCGAGCAGTTCCGACTTTAGCTAGCGTCGCAACCGTCGTTTGACCGTCGCGACGCGGCGTCGGTTTTTGCGTTTCTCTTTTCCGCTCCGCCGCGATTTTTCGACGCTTCTTTCGAACGTCGCGGCGGAAACGGAAGTTTTTTTCTTGTTTTCGCCGCTTTCCAACGCCTAAAAGCGCGGCGTTTCTTTATTCTTGAAGTCGTTTGAAGGAGCCGTCCGATGCTCGCGTTGTTAACCGAAAGCGTTTTCTTTTGGAGCGTTTGCGTCGCGTTCGCGGCGATTTTTTCGTTCGTCCTCGGCCAAGCGACGAATCGCAAATCGCTGTTATTTCTCGGCTTAACCGCGACGCTTGCGACGGCGCTTTTGGGCGCGTTTTGCGTTTTTTGCGTCGAAACCGACCGGAAAGCCGTTCGTCGAACGGTTCTCGCGCTCGGGGAAGCGGTCGGGCAAGACGACGTCGAGGCGACGTTGCGGCACGTTTCGCCGACCGCGTTAAAGACGCGCCTTAAAGCGCGAGCGCATATGGCTTTAGCGGAAATCGAATGGACGAAGGTTCGCGACTTGGAAATTGTCGAAATCAACCGTTACACGTCGCCGCCGCGCGCTCTCGTTCGCTTTCGCGGCTCGGTCGGCGGTCGAGTCGTCGGGTTCGACTCGGCGAAATTTACGGTCGTCGTCGACTTTTCGGAGGTCGAATTGCGCGAAGAAGAACCCGGCGTTTGGCGCGTTACCGACCGTTGCCGGTTCAGTTATCCCGGCTACTCCGGCGAAATCGAACTTTAACGTTTTCAACAACTTCCGTCGTTTTTGTTATTCGCCGCGTTAAACGACGCCGGCAAGTCGCCTTCCCAGCAAACGTCGTAAAGGGGCGAAAACGCTCGAATCGACTCCGGATGTTCCGCGACGAACGCAAGTAACGTCGGCAAAAGCTCTTCCGTCGCCAACCGGTCGAGCGCCGCCCCTTTATCGCCGGCAAGCGCCGGACAATTCCGGTAACGTCCGACGACGAGCCGCCCGTTTTTCTCCATCGTCCGAATCGGCCAAACCTTGCATTCAAAAGGCTTTAAGTCGTCGGAGAGCGAACAACCGCGCGCCGGGTCGAGGAACGGACAGTTCGCCGGTTCGTCGCAACCGTCGGCAAAGCGCAACGCGAACGACGCGCCGCCGCGTTCCCGTCGAACAATTTCGACGCCGTCCGCCTCGAACCGCGCCGCCTGTTCGTCCGTCAAAAAGGGCGTTTCCCAAACGCTTTCGCGTTGAAAATTGCAACACAAACGGCACTTCGCGCAGTCGCTCGGCCCGAAGACTTTTTTCAACATTTTTCGCTCCTAAACCGTTATTTCTTCTTCTTTAACCACTCCGTCTAAAATATCGACGACGTCCGTTTTCGTCGTTCGAGGGTCAGTCGCTTCCTCGTCGACGGTCGACGCGGCGGCCTCGCAAACGTCGAGATCGTCCGGTTCGACGTCGCCGAACGCGCGTTCGACGGCGTTGAACTTCGCCAACAAAATTTCAGGGAACCAAGCCGACTTCGCCGCTCGCAACCCTTGCGAATTAAGGTCTTCCTCGCGATTCAGCCAACGCGCGCCCCGTTCGAACGCAAGTTGCGACGCCGCGCGACAAAGAAGCGGATACGAAGCGGCCCCGTCCGGCGTCGCCTTCTCGAAATGCTCGTTACACACCGTCGCCGAAGTCGTCGAAAGCGCAGCGAACCCCAACGGTTCGCCGCCGTCTAAAACCAAGCAACCCAAAAGGTTAAGTTCGCGAAAGAACCGAAACGCCGTTTCGAGCGCCCGCGTTTCCGCCGCCAACTCCGGCGAATCGGCGTCCGGTCGGTTCGCGCGCCAACGCTCCGCTATTAACGCCGCCGCGTTCAAATTTTCGACGGTCAACGGCGCGACGCGAACGCCAGGCCGTTCTTTCTCGAAACGCTTGATCGCGTTGCGTTTACGATGCATTCGCCGCCCGGTTAAGCCCGCCAAACGCTCCGTCGAATAGAGGTAATCGGCGTCGCCGCGGTCGCAAGTAAAGCGGAACTTCCCGGGAAAAAGACGACGCAACGTCGCCGCTTGCGTTCGCGTCGCCAACGCGATTTTCGGCGCTCGGCCTCGCGACTCGGCGTCGTCCAAAATCGCTCGCAACGCTTTCTCGACGTCGCCTTCGCCGATCGGAAACCCATATCCGGCAAGGCGTCGGCCGTCGTAATGCCGAAAGAAAAAGCCGTCTCGAAACGCGATCGTCGTTCGATGTTTCTCTCGCAAAAGAAAAACGTTCGCGAAATTCAGTTCGTTTCCGGCCAAACCGGAGCGTTCGACGGCGGCGCGAACGAGCGTCGCGTCCGTCAATCGGGGCGATTCCAGCGGCAACTGCGTTTCATTACTCACGTTACGACTCAAAACTTCCAATGCGACTCGTTTTTAATTTCCCTTTCGACCGGGCGCCGACGCCGCGTTCGACGCTTTAACGCGCTCGGTTTCTCCTTCATTTTACGCGCGGCGGCTTTATCGGCGCAAAGTCCGACAAATTTTCAGGTTGCGACGCTTTCTTTTGCCGTCGAAGCCGCGTCTTCGCCGCCCGCCGTCGATTCGTTAAACCGCGTCGACGCCGGTTTCGCGTCAACTTTCTTCGGCGACGTCGGTTAGTTTCGCCGCGTTGCGCGAGCCGCCTAAGCTGTGTTCCTTCACCAAGTTAAGCAACGCGACGCAAATTTTGTTCTCTTCGCAGAACACGAACTCGGCGCCCGCGCGCTTCATCGGCTGCACGTTGAGACGATACCGCGCTCGCGCCAAAATGACCGACGTAGGGTTCGCCTGTTGACACGCTCGCACGACGTTCAACGCGACTTCGTCTCGCGGCGTCGTTACGGCGATAATTTCGGCGCGCCCGGCCCCCGCCGCTCGCAAAATTTCCGGGTCGGAACCGTCGCCTTGCACCGTCGCAATTCCGCGCTGCGCAAAGGGTTGCAGGTTCACCGGATTCATATCGACCAAGCAGACCGACTTCCCGAGCGCCGTCAGTTCTTCGGCCAAACTCCCGCCGATATGCCCGACGCCGATCACGACGGCGTGTCCGCCCTTGGAATTGATCGCCGCGGCCAATTCCGGGTCGAGGTCGGCGTCCGCGCGCCCGATTTCCGGCGCTTCCGGCTCCATTCCAAGTTTTGTCAACCCGAACTTTACCATATTCGGCGTCAACGCCAGCGACGCGACCGACACGAAGAGCGTCGTTTGATACGCGACGTCGGACAACGCCCCTTGCGCGTACGCCAGCGTCAGGATCATAAACGCGAGTTCCCCGACCTGCGAAATGCTCAAACCGAAGCCGAGCGCGCCGCGGAAATCCATCCCGCAAACGCGGAGCGCCGACGCCGCCGCGACCCATTTCAACGCGACCGCCCCAATCAACGCGCTCGCGCAAAGAATCGGGTGAAGCCAAACATACGAAAAATCGGTCATCATCCCGAGCGAAATGAAGAAAATCGCGGAAAACGCTTCGCGGAACGGCGTTACCAGCGCGTCGATTTGCCGCGTCAAGCGGTTTTCGCCGAGCGCGACGCCCGCCGCCAACGCGCCGAGCGCCGGAGTCAAACCCAGCGCCTCCGCGACGCAACACATTCCCAACAAAGCGAATACGGCGAACAAAATCACCAGCTCGTTCGAACGTAACGCCGCCAAACGCGGCACGACCAATTTCACGTTCGCCCACTTCGCCAAAACGACGACCGCGCAAAAAGCGCCCGATTTCGCCGCCATATCGACCCAGGAATTCGCGAACCAACCGCTCCCTTCGTCCGCTCCGGCGCCCAAAATTTTCGGCAAAATCAAGAGGAGCGGCACCAACGCTAAGTCTTGAAAAATCAAGAGGCCGACCGTCGCCTGCGCGCGCTTGGTGTCCGCTTGGCCGACGTCCTGCACGCTGCGGTACACAAGCGCCGTCGAGCTGAGCGCGACGACGCACCCCAAGACAAACGCGCTCGTTAAACTCATTCCGAACAACATATTGGCGGCGATCGAGATAAGAATTGTCAGCCCCATTTGCAAGGAGCCGCCGAGGAACATATAACGCGCCGTCGCCGCCAGTTTGTCGAACGTAAACTCAATACCGATCGCAAATAAGAGCAACAGGACGCCGAACTCCGTCGTCGCGTCGAACGCAAATTCGTCCTTGCGAATTTCCTCCTGAATCTCAACGACGTGTTGTTCGCGCTCGGCGATTTCTTCCGCAAGTTCTTTCTCGGTCAACGGTTTTTCCGTCGCGACCGAGTCTTGTTTTTCCGATTTTCCCTCCGATTGAGTTTCTCCGGAAGACGTTGTCGCGTCGATATTTAAGCGATGAGCTTCGGCAAAATCCGGGTCGAGTTCCGCCGCTTGTTCAACCGCTTCGCTCAACGCTTTTTCCATCTCCTTCGAGCCGGTCAAGTCGAATCCGCCGGGGCCGATCAGCGCGCCGACGACCAAATAGCCGATCAGCGGCGACGCGTTCAAGCGTTTGCAAATCCAACCGGCGACCAAACCGGCGCCCAAAATTATCGCGAGGTGCAAAATGAAGATGTTTTCCATCGTTCGCCTTTCCGACTAACGTCGAGTTCCTTTCGACTTGCGGCTCTTCGTCGCTATTTTTTAACGTCGCTTCCGCTTCCGCTCTTGGAAAAAATCGGCGCGACGCGCTCTTTAAAATATACCAATTTTACGCGTTGCGCCTAGGGTTTGTCGCTTAAAACTTTCAAAATTTTCAGCGCTCCGTTCATTTTTTATTCGCTTTTCTTTCTTATATTATGCATTTTTTCACCTTTTGTTCCTCCGCTTCGCCGTTTTACCTAAATTTTCTTTCGTTTCTTTCGATATGTTTTCACTTGAAACGGCGTTTTGAAAACGCGCAAAATCGCAACATTTTTCTAAAACAGCCGTCCGCCTTTTATTTTCTTCACATTTATACAAAGACGTTTTTGATTTTTCGAAATTCGATCGTTTTTCTAAGATAAAAATTTCATTCATTTTCGTTAAAAATAAACCGGAACGTCCGGCGCGGACTGGAAATCGCCGGCGCCGTCGGATATAATAAACGTTCGTCGACCGCTTAACCGGCGTTTTCTCGCGAAATTTCGCGTTTCCCGCCGCCGAGTCGACGACGCTTTTAACGTCAACGTTTACCCGCTCTTAGCGTTTCGACGCTCGGGGCCGATTAAGGAAAATCCGATGCGCAAAAAACTCACCCGTTCGGCGCTCGCGGCGCTTCTCGGCTGTCTCGTCGGTTCGACGGCGCTTTTCGCCGACGACGCGGCCAAATTCCCGTTCGTTATTCAACACGGCGCCCAAGGCAACATCACTAACGTCAAGACTTGGGACAATCCGCTCCCGAGCGCCGGGTCGCGAGGCTTCCTCGGAACGAAAGACGGTCGATTCGCGTTCAAGTCCGGCGACGCGCGTTTCCTCGGCACGAACCTCTGCTTCGGCGCCAACTTCCCGGAAAAAGAAAACGCCGAGTTCCTCGCTCGGTCCCTTTCGCGGTTCGGGATCGGCGTCGTTCGGTTGCACCATATGGACAGCCGCGACATTTGGGGCGCCAACTTCGAGAAAACGCGAACGGAAATCGACCCGAAACAGCTCGACAAGCTCGACTACATGATCTATTGCCTTCAAAAAGAAGGGGTTTACGTCAACATTAACCTGCACGTTTCGCGAGCGTTCGACGAGCGCGACGGCTTCGAAAACTCGGATGGTCTCCCGACGCAAAACAAGGGCGTCGACAACTTCGACCCGCGAATGATCGCCCAGCAAAAGAAGTACGCCCGCGACCTGCTGACGCACGTCAACCCTTACACCGGCAAGGCTTACGTCGACGACCCGGGCGTCGCGGTCATCGAAATCAACAACGAAAACTCGGTCGTCGCCTCTTGGTCTTGGGGCGAACTCGACACGTTGCCGCAACCGTATTGCGACGAGTTCCAACGCCTTTGGAACGCTTGGCTTACGAAGAAATACGGCTCGACCGACAAGCTCCGCGCCGCTTGGAACAGCCGCGAATACCCGGCGGGCCCCGAACAAATCGCCGACGGCTCTTTCGCGCCGGACTTTAAGTTCAACCGTCCTTGGGAGTTGCAGCTCGACGAAACCGCGAAGGCGAGTTGGCGCGTCGTCCCGGCGAGCGAAACCGGAATCGACGCGAACGCGTTGCGCCTCGACGTCGAAAAAACCGGCGCCGTCTCTTGGATTCCGCAAATTCACCGCGTCGGGCTCGGCGTCGAAAAGGGTACGCCTTATCGACTTACGTTCAAAATCCGCTCCGAAAGCGAGTCGAAAATTTCGGTCGGCGTCGTCGAAAATCACGATCCTTGGCAACCGGTCGGCGTCCGTCGCGACATAACGGCGACGAAAGATTGGCAAACCGTTTCGATTCCGTTCCTTCCGCCGAAAACCGACGCCCAAATCCGCGTTTCGTTCGGCTCCTTCCAAGACGGAACGTCGCTCGAACTCGCCGACCTCTCGCTCCAAAGCGGCGGAACGCTCGGCGTCGACGCGTCGCAAACGCTCGAAACGAAGTCGATTCCGGTTCCGAAGCGCAACGGCGACTCGGAAACGCTCTTCTCGCCGGAAACGCTCGCCGACTTTTCGGACTTCCTGCGCGATCTCGAAAACAAGTATTGGCAAGAGATGTATCGCTTCGTTAAAGACGAGCTCGGCGCGAAACAGCCGGTCGCCGGAACGCAGTTGCAATACGGTTTTTGGCACGCGCAAGCTCGCCTCGACTTCTGCGACATTCACGCTTACTGGAACCACCCGAACTTCCCGGGCCGCTCTTGGGACCAAAATCATTGGCTCGTCGGCGCGTCGGCGCTGGCGAACTCTCCGGCGAACGGAACGCTCTCCAACTTGGCCGCGGTTCGCGTTTTAGGGTCGCCGTTTACCTGCAGCGAATACGACCATCCGTTCCCGAACCCTTACGCGGCGGAGGGGAACGTCATGTTGGCGGCGGTCGCGGCGTTCCAAGATTGGTCGGCGATTTACCAATTCGCTTGGTCGCACAGTTCGCAATACCAACGCGACGCGATGGCGCCGTTCTTCGATATGTGCGCGCAACCGATGAAAACGGCGCACCTTCCGGCCTGTTACGGGATGTTCGTTCGCGGCGACGTCAAGAGCGGGCCCGGCGAATTTGTTTACAAGCCGTCGATGACGCAAGCCGAAGAATCGCAAATCCAACGCGACGGCTTGACCGGCTACCATCGTTCGCTTCAAGGACTGAACCTCGACCGTTCCCTTTCGCTCGCGGTTTACGCCGGGATCGAACTTCCCGACCTGAAACTCCCGACGTCGGAAATCAAGTCGGCGAAAGAGATTAAGAGTTGGGCCGACCTCCCGGCGCGCTTCGGTTCGAAAGAGAAAAAGGAAATCGTCAACGACTGCGGAGAAATTCGTTGGAACTTCGCGACGCCGGATAAAGGTTACTTCGTCGTCGACTCCGCGAACACGAAAGTTTTCAGCGGTTTCGTTACGCAACCGACGCAATTCGACGGCGTTACGCTCGACGTCGGCGCGACGGAACTCGGCTGGGCGACCGTTTCGCTCGTCAAGGGAACGAACGTCGACCTCGACGCGGAAAAAGTCGGCAAGTTGACTTCGGGACGCTATCTCTTGACGGCGACCGGCGCGATGCAAAACACCGATTCGAAACTGATTACGGTCGGCAAAGACGTTACGACGGCGGGACATTACGGCGGGGCGCTCGGTCGCGCTCCGGTTCTTTGCGAAGGCGTCCCGGCGACGCTGACGCTGAACGGCGTCGACGCTAAATCGGTTTCGGTCTTCGCTTTAGACGAAAGCGGCGCTCGCAAGGGCGAACTTTCCGTCGAGTCGACCGCCGACGGCGCGCGCTTCGGAATCGGCCCGGAAAGCAAGACGATTTGGTACGAAGTCGTTATTAAATAACGCTTTCCGTTTCTAAAACGGCGTTAAAAAACCCGACGCGAAACCGTTTTTCGCGTCGGGTTCTTTTTTCTTTTTCGCCGCCGTCGGAGCGTTCCGTTTGAAAAGCGGCGCCTTTCGTTTTTGCCGTTTAAAAAGTTTTAAACGCTTAAAGGAGATTAAAACGTTTAATTTTCCGCTTTATCTTCCGTCGTCGCCGTTTCGTTCGACGCGACCGCCGGTTTCGGCGTCGGAACGAAAAGCGCGTAAAACCCGATCAAAATCGCGCCGCAAACCAAGCAACTGTCGGCGATATTGAAGTTCGGCCAAGGATAGTCGCCGAGCATAACGAGAATCCAGTCGCGGACGGCGTAAATCGGTTCGCCGATCATCTCCGGCGGGCACCCCCAAACTTCGGCGTCGAAGTCGCTCCAACGCATCCGGTGCAAGCCGAGGCGATCCCAAAGGTTCCCCCAAATACCGGCGGTAATCAAACCGAGCGTCGACGCGAGAAAAACGCTCCGCGTCGAGTCGGCCCAAACCCAACCGATAATTCCAACGAGCGCGACGCAAGAAAGCGTTGCGAAAAGCGGAATTTGCCCTTGCCCGATCCCAAAAAGCGCGCCTTGATTCAGCGACGTTTGGAAGCCGAACACGTCCGGAATCAACCACCAAACGTCCGACTCGCCCGGCCGTCCTAAACGCTCGAAAATCCAGTGTTTCGTTCCGAGATCAAGCGCGCAGAAAAACGCCGCGATAACGAAAAAAAGGGACAGACGGGAAAAGCGCGACGACGGCATATTCATCGTTAAAAAACTCGACGTTAATATAGGGAAGGCGGGCAAAATGGGCTCCGACGTTCCGCCAAACGAACGTCGCGCGCCGACAAATTTTTCGCATTTTAACGAAAAAAACGGCTCAAGTCAACGCAAAAACGCGTTCGGGGGCTTCTAAAATTCGACTTTTGGGGTAAAATTTAAAGTCGTTCGACGAAAGCGACGCGCTTTCCGCAAAATAGCGTCGTCGTTTTCCGTTTGTCCCGCCGCGCCTCGAAGCGCGCCGTTCGGCGAGCCGTCCGTCCAAGTCGGGAGCCCGTCGGCGCCGAGCGCGTCGGAACCGATTTTACCAATCAGCCCAACCGAAGGAAAGGGGCCGCTCGCATTCCAAGCGCCGCGGTCGCAAGGCTTACATCAATGAACGTTTTCCAACGCTGCATTAATCCCCAATGTCGATCGACGTTCGACGTCGGCGAAATTCTTCACCGCTGCCCGACGTGCGGCGCGCTCCTCGACGTCGAATACGATTGGGACAAGCTCCCGACGCCGAAAAAGCTCGCCGACTTTGAAAAATATTGGAGCGAACGTTCGAATCCGCAACGTTTTAGCGGCGTTTGGCGTTTTCACGAGCTGTTGCCGTTCGCGCCGCTCGACCAATGCGTTACCGTCGGCGAAGGGCAAACGATTCTGCAGCGTTCGAACGGCGTCGCGGAGTACGTCGGCGCCGCCGCGGGCTCGCTTTACCTCCAATACGAAGGGATGAACCCGTCCGGCTCCTTCAAAGACAACGGGATGGCCGCCGGAACGACGCACGGTCGCCTCGTCGGCGCGACGCAAGCGGCTTGCGCGTCGACCGGGAACACGAGCGCTTCGCTCGCGCTTTACTGCGCCGCGTCGAAGTCGATGAAGTCGGTCGTTTTCGTCGGTTCCGGAAAAATCGCTTACGGCAAGTTGTCGCAAGCGCTCGATTACGGCGCCCGCACCGTTCAGATTCAGGGGGACTTCGACGACGCGATGGCGCGCGTTCAAGAAGTCTCGAAGAAAACGGGAATCTACCTCCTTAACAGCTTGAATCCGTTCCGTTTGGAGGGCCAAAAGACGATTATGTTCCGCGTCTTGGAAGCGCTCCGTTGGGAGGTTCCGGACTGGATCGTCGTTCCGGGCGGCAACCTCGGCAACTCGAGTTCGTTCGGGAAAGCGTTCATCGAGTTGAAGAAACTCGGGCTGATCGACCGCGTTCCGCGCCTCGCCGTTATCAACGCCGCCGGAGCCGACACGCTCGACCGCCTCTACAACGACGAAGGCCTTCGTTGGAACGGCGGAAACGTCGATAACGCCAAGATCGACGCGTTTTACGCTCAAATGGACGCCGAAAACCGCCGCGCTTCGACGATCGCCAGCGCGATCGAAATCAACCGCCCCGTCAACTTGACGAAGTGTTTGCGCGCGCTCGACTTCTGCGACGGCGTCGTCCGCAAGGTGAGCGAGCAAGAAATCGTCGACGCGAAAGCGAGCGTCGGCGCGAACGGCTTCGGTTGCGAACCGGCCTCCGCCGCGTCGGTCGCCGGCGCGAAAAAGCTTGTCGCCGAAGGAGTTATCGGCCGCGACGAGCGCGTCGTCTGCATTTTGACCGGACATCAGCTGAAAGACCCAAACGCGACGGTCGCCTATCACGGCGCCGACCCGGCCTTCTTCGAGAGCGTTCTCGGGAAACGCGGCGTCGCGACGGCGCCCCTCGCGAACCGTCCGGTCGTCGTCGGCAACGATATCGACGCGATTCTCGACGTTTTGCGTTGAACGCGTTTGCAACCGCCGCGCCGACGTTCGTTTTAACGTTGCAATTCGTTGAAATCCGTTTACAGAAACGACTTGCGACGCCGTTTTTCGGAGCGTTATTAAGATAATGACAAAATCGCCGCCCCTTCCCTCCGCCGACGAACGCGTTTCGACCGTTCGCCGTTCCCGCGCCCCGCTCGTTTTGGCGGCGCTCGCCGGAACGACGGCGCTTTTCGGCGCGGCGACGGTCGCGACGCTTTGCCGTTTTCCGGAACTTTGGCGCGAACCGGCCCGCTCGACGGCGGTTTTTCGCGTTCAAAGCCGCTCGATGGAACCGGCGTTTCTCGGCCCGCGTTTCGTTTGGCGTTGCCCCGAATGCGGCGGTTCGTTCGCGACGACGCTCGACGTCGACTCGTCCGGCGGCGTCCGCACCTTCGACGACGAAAACGAAACGACGGCGAACGAAAAAGCGGCGAACGTCGGTTCGGCTCCCGACGCGAACGCGTCGAACGCCGACTCGCCGGAAGTCCGCAAATTTCGGGCGTCGGCGCGTTTTTTCCCCTGTCCGCGTTGCGGTTTCGACCGCGTCCCGGCGGCGACCGCCGTTTTCCAAGACGGCGCCCTCGTCGAAGCGACCGCGCCGCCCGCCGACGCCGATTCAACGACGCAAAATCAATCGGTTCAAAGCGTTATGGGCGTTTTCAACAATTGGCGACGCCGATTCGAACGCGCTTGGAACGGCGAAAAAGCCGAACTCCGCCCGGAGCGTTGGGACGTCGTCGTCTTCCGCGCCCCCACCGGTCGAGCGACGTTGAAACGCGTCGTCGGACTTCCCGGCGAAACGGTCGAAATTATCGACGGCGACGTTTTCGTCGACGGTCGCGTCGCGCCCCGAACGCTCGAACAGATTCTCGCGACGGCGACCCGGCTTGATTCGACGCAATTTCTCCGAACCGACGACCGGCTGACCGTCGTCGCGACGACGCCGATCTGGAACGACGCGCCGCTCGCCGCGCCGCTTCGCGAATCGCCCGATTTCCCGCCGACATATTTTAAACCGTCGTCGATTTTCAACGAATCGCCGACGCCGCGTTGGAACGGCGACGACGTCGCGCCGGTCGAGCCGGTTCGCGATTTCGTTTTCGACTTTTCTTGGTCGAACGCCGACGGAGCGCCGACGCGATTTCGGCTCCTTGCGCGCCGTCCTAACCGCGTTTTTTTGCTCGACTTCGGCGAAACGACGGCGGAAATATCGCTCCGTTCGACGCCCCTTTTCAACGGAAAAACGAGCGCCGGGCGTTCCTTCGACGAACTGACCGACGCCGATTTCGCCGACGCGGCGGTCGAACGCGTTCCTTGGAACGTTTCGACGCTCGCCGACGCGAACGCAACCGACGGCGCGACGCGGTTTCGCGTTTTTCTCGTCGACGGCGAGTTCGCGTTGACGCGAAACGACGTCGAGATCGCGCGTTTTTCGACCGACGACGGAAACGAAAACGCGACGGCGGCGATTTCGACGCCGTTCGTTCTTCTCGGCGACGTCGCTCGAGCGTTCGCGCCGGTTTTGCGCCGCGACCTGCATTACTCGAACGTCGCCGACCAAGCGCCGGAATCGCGCCGCGACGGCGAAACGTCCGGTTATTTTTTACTCGGCGACAACTCCCCGGCGTCGCTCGACAGTCGTTTCGTTTCCTTCGGAACGATCGAAGCAAACGCGCTCCTTTTCCGCGTCGCGCCGCCTCCCCCCAACGCGGAATTTTAGCAGACGTTATTTCACCTAATCCCTTATCTAACAACAGCAAGGAGAGCTTATGCCAACGCGTATTCCGTTGAACCCGGCTGAAATCAGACGCCGTGAATTGCAAGAAAAACTCGACCTGAGTATGGCGGAAATCGGCCTCTCGGTGAGAACGACCAACTGTCTCGACGAACAAGGCATTTCGACCGTCGGCGAACTCCTGAAATGCACGCGCGCCGATCTTTTGAGCATTCCGAACTTCGGCGAAAAGACCTTGGAAGAAGTCTTTAACGCGTTGGAAAAACTCGGGTTTATTCGCGCCGAAAAACGTCGCGAAGCTCAATGAACCGCCGTCCAGCGTCCGCCGTTAACGATTATTTCGCGCGTTCTTTGAAGGACTAACGATGCAAACGACCAACTCGACGCCGAAACGCCCGGAAGATTCGCTCGCCGCTTGGCGCCTCTCCGAAACGATTCTTCTCGGCGGCGTTTTTTCTCTCGGCCTCCTCATTTTGACGATTCACTTGGCGACTTGGGGCGTCGAAGCGCGCCGCGAAAAGAAGTTGCTGACGCAAATCGACTGCGTCGTCGAGAGCCGCGTTCTCCGTCCGCGCGCCGACGAACGGGGCGTCGTTTGGTATCGTCCGGAAGTTAAAATCAACTATCGTTTCAACGACGAAACCTTTGTAACGCAAACCTTTGAGCGCGCGACGCTTTCGGAAGACGGCGGTTTCCGTTTTGATCGCGACGGCGCGATCGAAGCGTTGCGTCCGTTCGCGCCGGGCGTTCAAACGCGTTGCTGGGTGCGCGTCGACGACCCGAAACAAGCGTTTTTGCAGAAACCGTCGGCGATTTGGGGCTGGATTTTTCTCGTCATTCCGATTTCGCTGATTCTTTTCGGCGGCGGTTGGCTTGTCGTTCGAATTCGCGACCGTTCCCTTTCTCGGGAAGCGCTCGCGAATATTCGACGGCAAAAGACGCGTTATCCGACCGTTCCGAACGTTCCGCCGCTCGCCGATTTCCCGGGCGTTCGCTTGGCGCGTCGCTTGCGCCCGGACGTTAAAAAATCGTTCGCGTTCGGCGCCGCGGCGTTGGGAACGCTCGCTTGGAACTTAGCGTCTTGGAGCGTCTTTATTTACGTCGTTTCGACGGCGGAAACGGCGACCGACCGCGCGCTTGCGTTCGTTTTTTGCGCGATTTTTTGCGGCGTCGGTTTCCTCTTCGGCTGTCGACTTTGGCGTTCGTACCGCGTCGAACGGGTCGTCGGTTCGTCTGCGCTCGAAATTTCGGAACTTCCGATTTTGCCCGGCCGCAAAGTTCGACTTTGCCTCTTTTTGCGCGGTCGCGTCGCGGCGAAGCGACTGGCCGTTTTCGTCCGTTGCGAAGAAGTCGCTCGTTATCTGCAAGGAACGAACGCGATTTGCAACCGACGCGAAGTCTTTTCGCGAACGCTCTTTACGAAGTACGACGTCGACGTTCCGTCCGGCGCCGAGGAAGCGGAGGAATTTTCGACGACGTTGCCGCTGGGCGTCGCGCCGTCGTTCGAAGCGGAACACAACGAAATTGTTTGGAAGTTCGTCGTTCAAACGGAGTTCGCCGACGGCGAAACTTACGAGCGCGACTTCGGCGTCGTCGTTTACCCGGTCGTCGTTCCGGAGCGTTGACGGCGCGCCGTCCGTTTCGCCGCGACGGGAATTTCGCCGCCAATAAAAAAGACGCGACGTTTTGCGACGCCGCGTCTTTTCGTTTCTTGCCGTTCTTTTTCGGAATTCGCCGTCTTTTCCGACCGCAAACTAAGCGTCCAAACGCTTCGCGTATTCCAGATCGACCCAAGAAACGTCGCCGAGCAGGTCGCCGAGCGGGTCGATTTCGGTCGCGGAGAGCCCGAGCCAATTGCGTCGGCGCCAACCTTCGGCGAACTCGTATTTCCCGGAGAGCCGTCCGACCGCCGCGTTCGCCTCGACCATCGAATCGAGGTAAGAGTCGAACCCTTGCGACGCGTCGAGCCATTCCTTTTGACTGCGATGACAAGCCAACGCCGAGCGCTTGACGTCGAGAACCGACGACACGTCGACGTAACGCTCCGCGCGCACGAGCCGCCGCATCGCGTCGCGGTTCCCGTGCGGCTGCGCGTGATAAACGGCGACGTCCTTAAAAGTCGGCGGCGTCGGCGGTTCGACCGGGGCGTTCGCCATACACCGGCAAAAAGCGGCGGTCGCGGCCAAGCGTCCGGCGTTTTGGTGATCCTCCATATAGTCGGACGTCGATTGCGTCAACACGATATCCGGGTCGACTTCGCGAATAACGGCGATCAACTGCAACAGCGTTTCGCGACGGTAAAACACGTCGAGGTCGTCGGTTAGCGACTCGTGAAACGTCGCCCCAAGAAACGCCGCGGCCGCCGCGCCTTCGTCGCGACGCGTTCGAATCGTCTCGAAACGACGCATCGTCGCGGAGCCCCAAGAGCCGTTCGCGATCGACATATAGTGAATCGAGCAGCCGCGCGCCTTCAAAAGCGCGAGCGTTCCGGCCATCGTAAATTCAATGTCGTCCGGATGGCAGCCGATCGCGAAAACGGTTTTCGACGCGGCGACGGACGGCGATTTTTCTTGTTTTTCGTTGATTTCGGCGGACACGCGACGGTCTCCTTGTTAAACGGGGCAATTTAGGGAATTTTTTCAAAAACAACTTCGCGGCGACGCAAAATTTTAAAAACGCCTTCGCGGCGCCAAATAAAAAAGCGGTTTCGCGACGAAGCATACTTTAAAAACGACGTCGCGAACGCAAAATAAAAAAGCGGTTTCGCGTCAAACGAAAACCGCTTTCAATTCAGTATATTAACGATTGGCGAAATCGGAGTCGAGCGCGTATTCGTCGTGCGGGTCGTAGGGGCAGAAGAAGGTCGAAATCTTCTGCGCGAATTTAACCGTAAAGGTCTTTTGGAACTCGACTTCCTGATATTCCGACTTCGGAATCGGCGTCGGCGGATAGGCGAAGTTCGGCGTCGACTGCCGCGCGAGCGTTTCGCCGTTTTTCACGTCGATCAAACGGACGAGCGCTTTGGCGTTCCCTTGGTAAAATTGGGTCGAATGGTGAATTTCGAACGCGTCGACTTCGACGCCGATAACGTAGTCCGCGCCGAGCTTCGCGCCCATTTTCTCGAAACTTTCCGACTTGAACGCTTCTTCGTCGAACATTTCTTCGACGCGTTCGTAGGGAATCCATTCGAGCTTCTTCTTTTTCTTCCCTTTAATGTTGTTCGAAACGACGTAAGTAATGCTCGTCGCCAAGTCGGCGTTCGGGTTCGCTTGACCGAAAAGGTTCAAGTTCGAACGGCAAATGACGACCATTTTCGATTCTTTCGGAATCTCTTTCATTTGATCGGCGAAAAGCGGCGGCGCGTCCGTTCCGTTGATGAGATAAAAGGGCATCATCAGCGCGCCGGCGCACCCGGCCGAGCAAACGAACGTCGTCAAAAGCGCGCAAGCGGCGAGAATAAAACGTCGTTGAGCAAGCATAATCGAATCCTTCGTTAAAACCGCGCCTAACTTCCCTGTTTTGCGCCGTCTCCCAATAAGATCGGCGGGCGCGTTTCCGTTTATTCGACGTCGGCGAGCGTTCGCCAAATCGTCGCGGCGTCCGTCGTCGGCGCGCCGTCCTCTTTACTTATCGACCGTTTTCGCTCCTCCGCTCCACTAAAATTCGCTAAAATCGGCAAATTTATCCCAACTCATTTTCCCGGGCCGACGAGCGCGTCGACGAAACGGTCGACCGAAACGAAACCGGCGGGATAACTCGCGACGTATTCGGCGATCGAAACGTTCGTCGCGACGACGAGTTCGACGAAAAGAAGGAGCGATTCGCGTTTCTTTTCGAGCGTCGCCAGCGGAACAAGCGGATTGGCGGCGGAAGTCGGCGAAACGTCGAACGAACAAAGGGTCGCGGGAGCGCCGAACGCGCCGCCGATCGTTTCGATCGCCTTCAAATTTTCCGGAATAACGGCGCCTTCGAGCGCGAGCGTCGGACTCGTCGTCGACGGCGCTTCGAGGCGATACGTCGCTCCGACGAAAGGAAGCGTCGCCGGGATCGGCCAACCTTGTCCGAGCGGCAGACGCGCTCGCCGCGTCAACGCGATTTGAGCGTCGCGCTTGACGATTCTCGCTTCGGCGACGCGAGCTTGCGCCCCGAGCGCGGCGGCGAGATAAAGTCGCGCGATCTCGGTCGACGCGGCGGCCTCCGCGCCGGAAGACTTCGCTTTAAGTTCGTTAAACGCTTGCGTTAACGTTTGCGCCAACGCCGATTCGACGGCGACTCGCGCCGACGCTTCCTGCAACCGCCAATAAGCGCGAACGGTCGCGGCGCGTTCGGCGACGGGAACGCGTTCCAAAACCGAACGCAACGTCGTCGGAACCTCGCGCGGGCCGTCGGCGCCGCCGTTCGGACTCGGCTCCGCTTTCGGCGTCGCGAAGAGAACGGCGACCGTTTCTTCGACGCGGCGGCGCGCGCCGGCGTTCGCGGCGGATTGCGGGGTTTGCGGTTTTTGGACGGTCGCCGTCGTCGAAGCGGGCGCGACGTCGGCGTTTTCGGCGGGCGCGTTCTCCGGCGTTTCCGGAGCTTGCCCGCGAACGATTCGTCCGACGAAGAAAGCGGCGGAAGGGTTTTCGGGCGCGGGGTCGGTCGACGCTTTTTCTTCGGGCGCGTCGGAGTTTTCGTCCGTCGACGGTTCCTCGGCGGGTTGTTCGTATCCGGTAACGACGATCGTCGACGGGCCGGAGTCGGCGGTCGTCGGTTCTTCCGTCGGAGTCGACGGCGTTTCAGCGGACGCCGGGAGCGGTTCCGCCGGAGTCGACGGCGTTTCCGCGGACGCCGGGAGCGGTTCCGCCGGAGTCGACGGCGTTTCCGAGGGCGCCGGGAGCGGTTGCTCCGGAGTCGACGGCGTTTCCGCGGGCGCCGGGAGCGGTTCCGCCGGTTCGAGACGCGCGCCGGGCGTCGGCGTTAAGTCCGGTTTCGGCGCGGGTTCGACGAACGAAGTCGGCGCGACCGCGGAGTCGGCGGAAGCGGCGGCGGGCGCGACAAACGTCGCCGACGCGACCGGGCGCTCGTCGGCGAACGTCTTGCGAACGACGGTCGTCGCCGCGTTGGGCGCTTTCCCTTCCGTCGTCGGCGCGACGGCGTTCGGGCGCTGATTCAACGTCTTCAACAACGCGACGCCTTGCAAGGAACCGGGCACCGTTTCGGCGACGTAAGCGGCGATCGCTTGATTGTAACGCGTCGCCGCCGCCAACATATCGCGCGACGCGCCGAGATAACGGTCGAGCGCGGCGAAGAGCGCCGTTTCGGTCGTTTCGGTCGCGACAAACGCCGCGTTCAAATTGTTCCATTCGCCCCGCGCTTGCTCGGCTCGACTTTGCGTCGCTTCGTAAAAAAGCGGAAGCGCGGCGCTCAACCGAACAGCTTCGTTCGAAACGCGGCGCCGACGCGCGATCTCGTCGAAGCGCGTTTCATAAGCGTCGACCGACGGAAACGCGGTCGGTACGTAAAGAACGGGCGACGTCGGCGTTCCGACCGCGGCGGCGGGTTTCGCGGCGGCGTTCGCGACTTGCGCTTCGTAACGTCGGCGCTCCCAAGCGGCGCGGCGCGCGGCGGGGGACGAAAACGCGGCGTCGAACGCGTGTTGGCTCCGAATAAAATCGATTCGAGCGGCTTCGCGGCGCTGCGCGGCGACCAAACGCGACGCGGCGAGGAACGCGGCCGTCTCTTGCGGAACGGTCGCGCCGTCGTATTTCTTTTGAACTTTCGCGGCGCACTCGTTCGCGAAATTCGCGCATTCGACGCAAAGGTTGAAATAAGCGCGTTTGCCGACCAAGTCCCAATACGCCGCCAAACGTCGATAACGTTCGCTCGGGGAATAAACGCCGTATAAGAGCTTTTCCAACGAAAGAGGTTCGCCGACGACGCCCGCGTTTTTCGCTCCGCAAAGTTTTTCGACGCGTTGAGCGGCTTCGCTCTTTTGCGTCGGCGCGTTCGCCGGAACGGGCGTTCCCGGAGCGGCGGAAGCGGTCGGCGCGTTCGCCGGAGGCGGCGTTCCCGGAGCGGCGGAAGCGTTCGGCGCGTTCGCCGGAGCGGGCGTTCCCGGAGCGGCCGGGCCGGCGGGAGCGTTCGACGGCGCCGAATACGCGGAACCGGTTTGCGCGACGGCTTGCGAAAGGTCGAAAAGCTCCCCGACGCCTCCGCTCAACGCGCTCAAGAAAATCGCCGACGGCAACGTCGAACGGAAACAACGGAACAAGGACTCGGCGGCGATCTTCATAAACGACTCCTCTTCTCGCCCAAACGCGCGGAAACGCTCGACGCGGCGGCGGGAAAATTTTTCGTATTGCGGAAACGACGAATTTTTTGATATAAAACGGTTCAAAGTTCGACCGACGCGGCGCAAAAAACGTTCGGCTTCCCCTATTATAACGAAAAAATCGCCGGAAAGGAAGTCTCTATCTCGTTATTTTCGCCATTTTCGTCGAACTTCGAGCGTTTTGCGTCAAGAGCGCGACTTTTCCTCCCTCGGCGCTCGCCTTTCCTCGCTAAGAAATAAAGGAAATCCCTTGAAAAAACGGTTTAACGATTTCGACGCTTCCGACGCCGACGCGGCTTACGCCGAACCTTATTTGCGTCCGGCTCGCTCCTCGCGTCTCGGCTGTTTCGGTCGTCTCGCGCTAACGGCGGCGCTCCTTGTCGTCGCGCTCGGCTCGGTCGCGGCGCTTTTTTATTGGCGAAGCGTCTCGGCGCCGATCGACGCCGAAAACGCGTCGACCGGAAAACTCGTCGGTTGGCTCGCCCTTCGCGATTTGAGCGTCGAAACGCCGGAAACGCGCGAACGCCTCTTCGACCGTTACGTCGAAACGCTCGGCGGGCCCGACGGCGTCGTCGAACCGGAAAAGCTCGAACTCCCGCCGCAAGCGAAGAAATTCGCGCGAATCTTTTTCGCCGATCGCGCTAAAGACGAAGCGGAAGAAGAGTTGCAATTCGAAGAAGACGCCGTCGCTTCGGTCGCGAACTCGCCGTCGACCGCCGAACGCCCGTCCTATTGGCGACTCGATTATTACGTCGCGCCGCGTCCCGTCGACTCGCCGCAAACAAGCGAATACGTTCTTTCCGACGACGTTCGCCCCGGGCCCGCGCTCCTCAAACGTTGGAACGCGGCTCGCGAACAAGCGCAAAACGGCGCCGCGAAAACGAAAAAAACGCACGCCGTCGAAAAGAATATTCGACTCCTCGTTATGCAGTGGTTCGTCGCGAAACGCAAAGCCTACGACGCCGCCCCGGACGCCGAAAAAGCGCGCCAACTCGAAAAAACGCGCGACGAACTCCTCGGTTGGCAGGAATTTTATGAGAAAATTCAAGCCGACGCGACCCAAACGACGCCGACGCGCGCCGAAATGTTGGCCGAGTTCGAAAAAACCGTCGACAGTTGGAACGAGTTCGCAACGCCGGAAGAACTCGCGAAAACGCTTTGGTTCAAAGACTTAATCGTCGCCGCCGTCGCCGCGCAAGAAACGCCGCTCGGTCGCTTCGCGCCGTCGACGCCGCCGCGCGCCCGCTTCGCGGCGACGGAAGAAACGTCCGAAAACGCCGCCAAAAAGAAGCGCGCTTTCGGGCGCCGAACGCTCGACGCGGCGCGACGTTTCTTCTTCGGAACGCCGAACGAAGCCGACTCGCCGGCGCTCTAATCGGCGTCGTTAAAAACGTTAAACGCCGCGCTCGATTCGGTTGCGACCTTTCGAACGCGGCGTTTTTCGTTTTTATCGTCGACTTGCGTCAAGCGATTTTGAGCGTCAGCTCCTTAATTTTATCGCGCAACACCGACGCGCGCTCGTAATCCTCCGTCGCGACGGCGTCGACCAACTCGTTGCGCAACCGAACGAGCGTCGGGCCGTAATCGACGACGACGCCTCGCCGTCGCGGCGTTTTGCCGACGTGTTCGCTCGCGCCGTGAACGCTCAACAAGAACGGGTCGAGCCGATCTTGGAACGCTCGATAATCGTTCGCGCACCCCAAGCGCCCGGTTTTGCGGAACTCTTGGAAACCGAGTCCGCAACACGGACACGACTGGAAGTCCGTTTCCATCAGGTCTTCGGTCAATTCTTTGAGCGACGCGTCGTTTTCTTCGTCGGCGCTCGACGCGTTTTCGCAATCGCATTCGCAATCGTCGCCGCAGGAACATTCGGAACCGCAACCGCAAGAATGTTCGTCGGTTTCGTCGGCTTTTTGCGCGTCGTTTTTGTGTAAATATTCGTAAGCGTGTTCGTCGCACAAATGCAGCTCTTCCGGCTGCGACGAATCGTTCATTTCGGTGATGTGAAACGTCGCGACTTTATCGCATTTTTGGCATTTCATAACGTCGCCTTTTATCGGGTCAAGATTTGACGGAAAACGGGACGCCGAAAAATCGGACGTTCGCGCCGACCGTCGGGGTTCGGGTCGGCGAAAACGTTCGCGGAGCCGAACCGGAGCAAATTACAGGGAAGGATAACCTTTCGAGCGTTTTGCGTCAAGAGCGCAAAGCGAAAAAACGCGCCGGCGGCGACGAACGTCGCGACCCGAAACGCCCAAAGACGCGGAATCGTCGGCGCGTTCGATTTTATTTTACGCGCTTCGACGTTTTTGGAAAGCGGAGGAAAGCGAAATTTTCCGCAAAATTTCCCGAAACGCTTTCCCGACTCCGCTCGACGCGCTCCGACGTAAAAAAAAACGGAGGCCCGAATCGCTTCGAACCTCCGTTTTCGACTTGCGTCTAAATCGCCGTTTTAGGCGCGCTTGCGTCAGGCGCTCGCGCTAACGTCGGCGTTTTGTTCGCTCGCCTTATTATTCTTCGGCGGGTACAACAACTTGCGGTTGAAAATCCCGACGACGAAGACGTAGAAGAGCGGAACGAAGAAAATCGCCAAAAACGTCGCGGCCAACGTTCCGCCGAGAACGCACGTCCCGAGCGATTGTTGGCTGACCGCGCTCGCGCCGTGCGCCCGAACCATCGGAAGAACGCCGAGCGCGAACGCCATCGACGTCATAATGATCGGACGCAAACGCAATTTCGACGCGATCACCGCCGCTTTCAAGAGCGGAACGTTCTCCTTCTCGACCATCTGCTTCGCGAACTCGACGATCAAAATCGCGTTCTTCGCCGACAGCCCCATAACGGTCAACAAACCGATTTGGAAGAAGACGTCGTTCGAAAGACCGCTGTTGAGCGTCGCGAAAATCGCGCCGAGCGCGCCGAACGGAACGACCATCGCGATCGAAATCGGAACCGACCAGCTTTCGTAAAGCGCCGCCAAGCAAAGGAAAACGACGACCATCGCGAGCGCGTAAAGTCGACCCGTTTGCGAACCGGCTTGACGCTCTTCGAACGAAATCCCGGAATAGCTCAACCCGACGCCCTGCGGAAGTTGGTTTTCGACAATGTCTTCGACGACCTTCATCGCGTCCCCGGTGCTGACGCCCGGAAGCGGAATCGCGGTGAACATGACGCTCTCGACGCCGTTAAAACGAGCGAGTTTCGGCGCGCCGTGAATCCAGCGTCCGGACGCGAACGCCGAGAACGGCACCATTTGCCCGTCTTGGTTGCGCGCGTGCCATTTTTCCAAGTCGACCGGATTGACGCGGGACGACGGCTCGCCCTGCGCGTACACCTTCTTGACGCGGCCGCGGTCGACGAAGTCGTTAATGTACGCCGAACCGAGCGCGATCGACAGGACGTTGTTAACGTCGGTCAGGTTCATCTTCATCGCGCGGACTTTTTCGGAATCGACGTCGATTTTGTACTGCGCTTCGTCCGGAAGAGCGTTCGGGAACGCGATCGCGAACTTGCCGCTTTGCATCATCGCGCCGAGGAATTGGCCCTGAATCGCGTTGAACTTGTCGTGTCCGACCGCCGCTTGGTCTTGCAGGAAGAATTCCAAACCGGAAGCCGTTCCAAGCTCCATAATCGACGGCGGAACGATCGGCGTGATTTGCGCTTTGTTGAAGCCGGCGAACGCGCCCATCAGGCGGTCGCGAATGGAGTAAACGTCTTGCCCTTCCCCTTGACGTTGGTCGAACGGCTTCAAACTGACGAAGCAGATCGCGGCGTTCGGGTTCATCCCGGAGAAGCTAAAACCGGTAACTTCGAAGACCGCGTTGACCGAGTCCGACTCGTTGGCGAGGAGATAATCGGTAATCTGCGCGACGACTTTTTCGGTGCGTTCTTGGCTCGCGCCTTCCGGGAGCTGCGCTTGAACGAAGAGCGTCCCTTGGTCTTCGTCCGGGAGGAACGCCGTCGGCATTTGCGGATACAACCGCGCGACCGCGACGACGATCAAGACGAAGAGAACCATAAAGCGCAAACGACGGCGAACGATGTAACCGACCGAACGACCGTAACCGGCGGAACAGGCGTTGAACCCGAAGTTGAACGCTTTAAAGAACCAACCGAACAGCAAGCCGAACAGGTCGAAACGCTTTTTGCCGTGCGATTTCAACATCGTCGCGCAAAGCGCCGGGGTGAACGTCAACGCGATAAAGACCGACAGCGTCATCGCCGAAATAATCGCGACGGAGAACTGACGGTAAATAACGCCGGTCGACCCGCCGAAGAACGACGTCGGAATAAAGACGGCGCAGATAACGGCGCCGACGCCGACGAGCGCGCCTTGGATTTGATCCATCGTCTTTTTCGTCGCCGCTTTCGCGTCCAAGCCCTCTTCGCTCATCAAACGCTCGACGTTCTCGACGACGACGATCGCGTCGTCGACCAAGAGGCCGATCGCCAACGTCAACGCGAACATAACGATGACGTTCAACGACATCCCGCAAGCGTAAATAACGCCGAACGTCCCCAAAAGAACGACCGGAACCGCGAAGGTCGGAATCAACGTAACGCGGAAACGTTGCAGGAAGAGGAACATAACGCCGAAGACCAAAACGATCGCTTCGACCAGCGTGTGCGCGACCTTCTCGATCGACTCTTCGACGACCGGCGCGTTTTCTTGCGCGTAAGCGACTTTAACGCCCGGCGGGAAGAATTTTTTCATTTCTTCGACGCGTTTTTTAACTTCTTCCGTCGTTTCCAAAACGTTCGCGCCGGCGGCCAAACGCAACGCCAACCCGCAGCCGGGGTAGGCTTTAGCGATCGTCTCGCCGGTTTCCGCGTCTTCCGTAACGGCGCCGACGCGAGCGCTAAAGCCGTATTTTTCGCGACCGAGTTCGAGATCGGCGACGTCCGAAAGGCGAACTTGCGAACCGTCCGGATTCGTGCGAATCAAGATGTTTTCAAACTGCTCTTTCGACGTCATACGGCTCGTCGCGACCATCGTCGCGGTGAATTGCGCGCCGGCGACGGTCGGGTCGCCCGCGAGACGCCCGGCGGAAACTTGGACGTTTTGCTCTTGCACCGCGGCCAAGACGTCTTGCGGCGTCATATTGTAACTGCGGAGTTTGTCCGGTTTGAGCCAAGCGCGCATCCCGTACTGACCGCCGAACACTTGGATGTAACCGACGCCGTCGACGCGCCCGAGCGGTTCTTTCAGCGTCGATTCGATGAGGTCGCCCAAGTCGCTTTCGTCCATCGAACCGTCTTCGCTGTAGAGCGTAACGATGAGGAAGAAGTTGATCTGTTGTTTGTCGACGCTCATCCCCTGCGCTTGGACTTCCGCCGGAAGAAGCGGGGTCGCGAGCGACAGTTTGTTCTGCACCTGAACCTGCGCGATGTCCGGGTCGGTTCCTTGTTCGAAGGTGAGGATGATTTCGAAAATACCGTTCGAGGCGCTCGACGAGTCCATATAACGGTAGCCGTCGAGCCCGGTCATTTGTTGCTCGACGATTTGGACGACGGAGTCGCGGATCGTGTCGGCGGACGCGCCCGGGTAGAACCCGTTGATCGCGATCGCCGTCGGCGCGACGTTCGGATACTGCGAAATCGGCAACCCGAGAACCGCCAGCGTCCCGCCCAACATAATCAGGATCGCGACGACCCAAGCGAAAATAGGCCGCTCAATAAAAAAATGAGACACTTTTCACCTCCCGTCGCAATTATTCGGCTTGTTCCGACGCGGTTTCGGCGGCGGGCGCTTCGGCTTGAACCGGCGCGGCTTCGGCGACGGGCGCTTCGGCTTGCTCGGCTTGTTCGTAATCGCGAATCATTTCGACGTCGGTCGCTTCGGTCGGCGCGACTTCGGCGCCTTGACTGATAAACTGAACGCCTTCGACGACGATACGGTCGCCCGGTTCGAGCCCGGATTCGACGATCGCCGTAATGCCGAGCGTTCGTTCCGAAACGATCGGGCGTTGAACCGTTTTGTTTTCCGCGTCGACGACCCAAACGAACGGCTCGCCCTTGGCGTTGCGGAAGACGCCTTGTTGCGGAATGAGAATCCCGTTCGGACGGGAACCGTAAGTAACGAACGCGCGAACGAACATCCCCGGGAGGAGAGCGCCGTTCAGCTCTTTCCAGTTCGGGTTCTCGAAAACCGCGCGGACGGCGACCGTCCCGACCGACGCTTCGACGGCGTTGTCGACGCGTTCGACTTTCCCGGTCAGCGGATAGCGCGTTCCGTCTTCGAGTTCGATTTCGACCTTCGCGCCTTGGAAATACGGGCAAAGTTCTTCGCCTTCTTGCGGGTGAAGCGTCGCGAGCGCCGACGCGACCGACGGTTTGAGGTCGACGTAAATTTTGTCGATTTGTTGAATCGTCGTCATCGCGAGCGGTTGGCCGGTCGAGACGAGCGCGCCTTCGGTAACTTGCGAGAAACCGACGCGACCGGAAATCGGCGCTTCGACGCGGCAGTATTCGATGTTCAAGTCGGCGAGCGCAAAGTCGGCTTGCGCGGTCGCGAAGGAGTTGGCCGTCGTGTCGGCGTCTTGTTGGCTCGTCGCGTTTTTATCGACCAAGCTCGTAACGCGGGTGTTTTGCTTCGTCCAGAAGTCGACTTGCGCTTTCGCTTTCGCGCGGTTTTGGACGTAAATGCGGTCGTCGATTTGGTAAAGTTGCTGTCCTTCCTCGACCGCGGAACCTTCTTCGAATTTGCGTTCCAGGACGATGCCGCTAACTTGCGGGCGCACTTCCGCGACGTTGTAAGCCGCGGTGCGTCCCGGGAGTTCGAGAATCAACGGAACCGCTTCCGTTTTGACGGTGTAAACGCCGACTTGCGGAATTTGCGGCGCGGCCGATTGCACGTCCGGCCCGGCGGCGGCCGCTTCGTCTTTTTTCAAACCAAGTTTAACCAACGTCGAGTCGAGTTGTTCGCAACCGGAAAACGCGACGAGAGCGGAGCAAACCGCGACGGCGCAAATCGGCAAACGCGAAGACGACGAGAAACGACGCCCGACGGCGCCGAAACGAAACGCTTGCATTTTCTTCTCAATAATCTTTACGGGGGCCGCTCGAAAGCGGGAACTGGGTTCGGCGGTCGTTCGTCGCGCGACGTCGAAAGAAGCGAAACGAGGGAAGACGCGAGGAAACGCCGCCGCCGATAGAATTTTATCCATTATCGCCGACTTTCGCCGCTCGTCAAGGAGGGGACGCGACGGAAAAAGCGGCGTTTGGGTCGACTTTTCCGCCGTCGGCCCTTAAAATCGGAGCGTCGCGGCGAACGAAAAAATTACCCTTAAGTACGCGAACGTTTCCGATTTATTACCGCAAAACGCTTTTTTTCCAAAATAAAGAAAAATTTTCTTTCCGCGTTCGTTCGGCCCCTTCCCTTGGTCGCGGCGCGTTTTTGGGTATAATTAATAACGACGTTCGCGCCGACGGCGTTTCCGTTTTTTCCTTTCGCCGTTCGTTTGTTCCCCGACGTTTTTCCCTTTCCTTTTTCCTTTTTTCGCCCGCCCGCCGACTTACCGCGATGTCCGCCGACGCCCTAACCGACCGCATTTACCAAACGCTCGCCGACGCGTTCGGCTATCGAACGTTCCGCCCTTATCAAGAGGAGATCGTCCGCGCTCTGCTCGACCGCCGCGACGTGTTCGCGGTGATGCCGACCGGCGGCGGGAAGTCGCTCTGTTATCAGCTCCCCGCGCTCCTGACGCCCGGCGTCTGCGTCGTCGTCAGCCCGCTGTTGTCGTTGATGAAAGACCAAGTCGACGCCGCGCAAAAGAACGGAATCTGCGCCGCGACGCTGAACTCGACGACTTCGCTCGCCGAGTTGCGCGACATTTACGCTTCGATCGACCGCCGAACGCTCGACTTGCTTTACGTCTCGCCGGAGCGGTTCAACACGCCGCGCTTCCAAGAGTTTTTGAAGTCGGTCGAACTCGGCTTTTTCGCGATCGACGAAGCGCACTGTATTTCGCAATGGGGACACAACTTCCGCGCCGACTACCTCGAACTCGGCCAAATCGCCGACCTTTTCCCGAACTGCCCGATCGCCGCTTTCACCGCGACCGCGACCGACCGCGTTTCGGAGGACGTGCAAACGCTCCTGAAACTCCGCGACCCGTTTTGCGTCCGCGCGTCGTTCGACCGACCTAACCTCTTTTATCAAATCGCTTATAAAGAGGATTTCGACCGCCAGCTCCTCGACTTTTTGCGAGAGGTTCCGGACGAATCGGGCGTCGTTTACCGCTCGACGCGCAAAAACGTCGAGAAGACCGCCGAATTCTTGCGCAAACAGGGGTTCAAAGCGGAGGCGTATCACGCCGGGCTGACCGACGCGGAACGAGCCCGCGTTCAAGACGCGTTTGCCAACGACGAGACGCCGATCGTCGTCGCGACGATCGCTTTCGGGATGGGAATCGACAAATCGAACGTCCGTTTCGTCGTTCACGGCGACTTGCCGAAGGACGTCGAAAGCTATTATCAAGAAACGGGCCGAGCCGGTCGCGACGGCGCCCCGGCGCGCTGTCTCCTCGTGTACGGTTATCAAGATATCGCGATTCACCGGAGTTTTCTCGACGACTACCAAGACCCGGAAGCTCGCGACGCCGCGTCGCGTCGCTTGAACGAAATGGTCGCTTTCGCCGAGAGGGACGGCTGTCGACGCGCCAATCTTTTAAAATATTTCGGCGAAACGTATATTCCGCCGAACTTTAACGCCGACGAAAACGGTTCCGACGCAACCGACGACGCCGCGTCGCCCGAAAGCGCGTCGAAAAGCGGTTGCGGTTGCGGCGGTTGCGATTACTGCGTCGGTTCGATTCGCCGGGTCGACGCGACGGTCGACGCTCAAAAGGCGTTGTCCGCGATGCAGCGCACCGGGAACGCGTTCGGCGTCGGGCATATCGTCGACGTGTTGATCGGCGCCCGAACGGAGAAAGTCGAGCGATTCGGGCACGACCGCTTGCCGACGTTCGGCGTCGGGGCCGACCGCGACAAAACGTATTGGCGTTACTTGATTTCCGCGTTGTTGACGCAAGGAATCGCCGAACTCGACCCGTCGAAAAACTTCCCGATACCGCGCGTTACCCGACTCGGTTGGGACGTGATGCGCGGCCAACGTTCGGTGAAAATCGTCGAGCGCCCGACCGGCAAAAAGAAAAAGACGACGTCGCGTCGCTCCGGCGGCTCGTCGACGCTCTTAAGCGGAAGCGGCGCAAGCGTTTCGTTCAACTCGGCGTCGGCGAACCCTTACTCGAAAAACTCGCTTTCTCCTCGCGACCGTCGCTTGTTCGAAGAGTTGCGCGCGTTGCGTTTGCAGATCGCTAAAGACGAGAACGTCCCGCCTTACGCCGTTTTCAGCGACAAGACGCTCGTCGACATGACGTACCTAAAACCGGAGACGGACGGCGAATTTTTGGACGTTTCCGGCGTCGGGCGCCGCAAGCTCGAGAATTACGGATACGAGTTTATGCAGGCGATCCGCAAATTTTTAGAGGAAAACCCGAAATAACCGCCGCGCGCCGTTCTCTGCAAACGCAATGCTTGCAACTCCTTGCCGCCAACGAAGCGACGCGACGGCGCCGACACGCGTTTCCTTCGTTTCGTCGGTTTGCCCCTTATTTTTTCGACGCGGCCCCGACGCGCTTAAAAAAATAAAATCGGCGCCCGTTCCCCAAGAAAACGAGCGCCGTTCGAAAAAATTTCGCGCGTCAAAAGCGTTAACGCCTTATTTTACTTCGCTTCGAGCGTTATTTTGCCGATTTTATACCGGCGCGACGCGTCGGCGTCGCCGAGCGGAAGCTCGTAAACCGGCGTTCCGTCGCGCTTTCCGACGCTAAGATAAACGTCGTACTCGCCCGGTTGCGTCGTCGGCCCGACGTGCCCGACGCGGAAACGGTTCGTTCGCTCGACTTGCGGCGCTTGGCCCGGTTCCGCCGTCTTCAGCTCTTTCACGTCGAACCCTTCGTCGACCAAAACCGCGACGACGCCGCCTTTCGCGTCCTTCAACGTCAGCGCGACAAAACCGCCGTCGTAACACGGCGCGACGCCGACGTTTTGCAGCGTCCAGGAAACGTCGAAAAACTCGTCGATCTTAACCAATTTCGGATAAACGACTTGCGATGGGAAAAGGCGGTATCCCAACCGGCGATTAATGCGGCGAATCGCGTCTTTCGAACCTTCCCATTCGACTTCCGGGAACCAGTGAATCGACATATACGACGCGCGGTAACGCTCGACCGACTCAATCAGTTTTTCGTCGTCCCAAGCGCCGCGCTCTTTCGAACCGAGGTAGTGTTCGTGTTCGAGAATCACCGGAAGCGTCGGCCAAAACTTTTGCGCCATTTCGTCGTGAAACCATTGCCGCGGCGCGGGTTGCACGAGAATGCTGTCGTCGCGGAGCGTTACGCCTTGCGACAGTGCGTAATCGGTTTCCGGGAAGTCGCGCCCCGGCTTTTCGGCGCCCGCGACGTCGTCGCTAACGCAGAGCAAAACGCCCGGGAAGTATTCGCGGTGCAGGTCGATATGCGTCTTGACGATCTTCAACGTCCGCTCGGCGTCCATTCGCGAAAAGGACGCGTCGGCCCAAACGCCGAGGTTCGAGTGCCCCTCGCCCCACATGCCGTAAGTGCCGACGTCGATAAACGCGACGTTCGGATTGTTCGCGTACCGACGCCCGGCCGCGGCGAGGAAGTTGCGCAGTTTTTCAAGATAAATCGGGTCGTCGAACTCCGGGTCGACGCAATGCCCGTCCGGTTGCGGCCCTTTGCCCCAAGTGTAACGGACGCCCTTCGCTCCGGCGTCGAAGACCCATTTCGGCGTCGCGTACTCGAGCCAGTTTTCCGACGTCGTGAAGCGAAACGCGACTTTTTTTCCGCGCTCGATCCAGCGTTGCGCCGGCGCGTCGACCATCGACCAGTTGAAAACGCCCTCCTCCGGTTCGAGGAACGCCCAGGGCAACCGCAAATAAACGGTCGAACACCCTTCGAACCAGTCGAGCGCGTCCGACGGTTCGAGACGGCTACCGTAATTCGTCGGCACGTTCGAATAAAAGTGCATCGTCCACCCCATCCCGGGGTTGATCAGCGCGCGCCCGTCGTCTTGCAAGTCGACGACGACGCGGTTCGAGTCGGCGACGCTCGCGGCTTGTTCGGCGTTCGCGGCGTTTTCGACGTTTTCGGCGGCTTGCGACGCGACGTCCAAAGCGGCGCCCCAACCGAAAACCGCCCCCAAAAGCGCGACGGCGGCGAATCCGGCGTTTTTCATCTTTTCTCTCCTTTTCCCAATCGACGTATTTTACCAAAAGCGCCGAACGACTCGCCGCTTACTTCGCCCCATTATCGCCGAAAACGCGCCGAAAGTCAAGGAATTTCGCGCCCCAAGAAATAAAAACGCCGACGCCGAGACCGTTGCGTCCCGACGTCGGCTTTCGTTCGATTTCTTCCGCTCGCGTCAACCGGCGAATTGCGTTAAGTAAACCGAGTACGCAATTTGAGCGGCGACGAAAACCGCGCCTTCCCAGCGTTGAATCTTATGTCCGGTGAAACAGAACCAGCCGCAGAGAAGCGCCGCGCCGAGCATTATCGGCAGGTCGACGTAAAGCGACTGCGCCGAAATCCCGATTCCGCCCGACACGAGCAAAACCGTCCCGCCGAGAATCAGCAAAATGTTGCAGACGTTGCTCCCGACGACGTTGCCGAGCGCGACGTCCGTTTCGCCGCGAAGGGTCGCGATCGCCGAAACGGTCAACTCCGGAAGAGACGTGCCGAGCGCGACCAGCGTCAAGCCGATAACCAACTCGCTCACGCCGACCGCTCGAGCGATCGTTACCGCGCCGCCGACGAAGAATTTCGCCCCGACGACAAGGAGCGCCAAGCCGAACGCGACCGCTCCGAGCGCGAAAATCCAATCGAGCGCCGCCGAACGCGTTTGCGCCGCCGTCGGCTCGACGGAAGTCGCGGTTTCTTGGGACGTTTCGCCGTTCGCCGCCGCTTCGTCGCGCTTCGCTTGACGCACCGTCCAAACTTCGTAAAAAACGAACCCGGCCAACAAAAGCGCGCCCGACCAACGCGGCAGGCAATGCGCGCCGTCCGGTCGAACGCAAAACGCCGCCAACGTAAACGCAAGCAAGCAAACGGCGATCATAATCGGGTTTTCGCGCCGCACCATTTGACGCGACGCCGACAGCGGTCGAATCAACGCGCAGACGCCGAGAATCAAAAAGACGTTGCAAATGTTGCTCCCGACGACGTTGCCAAGCGCGACGTCCGCGACGCCCGGATTCTCCGGAGTCGCCTGCAACGCCGCCGAGAAAGAAACCGCCATCTCCGGCGCGCTCGTGCAGCACGCGACGATCGTCAGCCCGACGACGAGGGGCGAAATTCGCATCTTCTCGGCGATCTTCTTCGCGCCGCGCACCAGAGCCTCGCCCCCGGCGACCAACGCCGCCGCGCCGAGAACCACGTGAAATATCGACGTCAAAATCTCCATCGCTTTCGTTCCTTTCGCAACGTTTAACGCTAATTTTCGATGTTTGCCTCCGACGCCGTCGTTGAAATTGGTTCGACGTTATCGACATTAATAACGTCTCGACGCGCGCTCGCCTCTCGTCGCCGCCGTTCGCTTCGTCAATTCACTTCCGAAACAAAAATTGAGTGAACCGCCGGAACGCTCGGGTCGAAGTCGGCGCAATCGCTTCGGTTGTGCGCTCCGCGCGTTTCCCGACGCTCTTTCGCTCCGGCGACGATCATTCGAGCGACGGTCAGCATATTTTGCGTTTCCCAAGCGGAAATTTCCGAAAATTGCTTCGAGAACAGAATTTTCGACCAATCGCCCAACTTGCGTTCCGCCTCGGCCAATCCGTCTTCGTCGCGCACGACGCCGGCGAGCCGCCACATTACGCTTTTCAGGGAGTTGCGCACGTCGTCGACGTCGATCGTCGCGTTCGAACCGGACGGCGTCGGCGGATTTTCGAGCGGAAGCGCCCGATACTCGTCCGTCGTTTGGAGCGCGATTTCCCCGGCCAAGCGCCCGGTCGTCTCGCCGTAAGCGAGCGCTTCGAGCAAGCTGTTCGACGCCAAACGGTTCGCGCCGTGCAGCCCGACGCTCGCGACTTCCCCGGCGGCCCAAAGGCCCTTCAACGTCGTTCGCCCGTTGCGGTCGGTCAAGACGCCGCCCATCGCGTAGTGGGCGCCCGGTCGCACCGGAATACGGTCTTTAGTAATGTCGACGCCGAACTCGGCGCAAATCGCCGCGATCCCCGGGAAGCGTCCGCGAATCCAGTCGGCGTCCTTGCGGGTAATGTCGAGAAAAACGTTCGTCGAGTTCGTCTTCGCCATTTGACGGACGATCGAGCGGCTGACGACGTCGCGCGGCGCGAGTTCGCCCCGTTCGTCGTAATCGGTCATAAAGCGATAGCCGTTCTTGTCGACGAGCCAAGCGCCTTCGCCGCGCATCGCTTCGGTGATGAGACTGCGGCTTCCTCCGGCGATGTAAAGAACGGTCGGGTGAAACTGAACGAACTCAAGGTCGCGACAAGCCGCTCCGGCGCGAAACGCCATCGCGACGCCGTCGCCGCACGCGATCGCGGGATTCGTTGTTTCGCGGTAAACTTGCCCCAGTCCGCCGGTCGCCAAAATTGTTTGTTTCGCCCAAATTAACTCGGTTTCGCGTTCTTTTTCCCAATAGACGACGGCGCCGCGACAGAACCCGTCGTAAGTAAGCAAATCGAGCGCGAACGTGTTTTCCCAAACGCGAATGTTCGGGCGGCGTTTCACCTCTTCGACGGCGGCGCGAATGACCTCGGCGCCGGTCGAGTCGCCGTTGGCGTGCAGGACGCGGAAGTGATCGTGCCCGCCCTCGCGACCGAGCAAAACTTCGCCGTTTTCGTCGCGGTCGAATCGAGCGCCGTATTCCATCAGCTTGCGAACGCCCGCCGGGCCGCTTCGGACGACGAACTCGACCGTTTCGCGGTCGCAAAGTTCGCCCCCGGCGATCAACGTGTCCTTAACGTGATTTTCGAACTTGTCGTCCGGAACGTTCCAAACCGTCGCGATCCCGCCCTGCGCCTTGACGCTGTTCGAGTTCGTCAGTCCGGCCTTGCAAACGACCAGCACCGTCAACGACGGATCGACCGAAAGCGCCGCGGTCAACCCCGCCAACCCGCCGCCGATCACCAAGACGTCGGCGAAAAAGTGCGGATGAAGTTTCGCGTGGAAAGGCGCCAAGTAGCGCGGCGTCTTCGGAAGTCGAATTTCTCGCGACCCGGGTTGCGCGGTCGTCATCGTTCCTTAACTCCTTGAACTTAAAATAATGAAAAAAATCGAGCGTCGAAATCGTTTCGACGCTCGTTTTGCGCGACGTTAACTCGTCGGTTTCCGTTTATTTTTTCTCGCTGTGGTCGACCGCTTGATCGTGGCACTCGTTGCAACTCATCTTGGCGATGACGTCGGAGTTCTTTTTGCCTTTGCCGTGGCAAGAGTAACACGTCGCGGACGGTTCCTGCCGTTTGAACGTAACGATCGGCGCGGCGTCCGCGGCGATTCCGGGCGCCGCGTTCAGGTTCAGCAGCTCCGCCGTCTTACGAGCGACGTCCGCCGACATGCGCGTGCAACGCTCCGTGCGTTCCGGCGAGTCGGTGCGTTTTTGCGCGAGCGACGACCACTTGCCGCTCGAAACGTGGCAAAGAAGCGAACCGGAAATCGTCTGCGGCATCGGGCCGAAATCGTCGTTCGCCGGTTTGTAAATCGGGAACATCGTTTGCTCGTAGTAGTTCGCGATCTCGTCGCAAAGGGCCTTGCGCTTATCCGAGTTCGGAACGAAGAGCGAAATCGCCGCCATCGCGCCGTTGAGCGAACCGCAGAGCGTCCCCCAATCGTTCGCGCCGCCGGTGCCGTATTTCATCATATAATAAGGGAAATGCAGAATCGGCGCCGCCGCGATCGGGTCGGTTTTCTCCAAAACGAGCCCGACGTTGTACACGATTCCGTAAAACGTCGTATACATGCAACGCCCGACTTTGTAATTTTCGTAAGCCGTGTCGGCGACCTTTTGCGGATCGACGACGGCGTATTTCCAAAATTCGCCCGAAGCCGCTTTTTCGGCGGCGAACGCGTTCAACGAACCTCCGGCGAAGAACGTTCCGGCGGCCAATCCGGCAAAACGCATCGCGTCCCGACGATTCATTCCGTTTGACATATGCTCCTCCGTCTCTCGGCTTTCGCGCCGCTTCTTTCAACGCGTCGAATCTCTCGCGGTCGAGGCGAACGATTCGAAAAACGCGCGAAAAGCCTTTCGTTTCGTCTTAAAAAATTTCTTGTCCTAATTAAAGTATAGCGCTTCTTGCGCGAGAAAAAAGGGGTCGCAAGGCGCGAAATTCCTTTTTTCCCCGTTTCTTTTTGAAAACGTTCGCCGTTTTTTTTCTATTATATTAAAGGCGACCGTTTTCGTCGAAAAATCGACGCGCCGCCCCCAAACGCTCTTGAAAAAACGCCGAAATATGATAAGATTAGACTAATATAACGTTCGGCGGAATTATATTTGTTAATTCGTCCCAACGCGAACGAACGCCCTTTCGACGGCGAACGTCGCGGGTCGTCCGCCGACGAAGCGAAGCGTCAAGGAACGCGCCCTATGAATATCGAAACTTTTAGAATTTTCTGCGACGTCGTCCACTATCAAAGTTTCTCGCGCGGCGCCGAAGCGAACAATATCAGCCAATCCGCGGCGACGCAATCGATTCACCGCCTCGAAAAACAGATCGGCGCGCAGCTCGTCGACCGCACGAAACGCCCGTTCGTCTTGACGCAAGAAGGCCAAATCTGCTACGAGGGTTTTCGCGAAATTCTCGAAACTTACGACTCCGTCGCCACTCGCGTTCAATCGCTTTACCAACAGGGCGGCGGCACGATTCACGTCGCGGCGATTTACTCGGTCGGCTTGCACGATATGAGCAAGTGTATGCGCGAGTTTATGAAAGAGTGTCCGAAAACGAAAATTCGGCTCGAATTTCTTCACCCGTCGAAAGTTTACCAAGCCGTTCTCAACTCCGAGGCCGATTTGGGAATCGTTTCCTACCCGACGACGTCGCCGGAGTTAAACGTCATTCCGCTCCGTTCGGAGGAGATGGTCGTCGTCGCGCCGCCGAATCACCCGTTGGCGAAGGAAAAAACGCTGACGCTCGAACAGCTGCAAAACGTCGAATACGTCGCTTTCGACCGCGACCTCTTCATCCGCAAGGAAACCGACCGCTATATGCGCCAACGCGGCGTCCACGTCGAAGTCGCGATGGAGTTCGACAACATCGAAACGATCAAACAAGCGATCGAAGTCGGCGTCGGCGTCAGCATTCTCCCCGCGCCGACGGTCGTTTCGGACGTCGAAAGCGGCAAAATGGTCGCCATTCCCCTTGTTTCGCCCAAATTAACGCGACCGATCGGCGTCATTTACAAACACCGCAAAGTTTTTTCGGCGCAAACGACCCGTTTCATCGAGATGCTCGGCGGCGCGCTAGTCAACTCCGACGCGTCGTTCGCACCGCAGACCGCCGCCGCGCCGACGCCGGAATCGCCCGGCAAAACGCCCGAAAACGCCGACTAACCGTCGCAAATCGAGCGTTATTCGTTTTACTTATAAAGCCGCGAACATTATAAGCGTTTCGTCCGCGGTTGAGTCAAAACGGCAAAACAGAAAAAATAACTAAAACGCAAGCAACGCGCAAAAAGCAAAGGATAAGCAAAATGACCAAAATAGCGTTTTTTGGAGCCGCCGGCAAAATGGGCAAACGCCTCGTCGCGCTCGGCGCCGCCGACCCGGAACTGCAAATCGTCGCCGCGCTCGAAGCGCCGACCTGCCCCGAACTCGGACGCGACGCCGGAGAAGTCGCCGGAATCGCTAAAATCGGCGTCCCGATTACCGCCGAACTCCCGGCCGACGTTACGCCGGACGTTATCGTCGATTTCTCGTCGCCGCGCGCCCTCGACGCTCTCCTCGCCCTTTGCCTCGACCGCAAAATCGCGCTCGTTTACGCGACGACCGGCGCCGACGCGGAGCAACTCCAACGTTTGGAAGACGCGTCGAAAACGATTCCGGTTCTTCGCTCGCCGAGTATGAGCCCGTCCGTTAATTTGGCGATGAAACTGACGCAAATCGCCGCGAAAGCGCTGAAAGATCAAGACGCCGACGTCGAAATTCTCGAACGCCACCACCGTTACAAGGTCGACGCGCCGAGCGGCACCGCGCTGAAATTCGGCTCCCTCGTCGCCGCCGAAATGGGAATCGACTCTTTCCGCGACGGTCGCGGCGGCAAAACCGGCGCCCGTCCGCACAACGAAATCGCCTATCACGCGATCCGCGTCGGCGACAACCCGGGCGAACACACGATCGTCTTCGGTATGCTCGGCGAAACGCTCGAAGTTACCGTTCGCGCCTCGAATCGCGACGCTTACGCGACCGGAGCCCTCGCCGCCGCCAAGTTCCTCGCGGCGCAACCGGCGGGTCGACTTTACGATATGAACGACGTTCTGCAACTGTAATCAAACCTTGCTCGTTTTTCGAAAACGCCTTGCGACGCGGCGGTCGGCGGTTAAATTACGCGTTCCGGATAAACCGCGTCGAGTTGCTAAAATTTCAAAATAGAGAAACTGCGCAAGCCTCGGCGTTTTTTCCGCTTAAAAACGTCAAATTTTTGATTGAGACCGAAAAATTATCGCCGTCGTTCCCTCGGCGGCCCTTGCCAAGTCGTCAAATTTTGGTAAAATGTCTCGTTGATTGACGGTCGAGCGTTCGGGCCGCGTTTTTTACGCTTTTCCGCGCTCGACGTCGCCTTTAACCCTAACGCGTGTTTTCGATTCGCAAGGGGCGGCCGCGCGCCTTTCGCGCCGTCGCTTGGAGCCCTCGCGGCGAAAAACGTTTGAAAAGAGAAGCTACGATGAAAGAAAAAATCCATCCGAAGTACGTGGAAACGAAAGTTACCTGCGGTTGCGGCAACACCTTCATGACCCGCAGCACGAAGCCGGAACTCAAAGTCGACATTTGCAACGCGTGCCACCCGTTCTACACCGGTCGCCTCAAGTTCGTCGACTCCGCGGGCCGCATTGAAAAATTCCGCAACAAGTTCGCCGGCAACTACGGCAAGAAAAAGGCCTAATTCCGCTTCGGACGGGTCTTCGAACGTTTGGGACGCTTCGAAAACGTCGCGTCCCGACGTTTTACGCGTCGGAAACGACGCGTCGTTAAGTCGGGCGTTTCGAAGCGTCCGACGACGGATTTGTTTTGCCTCGCTCGAACGCGTCGCCGCGCTTAGGAAAGCCGGCAAACGCCGTCTCTTTAACGACTTCCCAACGCGCGACCGCGCCTCCTTTTCGCCGGTCGACGGCGTTTCGCGACCGTCGCGTTTCTTTCGACGCGTCGCGCCGTTTATTTTGTCCTTATTAATTAATACCGACTAACCCGCCGATTCAAGAACCGCGATGCGCAAATTACTCGACGAAAAACTCGCTCGATTTGAAGAGCTTGAACGCCTTATGGACGACCAAGAAGTTTTGGCCGATTCCAGCCGATTCGCCGCCGTTGCGCGCGAACACGGTTCTTTGACGAAACTTTGCGGCAAATATCGCCGTTTCAAACAGCTCAACGCCGAAATCGAAGAGGCGAAGGAAATGCTCGAAGGCGCCGACGCGGAAATGCGCGAACTCGCCGAAATGGAGCTTCCGGGTCTCCGCGAAGAGCGCGAAACCTACTGGAACGAGCTTCTCGACCTCACCATCGGCGGCGCGGACGCGAACCGCACGCACTGCATTCTCGAAATTCACGCCGGAACCGGCGGCGACGAAGCGGCCCTTTTCGCTCGCGACCTTTACGAAATGTACAAGCGTTACTGCGAAAGTCGCGGTTGGAAAATCGAACTGATGTCGATGAGTCCGACCGAAATCGGCGGCTTTAAAGAAATCGTTTTCGGCGTCGACGGCGAAGGCTGTTACCGCGAACTCCAATTCGAAAGCGGCGGGCACCGCGTTCAACGGGTTCCGGAGACCGAAACGAAAGGGCGCATTCACACGTCGGCGGCGACCGTCGCGGTGATGGCGGAGCCGGAGGACGTCGAAGTCGACCTCAAACCGGACGACTACCGCGTCGACCGTTTCTGCGCGAGCGGCCCGGGCGGTCAGCACGTCAACAAAACCGCGTCGGCGATTCGTTTGACGCACCTTGAAACCGGTCTCGTCGTCAGTTGCCAAGACGAAAAGAGCCAACACAAAAACTTGGCGAAGGCGCTCCGCGTCTTGAAAACGCGACTTTACGAACAAAAGCGCGCCGAAGAGCAAGCCCGTCGTTCGCAAGAACGGATGAGCAAACTCGGGAGCGGCGACCGCAGCGAACGCATTCGCACCTACAACTTCCCGGAAAACCGCGTTACCGACCACCGTATCGGGTTAACGTTGTACAAATTGGACGTCATTCTCGGCGGCGACCTCTCCTCGGTCATCGAAGGTCTCCTCGATTACGAACGTCAAGACCTGCGCAACTCGTTCGGCACGATCGAATAATCGCGCTCCTTGCCGTTTTTACCGATTTAACCGCCGCCGTTCATTTGCGTTGGCGTCCGCGCTTTTCAGCGGACGCGGCGGCGTTGAAAATTTTCGAAGGAGTCGAAAATGTCGCAAGGCGAAACTTGGACGACGCGGCGTCTGCTCGAATGGACGACGAACTTTTTCACAGAAAAAGGCGCGGATTCGCCTCGTTTGGAAGCCGAAATTCTCTTGGCCTTCGCGCTCAAAACGACTCGCGTCAATCTATACGTTAATTACGATTCCGTCCCGAACGACGACGAACGCGCGCTCTTCCGTTCGTTGGTGAAGCGGCGCGGCGCGGGCGAACCGGTCGCGCACCTCGTCGGGAAAAAGGAATTTTACTCGCTCGACTTCGAAACGAACCGCGACGTGTTGATTCCGCGTCCGGAGACGGAACAGCTCGTTTTGGAGGCGGTCGAACTCGTCAAAAAGACCGACAAGGCGGCGCGCGAAGCCGGAACGTTCGACGCCGGGCGCGTTTGGAATCTTTGCGACGTCGGAACCGGAAGCGGTTGCGTCGCGATCGCGTTGGCGAAAAATTTGCGCAACGCTCGCTTGACGGCGCTCGATATTTCCCCCGCCGCGTTGGGCGTCGCCCGCCGCAACGCCGAGAAAAACGAAATCGCCGACCGCGTCGAGTTCGTCGAATCCGACCTCTTCTCCGCGCTGAAACCGGAGCGTCGTTTCGATATTATCGTTAGCAACCCGCCTTACGTCTCCGCGTCGGAGTACGCCGAACTCGAGCCGACGGTTCGCGACTTCGAACCGAAACTCGCGCTCCTCGGCGGCGAAACCGGCGTCGAAATCGTCGCTCGAATCGTCGCGACGGCGCCCGATTATTTAAAGAGCGGCGGCAAAATTTTCGTCGAAATGAGTCCGACGACCGCTTCCGAGACGGCCCGTCTCTTCGAAGCCGACGGACGTTGGACGGACGTCGCCGTTCTTCAAGACTTCGCAAAATTGGATCGATTTGTTTCCGCAATGTTAAAATAGGAAAGCCGCGCAAAATGGCCGAAAAAGAAAAGAAAGAAAAGAAAACTCCTTCGCAAAACGCTCCGCAAGACGGCGTTTTCACCCTCGAAGGCGTTCGTTTCCTCGTCGAACTGATGAAGGAAAACAACGTTTCGGAACTCGATTGGGAACAAGGCGACGCTCGCTTGAAGCTGCGCCGCGGCGCCGTCGCGCCGGTCGTCGACGCGA
>JAGBDN010000038.1 GCA_017937485.1 Thermoguttaceae bacterium
CCTAATTGTAAAATATCGTTTAAAACTCAACGCAACGCTTAACGCCGCGCCCTGTTTTAAGCAACTTCAACGATTTCTCAACCGTTAAACTTTCGTCATTTTCACCGACCGTCAAGGTCGCGTTTTCTTTTTTACTCGCCGCTTTCATCGAAGCGACTCACATATCTTAGCGCCGTTTTCGTTTTCGTCAAGAGCTTTTTTGAAAATTTTTTATTTTCATTTTCGCTTTTGACTTTTCCGCTCGAAAGCGAACCAGCGTTTGTCGTCGTCGCGGTCATTACCGGCAACAGGTAAGAATATACCCCAAGAAAGAAAAACCGCAAGAGGCTTTTTCGAAATTTTCGGAAAAAGTTTCTCCCCGCGCTCAAAAACCGCCGCGACGCGCAACCGTCGCGGCGGTTTATTTCCTCATTTCACAACGTTTACGCTTCCCGATAAACAAACGTCGCGCCGACGAAAAAAATTCCCGCGTCGCGACGTTTTCTCTTTAAGAGCATACGATTTTCACCTTCCCGCCCCCATCGGCGTCGTCGTCGCGGGAAACGAAGGCTCGACGTTTAAATCGGCGTCGTTGCTTTTCCCCCTCGTTTCCCAAGTCAGCGCGACGCGAAGCTGCGCCCATTTTTGCGCCGTTTCGATCGCCGTTCTTAAACGCGGATTCGGGCCCGCGTCCGACAATTTCCTCTCGTCAAGTCGTCCGCGTCCGCCTCCCGTTTTCGGATTCAGCGTCCACCCTTTCGCTAAGATCGCGTTCTTATACGCCGCCCTTTGCGTCGGGTCGAGCGCGTCGAGCCAAGCGACCAACCGGTCGAGCGCGGCGTCCCTTTCCGTCCAATCTTCGGCGTTATAATATTCGAGTTGCAAACGAGTTAACGTTATTTCGTCTTTGACGGTCGACGGCGAAAACTCCGCTTCCAACGCGCGCCAACCGTCGAGCGTCGTCGGATTGTTCGGGTCGGACGGCTTACGATTCCCAAAGCGCGCAAAATTCCAAACGTCGAACGTTTGCCGCAAGGAGTCGAGCGCGACGTTGCTTTGACCGCTCGCCCTTAACCTGCGCGTCCAATATTCGTCGATTTCCGGACGCTCCCAAACGCTCGCTTTTTGAGTAAATTTCGGCGGAATTTTAAACGTTCCTTTTCCCGAAGGCCCCATTCTCTCCTTCCGCTCCGGCCAAAGCGCGGCGGGCGTCGACGCGAACCACTCGTCGAACCGCTTCGTCTCCGTCTCCGGACGGCGCGTTAAGACGATCTTTTTCTCAAAAACGCCCGTCGAGTCCGTCCACTCGGTTTTCAAATGCGGCCCGGCCCCAAACGGCGTCGGTTCCCCGCCCGTCCCAAGACGACGCGAAAAAGCGACCCGCATCCGAAACTCGACGCGTTCTTCGGTCGCCAACAACTCGCGAACGCCGCGCCAAAACGGCTCGTTCCAGTCTTCGAGGGACGGAAACTCGACCGCCAAGGTTCCGTATTCGTATTCCTCGCCCGGCGCGAGCGCAATTTGCGGCGGAAACCCCATTATATCGGAATATCCGCTCTCCAATTCCGGCGCGAAAATATATTTTCCGTCGATTTTCGGCGTTTCGAGCGCGATTTCTTCGACCGTTCGATAAAGAAAATTAGCGCTTTGTCCCATTTCTTCGGCAAAAAACGGCGCGTTATAATCCATCAACATTATCGGCGTTCCGTCTTCCGCGACGTTTCGCTCGACGAAGCGGCAGTAAACGGCGTCCCCGAGCGGAATCTCCGTCGCCGACGTTTCCCAACGCGCTTCGCAACGCCCGTCGAGCGCCGGAATCGCGTCGTTTTCCGCGATCGGCAAATCCCGCGCGACCGGCAAAATCGGCGTTTTCTCTTCGTCTTGCGTTGTTTTAGCGGTCGAGTCGTCCGTCAAAGTCCGCGCCGACCGCCCGCCTTGCCAATATCCCGCGCCCCAAAGAGCCGCCGCGACGACGACGCTTCCAAAGACCGCCGCCGCTTTTTTCGTTCCGTTTCGCATTGTTTCCCCTTAATATATTGATAACGTCGACGGCGCGGCGCAAAACGTTCGTTCGCAGCCCTTATCTCCAGTCGTAAAATCGTTAAACTCGTCGTTTTTTACCCCTTTGCGCTCAATCGGCTCGCCCCAACGCCTCGCTAAGACGAACCCATTTTCGCGCGATTTCCACGTTCGCCCCGTTTGCCGCGCCTCTCGACGCCCCGCCGTCGCGCCCCGTTTCCGCGAGAGTATACGGCGCCGTCCCCGACATTCCTCCGCCGAATCGGGGATTCAACATCCAAGCCTTCGCCAAAATCGCGTTTTTATACGCCGCCCTTCGCGTCGGGTCGAGCGCGTCGAGCCAAGCGAGCAAGCGTCCCAAAGCGGCGCTCGTTCCCTCGCCGTCTTCCGCGTCATAATATTCGAGTTGCAAACGAGTTAGCGTTATTTCGTCTTTGACGGTCGACGGCGAAAACTCCGCTTCCAACGCGCGCCAACCGTCGAGCGTCGTCGGATTGTTCGGGTCGGACGGCTTGCGATTCCCGAATCGAACGAATTTCCAAACGTCGAACGTTTGCCGCAAGGAGTCGAGCGCGACGTTGCTTTGACCGCTCGCTCTCAATTCGCGCCCCCAAACCTTGTCGCTTTCCTCGACGCCGGCTCTTACCGCAAATTTCGGCGGAACCTTGAACGCTTCCTTTCCTCCCTCTTCCCCGCGCAACCCGGTTCTCCGCTCCGGCCAAAACGCGTCGGGCGTCGCCGCGAACCATTCGTCGAACCGCTTTGTTTCCGTTTCCGGGCGGCGCGTCAGGACGATTTTCTTCTCGAAAACGCCCTTCGAGTCCGTCCACTCCGTTTTTGACTCCGGCAACTCCGCAAAGAGCCCCGATTCGCGCGCCGGTTCCGGTTCCCCGCCCGTCCCGAGACGACGCGAAAAAGCAACCCGCATCCGAAACTCGACGCGTTCTTCGGTCGCCAACAACTCGCGAACGCCGCGCCAAAACGGCTCGTTCCAATCTTCGAGGGGCGGAAACTCGACCGCCAAGGTTCCGTATTCGTATTCCTCGCCCGGATGAAGCGCGACTTTCGGCGGTCTCCCCATCAATCCGCCGTAACGCCCTTCGATTTCCGGCGCGAAAACATATTTTCCGTCAATCTTTGGCGACTCGAGCGCGATTTCGTCGAGCGTTAAATAGAGAAAATGGGCGCTTTCGCCAATTTCGGCAAACAAAGGATCGCAATAATCCCAAAACGTCGCCGCCGTTCCGTCTTCCGCGACGTTTCGCTCGACGAAGCGGCAGTAAACGGCGTCCCCGAGCGGAATCTCCGTCGCCGACGTTTCCAAACGCGCTTCGCAACGACCGTCAAGCGCCGGAATCGCGTCGTTTTCCTCAATCGGCAAATCTCGCGCGACCGGTAAAATCGGCGTTTCCGGAGTTTCCGACGTTTTCCGCTTCTCTTGCGCCTCTTGCGTTTCTCGCTCGACGGAAGAAATCGCCGCCGTTCGTTCGACGCCGACGCTCGCGGCGTCCGTCGTTAAAGACCGCGCCGATCGTCCGCCTTGCCAATATCCCGCGCCCCAAAGCGCCGCCGCGACGACCGCGATTCCAACGACCGCCGCCGATTTTATCGTTCCGTTTCGCATCGTTTTCCCCTTAATATATTAATAACGTCGATTCGCGTCGAAAACGCCGTCCTTTCTTCGAACGCAAAATCGTTAAACTCGCCGCTTTTTATCCGCGCCGCGCTCGCTCGACTCGCCCCAACGCGGCGCAAAGCCGAGCGTACTTCGGCGCGAGTTCCGTTCCGCAACGCTTCGAAACGGACGTTCCGAACGGCTCCGCTTGCTCGATCAGCCAACTTTTCGACGCGACCGCCCGAACCAACGCGCTCCGTTGCGCCGTCGGGAGCGAGTCGAGCCAAGAGGTCAACGCCGACAGCGCCGCGTCGGTCGCCGCTCCCTCCGCCGCCGAGTAATATTCGAGCTGCAGTCGAACGAAACGGATTTCGTCCCGAATCGTCGAGGGCGCGAACTCCGCTTCCAACGCGCGCCAACCGTCGAGCGTCGTCGGATTGTTCGGATCGCTCGGCTTGCGGTTCCCGAATCGAACGAATTTCCAAACGTCGAAACCGTTTTCAAAACCGTCGAGCGCGACGTCGCTCCGCCCGCTCGACTCGATTTCGCGTCCTTCCGCTTGGAAAGACCGCGCCGACGCCGGAACTTTCGAAACGCTCGGGCCCTTCTTTCCGCTTCGCTCGACGCGTTTCGGGAAGAGTTCCGACGGCGTCGACGCGAACCATTCGTCGAGCCGCTCCATTTCCGCTTCCGGACGGCGTTTTAACGCGATTTTCGTTTCAAAAATAAACGTTTCCCGCCGAAACCGCTTGACGTCGATCGTCGATTCCAACGCCAAGCGCGGTTTCGCCGCGACGCGAACGCTCAATTCGACGCGTTCTTCGGTCGCCAACCGCTCCCGAACGGCCCGCCAAAACGGCGCGTTCCAATCGTCGAGCGCCGGAAACTCGACCGCGAAGGCGGCGTATTCGTTTGTCGCCCCCGACTTCAAGTTCGTCCAAGCGGGCCAACCGAGAATATCCGGGTATCCGGCGGAGCAAAATTCCGGCGGCGAAACAAACTTCTCCGCGACGCCGGGCGCCTCGACCGTTATCTCGTCGAGCGAATAAAAGAGCGCGAAATCGGTCCAAGGCGTCTTCGACTCGAACGGCCTCCCCAACTCGATTCCGAGCGGCGCGTCCGAAACGTTCCGAACGGTCGCCCGAAAATAAACGGCGTCCCCGAAAAAAATCTCGGTCGCCGACGTCTCCAACGCCGCTTCGGCCCGACCGTCGCGCGCCGTAAGAACGAGCGTTTCGCCGTTTTGCGTCGTTTCTTCGTTTGCCGCAATTTCGCCGTTTTGCGCGACCGACGCCCCTTGCGTTCCTTGCGCGCTTTCGCAAGGAAAATTTCCGATCGCCGCCGCAAAAATCGCCGCGAGCGCCGCGCTCCTTCGCGTTCCGTTCCAAAATCCTTTTTTCATCGGCTTCCCCTTTTATTTAATCGTTAAAATCGTTAGCCGAAAGCGCGTTCGGCCTCGGCTTTCAATTTCAAGACGAGCGACGTTCCCGGAAAGATTTACAAATCGCGCCGATTTTCAAGAAAATTTCAAAAAAACGAGGCCCGGTCGCAAACGGAAACGCTAAAAAGTTCAAAACGTCGAAAACTCGGAAAGCCCAAAGAAGAAAAACGTCGAATCGAGTCGAACAAACGAAAAGAAAGAAAACGCCGCTCCGAGCTGAGAAAGCGAAAAGCCCCGCCGCGACGCGTTAACGTCGGCGGCGGAGCTTTCCTTATTAATATATTAACGTCAAACGTTCGCGACCGCGCCCAGTTCGCCGCTTTTTAAAACGTTTCTAAAAGCGGCGACTTTGAACGCGATTCAACTTTTCAACGTTAATCGACAATCCGACCGCGTTTTCATTCGGCGGCGGGAGCGTTCGGCGCCGGAGCGTCGGTTCGGACGGCGACGACGCGGAAGCCGACGCGCGGATCGCCCTTCGTCGGGTCGACCGTTTCGCCGCGCCAAGTCGTCGCGCATTCTTCGGCGCTCGAGTACCAAGAGCCGCCGCGAACGACGTTCTTCCCGTCGACGACGGTCGACGTCATTTCCGCCGCGTTCCCGGCCGCGCCGATCATCCCGTACGGGCTTTCGGCGTCGTACTTGTTGACCGGAACGAGGAAGCCGCCGTTGGCCGAATTTTTCGCGAACGCGTCGGAATAGGTGAAGCCGGACTTCGTTTTCGCGTCGCGCCAACCGTCTTTCGCGACGACGCCGCGAGCGTTCAACTTCGCCAAATCGCCCGCTTTGCCCGTTTTATCGCCGACTTTAATTTCCGCGTCGGCGAAAGCGGCGACGACCGCGCCGTTATATTGGCAGTTCGTCGTCAGTTCGCCCTTCGAGTAAGCGAAATCGCCCTTCGCGCCCCAAGGATAGAGGAGTTTTTTCGGCCCGGCGGCGGCGTTTTCAAACTCCGCTTCGGTCGGGAGGCGGAACGTCCAGCCTTCGTTCTTCGTCGCGAGCCAAGCGCAGTAATCTTCGACGTCCTTCAAGGTAACGCCGACGACCGGGCAGTTTTTCGTTCCGGCCGGATACGTCCCGTCGACCCAAGTCTTCGGCAGTTCCTTGCGACCGGTCGCGTCGACAAATTCCTTATATTCGCGATTTCTTACCTCGTAAACGCCGATCGCGTAAGGAGCCTCGATCGCCTCTTTTTCCCCTGCGCCGGTATTTTTCGCGCCTTTGCCGAATTTAAACGTCGGATTGGCCGCGACGGCGACGAAAGAATCGTCCGGCGTCGGGATTCCCCAAGTTTGCATTCGCGGGTCGTCTTCCGGACGGCGATTTTCGGCGCCGCGAGCGTTCGGACGTTCGTTGCGTCCGCGTTCGTTCCCTCCGGCGTTCGGACGTTCGCCGCGTTCGCCCCGTTGATTCGGAGCCCCCGCGCCCGGACGTCCCGGCGCTCCCGGGAAACCGCCCGGCCCGGCGTTCGGCCCGCCTTGACCGCGACGTCCGAACGGCGAGCGACCGAACGCTTCCTCTTGTTCGAGCGCGTCGAGGAGCCCGTCGTCTTCGTTATCGCAGTCGGCGAGACGTTTCGCGAGTTCGGCGTCAAACTTCGCCAAGTCGAGCGCGCCTTTGTCGTCGATCGTTTCGTTCAACGCTTTTTGAACGGCGTTCGACGTCGCGCGGCGCATTCCGCCGAAACCGCCCGGCGCGC
>JAGBDN010000004.1 GCA_017937485.1 Thermoguttaceae bacterium
CGAAGCCGCCGAAGCCGCCGAAGCCGACGAAGCCGACGAAGCCGACGAAACCGACGAAGCCGACGAAGCCGACGAAACCGCCGAAACCGCCGAAGCCGCCGAAGCCGCCGAAGCCGACGAAGCCGTCGAAGCCGTCGAAGCCGTCGAAGCCGACGAAGCCAACGAAGCCGTCGAAGCCGTCGAAGCCGACGAAGCCGACGAAGTCGCCGAAGTCGCCGAAATCGCCGAAAACACCGAAGCCGACGAAGCCGTCTCAAATACCGAAAACGGTCGAACGATCGTCGTTGATTTTACCGAAACGCTCGCCAACGTCCAACCGCGCCCCGTTTTCAACGTCGAAGCCTCCGTTCCGCCGCGCGTTAAACGCCGAACGCCTCGCTCGCTTCGCGTCAAAGCGGCGTTTAAGATCGACGCCGACGTAAATTCCGCCGCCGAACCGAAAACCCTCGACGCTTCCAACGCGTCCGCCGCCGAACCGAAAACCCTCGACGCGCCCGCCCAAACCGTCGAAACGCCCGCCGACGTCGACAACGCCCCGGCTTATTTGAACGCGCCGCCGCAAGAAACGGAGCAAGTCTCCGCAATCGACGCCGAAACGCCGTTCGACGCAAACGTCCGCGACGCGTTAACGGCCTTCGCCGCCACGGTCGAGCCCGATCGTTCGTTTTATTTTAGCGAATCTACGGAAAACGCTCGTTCCGCGCCCCGTCAAACCTCGCCAACCGTTTTTTTAACGTCGACCCGCTCGACTTCAACGCTTCCAAGCGTCCCGACGCCGACCGAAGCGCCCACGCAAGCGCAACGCGCTCAAAAGTCGCGTTTAACGATTTTGCAACGCTTCGTCAAACTCGTCGCGCAAAATCAAGCGCCCGTCGCCGCGTCGCCGCGCGAGCCTCAAACGCCGAAGAATTTTGGCGAAAACGTCGCGTTTGTCGTCTCGCCGTCCGCTTTGTCCGAACCGACGACGCAACCGGTCGACGCGGCTTTTCCATTTGTCGTCGACGCGTTTGAACCGGCGTCGCAAGATTATTTTTCTTATTTTTAACGTCGCCTTCACCCCTTTGCCTTTCGATCGATCGTTATGTTTTACGCGTTTTTCTCATTTTTCCTAATCGCGCTCGTCGTCAGTTGGTCGATTTGCCGCTTGATTCGCCGTTTTGCGCCGCAACTTGGGCTGATCGACAAGCCCGGCGAACGGAAAATTCATCAAACCCCCGTCCCGACCGGCGGCGGACTCGGCGTTTGGCTCGGCGTTTTGACGCCGTTTCTCGCGTTGACGGCGGCGGCGCTCGGCCTCGGCGATTTAACCGAAAGCGGCGCGGTCGACCCGGCGACGTCGACGCTTTGGGGCGTTCCGCTTTCCCGCTTTCCGGCGTTTTTCGCGACGCACATCGGCGGCGTCGGCTTGCAACTCGGTCGACTTTGGACGCTCCTCGGGCTCGGTTCGCTCCTCGTTCTTCTCGGAACGCTCGACGACCGCTTCAATCTCGACTGGAAACCGCGTCTCGCCGTCGAGTTTTTGATCGCGATCGCCGCGGTCGCTTGCGGTTGGCGCGCGACGTTCTTTCTCGATTTGCCGATTTTAACGGCGATCGTCAGCGTTTTTTGGATTGTCGGGCTTATTAACTCCTTCAATATGCTCGACAATATGGACGCGTTATCCGGCGGCGTCGCGACGATTTGCGCCCTATTTTTAGCGGCGATCGCGTTCTGTTTCGCGCCGAACCCAACCTCCGGCGAACCGCAGTTCTTTTTAGGCGGCTTTTTGACGACGCTCGCGGGCGCCCTGATCGGCTTTTTGCTTCTGAACAGGCCTCCGGCGAAGCTCTTTATGGGCGACGGCGGCGCTTATTTCGTCGGTTTTTTGCTCGCGACGACGACGCTTTCGCTCACATTCGTCGGCGAAAACGCTCCGCCTTGCGCGATTTTGGCGCCCCTTTGCATTCTCGCCGTCCCGCTTTACGACTTTTTTAGCGTCGTAACGATCCGTTTGAAAAACGGCGCGAGTCCGTTTGTCGGCGACAAAAACCATTATTCGCACCGATTAGTCGCGCTCGGGCTCTCGAAACCGCAGGCGGTCGCGACGATTTACCTAACGACCGCCGTCTGCGCTTGCGGCGCTTTTTTCCTTTATCGCGCCGACTGGCCCCTCGCGCTCCTTGCGACCGCGCAAACTTTCCTCATTTTAACGCTCGTCGCGATTTTAGAGTTCGCCGCCCGCAAAAAAATTCGCGAAGAGGAAGCCGCGCTCCGCGACGCGCAAGCTCGTTCGACGTCCGCGAGTTCCGAAAACGACCTAACGCCATTGTCGACTCCGCCGCAAAACGCGTCGAAATAGCAAGTCGTTCAAAAAGCGCAAAGCCGTTAAAAACTGCGCAAACAGCGCAACGGGAGCGCGTTAGACAAAATAGAGAATCCAGTTAAAACAGTTAAACTGGTCGCGTCAAAAAAAGGAAAAAAACGGCGCGTCGCGAAGAAAAAATTTCAAAAAAAGACGTTGAGAATGAAAGGAAACGGGGTTCGCCCCCTTGAAAAAAAAGAAAAGCGTTATATACTAAGTGTTCAAGCGCGTCTGTATATTGAGAAGACGCGTATCGCGGGCGGTTCGCCGGTTTCGACGGCGCGTCCGTCGTTTTGTTGCAAAGCGGAAATCGCGCCGAGCTCGAACCGTTCGTAAAACCGCGTTCAAGCGTTTGGAGAAAACCATCATGACCATTGACAAAAGCTTAAAAATTAAAAAAGGCGTTACTCGTTCGCGCAACGTTTTGACGCGCGTCGAACGTATTGAAAAAATGCAAGCGACCGATCGTTGGACCGAAGAAACCTCTCCGTTCAACCTTCCGAAAATTCGCGTTTACAAAGTCGTTTTGAAGAAGAAAAAGAAGGTCAAGGACGCGGACGACGCTCCGGCCAAGGGCAAGAAATAAGTTCGTTCTTCTCAACGCGCCGCTCTTCGGAGCGGTCGTTTGACGCTCGAAACGCTAAAAACGCTCGAAAATCGCTTTACCGGCGGTTTTCGAGCGTTTTTTTATTTGCGCGTTTTTCTCTTCGACGTTTGTTGCGTCGTCGCGACGCGAATCTCTTAAGTCGCGCCGCGGCGTCGAACGCAAAACGACAAGTTCGCCGGCGAAACGCTTGTTCTCTTAATTCGGCCCCGCGTCGCCGCTTTTAACCTCCGCTTTCCAACGTTCGAACGCTTCGACGATCGGCGCCAACTTTTCCTCCAACCGCTCGCGACGCTTCTTTTGGAACTCGCACTCCCAAATACGGACGACGCGGTACCCCAACGCGGTCAAACGCTCGGTCGCGGCGCGGTCGCGACGTTGGTTCCGCTCGATCTTCGCCCGCCAATAATCGGCGTTGTCTTTCGGTTTCGTGTTGCGGCAGTCGTGCCCGTGCCAAAAACAACCGTCGACAAAAACGGCGACGCGCAACTTCGGGAAGATAAAATCGGGATGACCGAAAATTTTCGATTTTCTTCGCCAGCCGGTAATTTTTCGCTCTTTAAATTCGGCGATCAACTTCAATTCGGTCGACGCGTTCCCGGTCGAGCGCACTTTGCTCATAATCTGCGAACGTTTCGCGACGGTAAAAACGTCGTGTTTCGCGCCGCTTTCCTTTTCAACGCTATTTACGCAGTTCGCGCCATTTACGCCGTTTGCGTCGACCGTCTTACTTTCGCTAATTTGACTCAAAATAAGCCTCCCGGAATCGCGTTCGGCGTCGATTCCTCGCTTTCCGCAACCGTTCTCGCCGTCGGTTCCGCGTTTTCCGCAATCGCGTTCGGCGGCGCCGCGTCTCCTTGCGCGAAAACAAGGGGCAAAAACCGATCTAAAACGCGTTCGATTAAGTCGACCGGCGCCGCGTTTCCGGCTTGTTTGCGAATTTGCGCGTCGGAAACGGCGATTTTAAACGTATCGGGAAACCCTTGCAAACGCAAGTTTTCGCGCGGAGTCAACCGCCGTTCTCCGTTGACGAGCAGATAGTTGTAACTCGCGCCGGCCCGCAACGCGCAACTATACGGATAAGACGAAATATTCCCCGACTTGTTCTCGTGCCAAATCGCCGGAAAATATTGCGACGTATGCGCCTCTTTGCGCCGCTTAACGATTTCCGGCGACGCAAAGTGCTTTTTATCGACGTCCGCGTCCGGCTCCAACACGTCGGTAAGCGTTTTTCCGTCCGTTTTCGGTTTCGGCCAAGCGATTTCGAACGGTTCGAGCGCGCCGACGATCGCGACCCGCTCCCGTTTTTGCGGCAAACCGCAGTCGAGCGCGTTCAAAATCCGCCAATCGACGCAGTACCCCAATTCCTCCTGCAATATCCGCAAAATCGTTTCAAAAGTCCGACCGCCGTCGTGCGTCGTCAACTGCCGAACGTTCTCCAAAACGAAGGCGCGCGGGCGCTTGTCGTGTAAAATTCGAGCGATTTGGAAAAATAGGGAACCTTTCGTTTCGTCGGCGAACCCCTTCCGGAGTCCGATAATCGAAAACGCTTGGCAAGGAAAGCCGGCGAAAAGGAGGTCGAAGTCGGGTATCGCCTCCGACGGCAACTCGGCGACGTCGCCGAACGGGCGTTCGCCAAAGTTCGCCTCGTAACTCGTTTGAGCGGGCGGGTCGAAGTCGCAACTCAACGCGCAAACGCCGTCGCGGCGCATTTTAGCGAGCGTTCGTTCGGCGGCGAACCGGAACCCGCCGATTCCGCAAAAGAGGTCGAAAAAGCGAATCGGGCGTCCGGCGGTCGGGTCGACGAGACCGGCGGGGGACGCGGCGAGTCCTTCTTCGGCGGCGGTTTTCGACGTCGGCGACGATTTTACTTCGCTCCGTCGCGGCGCGCGAATTCTTTTAATCGCCGCGTTTTTCCCATTCGCCTCCGTTCCGCTATTTTCGCCAAGTTCGCCGTCTTCCTCGTCGTCGACGCTCGGATCGTAAGCCGCCGCGATTTCGGCCGACTTTTCCGCCCATTTTTTCGCGTCGAGCGCCGTTTTTTGCAACGCGGCGTCAAGTTCGCTCGCCGACGCGGTTTCCGAAACGTTTTCCGTCCCCCCGACGCCTTCCGGAAAATCGGACGACGAAACGGCTTCCGCTTCTCCGACGTCTTCCGGAAAATCGGACGACGAAACGGCTTCCGCCCCCCCGACGTCTTCCGGAAAATCGGACGATGAAACGGCTTCCGCTTCTCCGACGTCTTCCGGAAAATCGGACGACGAAACGGCTTCCGCCCCCCCGAGAAGTCCGAAAATTCGCTCCGCGCCCGGACGGTCGGCGAAGTTGAACAATTCGGCAAACGGAACCGCAAGTTCGACCGCTAATTTGAATCCGATCTCCACCGACGCGACGCTCGAATCCTCCTCCAACGCTCGCAACAAACGCTCCGAAACGCCGACGCGCTCCGCCAACGCTTCGACCGTCAAGCCCCTTCGCTCCCGAAATTCTTTCACGCGGTTCATCGTCGTCGTCCTTTTTGCTTATATTGTCTATTTTAACGTTTTCGCGCGACGCGGCGAGCGGCTTTCCTCGTCGTCCGCATTTCAAACGTTTTCTATTCTTCGCTTCTTTCCTGTTTTGACAAGCAAGCCGCGTTTTCGTCTTCACTCGTCGACGGCGCCGTCAATTTCGTCGAAAACCGCCGCGACGTCTTCCGTCAAAAGGCGCCGACAACGCTCTTGTCCGCGTCGCGCCGACGTTTCCAAGAGCCGTTTCGCCCGTTCGGCGTCCGCTCGCGCCGCGTCGAAATCGCCTCGCGCCGCCGCCAAGCGCGCTCGCAACAACAGCGTTTCGGCAAATTCCGTTCGCAAAAAGAAACGACCGGCGCAAAATTCGCCCCGCATCGCCGTCAACGAACGCTCGACGTCGGCCGCCGCCGCGCGCCGATCGCCCCAAACGTTCCGTTCGAACTTCGCCGTCGCTCGGATTCGCAACGCCTCGCAGAAAAACGCGACGTCGTTCTCGTCCTCGACGCGACGTCCGACGAGCGAACGCGTCGCCGCCGTTATCGCAAAACGATATTTTTTCGCCTTTAGAGCCGCCTCGGCCCAAAAATGGCAAACGTTTTTCACCGACGCGTCGTTTTTGCCGAGCGTTCCGCGCGCCCTCCTCGCCAATTTATAGAAGACGGAGAAAATGCGAAACGCGACGTCGTATCGTCCTTCCTCGGCGGCGAGCGTTCCAAAAAAATCGCCCATAAGACAATACGTTCTCAACGTCTCGCGCGCCGTTTCCAACGAACGCGTCCAATCGGCTTCTTCAAGAGGACTCAAACGTCTTCTTTTACTTAATCGACGCGTTTTACCGTCTTTTTTTACCAACGCGGCGGCTTCGAGCGCCTGTCGTTCGGCAAGCGGATAAATCGTCTCAAAAACCGTTTTTGCTTCGGCAAATCGACGCTCCTCGGTCAAGGTCGCGGCGATAAAGACTCGCGCCGTCAACGAATCGGCCGTCGGGCGCTCCGGATCGGCGCCGTCGAGACGCGCCCAACCGTCGACCGCCTCCCAAAGCGCGGCGCGCCCCGCTTCGCCGAAACCGCGTCGCAACCAAAAGAGCCCTTCGGCGAACTTCACCTCCGGGGCCGTCTCCGCGACCGTTTCCGCCAACTCGCTCGACCGTTTCAACGCCTTGGCCGCGCGTTCGAAGCGTTCTTTGGCGACGAAAAAGGAACCGTTCGTATGAACCGAAGAGAGGGCCGCCGTCGAATTAACGTACCAAAACCCTAATTCCGCGCTTTCCCGTTCTTCCGCGCTCCACTTTTCTTCGGCGAGCGTTTCCAAATTTCGGGCCGCCCGCGCGGCTTTTCGACCTCGGTTCTTCGCGTCCTCCCGCAAAAAGAAGAGAACAAGCGACGCAAAAATCGCAAAGACGCCGCCGTCGAACCCGTTTTCTTCCAAACAACGTCGGGCGTCGTCGAGCGCGTTCCAATACCAATCGCTCGCCGCGGCGAGGTCGCCCCGCGTTTCGGCCAACGCGCCGAACCGACGCCAAAGGGCCGCTCGACGCGCCAAAATTTCCGGGCGTTCGCCGACAATTTCCGTTTCCAAGCGCAACGTTTCGGCGACTTTTTCCAACGCGTCGAGCGTTTCCGGACGTTGCAACGCGTCCGCCGCCGTTCCGATCGCCGAATAATACCCGCCAAGCGCGAACAAGTCGATCGGACTTTTAAGATTGGAACGCGATTCAAGCTCCGCGCCCGCCGCGCTGACAAACGCCCAAGCCTCGTCGCCGCGGGATTTGGGCGTCAGCCAATGCAAATACGCGGAGCCGATTTCGCCAAGCCGCATTTTCGCCAACGCGGCGCTCGGCCCGTCGTCTTGCGTCGCTCGCAAACTCGCGTCGAACGCCGCTTGAAACGCTCGTTCGATCTCCGCGTCAAACGTTTCGCAACGGCCCGGCGCAACGTTCGCGTTCTCCGCGCCGTCGACGTCGTTTTTCCCATTTAATCGTTCGTCGCCGTCTTCAATTTTCCGCTCGGCTAAACGAAGCGTCGCCGCTTGAAGCTGCCAAAGCGCGCTCCAACTCGTCAAAATTTCGGCGTCGTTCGGCGGATTCAACGTCTCCAAACGACGCGACGCGGCGACCGTCTCCTCCGCCGCCAACCAAATCGCGCCGTTTTCAAAATAAAGATCGGTCAACTTGTCGAGCGCCCAAGACAGCGGACTCGCCATTCCCCAGTCGCCCGCGAGCAAACGTCGTTCGACGGCGCGAACGCAAATCGTCAAATCGACCAACAGCGCGCGCGTTTTCACGTCGTTCGCCGTCGCCGCAAACGCCCGTCGAGCCGCTTCCAAACGCTCGCGCCGACGGTCGCCTTCCGTTTCCGCGTCCGGCTCGACCGCCTTATTTAGCGTTCGTTCGTTTTGCGCGAACGGCGCGTCTTCTCCAGTGTCGCAATCCGTTCGACTTCCCGCCTCGTCCGTCGTCGACGTTTTTCGCGCCCAACGGTCGAAACTTCGGCGCCAAAACCGCCGCGCGCGCCCTTCCGCTCGAACGTTCGCCAACGACGCGGAGTCGGTTTCCGCTTCTCGCTCGTTCGACGAAATTTCGCGCGGCGCGTCTTTTTCGTCGTTTTCAGCGTTCGCGTTCGCCGTTTCTTTTCGCCGTCCCAAAATCGACTCGACGTCGACGCTCAACAATCGCGCCTCGTCTTGCGTCCATTCGCGCGCCTCGACGATTCCAACGCGGAAACGCCGCAAATCGACGCACGCCGCTTCAATTTTCTCCAACGTTTCAAGATTTTCGCGACGGTTTCGTCCGCCCGTCGTTTCGTCGGTTTCGAACTCGAAAGTCCAGCTCGATTCGACGTACCGACGCCGCAAACGCCGGAAATAACGGAGCCAAACCCGAACGACGCGCAACGCTTCGAGTTCGTCCCGTTCGGCGAGCGCGCAAAGAAAGGTCGTTCGCGACAAATTCGCCGCTTCGTCGAGAAAACGCCAACGCCCGCGCCGCAACCGAGCCGCCGCTTCGCGAACGGCTTCGCGAACGCCCTTCGACGCGTCGGGCGCTCCGTTTTGCGCTCGAATCGTCGCGCGGCGGCAAACCGCTTCCAAGTAGAACGCGACGCTCGTTTCGTCGAGTTCGCCCTCGCGCCGCGCCTCTTCGTAAATCGCGACCGTCGCCTCAAAATCCGAAAGCGCGTCGAGCGGCTTTTCCTCCAGTTCGGCGCGATAAACGGCCCGTTGAAAACGCGCTTTCGCCAAAATCAATCGCAACTCGTTTTCGTCGTCGGCGTCGTCGGCGGCGTTCAACTCCGTTTCCAACAACTCGACGGCGGCGTCGGTCGCGGCGCGCGCCTCGTCGAAGCGCCCGGTTTTACTCAGCGCGACGTGCCGCTGCAACAACAACTGCGCGTAAGTCGGCGCCGCGCGTCGACGCTCCGCCGGCGTTAACGCCGCGACAAAACGTTCGACCAACTCCTGCGTTTCCGGAACAAACGTCCAAACGTTTCGCGCGACGCCCAAATCGAAAATCAGCGCGCAAGTTTCTAAAACTCGACGCGTCGGATCGAAATTTTCTCCCTTTTTCATTGCGAGCGTCAAATATTCAAGCGCTTCTTCAAGGTCGCAAGCCGCGAGGTTGAAGCGCTCGGCCCGCATCCGCGCGATCGCTCGTTTGCGCAACGAATCGTCGAGAAGCGCGTAAGCGAGCGCCCGCCGCGAAAGCGCGACGTCGGCCGTCAAGTAAATTTTCAGCGTCGAAATCGCCTGTTCGAGCGCGGCCAAGGCGTCCTCGTAAGCGCCGCGACTCAGCAAAAGCTCCGCGTGCGCCGTCGACAGTTGAGCGTAAGGCGCGAAATAATCCTCCTCGTCGATCGCGAGCAACCGTTCCTCGACGTCGACCGCCTCCCGCAACGCTTTTTCGGCGCCGTCTTCGTCGCCGCGCGCCCGCAACGCGGAACTCAAGCGATACAAAACGTTAACTTTTTCGGCGAGAAACGGCTCTTGCTCGAACTTCGCCAACGTCGCCAACGCTTCGCGAAAAGAAGAGATCGCCGGCGGCAAGTCGCCGATCGTCGCGTAAGCGTCTCCCATCGACGCCGCGACGTAAGCGAGCGAAGGCTCCGCGTCCTTTTCGCCCTCGCCGACCAAATCTTCAAAAATTTCCCGAGCGGTTCGGAACGACGAAAGCGCCGCGACCGAACTTCCCAACGCCGCTTGACAATTCCCCTGAATTTGCCAAGCGGTCGCCAACAGCCGGCGCGCGTCGGGCCCGGACGCGTCGTTCGCCCAACTTCGAATTTGCGCGAGCGCCGCGTTCGCGCTCCCGATCGGCGGCGTCATCTCGTTGCGCAAGTAGAAATAAGGACGTTGAAGCAAAATTTGTCCCAATAATTCGCGACATTCCTCCGCGTCGGCGCCGTCGTCTTCCATTTCGGCGACTAATCTTTCCGCCTCGTCGAGCGCCGCGAACGCTTTCTCGGCGTCGGCCCGTCCCGCTTCGGCGGCGGTCTGCAAAAGGAGACGCGCCAACTCTTCTCGAGCGCCGAAATCGCCGTCGTCGATTCGCCGTTTTAAATAAGCGATTTTCTCGTCGTCCGACTTCGTTTCGTCGTCGAGAAACGCGTAATCCGGCTCGTCTTCCCAAAGCGCGCCGTCGTCGTAATCGGAATCCAAGTCGAACGTTTCTTCCGCGTCGGCGTTCGAATCGTCCCAAGGTTCGCGTTCGTCCGTTTCGAAAAAGACGCGCCCTGTCGACGCCGCGTTCCTTTCGGCGCCGTCCTTGCCGTCGGCGTTTTGCTCCGACGTTCGGTTTCGCCGGTCGTTCGCGTCGTCTTTTTTCTCAAACGCGGCGTCTTTCGTCTTTTCCGCGACTTCGCCGGTCGTCCCGCTTTCGCCGGAGGCGCCGTCGTTGTTTCTCGGACGTTTCCAGCGCGCCGGTCGCTCTTCGCGCCCTTCGCCTCCGTTCTCGTTCCCTTGCGAATTATTTCGACGTTGAAAAAACGCGCCGAAGTAATTCCCGGTTCGAGGGCGTTCGTCGACGTTCGAGTCGTTCGTTCCGGTCGGAGCGTTCGTTTCCCGCGCGTCGTTCTTTCCGTCCTTTTTCCAAGCGTCCGGGTCGTCCTCCGCTTCCGCCGTCGGATCGCGATCGAGTCCGAAGTCGAAATTCCAATAATCTTCGCGCCAAAAATCGACGGCGTTCAACGTCCTTGCGTCGGCGTCGGCGAAATCGTCTTGCGCGTCTTCGCCCAATTCGCCGTCTTTCTCCAACTTAACGCCGACGTTCGTCGACGCGTCCTCTCGCGTCGCCGCGTTTTCTCCGTTTCCGTCGTCTTCCGCCGACGCTTCGTTCGTCGCGTTCCGACGCTTCCGCTCGGCGACGAAGGCGGCGACCAATTCCGACAAAGCGCGATACGCCGACTCCAATCGCTCGTTCGTTTCCAACTCGGAATCGCCGTCCGTTTCGCCGCGCCCAAGCCAAACGGTTCCGAACGCCGCCGCCCAAAACGCCGCCGCGACCAACGCAAAAACGACGTTCCAATCTCCGCGTCCGCCTTCAACCGCCAACGCCCAAAGCGCGCCGTCAACCATCGCCAACCCTTTATTTCGCGTCGCCGACGGCGTTCGGACGGTTTGTGCCCCGTTCGTCGCCGACGTCCGACTTTTTTTCGTTTTTTACTTATCTAAATCGCGCGGTTTTACTAAAGCGCCGCGCTCGCCGTCAACTTTCGACGCTTCGCAACGCCGACTCGAAATCGCCCCGAGCGCAAGCGTCTCGCGTCTCGCGCCAAAACTCGACTTGCGCGACGTTCCAAAGGAGGGGTTCGGCGGAAAGCGCCGCGTCGCCGACGGTCGCGTCGAAAATTCGTTTCGTCAACGCGTCGACGCCGTCGCCGGTTCGCGCGCTAATCGGGCAAATCGTCCGCGTTTCGTTTTCGACGTCGTCGAGCCAATCGCTCGCCCAACGGTCGCGCGGCAAATCGATTTTGTTCAAAACGTCGAGCGTTCGCCCGCCGAACTTTGCGGCGCAATCGCCGAAAAACCGTTCGAACACCGCCTCCTGTTCGGCGCGTCCGACCGTCGCGTCAAAAAAGCGCAGCGCGACGTCGGTTCGTTCGAGCGCCTCGACCGTCAACCTCGTTCCGGCCCGTTCGATCGGGTCGGCGGCGTCGCGCAATCCGGCGGCGTCGACGAAACGAAACGTCCAACCGTTTAAAACGGTCGTCGCGCCGACCAAATCCCGCGTCGTTCCGGACGTCGGCGAAACGACGACCCGCTCGAAACCGAGCGCCGCGTTCAAAAAGCTGCTCTTGCCGGCGTTCGGAACCCCCGTCAATAAAACGACGAAAGGCTCCGTCAGCCGCCGCCCGAGTTCGAACGTTTCGGCGATCGCGTCGAAACGCGCCGTCAAAACGCGTCCCGCTTTCCGCCGTTCGGCTTCGTCGCTAAGTCGCGACGCGACGCGCAGTTCCGTTTTCAATTCGTTCAAAAGCCGCCGCCAAGCGCTCCGTTGCGCGAGCGCGATTCGAGCCGTCGTTTCGGTCGTCGTTCGAACGACCAGCGCGTCCGCTCCGGCGAAAAAAAGCTCGTCGACGCGGGCGCTCCAACGCTCGCCGACTTCGCCCGTTTCGCCGTTCTCGCCGTTTTCGCCCAATCCCCCCGTTTTACCGAGTTTCGCCTCTTCTCGCTCGACGGCGCGTTCCCAAGCGTCGCCGGAAACGACCGCGGCGCCCCGGTCGGCGAAAAATCGAACCAACGCCGACGCGACGACGTCGCCGCCGTGTCCGCAAAGCTCGAACGCCGTCGGCGTCCGCCGTCGCAAGACGGTCTCCTCCGACGCGCCGCCGATCTCGTCCAAACGGAAAAAGCCGAAATAAGGACGCTCCGCCGACGCCGCCGACCAATCGTCGAACGCCGCCGCGCCTTCGCGACCGTCCGAGCGCCGCCAACGTTCGAGCGCCGCCGTCCAACCGTCGACGCCGCGAACGCCGACGCAAGCGACCGCGCCGCGTCCGACCGCCGTCAACCGCGCGACTTCGAACGCTCCGTCTTTCCCGTTTTCGCCGTTCGCCGTCATTTCGCCAACTCCGCTCTTTCGCCCGTTTCTTCCCGTTTGCCCGATTCGCCCGGTTTACCCCGTTTGTTTCGTTCGCTTATTTCGCCAATTCGTCGTCTTTTTTCTCGTCGGCGAAAACCGGCGCCCCTTGCGCGTCCTGCAGAATCGGTCGCAGTCGGCGCGCTTTGCGTTCGGAACCGTCGGCGGCGAACGCGTCGAACGGCGTTCCGTCGACCGAACGACGCAACGCCAAGTAAATCGCCGACGTATAAACGACCGCCGAAACGCCGCAATACGACGCCGGAAGCGCAAAGAGCGCGAGATTCCAAAATTCGACCCAAGCGCCGCCGTCGACGAACGCCCCGACGTAAAACCCGCGCGCCGTTTCCGACGCCCAGCCGACGAGCCCCGCGCCGACCGCCGTCAAAATCGCCGCTAAAACCGCGTAAAAAATCAAGTGCGCTGGACGCCGCGTCGCATACGAAACGCCCCGAGCCAACGCGTCGAACCCGTCGCTCTTCTCCGTCGCGACCGCGACCGTCGCCAACGGGAACGCGACCGTCGTCAGCGCCGCCAACGCGACGAAAACGAAAAACAGAAGCGCGCTAACCGGCGCCGCGACCGCCGCTAAAACGCCGCTTCCCGCCGCCAATTTCGAAACCGCGCCGGTCGCCCCAAGCGCCGCGGCGAACAAGAGCGGCGCCAACGCCGGGATAAAGAGCGATTTCAGCCGCAAGGTCGCGAACTTCAGCGACGCCGCCGTCGACGAACGCCCCGACGTCGCCAAGCGCGCCGTCGTCGTTCGAGCGATCGCAAGCGCGAACCAAATCGCCGCCAACAGCGCGACCGTATGCGCCGCGCAAACCGCTCCGCGAGTCGGCTTCGTTCCCGTTTCCGTTCCCGCCGCCAATAGCGCCGCCGAGTCGGTCGTCGGATCGGTCGCGCCGCCGCAATGCGCGCCAAGCGCTCCGACGCAACGAACCGACGCGGAAAACGGACAATCGCCCCAAGCGCCGACGTCCGGCGTCTTCGTCGCGCCCGCCGCCGTCGCAAAGAGCGCGATACCGAGCGCCCCCAAGAGCAAAAACGACGTTTTGAACGTCGCCGAAAACGCTTGCGCCAAAATCGTCGCGGGCGCGAGTTCCAGCCAGTCGACGCGTCGCAGCGTCCCTTCGTCGAGATCGGTAATTCCCTTCATTTCGAACCTCCCGTCGGCGACGCGCTTCCGCCGCGTCTTCGTCTCCGCGTTTTTCGTTCGCGCCGCGCTCCGCTCGACCGCCGAGCCGCCGCGACGCAAACCGTCTCTTTTATTTTATCCTAAGTCGCAAAATTATCAAGAAAAGCGCCCGCGATAAAACAAGAATAATCGCAAAAGACGCAAAATTTCGCTCGTTTTTCTCCCAAAATCGCGCCGCCCGACGATTCGCAAGAAAAAACAAACGCGCTCGATCTCCGTCCGACGACGGAAACCGAACGCGCCGTTTCGTTTCCAGTTCGCGCCGACGCTCGAACGTCGACGCGCTTAACGTTAGTTTTCGCCCGGCTCCTCCGGCGTTTCCGCTTCGAGCCCCGCGATTTCCTCTTCGAGTCGGTCGAGATTCACCGTCTCGAACGTATATTCCTCGTTCAGCCAACGTTTCGCGTCGATCGACTTGCAACGAACCGAGCAAAACGGAAGAGCCGCGTTCTCGTCGTCGAGCGAAAACTGTTTATCGCAAATCGGACATCGCATATTAACCGCCTTTCGCCGACCGTTTCGCCGCGAACGTTACTTCGACGTCGGAGCGGAGGACGTCGACTTGTTTTTATAGTCGGTGATGTAAAAACCGGAACCCTTAAAAATCAAACCGGAACCGCCGCTAATCAACCGACGCAACGCTTTTTCGCCGCATTTCGGGCAAACTTCGAGCGGTTCTTCGCTCATTTTTTGAAAAACTTCGACGTTTTCTCGGCAAGCGTCGCAACAATACTCGTAGGTCGGCATTTCCTAAATTAACGCTTTCTTAACTATATTTAATCAAACGGTATTCAATTTTCTTTAACGTCGGCGGCTCATTGCGCCGGAGCGGCCAGGACGACTTGCGCCGGTCGGACGACGCGATCGTGCAACTTGAAGCCGGCTTGCGTCTCGACGATCACCGTGTCTTTCGGATGTTCGTCGTTCGGAATCGACGCGATCGACTCGTGAAAATTCGGGTCGAACGGCTTGTGCAACGCTTCGATTCGCTCGACGCCGTGTTTCGCCAACGTCTCCAAGAATTTGTTATACACCATTTTGACGCCGTCGACAAGAGCCTCGGCGTTGATATTTCCGTCCGGCGCGGCTTCGGCGGCTTCGATCGCGCGGCCCAAGTCGTCCCAAACGGGCAGAATCGCTTTCGCCAAGTCGAACGACGCGTACTTGCTCGCTTCGCTCGCCAAGCGGTTCGAACGAGCGCGGAAATTTTCCAGCTCGGCCAACGCTCGCAACGCTCGGTCGCGCGCTTCGTCTCGCTCCGCTTTCACTTTTTCCAGTTCGTCGACTTCCGCCGCTTTCGCCGCCTCTTCAAAGACCGCTTGCGCCGTCGCTTCGACGTCTTGCTCGAAACGTTCTTGTTCGTTCTTTTCGTTCGTTTCTTGCGCGTCGGCGCCGTTCGTTTCTCGTTCCATTCCGTTTCCCCCGGAGCCGACCGTCCGTCGGCTTTTTATTTTAACGTTGATTTCGTTTTCGCTTTCGTCCGACGTTCGAACGGCGCGCCGTTCTTCTCGACGCGCCGCCTTTCGTTCGAAACGTCGCCGCAATTTAGAACGCTTTCGACGCGCCGCGCCCGATTTCGCTAATTTTACCGGTTCGCGTTAGTTTTCGGCGTCTTCCGTTTTTTCTTTTTTCTTCTCTTCGCCGTCTTTTTTCTCTTTATCTTTGTCGTCGGCGAAGAGATCGTCGAAAAAATCCTTCAACTTCGAGCAAAACGATTTCCGTTGCGGCGTTACCGCGTCGCCCTCGATCTCGGCGAGTTTGCGCAAAACCGCTTCGTGTTCCGGCGTCAGTTTCGTCGGCGTTTCGATATAAAACTGAACGATTAAATCGCCGACGGCGTTGCGGCGCGGGGTCGGCATCCCTCGGCCCTTCAAGCGAACGACGTCGCCGTTTTGCGTTCCGGCCGCGATCTTAATCTTTTCGGGCCCGTCGAGCGTCGGCGCTTCGATCTCGGCGCCGAGCGCCGCTTGCGCGTACCCGATCGGAATTTGGCAGATCAAATCTTGTCCTTCGCGACGGAAAAGCGGATGTCGTTTGATTTGAACAAAAACGTAACAGTCGCCGGACGGGCCGCCGTTCGGGCTCCGCTCCCCTTCGCCTTGGACGCGAAGCCGCGTTCCCGCGTCGACGCCGGCCGGAACAAAAATTTCGCGAACGACTTCCGTCGCCTTCAAGCCGGAACCGCGACAGTCGGCGCAAGGCTCGGCGATCGTCGTCCCGCGCCCGCCGCACTTCGGACAGGTCGTTTGAATCGAAAAGACGCCGGTCGACTGCTGAACGCGCCCGCGTCCGCCGCAAAAACGGCAAGTCTCCGGTTTCGTCCCGGGTCGCGCGCCGGAACCTTCGCAAGTCGCGCAAACTTCGCGACGGCGGAAGCGAATTTCCTTCGTCGCGCCCTTGGCCGCCTCGCGCAAATCGAGCGTAACGGCGCACTGCACGTCCGCGCCCCGTTGAACGCGACCGCCGCCTCCGCCGCCTCCGAAAATCGACCCGAACATATCGCCGAAACCGCCGAACATATCCCCGAACGCGCCGAAAATGTCGCCGACGTCTTGAAAACCGCCGCCGACTCCGGCCCCGTCGAGCCCGGCTTTCCCGTATCGGTCGTATATGCTCCGCTTTTCCTTGTCGTTCAAGACCTCGAACGCTTCGGCGCAAAGTTTGAACTTCGCGACCGCCTCCTCGTCGCCGGGATTACGGTCCGGATGGTATTTCATCGCGGCTTTGCGGTACGCCGTCGAAATTTCTTTTTCGGACGCCGTCCGTTCGATTCCTAAAACTTCGTAATAGTCGACTTCTTCGGCCATTTTATCTTCAAAATTCGCAACGTTAAAATTTTCAGCGTTTCATTTTTCGTCGTCGCTTTTTCGACGCGCCGCGTTTCGAAACGTCGAAAAGAAAAAGAGAGCGTCCGAAACGTCGTCCCGATCCGCTCCGCGCCGGACGCTTTCGTCCGGGAAAAACGGGCGCCCCGCTTTCGCCGACCGCCCGTCGTTTGCGTCGACCGTCCGCCGCGCCCGCTCCGCTCCGTTTGGTTCGGGAACGGGAAGCGAACGAGGCGAGTTTTGGTCGTTCGTTAAAATCAGCGAACCGCGCCGCCGATTTCCTTATCTTTCTTCGCGTCGGTAACGAGCGTTTCGGTCGTCAGCATCAATCCGGCGACGGACGCGGCGTGCGTCAACGCGGCGCGAACGACCTTCAACGGGTCGATAACGCCGACTTCGTACATGTCGACGTACTTGCCGGTCGCGGCGTCGTAACCTTGCGAACCGGTCTTTTGCATCACTTCGTCGACGACGACCGTTCCGTCGTAACCGCCGTTGTCGACGATTTGTTTCAACGGAGCGGAGAGGGCGCGCATCAGGATGTCGACGCCGATCTTTTCGTCGCCGCGAGCGTTCGTTCGCGCTTTTTCGACCGCTTCTTTGCAGCGCAGGAGCGCGACGCCGCCGCCCGGGAGAATCCCTTCTTGCGCCGCGGCGCGGGTGGCGTGCAGCGCGTCGTCGACGCGGTCTTTCTTTTGCTTCATTTCGGCTTCGGAGTGCGCGCCGACTTGAACGATCGCGACGCCGCCGCTGATCTTCGCGAGGCGTTCTTGGAATTTTTCGCGGTCGTAATCGCTTTCGCTTTCGGCGATCATGCGACGGAGCAAGTCCGCGCGGGCCTTAACGGCGGCTTTTTCGCCCTTGCCGTCGACGATCGTGGTCGAGTCTTTGTCGACGACGATTTGCTTCGCTTGGCCGAGGGATTCGAGGCCGACGTTTTCGAGCTTGACGCCCAAATCTTCGCTGACGACTTGCGCGCCGGTGAGAATCGCGATGTCTTGCAACATCGCCTTGCGACGGTCGCCGAAGCCCGGAGCCTTAACGGCGGCGACGTCCAAAACGCCGCGGAGGCGGTTGACGACGAGCATCGTCAGCGCTTCCGTTTCGACGTCTTCCGCGATAATGAGGAGCGGTTTCGCCTTTTGAGCGACTTTTTCGAGGAGCGGAACGAGGTCGCGAACGTTCGTGATTTTCTTCTCGTGCAGAAGAATGTACGCGTCCTCGAGAACGCACTTCATGACGCTCATGTCGTTGATGAAGTACGGCGAGAGGTAACCTTTGTCGAATTGCATACCGGCGACGACTTCATAGGTCGTTTCGGCGGTTTTGCCTTCTTCGACGGTGATGACGCCGTCGTTCCCGACCGCTTCCATCGCGTCGGCGAGGAGTTCGCCGATTTCGCGGTCGTTGTTCGCGCTGATGGCGCCGACGTTCGCGATTTCTTCTTTCGTCGTAACCGGTTTCGCCATTTTCGTCAATTCGGCGACGGCCGCGGCGGCGGCTTTGTCGATCCCGCGGCGAATCGCGGTCGGGTTGCTCCCGGCGGCGACGTTGCGGAGGCCTTCTTTGAAGATGGCGCGAGCCAAGACGGTCGCGGTGGTGGTGCCGTCGCCGACGACGTCGTTCGTTTTCGACGCGACTTCGTTGACGAGCTTGGCGCCCATATTTTCGAACGGGTCGTCGAGTTCGATTTCTTTACTGACGGAGACGCCGTCTTTGGTAACTTTCGGGCCGCCGTAAGCCTTGTTCAAAACGACGTTGCGACCGGTCGGGCCGAGAGTAACGGCGACCGCGTCGGCGAGTTTGTTGACGCCGTCGAGCATCTTGCGTCGCGCCGCGTCGTCGAAAATGAGTTGTTTAGCCACTTGAGGATTCCTTATATATAAACGCTATATTCGGTAAAAATCGCGTTCCGCCTCGACGCTAACGTCGAGCGCCGAGGGAGCGGAACGTCGGCGACCGCGAAAAATCAAGCGGTTTTGACGACCTTGGCGAGGACGTCGCTTTCGCGCAGAATCTTGTATTGAACGCCGTCGACTTCGACGTCGGAACCGGAGTATTTGCCGTAAATGACTTCGTCGCCGACCGCGACGTTCATCGCGGCGCGTTCGCCGTTGTCAAGGAGACGACCGCAACCGGCCGCGACGACGATCCCGCGTTGCGGTTTTTCTTTCGCGGCGTCCGGGAGGTAGAGACCGCCGGCGGTCATTTCTTCGGCTTCCATCGGTTCGACGACGACGCGGTCTTCCAACGGTTTCAGATTGAGGTTTTTCTTCGCGTTCATAGTAACGTCCTTTCAATATATTATATGTATATTGTCGAATTTAAGCGCGAGCGGCGCTCCAAAGCCCGGTTCGCGAACGGTTCGCCGCTTCCGTCGACTTCGACAAACGCGGCGTCCGTTTTCGTTTTATATCGTATCGCCCGCCCCCGACCTCCGCGCTCGGCGTCGGGAGCGTTCGTTTCGTTCAAATTTTAATTTTCGGTCGGCGTTTAACGGACTAGAAGCCCATTCCGCCCATACCCGGCATACCGCCGCCCATGCCGCCCATCGCGTTCGGATCCGGAGCGGCCGGTTCTTCTTTCGGAATATCCGTCAGGAGGCAGGAGGTCGTCAGCAAGAGCGCGGCGACGCTCGACGCGTTTTGCAACGCGGTGCGAACGACTTTCGCCGGGTCGATGACGCCCGCTTCGACGAGGTCGCAGTACGAATCTTTGTCGGCGTCGTAACCGTCGTTTTTACCGGTCATTTGGCGAATGCGGTTGACGACGACCGCGCCTTCGATACCGGCGTTTTTGGCGATTTCGCGAATCGGCGCTTCGAGCGCGCGTTTGACGCTTTGGACGCCGTATTGTTCGTCGCCGACCGTTTCGACGTCGGTCAACGCGTCCGCCGCGCGGAGCAACGCGACGCCGCCGCCCGGGACGACGCCTTCGTCCAACGCCGCTTTCGTCGCCGCTTGCGCGTCTTCAAAGAGATATTTGCGTTCTTTCAGTTCCGATTCGGTCGCCGCGCCGACGTTGATGCGAGCGACGCCGCCGGCGAGTTTCGCGAGGCGTTCTTGGAGCTTTTCTTTGTCGTAAGAGCTGGTCGTCGTCTCGATTTCGGCGCGAATTTGCGCGACGCGAGCTTCGATTTCCTCTTTCTTGCCGCCGCCGTTGACGATCGTCGTCGAGTCGCCGGTAACGACGATTTTCTTCGCCTTCCCGAGGTCGGCGATTTTGACCGCGTCGAGTTGGACGCCGAGGTCTTTATAGACGGCGGTCGCGCCGGTCAGAACCGCGATATCGCCGAGCATCGCCTTGCGACGTTCGCCGTAACCCGGCGCTTTGACCGCGCAGACTTGGAGGACGCCGCGCATCTTGTTGACGACGAGCGTCGCGAGCGCTTCGCCTTCGACGTCTTCGGCGACGATGAAGAGCGGTTTGCTTTGTTTGCTGATCGCTTCGAGGAGCGGAACCAACGATTTGACCGTCGAAATTTTTTCTTCGAAGACGAGAACGAGCGCGTCTTCGAGTTCGACTTTTTGGTCGTCGGCGTTCGTAACGAAGTGCGGGGAGAGGTAGCCGCGGTCGAATTGCATCCCTTCGACGACGTCGACGTAAGTCTCGGCTTGCTTCCCTTCTTCGACGGTGATGACGCCGTTTTTGCCGACTTTAACGAACGCGTCGGCCAAAATTTGACCGATCGACGTATCGTTGTTCCCGGCGATCGTCGCGACTTGCGCGATTTCTTTGCGGCTCTTGTCGCTGACCGGAGTCGCGAGCTTGTCGACGTATTCGCCGACGAGCGCCGCCGCTTTTTGAATCCCGCGCGAAAGGGCCATCGGGTCGGCGCCCGCGGCGACCATCTTGAGACCTTCGAAGTAAATCGCTTCGGCCAAAACGGTCGCGGTGGTGGTGCCGTCGCCGGCGACGGAGTTCGTTTTCGACGCGGCTTCCTTCACCAGTTGCGCGCCCAAATTTTCTTCCGGGTCTTCGAGCGCGACGTCTTCGGCGACGGTAACGCCGTCTTTGGTAACTTTCGGGGCGCCCCAACCTTTATCCAAAACGACGTTGCGACCGCGGGGGCCCAAGGTGCTTTTCACGGCGCGAGCCAATTTGGCGACGCCCTCGGCGATCGGCCGGCGCGCGGCGTCATCGAACGACATTTTCTTTGCCACTGCGGAATTCTCCTTTAATATTGAGATCGGTTTTTGGTCGAATTGCGCGACGTTTTCGAGTTTCCGTCGCTTTTGCCGTCGACAACGACAAAAACGCGTTTTCGAACGCCGCCGCGCGCTTCGTTTTTTTCTTTTTCATTTCGACGAAAGCCGCCCGACGAGGCGCTTGGTCGCGTTCGTTTTACCTACTTTGCCAAACGAGCGCCCGTCGCGTCGGGTCAAATAATACCGCGATTCGTCGAAAGCGGCGCGCCTTTTCGGCGCCGTCGACGTCGTTTCGACGCCGTTTCTTATTTTATTGCAATTTCGGCGCCAAAACGCGTTCTCTCCTGAAAAGTACGCGTCTTTTCTTCTAAAAAGCTCTAAAAAAAAGAAAAAAAGAGAAGTTTTCTAAGTTTTTTTTCTCCCTTTGCGCTTTTTTGACGCGCCGTTCGACTTGCCGCCGCTTTTTTTTCCTCGTTTGGCGTCAAATTGGCAGTCGCCGCTTTCGCCGTCGGCGTCTCGCCGCTCTTTTGTTTCTCTTTCGTTCGCGCCGCGCGCCGCCGATAAAAAAATCGGTCGAACAAACGTCGGTTCCTTTTTCCCAACCTTTGCTCGACCGATTTTCTTGAACGCGCGCCGCCGCGCCTAATCTCCCGCTTTACCGCGTTTTCCTATTTTATATTTCGCTTCCAAAATATTCGTCGTAAGCGGAAACGTATCCCGGCGCTTGGGCGCGAATTTTTTCCTCTTCATACGCGGCGATGATCGCGCTGTGAATCTCTTCGCGACAAGCGGAATTGATCGGATGAACAACGTCGACGTATTGTTTATGCGGCGCGAGCCCGGCGACGGCGGCGCAAGAAGCGTCTTTCAAATTGACGCCGCAAAAGCTGCAAAAATTCGACCCGACGGAATTTTTTTGACGGCAAGACGGACAGCGAAACGCGAGTTTACGGCTCGGCATCGCGATAAAATAACCTTGATTTCCTTCTAAAATTTTCAAATCGCGCACGACAAACGCCGCGTCGAACGTTATCGAGCAAAAAGCGCGCAACCGTTGGCGCGAATGGTCTCCGTCAATTAATTTAATCCGAATTTCCGTTATTGTCATCTTTAACTTCAATCGATAAAATCGTTTCGGCGCGCGTTGTTCTTTCCTCTCCAAACGAGCGCCCAATAAAAAGGGGTCGTCGCCGCGTCTCTTCCCAAGCTCGACAAAAAAGTAAACGGGATCTTTTCCGTCGACGAGCAAAAATAATTAGACGCGTCGTCTTTTTGTATGCGAATCCAACGCGACGCCAACAAGAAAATAAAAAAAATCGTCGAATTTTTAGAAAAAACTAACGGCGCGACTCCTCGCAAGGGGCCGCGCCGCCTTTTGTCAATCAAACGGAAATCAACGTTTCAACGCAATAAAACTTTAACGCCGCCTTCCCTTACTTTTTGTCGATTTTCATTTCGCCGTCGATTCGAGCGTTTCTAAGCGGAACGTTTGCGCAAGAGTTCGAGCGACCGCGACCGTTTCGCCGTCGACGCATTGGAGCCGCAACGCTTTCGCCGCGTCGTTCGCCGCCGCTTCGCTCGGATAAATCGCGAAAAACGCCGTCCCGCTTCCGCTCATTTGAACGCCGAGAACGTCGCGAGTCGCCGCCAACGACGCCCGATAACGCGCGACGCCGTCCCAAATCGTCGCCGCGACCTCTTCGAGTCGGTTGAACAACGCTCCGCCGACCGCCGCCGCGACCGCCCGAGTTTCCGCCGCCTCTCCGTTCGCTTGGGGCGTCCCGTTTGTTCCGTTCTCTTTACTTGCCCCGTTTACCCCGTCCGCCCTGTTCTCTTTACTTGTCTTGTTTGCCCATTTTTCCCATCTGTCCCCGTTTATTTCCCCCTCTTTCTCCGTCTTTCTTGGTTTATCTTCCCCGTTTAATTGTTTTCGGATCGAAACGGCGGCGCAAAAGTCGTCGAGCGAGCGTTTCGACGTCGGCGGAAGAGCGACGTATTGACGAAAAACCGCCGGAGTCGAAAGACCTTCGGTCGGTTTCAAGACGACGAGCCAGATTTCCGGCAGGTCGAACGGCTCGACGATTTCGCCCCGCGAACGCCCGACCGACGCGCCGTCGAGGAGGAAAAGCGGAACGTCGCTCCCGAGCCGCCCGCCGATTTCGCGGAGTCGTTCGTTCGAAAAGGGCCGCCCGCGCAGTTCGTTCAGCGCCGCCAACGTCGCCGCCGCGTCGCTCGACCCGCCGCCGAGCCCCGCTTGCGACGGAATCCGCTTCACGACGCGAATCGCAACCGGCGTCGGCGTTCCGAACGCTTCGTCAAACGCTTGCGCGGCGCGGATTATCAAGTTGCGGTCGTCGAGCGGAACGCCCGGAACCGCTTCTCCCGCTTCGTCGACGCACTCGGTAATCGACGTTTCTCCAATTTCCGCGCCAGTTTTCTCGTCTCGCAACCAAAATTCCAATTCGTCGCAAAGTCCAACCGGCGTCGCGACCGTTTGAATCTCGTGAAACCCGTCGCCGCGTTTGAAAAGAATCTCAAAAAACAGATTAACCTTCGCCGGCGCCCAAACGCGGAGCCCGACGGCGTTTTTTCCCGTTTTTTCCGCTCCGTTCGTTCCCGTCGTCATTTTTTTCCTTCCTTTCGCCCGTCAAGCTCGGCAACCCGCGCAAATTTTAACGCCGCTCTCCAACTCGTTTTCCCGTCTCTCGCGTCAAAAACGGCAAACCGCGCCGACTTTAACGTCTGTTCGACGATTCGCTTTCCGCCGTTTCGCGTCAAAAACGGCAAACCGCGCCGACTTTAACGCCGTTCGACGATTCGCTTTCCGCCGTTTCGCGTCAAAAACGGCAAACCGCGCCGACTTTAACGCCGTTCGACGATTCGCTTTCCGCCGTTTCGCGTCAAAAACGGCAAACCGCGCCGACTTTAAC
>JAGBDN010000039.1 GCA_017937485.1 Thermoguttaceae bacterium
GACCGTCGGCGTAATCGTCGCCGAAACCCATTCGGACGCCGTTCCGTCCGCAGCGACGGCGCGCAAACGGTATTGGTAAACGTTCCCGATTTCCAAACCGCCGCAAACGCGACTCGTCGTATTCGCCGCGAGGTTCGAAAGGGACTTCCAAGCGGCGCCGTTCACCGAGCTTTGAATCTCGTAACGGACTTCGTTCGTCGCGTTGTCCGTCCAAGTCAGCGTCGCTCGCTTGTTCGTCGCGTCGTAAGCGCCGAACTTAACGTTCGTCGGCGCGAGGACGACCGTCGCTTCCGTCGGCGTAATCGTCGCGACAACCCAGTCGGAAGCCGTTCCGTCCGAAGCGACCGCGCGAATACGGTATTGGTAAACGTTCCCGATTTCCAAACCGCCGCAAACGCGACTCGTCGCGTTCGTCGCGAGGTCAGAAAGGGGCTTCCAAGCCCCGCCGTTCGTCGAGCTTTGAATCTCGTAACGGACTTCGTTCGTCGCGTTGTCCGTCCAAGTAAGCGTCGCCTTCTTCGTCGAAGCGTCGTACGGGCCGAACTCAACGTCCGTCGGCGCGAAAACGACCGTCGCTTCCGTCGGAGTAATCGTCGCGACAACCCACTCGGACGCGGTTCCGTCCGCCGCGACCGCGCGAACGCGGTACATATACGTCGCGCCGACTTGCAAACCGGAGCAAACGCGGCTCGTCGTATTCGCCGCGAGGTTCGACAAGCTGTTCCAACTCGCCCCGCCGTTCGTCGAACTTTGAACCTCGTAACGCACTTCGTTCGTCGCGTTATCCGTCCAAGTCAGCGTCGCTCGCTTGTTCGTCGCGTCGTAAGCGCCGAACTTAACGTTCGTAGGAGCGAGAACGGACGCCTCGCCGACCACCGCGCTCGACGTCGTCGCCGAAACGCTGCCGGAGTAGGAGCCGCCGCCGGTCGCCACGACTTTCAGGTACTTGCCGACGTAAGCGTCCGTGATCGTGAACGTTTTTGAAGTCGCGCCGCTAATCGCCGTCGTCGCGGAACTTGCGCTCGTTCCGTAGTACCACTGATACGTCGCCGTCGCGTCGCTCGGAGAGACGCTCGCCGTCAACGTTTCGCCGACTTTCGGCGTTCCGCTAAGCGTTACCGACGAAAGCGAGATTCCCGGAGTCGTCGCGTAACCGTAACTCGACCAAGCCGAATCCGCGTAATCCCCTTCGCCTAAGGCTTTAACGCGGACGTAGTACGTCGTGTTCGCTCTCAAGCCGCTAAACGTATACGTTCCTGAACTCGAGAACGATTTCGAAACCGTCGTCGACGACGTAAAGCTCGACGACGTCGAGTATTCCAGCGCATACCCCGACGCGTTCGCAACGGCTTCGATTCCGACTCTAAGCGACGAAGAACTCGACGCCGTTACGATGAAACTCGGAACGTCAAGAATCGTCGGTCGCGCCGTCGCGACGCCTTCATAAGAGCCGAGGTCAACAACGTTTTCAGCGACGCGCGGATTCCCGGCCAAGTCGGTCAAGAGTTCGGAAATATACGAGTTGTTCCCCTTGTTCAGCGCTTGCGAGTTCTCAGCCAAGCGATAATCGCCGTTTGCCGCGTCGACGAAAAGAGGTTTCTCCTTGTCATAAAAGAACTGATTCGAGCCGCCGTCCCAATAACCGTGATATGTCGACAAGACGTTGTACGCGTACCCCAACGCTTTCGTTCGCGGGCAAACAAAGAATGTTTCGGCAACGATCGAATTGTACAACGTCGCCGACGCGGCGTCGCCGATGACGTATCCGCCCGGCCCCGTCCCTTTGTTGTCGGCGATCGTTACGTTTCGATACGTTACGGAAGCGTCGTAGGCGTAAAGCGCGCCGCCATAATCGGCCTTATTGCCAATCATCAAGCAGTTCGCAAAAGTCGCCGCGACGCCGCTTTCGACATAAACGCCGCCGCCGTAATCGCCAAGACCGCCGGTAATCGTCAAACCGCTTAAAACGGCCTCCGCGGCAATTTCGAAAACCCGGCTTTTTCCCTTCGCGTCGATCGTAACGTTCGTCGCTTGAATCGCAACGGGCTTTTCGATTTTCACGGCGGAACCGTCGAGCTCGATCGTCTTCCCTTGCGTCGACTCGGCAAAGGTAATCGTCGTTCCCAACGTCGAATCGACCGCGGCGTAACGCAACGCTTCGCGAAGCGAAATTTTTCCGTCGTAAGGATTAACAACGTCGACGGTCGTCGTAACCGTCGTCGACGGCGCTTCCTTGACCGCGCCGCTCGGCAAAATCGTTAGCGTCGTCGTATAAACGTTGTTCGACTCGTTTGTTTCGACCAACGCGTTTTCGGAATCTATCGTCAGTTTAACCGTATAGACTCCCGCGGCAAACTTGCCCAAATTTTCCTTAAAGGGCCAATAATACCACGCGAGGAGCCCGCTTCGCTCCTTAACGATCGACTTCACTTCTTCGCCGTCCGCGTTCCAAATGGTTAGCGACGTTTTAAAGTCGTTTTCGAAGTCGATTTCGGAGCGATTCCAAACGTTAAAGGCCGCGTAGACGACGTCGTCCTCCATAAAGAATTGTCCTTCGTCCGCCCTCGAATCGCTCGACGCAAAGACCAACGGAGCGTTCCACCCGTCGCCGACGTTCGTCGTTAAGTCGGGCGACAAGACAACGTTGGAATAAATATTCAAGGTATAATGGCCCGTCGAAGCAAAATCGCGTCCTTCGGTCGTCGTCAAATCGACGTCGCAATTCCATTGCGAGGAGACGGCGAGATAATAATAATCGCTCGTCGCCGGCGTATAGTTTGTTTGCGCGTATCCCCAAACGCTAGCGAGGTCTTGTCCGCTTGCGTTCGTAAGGCGCAAGGCCGCGTTAAACGTTTGTTTTCCGTCTTGCGCGGTCAATCCGATTCCGTAAGTCGTTCCCGCTTTGAGATAAATTTTATAAACGTCGACGTCCGCCGCGCCGTTCGCGCCGTTGCCCAAGGCTTCAGAGACGCTCGCCTCGTCGTTCGTCAACGTTAGCGTTTTCGCCGTCGCAAGGGTGTCGCCGCCGTCGACCGTAAAGACGCCGTCGTTTCGTTTTAACACTTCGATATGCCGCCAACCACCGACTTCCCCGGAACCGTCGCCTCGATAATCGACGTATTTATACGTTCCTTTGGTCGCGTCGTATTCTATTGGAGAGCGATAACGTCGCGTTTGTCCGTCGTCGGAACAAGAAATAATAACGTCGGTGTAATATGCGGGCGACGAAGGCGAAACGCTCGAATCGTAATAATAGCCCCACACCGTCGTCGCGTGCCCGACGCCGTTTTCCCATTGGCATCCCACCGAAACGGCGCATCCGTCGCGCAACCCGGTCGCGGCGGCGGTCAACGCGTCTAAAGCGTCGACGCTTCCGTCGAGTAATGAGTAAGACGTTAAATAGTCGTCGACCAGCGCGTTAACATAATACCCGCCGCCGCTCTTTTCAAGTTGCGCGAAATCATTGAGTCCTTCGCCGCGGTTAACACCGTTCAAGAACCACTCGACGGCGTAGGATACGGCGCCGCCGTCGTCGGTAAAAGAGCTTTTAAATTCGTCGAAAATTTCTTGAACGGTCATGCCGGCGTCGAAACCGGCGTATTTCAAGAGATTAGAAGCCGAAGCAGCCCAACACATTTGATCGTCGCCGTTCCAATTCTTATTAACGTCGTAATAGCTGGACGTTTGATAAGAACTTACCGCCGTCGTCAAATTAGCGGCTTCCGTAACGCTCAAATCGGCGACATACGCCCAAGTCGAACCTTCGACAGGATATTCCGCCGAAAAAGTCGGCTCGACGGCCGACGACGTCAAGGCAAACCGCGAACGCGTTGAAGCCGGCGTGTCGTTTTCGTTCGCCGTCAAGTAAACGGAGCGCGTCAAGTTCAGTTCGCCGCAATCCGCTATCGGCGTTAAGTTTTCCCTTGCGAACCCATTAGTTAAATCGCCAAGTAGGATAAAACCGCCGAGATTAACCGAACCTGAGACCACCGAAAAGATCGCGCCTTCGTCGGACGACGTCGAAAGAAGAGCGTCGCCATAAGAAACAATCGTTAATTTCCCGGAAAGGCTTTCGTCAAAATCTATCGTAACCGCTTGGTCAAAATGCGCGCTCGCCGCTTCCTCCGTCGTCCGCAAAACAATTAAATCGTTTTGCGGAGACGTTTTAGCGGCGGCGAGAGCAGTTTGAACTTGCGCGCTCGTCGCGGCGACGTTCAAGTCGATAATATTAACTTCCGCAATATTTTCAGGCAACTCAAACGCAGAGTAAAGTTCACGAATCTCCGCGTACTCGACCGGAGTAACGCTCAGAAGCGCGCGTTCTTCCAAACGCTCTAATCGCAAACGACGCGTTTCCGTCGGTTTCCGTTCGTCGCTCGTCTTGAACAACCATTTCAACATAATTTCCATCTCCGCGGTACAATTTCGGCGACGCGATTCAAACAAATCGCAAAAAATACGTCGCGATTAGCTTCCATAGTCCCCGTTTCGTCGCGAAATTGAAGTCGACGCGAAGGGGCGCGATTTAACCGACGCAACAAAATTTCAAAGAAAGCACAGAGCCCTAAACTACTGTGCAGTTATTGTTTTTTACCACTTTTTATTATACCCGCTTCGATTTTCAGTGTCAAGGAAATAGAGCAACGCATTTTCGGCTTTTTTAGAGAAGTTTCGACCCATATTTTCCCGAACGGCGCGAGCGCGCATTTTGAAAAGTTTTTTTTGCCCTAAAATTCGACCGCAAGAAATAAAAAAAAACGCCGAGTCGTTAAACTCGACGACGCGAACGCAAAAAAAATCGACGGGGCCTTCGAAACCCCGTCGATTCGCTAACGCTTTACGTTAAAACAAGTCGCGTCTCAACTCCGGACGCGCGCCCAAACGTCGAAATCGTCTTCGTCGGCGAAGAAGTCCGATTCGTCAAACGGATTCGCGAAAACTTCGCTCGCCAAAACCGCCGACGACGTCGCCGGAGGAGCGTAAAACATAATCGACGCCCAGTCGGAAACCTTCGTGTCGCTCACCGCGCGAATACGGTAAATGAACGTTTGACCCGCCGTCAGACCGGCGCACGAACGAGAAACGGAGTCCGCGCCCAAGTCCTGCAGCCTGTTCCAACTCTTGCCGCCGTTCGTCGAACTTTGAACTTCGTACTTCGTTTCGCCCGACGCGTTGTCGACCCAAGCCAACGTCGCCTTGCCGAGCGTCGGGTTATAACCGATCATCGTCAAACCGGTCGGAGCGTCCAATTGGCCCGACGCGTCGAACGTAATTTCGACCCAATCGCTCGCGCCGCCGTCGCAAATCGCGCGAATTCGGTACTTGTAAACGTTGCCACGTTCCAAACCGGCGCAAGCGCGCGCCGACGAGTTCGCCGCCAACGTCGGAAGATTTTGCCAAGAGCCGCCGTTCGTAGAACTCTGAACTTCGTAGCCCGTTTCCTTCGCTTCCATATCGACCCAAGCAAGCGTCGCACGCTTCAAAGTCGAGTTGTAACCGACCATC
>JAGBDN010000005.1 GCA_017937485.1 Thermoguttaceae bacterium
AGGGGAACCTGCGGCTGGATCACCTCCTTTCTAAGGATATTAGAAACTCAGCCGAGTAAAATCGGTTGTTTTACGAGGGATCGCGATAAATTGGTAAACGCTGTGTGAAATCTTTACTATGATATATTAAGCCGGTTAGGAAATCCTAACCGGCTTTTTTTATTCTTGTTTTCGCTCAAATAGCGTCGATCGTTCGGTTTTATGCCGCGATTCCCGAAGTCGCCGATTTTTTAGCCGTCGCCGCGTCGCAAAGGCGCTCAAACGCCCTTTTTCTTGCGTCGCCGATTTGCGCGAGGTCGTTTTTTTCTCCGACGATTCGCGCAAAGTCTCCCGTTTTTGACGTTGCCGCGTTTGTTTGCGGCAAACCGCTCGACGTTTTTACGTCGCCGGTTATTGTAAGTCGCCAATTTTTCATCGACGATTAGCGTAAACTTTGCCCGTTGGGGAGCCGCCGCGTTCTATTGTCGCCGATCGTCCTTTAAGGGACGCCGCGTCGACGCGAGACGACCGTTGGGCGTTCGAGCGGCAGCGACAGCCGTTGGGCCTTTTAACGTCGGGAACTTGTCGGCCGACGTCGGAGGCTCGGGGATGGCTTCAAATTAAAACGCGTTGTTCCTGAGATTCGCGTCGAGCCCGGAGCGCCGAGTGAAGCGCCGTTCGTTTTTTCGCTTGGCGCGCGGTTTTCCCGGTCGATTTGAGGTTCGTTTGGGGCGAGCAAAGAGCAAGCCTCGCGACGTTCGTGCCGCCGCGCGAGCGAAATCTTCTTTGGCGTTGAACTTTAGAGCGCCGTTTGGACGTAAACGTTAGGAGCGGCGAAACCGGCTCTTTCGGCCTTAAGGCGAACCGTTGGGAAACGTCGTTCTTGTCCGCGTCGAAGCGAGCGCAGGCGACGAACGCTCGACAGCCGAAACGTCGCGCCGATTTTTGTTATTGGGGCGGAAATTCGCCGTTTGTTCTCGTCGCGTTTCCGCGTCTTGCCGCGGCGCGTCGTATCGAGCTTGCGTTTTCGGAAATTGTCTTACGTTTCAAGCGACTTGCGCGCCGTCGTTTTGTGGAGCGCCGAGCGTAAAAACGCCGTGAACGCTTGGCGACGTTCGGTCGCGACGCGAGAAACGCCGTCGGAGGCAAATTTTTCGCCAAAAAAATTTCGCAAAAATTTTTCTTGGGCGCAAACGGGCCGCCTGGCGTCCGCGGCGATTCCGACAAGTTCCATTAAGCTCGGCGAACTTTGCCGCGTCGGCGGGACGGAACGAGCGAACTCAAACCGGAAGACAACGAGAAACGGAGAAAAAATGTCGTCGCCAAAGAAAATCGGACGTTGGAACCGCTTCGAAATCGCGTTTAACGAAGGCGTCTGGCCGAAACCGTCGTTTTGGCCGTCGGCGCCAAGTCGAGCGTCGGATAAAACGCGAAGTTTGCGCAAAATAGAAAAAGAAACGCCGGACGCTCCTTTCGCCGACCTCGCGCCGTCGGCCGAAACGCCGGACAAACCGTCGCCGGAAAATAAAACGCCGACCGAACCGACGTCGGAAGAGAAACCGCCGATTCCAAACGCCGCGGAGTTGAAGGAAACGCCGATTCCGAATGCTGCGAAGTCGCCGACCCTTTGGGCGGAAGCGCGACAGAGGGCGGCGAAGGCGAAAAAGCGCCGTTTTTGAACGTCGCGTCGGCGGCGGAAACGCTGATTGGGGCGGCGTAGGGTTCGGCGTTAAAAAACGGGCGAGCGGGCGAAATCGCCGTCTTGACGCAAGCGACGAATAACTTCTAAAATGGAGTTTTCGCCGCGACGAGGCGTTCGAACGGCGCGGAAAGAATATTTGGCGACGTTATGTCAAAATTTTTTCGGAAAACGCTTGACTTGCGGACTTCGCGACGTTATATTAAACGATGTAATATATAAGAGCGACGCTTGAAACGCCGCTCGGGTTCGCGGAAAAACGCAAATCGAGAGGAAAGACAATGAAGATTCAAACGACGTTAACGGCGCGGAAAACGTTAAAATTGGGGGCCGGCGTCGCGTTCGCGGCTCTTCTCGGAGGAACGGTTAATCTCGGTTGGGCGCAAGAAACGACGGCGAACGACTCCGCTCCGAGCGGCGCGACGGCGGCGGTTTCGGCGGACGATTGGAGCGCGGAACACGAACCGGGGACGCGGAAAACGCTCGATATTAACGGCGTCGAGTTCGCGTTTCGGTTTTGTCCGGGCGGCTCGCTCGAGGTCGGGACGCCCGACGCCCCGAAAGTTCTCGACGTCGACGACGGCTATTGGACGCTCGAAACGGAAGTTACCTGCGCGATGTGGAAAGCGGTCGTCGGACGAGATCAGAGCCAATGGGGGCCCGACTCGGATACGCCGGGGCCGCCGGCGCCTTGGGCCGTCGAAATTCCGGAAAAATACGCGGACGATCCCGCCGTTCGACGTTGCGTGGAACGTTGGAAGAAAGTCGACGCGGAAAGATTTCCGACGGACTACGTTTCTTGGCAAATGGCGCAAGATTTTGTCGGAAAATTGAACGACGCCGGAGTCGCGCCCGAGGGATTCGAGTTTCGACTCCCGACCGAAGCGGAGTGGGAACTGGCTTGCCGCGCCGGAACGACGACCCGTTATTATTGGGGGGACGAATGGGATTGCGACAAAGCGCACTCTAACGATAGCGCGTGGGAAAGGATGGCGTTCAGAATCGCGCCCGTCGGCGTCCACAAGCGCGATCGAGATAGCTGGAAGCCTTTGCCAAAAGAGCTTTTTCGTCCGGTCGAGGTCGGTTTGTTCGAACCGAATCCTTGGGGAATTTACGATATGCTAGGCAACGTCGCGGAATGGACGACCGAGGAGCTTGAACCCGTCGAGACGGAATTCGGCGCTTTGGATCGAGTTTCTCGCGGCGGACATTGGGACGCTTGGCCGTCAAGATGTTGCTCGGATTCGCGCGCGCTGTCGAGGGGAGAGGCGCAAGTCTATACCGGGCTGCGCGTCGTTTTAGGACGCAAGGCGGCGAAGTAGCGGAGAAAAGCGGCGTCGCGGAGAAGGAAAAAAGCAAGAAAAAACGCCGCCGTTCGGACGCAAGGTCGCGAACGGCGGCGGGGGAAAAAGACGGTTCGGCGGCGCGTTAGGCGACGAACGGCATAATCAGGATGAGCGCCAGCCAGAGGTAGACGAACGTCCCAAGCGCGTCCGAAAGACCGGCGACGAACGGATTGCTCATCAACGCCGGGTCGAGGCGCATCTTCTTAAAGAGCAACGGCAACAGCGCTCCGACTAAGTTGCTGATGAAAACGACGCAAAAAACCGCCAACGGGACGATTAATAAGTCGTCGAAACCGACGCTTCCTTCGCCGAACGCGTAAATCAGAATTGCGTTCACGTAACCGCAGACCGCCATCAGAGCGCCGAGAATCGCGCCCATCGCCGTTTCCCGTTTCGCGATGCGCTTCCAGTCGTCGAGCGAAATTTCGTCCGTCGCCAACGCCGTTACGACCAGCGTCGCCGCTTGACCGCCGCAGTTCCCGCCGCTCGAAACGACCATCGGAAGGAACGCGACCAGCCAAACGATCCGCTCCGTTACGTTGTTGAAAAATTTCAAAATGATCGCCGTCGTGATCGCGCCGAAAAGGAGAATCGCCAACCACATAAAGCGTTTGCGCGCCAGCGTCCAGAGGTTCGCGTCGAGGTACGTTTCGTCGCCGAGAGGATCGACCGCCGCGCTCATGTGCGCGTTCTCGACCAACTCTTCGACCGCCGCGTCGAGAACGTCGTCGTGCGTGATGACGCCGAGCATCTTGCCGTCGCAGTCGACGACCGGAATCGCGACGAAGTCGTATTTTTCGACCAAACGAATCGCCTCTTCGCGCCGGTCGTTTGCGTCGACCGTAACGAGCGTTCCCTTCGACTTCATAAAGCCTTCGATCGGCTCGTCTTGGCGGTTGATGCGTCGAAGCAGGTCTTTCGCCGAAACGATTCCGACGAGCCGCTCCGCGTCGTCGAGAACGTAAAGGTAGTAGACCGTTTCCATTAAGTGCGTTTGCGAACCGATTTCCGCGATCGCTTGCCCGACCGTCATGCCTTCGTGAAGGCGAATGAAGTCGGACGACATTTCGGCGCCGCACGCGTCGTCTTCGTAACTTCGCAGAAGCTCGACGTCCTCGCGCTCTTCCGTCGAGAGAAGCGGGAGGATTTCGTCGACGGCGTCCTGTTCGACTTCGTCGAGAACGTCGACGCGGTCGTCGGACGGCATCTCTTCGATGAGCTTGGCGATTTCTTCGCGCGGGCAGGATTCGATGATTTGAACCTGCAGGTCTTCGTCGAAGTAACTGAAGATTTCGGCGCGGAGCGTCGCGTCGGCGGCGAGAAGAATCGTCCAAATTTCGCCCGCTTCCAACGAACTAAGAAATTCCGCCGTCGACGCCGGGTGGAGCGCCGAACAGAAAACGCGCATTTCCTCCGCGTCGTTCGACGCGATCATTTGGCGAAGCTCCGGAAGCAACAAGGGATTGGAGGAACTCATCGGCGCGTCTCCGGCGGCTCGGGCCGCGGTTGGAGGGACGTTAAAAACGACGGGGAAAAGCCGGTCGCTTTAAACGTTGGGCAAAAAAGGAAAAAGGCGAATCGATATAGTCTCGGCGTCTTTTAAAGGAAACAAGGGCGTTTCAACGCGGAACGAACTCCGTTTGAAAACGTAAAACGCGGTCGGCGTCGAAACGCAAAACGCAGGAAATCCGCGGCGCGACGACGGCAAAACGCGACTCTTAAAAATATAACGGTTTTTCGCAAAACGTCAAGGAGAGGAAAAGGAACGGAACGAAACGGAAAAAAGAAAAGGCCAAAAAAGAACGGAGCCGAAAAAACGATTTTTCGGCTCCGTTGCGTTTCGCGTCGTTGCAAGTCGTCACCCAAGTAAACAACGCAAAATTCGGAAAAAATACGGTTCTTGTTGAAATTTGAAATTAACTATTTTCTCTACCTTATCTTGATTATAAAGTATACTGGTTTTTCAAGAAATAACAATGATAAAATAGTAAAAATAGAAGGATTTATACAAAAGTTTCGAAATTGGGGGACGAATGTGTCGGTTGTAGCGGTTACGCGCGTTCGCCGACGGCGCCAACGGTAAAAACGCCGCCGAAAATAGGAAAAACGCGTAAAAAAACGCCGAACTTCTTCGGCGTTAAAAAAGAAAAACGAACGTTCGCAACGATTAACGTTCCGGCGGCGCGTTGGGGGAGGACGGCGGCGTCGGAAACGACGGAGCGTCGGGCGACGAGGTCGAACCGTTGGAACGCGGAGAACGGTTGGCGTTCCAAAAAGCGAAACGCCAATGCGTCGCCCAAAGGACGCCGCGCATTTCGTCGGCCGGTCGCGACGTTAGGAAGTCGCGGCGGTCGGGAGAAAGTTTGCGCAACGTTTCGGCGAGTTCGCGAATGAAGTCGCGTCGCTGCGCGTCCCGAGCGAACGGTTGAGCGAAGCGATTTTCGTTGGAAAACGAGAAGGAGGGTCTAAACGAACGTTCTTCGCGTTCCCAAAAACCGAGGCTAACGAGAAGCCCGAGCGCGGCGGAGCGCTCTTCTTCGGAAAGGTCGCGAAGATAATCGCGCGCTTGCGGGGAGAGCGCGGCGGTGATCTTTTCGGACGATTCTTCGGTTAAAAAGGCGAGCGCGCTTTCTCGTTTGCCGCCGTATTCGCGTTTGGCTTGGAGGAAATCGTTGTATTTTTGCCCGAGCGCTTCGAGGTTTTCGTCGCGCAACTCCGCCGGCAACGCGTCGCGAAAAGCGCGGATTTGCGGAGATTTGGCGCGACGGTCGTTTTCGGACGTTCGAGCGTTTGACGTCGAGGCGAAACGATTGGCCGCGTCGCGTTGTCGTTCGACGACTCGACGCGCGAAATCTCGTTGTCGTCGAACGATTTCAAGGCGTTCCGGAATCGACGCGGCGAGGAGTTTTGCGCGTTCGTCGTCGCTGGGAAGGGCGGAGAACCAAGCGCAATATCGGTCGAGAAGGCGCCAAAGCGCGTCGGCGTTCGGCGCGGCGACGATTTCCCGATAGAGCGCGCGTCGGCGTTCTTGCGTCGCGGAATCGAGACGTTCGAATTTTTGTTGAAGTCGGTAAAAAACGCGGTCTTGCGAAAGTTCGGCGAACGTTTTGGGCGTCGTTTCGGCGGTTTTCGGCGCGGCGCCGGGAAAGGGCGGCTCCGGACGCCGCGCGTTCGGCGGGAGCGGAGGCGCGGCGAAAAGTCCGGACGCGTCGAGCGCCGTAAGATAGGCGAAGTCGTCGATAATTTCGAGTTGCGCGAGGCGTTCGACGACGCGAAAATCGCGTTCGCGGCGAGTTTGAACGTCCGGAAAAAGTAAGGAAAAGACGCCGAAACCTAGCGCCGCGAGAAGAAGCGCGGTCGAGCCGAGGAAAAAACGGCGAACGACGCGTCGGCGGCGCAACGTCGCGGAAAGCGCGCGCAGTTCCGCTTGCGTTTCGTCGTCGAGGCGTTCGACGACGGCGTCGGGAAGGCGTTCGTCGGGCGTTTCGACGTCGAGAAGGGAAAGCGCGTTCCAAGCGTCGCGTTCCGAGTCGACGCGAGCGCGGAGTTGCGGTTCGTCGTCGAGGCGACGTTCGAAGGCGGCGCGCGCTTCCGCGTCGAGTTCTCCGTCGAGATACGCGACGATTTCCTCGTCGATCGGATCGATTTCCGCGTCCGTTTCCGGCGCGTAATCGTCGAGATTGGCGTCAAATTCGAAAAAATCGGCGTCGTCGGGGCGAATCGGCGAGTTCATAGCGGTTTTTTTCCTTCTTCGACGTAGGGTTCGAGCGCGGCGCGCAGATTGAGGCGAGCGCGACAAAGGAGCGACTTAACCGCTTTCGGCGTCAACTTCATTACGTCGGCGATTTCTTGATAACTCATTCCTTCGAATCGCGCCAACAAAAGCGCTTCGCGTTGGCGCGGGCCGAGCGAGTCGACGGCGGCGCGGACGATCGCTTGCAATTCGAGCCGCGCGACGCTGCGAGTCGGGGTCGCTCCGCTTTGCGCGAGAATATTTTCCTCGACGACGAAACCGAGCGACGACGCGGCGCCGTCTCCCGACGCGGAACCGAAAAGAAGCTCCGGTCGCCGACTTTTCGCGCGCAACGAATTGAACGCGACGTTGTGCGCGACGCGATAAAGCCAAGTCGAAAAACGCGCTTCTGGGCGATAAGAATCGCGATGTTTGTAAACGCGCATAAAGACTTCTTGCGTCAAGTCTTCCGCGGATTGAAGATTCCCGACGAAACGTTGCAGAAACGCGCAGACGCGAGCTTGATTGCGCGACATTAACTCTTCAAACGCGAACGCGTCCCCGGTTTGCGCGGCGAGCATCAGGCGAGCGTCTTCGTCGTCGGGCGCGGCGGCGTTGAACGATTGGGCGTCGGACAAAGCGGGGGTTCCTTGCGTTGGGGCGGCGTTAAAGGAACGCGGGTTTTGATTTCGAAAAAGGCGCGTTTTGTTCCGGCGTCGGAGCGAAATCGACCGAGCGGAACATAACGCCGCCTTGCGCTCGTCGCGTCGACGGTCGTAACGGGAGCGTCGTCGAACGCGGCGGACGGAAAAGACCGCTTTCCCTTTTAATAAACGTCGCCAAGTGGAGCGTTTCTCGTCGCCGACGCGCTCCGCGTCGAAAAACGAAAAACCGGCGTCGCTTTATTATACAGGCGAAGGGACGTCTTGAAAACGGGGAAAGCCGAATTTTCGACGTTTTTTATCGTTTTTATTTTTCTAGGTTCGTCGCGTTTTCAGGGGGGCTCTTCGAACGGCGCGTTTGGGCGTATAATAACGTCGGAAAGACGCGCCGATAAGGATATAGACGGCGTCGCGACGGCGAACGTTTCGCTTTTGTCGCGTAAAAAGGAATTTTTGGAAAAAATAACGCGAATCGGTAACGCGGCGCGGCGGCGTCGCGTCTTAAAATTTAAGGAGAACGGGGGGCAATATGGCGGCGACTTTTTCCGCGCCGAAAAGCGTTCGGTTGCAAATCGGCGTTTTCGGACGACGCAACGTCGGTAAGTCGTCGACGCTTAACGCGTTGACGCGACAAGATTTCGCGATTGTGTCGAACGTTCCCGGAACGACGACCGATCCGATCGAAAAGGCGATGGAGCTGGCGCCGCTCGGCCCGGTTTTGTTGATCGACTCGGCGGGCGTCGACGACGAAGGCGCGCTCGGAGCGGAGCGGGTCGCGAAGACGGAGCGCGTTTTCGACCGCGTCGACGTCGGCTTGATCGTCGTCGATTCGACGCTCGGCGCGGGCGCTTGGGGCCCGTTCGAAGAAAAAATCGCCGACGAACTGGCGCGGCGGGCGGTTCCGGCGCTCGTCGTTTGGAACAAGGTCGACTTGGCGGCGCCGGACGCGTCGGCGGCCGAAGCGGTTTTGCGGCGCGGTTTGGCGACGGTCGAAACGTCGGCGGTTCGCGACGGCGCCGGAAAGAGCGGTTCGCCGAAGATTCGGGAAGCGTTGACTCGTCTTGCGCCGGAAGAATTTTTCGCGCCGCCGCCGTTGGTCGCCGACTTAATCCCGAAGGGCGAATTCGCCGTTTTGGTCGCGCCGATCGACGAAGCGGCCCCGAAAGGACGGCTGATTTTGCCGCAAGTTCAAACGATTCGCGACCTTTTGGACGCGGAGCGCGGTTGCGTCGTCGTCCAACCGGAACTTTTAACCGCCGCGCTCGACCGGATGAAGACGCCGCCCGCGTTGGTCGTCGTCGATTCGCAAGCGTTCGGAACCGTCGCGGAGATCGTCCCGCGTTCGATTCCGCTGACGTCGTTCTCGATTCTGTTCGCTCGACGGCAAGGCGACTTGCGGACGGCGGTCGACGGCGCGCGGCGAATCGCGGAACTTTCGCCCGATTCGCGGGTTTTAATCGCGGAGGCTTGCTCGCATCACGCGACCGACGACGATATTGGAACGGTCAAACTGCCGCGTTGGTTAAGGGCGCGGGTCGGCGAAACGCTCCGAATCGAACGGGCGCAAGGGCGAGATTTCCCGACGGTCGAAGAGTTGCGGCGCTTCGACTTGATTTTGCATTGCGGCGCCTGCTCGATTAATCGGCGAGAAATGACGGCGCGGCTCGCAAGGGCGGCGGAAGCGGGCGTCCCGACGACGAATTACGGAACCGCGATCGCGTTTTTGAACGGAATTTTGGAGCGCGCCGTCGAACCGTTCGGACTTTGACGCTCGACGCGGGCGCCGTCGACGTTCGGCAAACCCGCTAAACAACCGTTAACATAGTTAAAATAAAAAAAGGAAATAGAGATGAAAACGGACGTTTCGAAACAAGCGTCGCCGCGTCGACGGTTGGCTCGGCGGCTTTTGATCGCGTCGGCGGTCGGTTGCGTTTTGCTTGGCGTCGTCGGCGTCGGGGCCGTCGCGGCGGTCGGCGTCGGGATTCGAAGCGCGCTTGAAAAATCCGGTTATTTGGAAGATTGGACGGACGCGGACGGCGTTTTCGTCGACGGCGTTCCTTACGGCCCGAACGATTGGAACAAGCTCGACCTTTATTTCCCGAAAGAAATCGCGCCGGAGCGGGCGCGCGGCGCCGTTCTCTTCGTACACGGCGGCGCTTGGAACGCCGGAAAGCGGCAAGATATGGCCGGGTTCGCGCGTCGAACGGCCAAACGCGGGTACGTCGCCGCGTCGCTCGGGTATATGCTCGCCGGCGAAAAGACGAAAGACGTTTACTCGATGAACGCGGTGATGGACGAGATCGACGCCGCGCTCAAAACGCTGAAAGAAGAGGCGACGAAGCGCGGCGCGCCGCTCGAAAAGGTCGCTCTTTCCGGCGACTCGGCGGGGGGGCACATCGCGACGCTTTACGCTTACTCGCGGGGAAAAGACGCGCCGCTTCCGGTCGTTTTCGTCGCGCCGCGAGTCGGGCCGAGCGATTTTCACGTCGAAACTTGGCCGAACCTCGACCCGGGCGCGGTCGCCGGACTCGTTAGCGCGATGACGCGAACCGAAACGACCGTCGACGCGATGAAGGCGAAAACGCCGGAAGCGGAAGCGGCGATCGCGGCGGTTTCCCCGGCGTCGTTCGTCGAAAAGGGGGGCGCGGTTCCGACGTTGGCGGCGTTCGGCGGCGAAGATAATCTCGTCCCGACTCCGCATCGGGAGCGGTTGGTCGCCGCGCTCGAAAAATCGGGCGTTCCGTTCGACGTCGTCGACTTCCCGCGTTCCGGACATATGTTGGCGAGCGACCCGAAAGCGACCGAGCGCCGCCGCGAACTTTTCTTCGAGTACGCCGAGCGGTATTTGAACGTCGCGCCGGAAACGCCGGAAGCGGAAGACGCCGCCGAGTAATCGCCGACCGTCGAGAATTTTGACCAAAATAAAAAACGCCGCTCGAAAACGATTCGAGCGGCGTTTTTATCGTTTGTATCGGCGCAACGTCGGTCTTCTTTGGCGACGCGGACGACTTCCTCGACGGAGGTAATTTCAAGTCCGACCTTTTTCCAACCGGCGTCGCGTCAGTCTTCTTTGGCGACGCGGACGACTTCCTCGACGGAGGTAATTTCAAGTCCGACCTTTTTCCAACCGGCGTCGCGTCGGTCTTCTTTGGCGACGCGGGCGACTTCTTCGACGGAGGTAACGCCGAGTCCGCCCTTTTTCCAACCGGCGTCGCGTCAGTCTTCTTTGGCGACGCGGACGACTTCCTCGACGGAGGTAATGCCGAGTCCGACTTTCTTCCAACCGTTATCGCGGAGCGTCGCCATTCCGTTGGCGCGAGCGATCTTTTTCACCTCCGCCGACGGAGCCTTTTCCCCGGCCAAACGCCGAATTTCGTCGTTCGGAATGAGCAACTCGTAAAGCGCGACGCGGCCCGCGTACCCGGTGTCGCGGCACTCGCGGCAACCGACCGGACGGTAAATCGTTCCGGTTTCGAGCAACTCTTTCGGGAAGTCTTCCGGAACTTCGTCCGGTCGCGGCTTCCAAGGCTGCTTGCAATGTTTGCACAAGCGCCGCGCCAACCGCTGCGCCATAATCCCTTCGACCGTCGTGCCGACCAAGAACGGTTCGACGCCCATATCGATCATACGCGTGTAAGCGCCCGCCGCGTCGTTCGTGTGGAGCGTGCTGAATACCAAGTGCCCGGTCATCGACGCTTGAATCGCGTTTTCCGCCGTTTCAAAGTCGCGGATTTCCCCGACGAGAACGACGTCCGGGTCGTGGCGCAAGATCGCGCGCAAACTCGCCGCGAACGTCAGACCGACTTTCGTGTGAACCTGAATTTGGTTGATGCCGTTCAACTGGTATTCGATCGGGTCTTCCGTCGTGATGATTTTCGTCGCTTCCGACTTAATCTCGTTCAACGCGCTGTAAAGCGTCGTCGTCTTCCCGGAACCGGTCGGGCCGGTAACCAAAATGATGCCGTGCGGAAGCGAAATCAACTTCCCGAACGTTTGGTAGACGTCTTCGTCCATCCCGATCCCGCGGAGCGTAAAGTTCATGCGGTCTTTGTCGAGAATACGCATAACGATTCCTTCGCCGTGAAGCATCGGAATGATCGAAACGCGGAGGTCGACTTCGCGGTCGGAAACCTTAATCTTAATACGACCGTCTTGCGGAATCCGCTTTTCGGCGATGTTCAGGCGCGCCATAATCTTCAAACGGCTGACGATCGCCGATTGGAAACGGTTGATTTCCGGCGGCGTCGGCTGCGTTTGGAGGACGCCGTCGATGCGGTACCGGATTTTCATCCCGGTTTCCTGCGCCTCGATGTGAATGTCGCTCGTGCCGGATTCGATCGCTTCGGTCAAGATGTCGTTGACGAGCCGAACGACCGACGCTTCCTGCGCCATCGCCGCGTCGCCGCTTTGGTCCCAGTCGACGTCTTCGAGAACTTCGACGTCCTCCGTTTGCTCCATCAAGCCGTCGATCGTTTCCGCGCCGACGCCGAGACGCGACTTGATCAGTTTCGCCAATTCGCCCGGAAGAACGAGACCCGGAACCGTCGGAAGCCCGGTCGCGGCGGAGATTTCGTCGATGGGCGACAGGTCGAACGGGTTGCTCGTCGCGACGAGGAGCGAGCCGTCTTTTTGCCGTCCGAGCGGGAAAACGTTGCGGCGGTGAACGAGTTTGATCGGGAAATTTTCCAACACGTCGCTCGGAATCTCCGATTTCGCGACGTCGACGACCGGAACGCCGAGTTTCGCCGCGATCGCGACGAGCGCGATTTCCTCGTTGCGCGCGCCGAGTTGGTTCAGCGTCGCCTGCTGAAGACGGTCGCCGTTGGCGAGCGCGGCGCGAGCGATGCGCATTTGAACGGCGTTCAGTTTCAAAACGTCGGCGGGTTTTTCGGCAAAAACGATCATCGGAGCGGTCTCCTCTCAATATTTCGACGGCTCGAGAAAAAATTTCTTTCTTTCGACCGAGTAAAACGCGCGCCCCAACTTGTAAAACGTCGCGCTATCCTGTATACTAATCATTATAATAAGGAACGTCGACGATTCAAGCCGTCGCGTCGCCCTTTCGGCGCTTTTCCTTCCGACTTTCCTTTAGAAACGAAACGCGATTGACGTCGCGGGGATTGTTATTATGTTGCGGAAATATCGATTTCGAACGTTGGCCGCCGTCGTCGCGGCGCTTTTGAGCGTTTCGCCGGAGCTTGATTTTTCGGTTTCGTCCTCTCCGTTCGACGGAGCGGCGGTCGTCGCCCAACCTCCGCAAGGGGGCGGACGCGAAGGACGGCAAGGGCGTCCAAGCGGCGGGAACTGGAATCGTCAAGGCGGAAGTCGCCAAGGCGGGGGCGGAAACTGGAATCGCCAAGGAGGAAACCGCCAAGGCGGGCGCAATCCGTTTTCGCCGGAGCAAATGATTCAAAGTATGACGGCGGAACGCTTCGAACGGATGCGCAACAATCCGGCGTTCGCCGAACGAATGAAGGATATGGTCGGCGCCGACCGTTGGGCGCAGTGGGAACGCGGCGATTTTAGCGCCGGAGAAACCGCCGCGCAGGCCGCCGAGAAAGCCGCCGCGGCCGCCGCCGGCGAACTCGTTGAAATGGCGGAAATGACCGACGAAGAAAAAGCCGCCGCCGAAGCGACGCTCAACGCCGGAACCGTTCCGAATTTCAACGCCGACGGCGAAAAACGATATTCGCCGGAATCGGAAAACGAATATTACAGCCAAGCGATGGCGCGTCGCGACGACGCGCTCGTGCCGGCCGCTCCGCTCGCGTTGCGTTTTTACGGTCGGTTTTTGATCGGAAAGTACGACGCGAACGCCAATGGAACGCTTGAACGCGCCGAATGGGAAGACAAACTGAGCGGCGCGCAAGCGATCGACCTCAACGGCGACTGGGCGTTGACCGATCAGGAACTTCTTTTCTATTTGGCGCGTTACGCTTCCGGACGGACGATTCACAATCCGGCGCCGAAACGCCCGACTTACGTCGCCAATCGCGTCGTTCTCGAAGAAAATAAGGAAGCGCGCATTCGTCCGGCTTCCGCTCCGTTGCGCCGCGAAACCGCTTCCGACGCCGCGAAAACCGATAAGGAAAACGCCAACGCGTTGGCCGAAATGAGCGACGAAGAAGTCGTCGCGATGTTTGTCGAGGAAAATAAAGCCCTCGAAGATATTGAAGACGAAGAATTGCTCGGCGTGTTGCTGTCGGAAATCGATTCGGCGACGCGGCGCGAGTACGCGGCGCCGCCCGCCGCTTTGAAGAACGTGCCGGTTTGGTTCTTGGCGCGCGACGTCAACGGCGACGGTCAGTTGACGCTTCGCGAGTTCGCGCCGACTCTCTCGACCCCGGCGGTCGCCTATTTCGGCAGACTCGATAAAAACGGCGACGGCTTCGTCGTTCCGGACGAAGCGCGTTAAACGTTCGCGCCGTCGAGCCGACGAGAAAAATAAAACGCGACTCAAGCGCGGGCGAGAGTCGCGTTTTTTTTACGTTTTTGTCAATATATAATAACGAGCGGCAAGCGCTCGGCGTTCGCGTCGAAATTCGGTCGACGCGGCAAAGTCGGCGCGGTTATTTGGACGTCGGTTCGATCGACCAAGCGACGAGCCAACGAGGTTCCAAACGGCGCGGATTTTCCAACGTTTGTTCGACGCGCCGCGCTAAATCGTCGAGATGCGCCGCGCCGTAAAAGACGGCGATCTTCGTTTTGCCCGCTTCAAGCTCTTTTTTCGCGACGTCGATCGCGATCTTATTGCGGTAGTGAATCAACGCCGTTTCTCTTTCGTTCGGTTCGGAGGCGAGTTCCGTTCGCGTAAGTTCGTCGGCGAAAAAACGACGGAGCGCGAGGCGTTTGTCTTTGGCCAAAAGGCAAGCGAGCGCCCAACCCTCGGCCCGTCCGGAGTTGGACGAAAAAAGCGAGTCGAACGCGGAGTTAAGGAAAAAATGGGGAACGTCGCCGCCGGTTGTAAGTTGAACGAGGAAATCGTCGGCGTTCGCGTCGCCGCGTTTGAGGTTCGGCGCGGCGTAATCGATTCCGTCGACTTGGTTGACGAAGCCGAGCGCGTCGGCGAACGATTGCTGGAGAAGCGGAATCGCGTCGAGCGGAGACGCGGGCCCTTCGTTTGTTTCTTCTTGCGCGTCGGCGATGGTTTTCGCGTCGAACCCTTCGTCGGCGACTAGCTCGAAAACGACGGTTTCGTATTCTTTGAATTCGGCGTTGAGGCGGTCGTAATACGCTTTTTCGCCGAGGTGAATCGCGCCGATTAGGTCGACCGAGACGGGACGCGTTTTCCCGTCGTCGGCGCGAAATTCTCCTTCGAATCGAACGATCGAGGTCGCGAGCCGGAGCGGAACGCCGCGTTCGTCGCGCTCGAGCTTCAGCCAAAGCCCGTCGCCGGCGTTGGAACCGGCTTTGTCGGCGGAGTTTGTTTTGTCGTTGAAACCGGCGGAATCGGAACGGTTTGCCTCTTTTGCGTCGGTTGCGGAATCGGTTTCGACGCCGCGATCGTTCGAAGCGTTTGAATCGTCGCGTTGAACGACGTTTGCCGAGAATTGCGAAAAAATTGGCGTTTTTGCGCTAACGTCGGCAAAGGGTTGGACGAAAAAAACGACAAGAAGCGTTCCGACCGCAAACGTCGAAAAAGAATAACGCGTCATCGTCGCAGACCTTTCTTAAATGTGCGAACGACGACGCGATTTCGTTCGGCGGAGGCGGGAAGCGTCGGCGTCTCGACGCGATTTTCTTCATTGGGGGCGCGCTCCAAAAGGACGGCGGACGAAAAAAGTCGCGTCGTCGCGAGCGACTCCGAAAAAAAGAAAATTTCAAGGAACTAACAACGTTTAATTTTATCAAAATTTTTTAGAATTTTCAAGGGAACCGCGAAAATTGTTTTAATACGCGGCGCCGACCGTCGCAAAACGCGACGTTAAGGCAAAGCGACGTTGTGAAACAACGCGGCGGTATTCCTGGTGTTTTCGTTAAAGTTTGCGTCTCTTTTCCGACCTTCCGAAACTTCCCTTTTTGCGAGAGGGCGCGACGCGGCGACGTCGGCGCAAGCCGGATATTCCGCAAGACCGTTTAATCGCGAAGTAAGAAAAGGAAAAAAGGAAATGTTTTTGCGAAGCTGAAATAGACGCGGACGGTAATTTTGATTATATTAGAGAGAATGAGGCGCGCTCTCGCTTCGATCCGTCGGCCTTTCGTTTGAGGAAGGGGCGGAGCGAGGAACGTTTTTCGCTTTCTTGACGTCGAGGAAGCGAAGGAATTTGGAACAAGCGACGAACGTTCGAAACGCGGTCGAGGACTTGACCGCGAGTCGTCGGCGACTCGAAGCGGTCGAAAAACTCGACTGCGATGCGACTCGTTCGCAAAACGATTCAAGTTGGACGCGATTTGAACTAAGTCGACGCGCGGATTCGCGCTTAGGCGCGAGTTTATTTTCACTTTATATTGTTGAGACAGGTGCTGCATATGTCGTTATCGCGGAAGAATAAAATTGGTAGCGTCGCCGAATTGCTGACGGGACGTTTTGCGAAAAAGCGTCTTGAAAAAGCGCGCGGGCAAAAGCCGACGAAACTCTTGCTCGACCAACTCGAAGAACGTCAACTCCTGAGCTTGACCGTCGGGACGACCGACAATATTCTCGTCAACGACGGTTGGCAAGACGTGCGCGGCGAAATCGCCGTCGATTCGAACAACGCCGGCGATATGATCGTCGCTTGGACCGGCGCCGACCGCTTGGCGAACCCCGATTACGACGCGACCGACCCGGAATCGAGCCCCTATTTGCTCGACGAAAACGGAAATTACGTCGAAGACCTCAACATTTACGGTCGTTATCTGACCGACGAAGTTCAAATCATCACGCTTCCGCAAGAACTCGTTCCCGGCTCGACCCTCGCCGACGGAACGAAAGTCGAAAGCGGGACGTTCGAACTCGTTTACAACGCTTACGAAACGCAACGCTTCTCGATTTATAAGTCGACGTTCGCGCAAAACGACGGAGAAGACGTTTACCCGACGTCGAACTCGATTTCCTCCTTCAACCTCGGCTTCTACGCCGAAGGCGAACTGACTTGGATTCTCTTCAAATACGACTCGGCGCTCCTTCCGAGCGACAACGCCGCGAATCTCCAAGAAGCGATTCGCGCTATCCCGGGCGGCGAATACACGCAAACGACCGTTACCGCCGTCAGCGAAACCGACTTTGACATTACGTTCTACGGCGGCGACGGCGTCGATTTCGCCGGTCAAAACATCTCCGACGTTAAAGTCCGCAACGACTTCTATAGCGATTTGAACGGAATCCTTGAAAAAGTCAAGGCGACCGACTTCGACCCGTCCGACCTGCGCTCCTGCACGTCGTTCCAAAAATTGATTTTGCGCGACGTTTTCGGCGACAATTTCTTGAAGACCGTCGAAAATATGACGACGACGCAAGGCAAAAAAGCGGTCGTCAAAGCGTTGCAAACGGAACTCGACGCGCAAGCCGACGAACTCGCCAGCGGCGTCGTTACGACCGTCGACCAAGTGCAAAATATTACGACCTATTCGTCGAAAACCGGCGCGGCGCTCGGCATTAACGTTGAAGCCGATCCTTGGAAAACCGCGCAAAACATCCAAAACGCGTTCAACGCCGTTTCGGCTCCGACGCTTTACGCTCCGGTTACCCGCGGTTATATTTACGACGAAGCGACGCACACGTACACCTACACCGAAGAACCGTCTCGCGCTTATTCGTCCGATCAATCTTACGGAACGATGCAAGCGAAAATTCCGGCGATCGACGTTACGGTCGTTCCGGTTCCGGGAACGACGAACCAATTCCAAGTTACGTTCGCCGGTATGCAAAACGAAGACGCGTTGATCGTCTCGTCCGCGGAATACGTTACGAAAACGAAGGAAGTCGACCCGGTTACCGGCAAGTCGAAGGTCGTCTACAATTACGTCGACGTGATCGCGCAAGATTCGCAAAGCGGCGAATACGGGCACGTTTCCGACAAGACCTATTCCCCGGTCGCGACGACGGTTAAGGAAAGCAGCTCCATTTTCCGTGTCAACGCTTCGGAAGTCGCCGATTTCGTCGTCGACTCGGACGGCGACGTCGTTTACGATCGCGAAGGAACGATCGCGATGAACGGAACCGGACGGACGAACCAAATGAAACCGGACGTCGCGATGAGCGCCGACGGCACGTTCGTCGTCGTCTGGGAAAGCGAAAACGCCGACGCCGCGCAACCGTATAATAAGTCGGATATTATGGCGCGCCGCTTCGTCGTCCAAGGCTACGCCGAAGAAGGTTCCGAACAATACGAAAAAATGTCGTTCTATACGAACGGCGCCGAAAACGGCTTCGTCGGCTACCTCCCGCCGGCGGAAACCGCGTTCTCGACCGACCCGGTCGCCGACCCCTACGTTCTCGATACGAACGCGACGAAAGTGCAATGCGTCGCGCCGGTCGCGAACGAGTTTGTCGTCAACGCCGAAAAGAACGGTCGCCAAACCGACCCGACGATCGGCGCCGACAAAGACGGCGCGTTTGTCGTCGCTTGGACGTTGGAAGCGCAAGACAGCAGCTACTACGGCGGCGTTTACGCGCGTCAATACAACGCTTTGGCGCAACCGGTTACCGGCGACATTACCCTCGCGTCGAGCCAAATCGGCACGAACTACTACGGCCCGGCCGACGCCGCGATGAGCGACGACGGGTTTGCGGTTGTCGCTTGGGGATACAACGACTGGAACGATAAGACCGGCGCTTCGACGCTCTATCATTCCATCCTCGAACCGCAAAGCGCGAAGTTTGTCGTCGACCACGAAGTCGTCGCCGAAGGCGCTTACGGCGCTTCCGTCTCGTTCGCTTACAGCGTCGTCGACGAAAAAACGGGCGACTACGCCGCGCGTTTTGGAATCGCTTATAACGTTCAAGGCGGCGTCGATACCGGCGACGACGATGACGACGCCGCGGCCGCGAACGCCCTTTTAGACGAAACGCTCGCCGGTTTGCCGTCCGTGCGTTGCGAAAGCGCCGTTTACGAAATTACCGGCAATATCCTCGAAGAAGAGGAAGCGCCGACCGTCGACGACGATAACGACAACAACAATAACAATAACGAAGAAGACGAAGACGATACGAACGTTAGCGACGAAGTTATTCACGTCGGCGCGCGCGAAACGAGTTCCTTTACGTCGGCGTTAGTCGCTCAAAACTTCCAAGCGGAAGCCGCGGGCGATCGCGGGAATCCGTCGATCGCGCTCGACGCGGACGGCGACGTCTTTATCGCGTACCAAGGTTTCCTTGGGCTTATGGACATTCAATCGAACGCCGAAGGTCTTTCGCTTCTCGACTACGAGGGCCATACGGCGGACTCGGAAGAACTCGCGATTCAACTTTCGTGGAGCGACTTCGATAAAGCGAATCTCGTTTACGAAAATAAAGCGATTCATTACGGCGATAAAATCGCTTACGAAGACAAAAACGAAGACTTGGCGAAGTACGTTAAACTTGCGCTCGGTTGGGGCTACGACGAAGACGGCGAACTCGTCGAATTTGGCGCCGAGCCGGTTTACACGGTTCGCAACGTCGATTGCGTCGACGTCGACGCTTACGAGCGCCGTTTCCTTGCCGTCGCGCAAAAAGAAGGCGCGAACGTGGAACAACTTACGCGCTTGCACGCCGTCTTGGAAGCGCTCCTCTCCCCGTTGCGCAACAACGGCAACGACATTTATTTACAGGTTTACAGCCAAAAATATTATCCGGGCGTCGATCAAACGACGGAACAAGGCGACGTCGGCGTCGTCAGCAACTTGCGCGACGGCTCGAACGCTTGCTTTTACTTGGCGTTCCCGAACCGTTACGTCGCGTCCGCGACCGCTAGCCTTGTGATCGGTCGCCAAGACAACGCTGAAAATAACGAGCCGCTCAACGCGGAAACGATCGCGATCGACTTGAGCGGTCAATACGACGCCGATTACGGTTTCATTACCGACCCGATCGCCGCCGCGCAAGCGGTCGCCGAAGCCTTGAACGCCTCGACGTTGGCCGGAAACAGTCAAGCGGCGTTCGCCGTTCGCTACGTTCCGCTTTCGGAAGTCGAATTTTACAAAGGCACGCTCGGCGAACTCGATATTTTCACCGAATCCTTCGAGTATTCCGCGACTGTTACGATTAACGACGTCGAACAACAAGTTCAACGTTCGGTCGACGATTACTTCGTTCTGCAAATCGTCGCGCAACACGATTTGCACGACACGCCGCTCTACATCGGTTACGAAGACGTTCTCGAACCGACGACCGTTACGCTCCTGAACCAAACGATCGAGGATATGAACTACGGCGCGGCGACGAGCCTCTTCGTCGAACGCAACGGTTCGCTCGGCACGGCGCAAACGAACCCGGCGCTTACGTCGACCTCGAACGGCGATTTGACGGTCGCTTGGGGCGTTCGTTCCGACGCCGACCCGCGCAACGCTTACAACGCGTATCCGAACGTCGGCAACCCGATCGACGCGGCCTTCACGCACATTTACGTCCGTCCGTTCGTCGAATCGACCGACAACGCCGGGCCGACCGTCGTCAACGTTTCGCTCCCGAACGGCGACAAAGTCCAAGAAGGCGAAATGGTTACGTCCGCGCTTCGCGACGTCGTCGTTTCGTTCAGCGAAGAAATGCTGACGATGGGCGACGGAACGAACTATTACAACCGTCTTCACGCGGTCGACAACGTCGCGAACTGGACGCTCCTGCGCGACGGCGTCGAAGTTACCGGCGCGATCGAAAGCGTTACGTTCGGTATGAACGCGTCGCAAACGTTGGCGCAAAACACGGTCGACGAAAATGGAAATCCGGTCGAGGAAATCAACGACGGCGTTCTCGCCAACGGTACGAACCGTTGGGAAGCGGTCGTTACGTTCGCCGAAGGTTACGAACTCAACGACGGAAACTACTCCCTCGTCTGCAGCGCGATGGTGCAAGATATCGCTCGCAACGCGATTTACAGCCAAGGTTACGCGGTCGACGGCAGCGGCGCCGGGTTCGACGGGCGCGATTGGTCGCTCGATTTCAGCGTCGTTCGTTTGAATCAAGCCCTCGGTTTCGAGTACGGCGACGCTTTCGAACGCGACAACTTCATTCCGGAAGATTATATCGAATACGATCCGAACGCCGATTCGCATCAAAACGGCGCCTACGGCCCGGTCGTTTATACCGACTACTCCGCGCTGCGTCAAGTTACGCGTTCGAGCATCCTCAACGAAACCAGCGACTACGGCCCGAACACCGCGCAGTCGGTCGCGAGCAACACGAACGGCGACTTTGTTACGACTTGGGTTGAAACGCTCGAACAAGTCGACGAAGAAACCGGAAACAAAACCGTTACGCAAACCGTCTGGGCGAAGGCTTACCGCGCGCTCTACGTGATGAACGCCGAAGGCGTCCGCGAACAAATTATCGACCAAACGGAAACCGGCAACTACGTCGTCGTCAAGGTTTACGAAGCGACCGCCGAATACGAAGCGACGACGAACAAGAAGGGCGAAACCGTTTACGAACTTCTGTCCGCGACCGCGAACGGCGAAGCGACCGAAAACTTCGCCGACCCGCGCCAAGCGTCCGTCGCCATCGACGACCGCGGCGAATTCGTCGTCGTTTGGGATATGATTTCCAACGGCGAAGAAGCGGACGGCAGCCGCGACGTTTATATGGCGAAATACGCTTTCAACGGCGGCCAAATGAAGATTAACGGCAAAGCCGAAGCGATACGCGTCAACGTCGAAACCGACAAAGACCAACAATACGCGGCCGTCGCGATGGACGCGGACGGCGACGTCGTCGTCGTTTGGGAAAGCTACGCCCAAGACGGCTCCGGTTGGGGTGTTTTCGGTCGTCGCTTTATGACGAACGGTTTGTCCTACGGTTACGCGAACACGATTCAAACGCTGAACTTCAACGACTCGGTCGAAGTTCAAGGCGACGTCCTGAAGCTGACCGGCGAAATCGACGACCAAGCGTTTGAAGCCGTCGTTCAACTCTCCGTCGAAATGAAGACGAACGCCGAACGCATTAAGGACGCGTTGGTCGGAACCGGTTTCTTCGCCGAAAAAGACCTCGAAGTCGTCGTCAGCGGCGCGGGCGAAATTTCGATCGAATTCAAGGGCGACTACACCGCGACTTACGTCGACCTCCTCGAAGCCGAATGGACGCGCGGCGGCAAAACCGAACGCGACCTTATCTGCAACGTCGAAATGCGTCAACTGGGCGCGACCGGCGAAGAATTCGCGGTCAACGAAACGACCGAAAACAATCAACGTTTCGCCTCGATCGCGATGGAACGGGACGGCGCGTTCGTCGTTTCGTGGACGTCGTGGGGCCAAGACGGCGACTCGGCGGTCGAATCGAACATTTACGCTCGCAAGTTCGCGTCGAACCACGTTATTTCGAACTCGGTCGGCTCCGTCGAAGATATGACGATCGCGGCGGACGGCACCTCGAAGGTTATTTCGACCGACGACATTGACTCGCACGAAGTTTACGGCGGCGGTATTTACGACTCCGTCGGTATGATCACCGTCGGCGGCGACGCGAACAACGCCGGAACGGGCGGAACGAACAACGACGACAACAACGGCGTCGACGCGGAATCGCTCGGCACCGGTTCGCTTCTTACGACCGGTATGCACGTTCTCACCGCCGCGCACGTCGTTACCGGCGAAGACGGAACCGCGATCGACCCGAACGAAACGCAAATCCTCGTTACCTTCCAAACGGCCAACGGAACCGTTTCGATTCCTGTCGCGGAAGTTTACGTCCACGAAACTTGGGACGGCGAAGCGGGCGGCGCGGGCGTCGACCTCGCGATTCTCCGTCTCGAAACCGCCGCTCCGCGCGAACTCGAAGGTTACGAACTTTACACCGGTTCGGACGAAGTCGGTCAAACCGTTACCTTCGTCGGCTACGGCACCTACGGCGAAGCGGACGACGACGATGACGAAATCGGCAACCGCGGAATCGGCGTCAAACACCAAGGCCAAAACGTTTACGAACTCGACGGCGCGAACTTCCAAGACTCCGAAAACCCGAACGTCTTGGTTTACGACTTCGACGACGGCACCGCCGCGAACGACTATCTCGGCAACTACTACGGTATTTACAACCGCGGTCTCGGCGACGAAGAAGCGATCACCGCGCCGGGCGACTCGGGCGGCCCGACCTTTATTAACGGTTTGATCGCCGGCGTTTGCTCGTGGGGCACCGACTTCGACGGCGACGAGTCGTTCGGCCCGGGGAACTACCAAGTCGACGTTCGCGTTTCGGCTTACGTCGATTGGGTTAACGAAATTATCCTCGGCGGTCTCGGCTCCGAATTCCTCGTCAACACCGACCTGACCGTTTCGGTCGTCGAAGGCGAAGAAGACGACAACAACAATACGAACGAAGACGACGAAACGCTCACGACGGTCGACGACGCCTGGACGCGCGGCAACCAAATTTGGTCGAGCGTCGCGATGGACTCCAAGGGCAACTTCGTTATCACTTGGACGGGTTACAACCAAGACGGCAACGGCGACGCTCTCACCGGCGCGTCGAACAACGGTCTCGGCGGCGTCTTCGGGCAAGTGTTCGCCAGCGATCCGGAAAACTCGCTCACCTACGGCGGCGGCGTTTTCCAAGTCAACGAATACACCGCTTACGATCAAGTTCACTCGCAAGTCGCGATGGCTTCGAACGGCGATTTCGTCGTCGTGTACGAAAGCTATCAAGACCCGTCGAACGACGAAAACTCCGACGTCGCCGATAACTACGGTATTTACGCGCGCCGTTACGAACTCGTCGAAGGCGAGCCGATTGAAGTGGAAATCGGAACGACGAACAGCGGAACGACGAACAACAATAACAACAATAACAACAACGACGCGAACGATACGGAAACCGAACCGGTCGAAATCACGCCGTTGAACGAAAAAGCGATCGGCTCGGAATTCCGCGTTACTCGCCACGATTACTACGAGTTCGACAAAGACCAACTCGGCGGCTCCGTCGCCGTCGACGCCAACGGCGATATGGTCTTCGTTTGGACCGATCTTTCGGAACCGCGCGAAAACGTCGAAGCGGTCGTCCGTATGCGCGCTTTGACGTTGCCGGAAGACGATATTCCGCCTTACGTCGTTCGCGCCAACGCGGCCTACCAAAACGCCGCCGGCGAAGAGTTGCAAGTTTCGCTGTACAATAACAACGTTACCTTCGCGACCGGCTACGCTCCGACCGCGCTTGTGTACTCGTTCAGCGAATATATGTACACGTCGCAAATGCACACGGCGATCAAAAACGACGCGTTCGACGCCGACGACCTGTACGCTTATAGCGACGCGAAGTCGAAGGAAACCGCCTCGATCAAGAGCGTGTTGAACCTCGGCAACTGGTCGATGACGCACAACGGTCAAAAGGTTACGAGCGACTACATCGCCGACATCGTTTACGGCTACAACGCCTCGACGCTTGTCGAAGATTACGTCCGCAACCTCGAAGCGGAAACCGGCGAGAAGTACTACGTTTCTTCCTCCGAAACGCGCACGAACTCCTACGAGTTGGTGATTATCTTCCGTAAACCGCTTCCGGACGGAACCTACGCCGTTACGCTTTCCGAAAAGGTTACCGACGCCTTCGGGAACGGGCTCGACGGCGACTACGACGGCGAATCGGACGGCTCCTTCACGGTGCGCTTCAACGTCGGCGTCGCGACGAACGACGAAGACGACGATCGTATTCCGGAAACCGATATGGAAGCCTACGTCGGCGCGCTCGGCGGCAACGGCGACCCGGTCGTCGTTTCGAACCAAGACGGTTTCATCATCGTTACCGAATCGCAAGTTCTGTACGAGCTTGGAACTGGAACCGGCAATAATAACAATAATAACACCACCAATAATAATAACAACAATAACGGAACGTCCGACAACGAAACTTCCGAAGCGTACGGCTTCTACGAAACCGTTACGATCGACGGAACGACGTATCGTATTCAATCCGATATTGTGATGCGCCGCTTCAACGCCGACGGAACCTCCAACGGCGTCGAAACCCGCGTCAACACCTACTCGACCGGCAACCAAATCCACCCGGATATCGCCCTGACCGAAAGCGGCAGCTACGTCGTCGCGTGGGTCGGCGAAAGCGACGACGCCCTCAACGGCGTGTGCGCTCGCTTCTACCCGGGCGGCGCGGCGCAAGCCAAGCAAATCCAAATCGCCGGTCGTAAAGGCATCCGTTGCTGGAACACCGACGTTCAAATCAACGAAGCGACCGGCTTGGTTCTCATCACGTGGATCCAAGGTTCGACGACCCGCGAAGGCGCGGACAAGGTTTGCGGCGTTTACTACGACGTCAACGGCGAACAAAAGAGCGAAGTCTTCACCGTCGCCGAAAACGGCGATCAATCGGTCGAAACCTTCGACGTCGAAAGCGCGATGGTCGACGGCAAACTGCAATACGTCGTCGCGTGGACGGTCGCCGACCCGGACACCCTGACCCGCGAAGTTTACCAACGTTCGTTCGTCGCGAACTACGTCGGCGGCGAATACGTCGTCGAGGAAATCGCCGGCAAGACCCGCGTCAACGATTCGACGACGCGCGGCCAATACACGCCGCAAATCGCGATGGTCGACGAAGGCCCCGACGCCGGTAAATACTACGTCGTTTGGGTTTCCGACCAAATTCAATCGCACGGCGCCGACATTTACGCTCGCGCTTACAACGCCGACGGCTCCTCCGCGAGTTTCCTCGGCAAAACCGGCGAAGCGTTGGTCAACACGACGACCGCGCACCGTCAACACCAACCGTCCGTCGACGCGAACAAAGACGGCGTCGTCTTCGCTTGGACTTCGTTCGACGCGGAAGAATTCAACTACGACGCGGATCTCCGCGAAGATCGCCACGACGACGGTATCGCCGTCCGCGCCTTCAACGCCGCGGGCCAACCGGTCAACGTCGCGAACGATCGACTCGCGCTCGGCGCCGTCGTCGGCGCGAACGAAGGCGAATTCATCCTCAACGGAACGACCGCCGGTTACCAAACCGATCCGAGCGTCGCGGTCTTCGACTGGGAACTCGTCGACGGCGTCCTCGCGCCGAAATTCGTCGTCGCGTGGCAAGGCCCGAACCTGAACGCCGGCGAAGCGATCGAAGACGAAGAAGGGACGACGAACAATAATAACAACAATAACA